>DAIMJI010000060.1:0-1868 GCA_036722335.1 Synergistales bacterium | reverse complement strand
CGGTTCGTTTTTGCTCCCTATTTCCGTGCGCGTCAAAGGCGGCAGGTGGTTTTTGTCATAGGGGACCGCCGTTGGGAATCCATCATGCACGAAATCGGTTCAGGACTCGGGCTGGATTTCGATCCCCTGGGCTTCATTCCCGTGGAGCGCTTCCCAAGGTTTTGCCAAACATGCGAAAAGCGCGACTACCTTGTCGTGGTTTCGGAAGCCGGTCTCCTGAAATGCGATCATTTCCAGAACCTCATTTTTTCCCTGGGAGATAAAGTAGAAGCCGTAGAGTTGCTTCCGAACCTTGCGGAAAGGGCACTCGGAAGAGTACCCCTCTCAGTGGCCGGGGAATTCCAGGCCCACTACGAAATTACGCTGAACCGTGAATCTTCGGATCCTCTGCAAAGACTTTTCGATGTGGCCCTGGCGATCCTGGGATTGATCGTGGGGGCTGTTTTCCTGATCCCCTCGATGGTGCTTGTTTTCCTGGATGGAGGACTGCCGGTCATCGTCACGCGGGAGCATGTCGGATTGAACGGCAGGCTTGTGAGAACCCATCGGCTGAGGACAACCTCCTCCAGCCAAACTGAAAGGGACTCGGGAGTCCTCTCGAAGGAGTTGTCGAGAACAGGGCATTTCCTGAAGTCTTTCCACCTTGACGCTTTGCCTCTCCTTGGGGATGTCCTGGGCGGAAGGATAGCCCTGGTTGGCCCCAGTCTCCTGGAACGCGAATTTGAAGAAGAATTTTTCCCAGGCATCCCGTTCTTCCGCTACAGGAAAACGGCCCGGCCCGGAGTCACGGGCCTGGGAAAGCTGAAGTTTCCTTGCCAGACGGGTGAGGAGGAGGCCCGCAAAGCCTTTGAGTACGACCTCTACTATCTCTTGCACCGCTCGACCTTCATCGATCTCCAGATACTCCTGAAGACAATCGGCCTGTTGTTTTCCCCGGGGGAAAAACTTCCCCAAAACGGGCATGGGGAGGAAGAGCCTGTCATATTGCACCTGGCGAAAGGGTACTGGCCTTCGATTGGCGGCATGGAGACAGTGGTTCGGCAACTGGCTGAAGGCGCCGTCAACAAGGGGTACCGGGTCAAGGTCCTGTGCTACGGGCAAGAGGAGGAAGTCGTCTGGATCAACGGTGTTGAAGTGCATCGCGTCCGTCCCTCCTTCAGGGTCGGAGGGGCCCCGATTGTCCTCGGTTATCGCTCCCGTTTCAGGGAACTAGTCGACCAGGCGGATATCCTGCATTTTCATTGCCCAAACCCGATGCCCGAGTTTTTCGCGACCTGGCTCCCGCAAAGGACGTTCAAGGAGAAGCCCGTTATCGCGACGTTCCACTCCGATCCCCTGCGCCCCAGGTGGGCCTTGCCTGCGTATAGCCTTCTGCTCAAGGCTTTCCTGGAAAAATGCCATTTTCTCGCGGCGACTTCACCCTCGTATCGACTCAGCTCGGAATTCCTCAAGCCCCATAGGGAATACTGCCGAGTCATTCCGTTGGGGGCCGACACGACGCGTTTTACGAACGTTTCGAAAGACCGTATAAGCCAGGTTGAGGCCCTGATCGGTCCTCTTGGTCATCCCCGTGTACTCTTTGTCGGGAGGCTTGTGTATTACAAGGGGGTGGACGTGCTTCTAAGGGCGATCGCCAGGGTTCCCGGGCTCAATGGCGTGATCGTGGGGCAAGGTCCGCTTGGCGGGGAAATGAAAGCCCTGGCGAGACACCTGGGATTGGTGGACCGGGTGCGTTTCCTGGGATTCCTGTCAGAAGAACTCTACCCCGCGGTTTACCGTTGCGCGGATATTTTCGCCCTGCCCTCAGTGGCAAGGACGGAAGCCTTTGGGATCGTGGCGGTCGAGGCGATGGCGGCAGGCCTTCCGTT
>DAIMJI010000059.1:0-1893 GCA_036722335.1 Synergistales bacterium | reverse complement strand
TCGGCTTCACGGGCCTGCTGGACCAGGTCATCACCTTCTCGATCCTCTCGGCGCTCCTTGTGTACCTCTTCACGGCGGTCATGATGTTCAAGTTCCGCAGGATGTACCCCCTCGGGAGCATCGAGCGCGGATACCTCTCCCCGTGGCACCCCTGGACCGCGATGCTGCTTCTGGCCTTGACCCTGGCCACCCTTGTGGGGATGTACTTCGGCTACTGGCTGAACATGCTGGCCGGGTTTGCCTTCTACATCCTGGCTTCCCTGTGGTTCGCCCTGCACCGGTACCGCTTCGTGGACCGGAAGAAGCTCATCTCGGAGGGGGCGGCCAGGTGGCCCCGCCCCATGGGGCACTAGGGGCAAAGCGGTGGCCGAAGGCGGGACAGGACGCTTGCCGAGTTGGCTGATCCTGCTTTCGGCCCTGCTCGTTCCCGGTTCAGGACACGTTTTCCTGGGCAGGCCCAGGCGCGGCCTCGTGATGCTGTTCTGGATGGTGATCTTCGGTTACGTAACCTTCCGCCTCGCCCCGCCGCAGGCGGGGTTCATCGGGAAAATCAGCGGCGGAGCTGCCGTCTGGGCCCTTTCCGTCGTCGATGTGGCCCGGATGCTAAAAACCAGGTTTTCCAAAACCCAAGGAGGCTCAACCCCATGTCGAAAGTGATTGCCGTACTGGGCGGAGGCAACGCGGGACAGGCTTCCGCGGCTGAACTCACCCTTCTCGGACACGAGTGTCGCCTTTACCAGGACCCTCGTTTTGCCGGGGACATGCGACTCGTCCTGGAGACGGGAGAAATCCGTCTCGACGCGGACCCGAAGGGCGGCTGCCGGAAAACGGGCCTTGCCAGGATCGCGAAAGTGACCTGCGACATGGCTGAGGCGGTCAAGGGGGCGGAAATCATCCTATGCCACCTGCCCGCCTTCGCGCATGCAAACGTCGCAGAAGAACTCGCCGGTCTTGTCGAGGACGGGCAGGTCATCGTCCTTCTGCCGGGAACGCTGGGAACCCTGGTTTTCGTCGAAACGTTCCGCCGCAGGGGTGTAACGGCCGATGTCCTCTTTGCCGAAACGAACACGAACTCTTACGACACGAGAGTCATCCACCCCGGTAAAGCCTACGTCTACAAGATGAACGCCCCCCTGCAGATCGGGGTTTTTCCCGCTTGCAGGACGACGGAAGCCTTGGAAAAACTGGACGGAATTTACGCATTCGTCCCGGTTTCCGATATTTTGGAAGCCGCGTTCCACAGCCACAACCCGGTCATCCATACTCCCGCCTGCATCATGAGCGTGAGCCGCATCGAGCGATCCCGGGGAGACTTCTACCTTTACGAAGAAGCCTTCACCCCGACGGTCTGCAGGGTAACCAAGATGCTGGACGATGAACGCATGGCGGTCGCACGGGCTTTCGGCTACGCCCCCCTCACCCTTGAACAGCTTCTATCCGGGCTTGAAAGCCCCGGTGACCTTTTCAAGGAAACAAACGGTAACCCGGGCCTGTGCTTCATTCGCGGGCCGGAGAGCGTAACAAGCCGATATTTTACCGAGGACGGGCTGAACGGCCTCGTCCCCTGGTCCCAACTCGCTCGCGTGGCCGACATTCCCGTACCGCTGATGGAAGCCTTTGCCACGATCGAGGGCGCCGTCATCGAGCGGGATATGTGGGGAGAGGGCCGGACCTTACGAACCCTCGGGCTGGAGGGAATGACCGTCGCCGAAATCCGAACGTACCTCCGGGAAGGCAAGAAATAAGGCACCGGCAGGAAACAGGCAAAAAGCCCGGCTCAACTGAGCCGGGCTTTTTGGAGAAAGGAGGTGAAGCAAGTCATGAAGGATTGCTGTCTATCGTATTTTTAACTCCTTTTCGGCTTTGGAACATCCGTAATATCACTGATTCGAC
>DAIMJI010000058.1:0-1997 GCA_036722335.1 Synergistales bacterium | reverse complement strand
CGGGAAAGCTTCTCCGGGCTTTGCCGCTTCTCCCCCTGCCTTACCTGCAGACCAGCACGGAACCCGCCACGATCAGGGCGACTCCCGCCCACTGCAGGCCGATCACCCTCTCACGGAAGATAAAGACGGCGAGCAGGGTTGACAGGAGAGGGCTTGTCGCGGTCAGGGGAATGACAACGGAGGCCGGCGCGTCCTGCAGGGCGAGGTTGACGAAGGTTCCGGCGACCGCAAGCGACAACATTCCCACGAAAGCGAGTTCCATCCCGCGGCGGAAACCGACAGCCGCAAGGGAAGGCCCGCCCGAGGCCCTGCCGGGGCTCTTGAAAAACCAGGTCCCCCAGGCCAGGGGGATGAACGCGACGGCTCTCCACAGGTTGAAGGTCAGGCTGTCCACGTTCGTCTCCAGGATCGTCCATCGGATCATCGTGTCGGACACTCCCCAGAGAACCGCCGCGACGATTGCGAGAGTAAAACCCTTTCGGAGATTCGGGCCTATCGCGCTTCCCGAATAGCCCCTTCGAATCAGGTTAAGGCCAAGGATAATGGTGACCGCCCCCGCGACCAGGGAAAAGGAGATTGTTTCCCCAAGCCAGAACGCCGAGGTGGCGATCGTCGCCAAAGGGTAGGTGCTCGTGACCGCCACGGCGAAGCTGACCCCCATCGCGTCGATCGAAGACATGTAGAGGACATCCCCCAGGAGATTGGCGAGCAAGGTCACTCCCGCCGCGCCGGCAATCACCTTCAAAGAGGGAATGTGCCGGAGGACCTCCGGGTCGAAAACAAGGGCAAGGATAACCATGCCCCCGACAAAACCCAGGGACCGGATCGCATTCAGGTCGTAAAGGGTGATGCCGCCGAAGTTGCGGCGGTAGATAAGCGGCGCGACGGCCCAGCAGAAAGCCGCGGCAAAACTGAAGAGAATCGCGATTGTAGACAAGGATTCGACCACCCGCAGAAAGAGGTTTTCAGGAGTATACCATCCGGTACGCCTTGTCGGAGTCCGGCTCGTGCCATTGGCAGGGTTGTTTCCAGGTCTTCATGATCGAGGTCCTGGTTACCGGATTTTCAAAACCACGATCTTCCCATCGGAAAAGAAGGCGTCTCCCGAAAAATTCGCCCCCATGGAGGGCGCGACAAACGGAACCGTTTCCACGGAGGACACGATTCCCGCTTTCAGGCAATCCTCCACGAAGGTCTTTTGTTCCGCGTCGATGGCCGGGTCGATCCGGTGGCTGAAATGGAGCCAGTTCACCCCTTTGTCGAAGCTGGCCGTCCCGACGTACTGCAGGCTTCCGTCGGGCATCCTGTAGCCCGTTTTCCAAAGACGGATGTGGTGCCGTTGCCGGATCGATCGCAGGGCCGTCTCCTTCTCGAAGGCAAGGTCCAGGGGGGTGGCGTTCCAGAAAGAGGGGGTCACCGGCGCGTTGGGATAGGATCGGTTCCTGAGGGCCGCGTAAAGGGCCTTCCGCAAGGTCCGTAAAGTCACCGGGTCCGCCTTCTCCCAGCCGGCCTTTCTCAAGGCCAGGGCAAGGCTTCCCTCGTCCTTCGCGAAGATCATCAGGCTGAGCGGCTCCTGGGGGGATCCCGTGATCGTCTCCGTATACCTGGGCAAGTGCCCCGAATCGAAGGGGGCGAACGGGTTCGTTTCTTCCCGCAAAGCCGTTTGCGCGGCAGGTTCCCTGAAATAGGGCGGCGTGTAGGTGACCGCCACGAAAAGGTACAGGCAGGCGAAAGCGGCGAAAAGGGCATAGCCCCAACGCTGTTTTCGCTTGTCCCCGATGGGCGTCCCTCCCGGTTCATCCCCCGGCTTGCGGGCTTTTTTCAACTCCACGAGGCTGATGCCGACGAGAAGCCAGGAAAAGCCCAGGAGCGTCCCCGCGAGGATGTCGCTCAGGTAGTGCACCCCCAGGTAAAGGCGGCTGAACGTGACGGCGGCGACGATCCCTGCCCAGAGGAAAACCAGGTTGATTCGCCGGGTTCGTTCTTTTGCCTGCCGG
>DAIMJI010000057.1:0-2721 GCA_036722335.1 Synergistales bacterium | reverse complement strand
CGGCAGGAAGGCACCAGTCACCGGGTTTTCAGGACCCCCTGGGCCGGAGACCCCCGAGTGAACATCCAGCGCGGGAAAAACGGCATGGCGAAACCATACCAGGTCAGGCAAGTCTTGAGGGCAGTCAGCCGTATGCTTGAATCGAAAGAGAGTGATGAGAATGGTTGAGACTGCGCGTTATACCTATCGCGTAATGTGGTCGCCTGAAGATGGCGAGCACGTAGGGCTGTGCGCGGAATTCCCCAGCCTTTCTTGGCTTGCGCCGACGCCCGAGGAAGCTCTTTCGGGAATCCGGGGCCTCGTTGACGGCGTCATTCGCGATCTGAAAGAAAACAACGAACCAGTGCCCCATCCCCTGACGGAGCGACGACACTCTGGCAAAATTCTCCTGAGGACGACCCCGGAATTGCACCGGGAACTCTCTATACAAGCCGCCGAGACCGGAGTCAGCCTGAATCGCCTGATCAATAGCCGCCTGCACAAGATCCTCGGGCGGTGACCTCCTGCCCTTTCAATCCACCTTCTCGCAGCAAACGATGATCTCCACTTCGATCCCGTCCTTCTCCAGGTTCATCTCCGCCAGCTCGTCCGCAAGGTCGCCGAGGTAAGGCACCATCCAGAGACCGTCCCGGTAATCGGAGAACATCGGGTCGCATCCCGGTTCCACGCACCAATACTGGCTCGTGAAGCTGTCCCCGCCCGTTGCGGGGTTGAAATACGACCCGGCAGACGTCGCCTCCAGCACCTGCCCCTCGATGCGGATCGTCCAGTAGCGGTAAATTTCCACGCCGTTATCGAACTTCCTTCGCCGCCCGTGGAGGCTGATCTCGATATCCTCCTCCCGCCCGGCCCCGGGCAACTCTTCAAGGAAACCCAGAACCCCGGCCACCGCCTCGAGCTGGCGCGCCGAGGAAAGCATTGCAGATCGGGCCAGCTGCCAAAGGACCTTCTTCAGCCCCCTGACAATCCTCCAGTCCTCGCGATCAAGGAGGAATCCGTCTTCACCGTTTTCTTCGTCGTCTTCTTCGTATTCCTCTTCCTCGTCTTCTTCCGCGAGCTCGGTTTCTTCCTCTTCATCCCCTGGGAATAGTTCGAATTCCCGCCTTTCGTCCTCGATCGGCCCCACCCAAAACACCCCCCCCGGTATTGGATTATTTAGCGCAAGTCTTGCCACTAACCCAATAAACGCCCCAACAGCGACAGGATAGGGGGGAGCAGTGCAACCATCCGGAATTTCCGGAGGGTCCGATTATCGAACTTGTAAGCGATCCTTACAGGTTGTGACAGGTAACAACCTGGGGTTTATAATGCTATCAAACGCGGACATTTTTAAAGCACATAATTGCTTGATCCTTTGCAAATAGAAGCCTAGAGAGTGGTGATTATTTCATGGAAAAGCTGGATTATTTGGAATCCCATCCGTGGATCGATTTTACGCTCGACACGAGAGGGGCCGGGCATCGATTCTGGATGCTTCTTGGAGAGGCCCAGTCAAAATGCCGCCATATCGCCGGCGTTCCGCTCAGCCCGGAAGTCGCCGCGCATTTCCATCGCGTCTACCTGAGCAAAGGGGCCCGGGCAACCACGGCCATCGAAGGAAATACCCTCTCCGAGGAAGAAGTCGAAAAAATCATCCAGGACAAGCTGGAGCTCCCGGAGTCCAAGAAATACCTCGAGCAGGAAATCCGAAACATCGTCGATGCCTGCAACCTGATCGGCGGGAAAATAAAGAACGGTTCCGTCGGAAACCTCTCGGTCGAAGAATTGCTGGAAGACAACAAGCTCGTCCTGGAAGGACTCCCCGACGCGGAGAAGTCGATGCCCGGGCAAATCAGGACCTTCGGGGTGACCGTAGGGCGGCGGTACAAGGGGGTTCCTGCGGGGGACTGCCGGACTCTTCTTGAGAAACTCTGCTCCTGGCTGAACGATCCCTCCGCTTTCGATCTCGGCAAGGGGAACGAAATCGCCTCCGGGATCCTCAAGGCCATCCTCGGCCATCTTTACCTGGTCTGGATCCACCCCTTCGGGGACGGCAACGGGAGAACCGCCCGGCTCCTCGAGTTCCGCATGCTGCTGGAGGCAGGCGCCCCAACCCCGGCCGCCCATCTCCTCAGCAACCATTACAACGAAACGAGGACCGAATACTACCGCCACCTGGAGAACGCCTCCGCGAACCACGGGGTCCTGAAGTTCATCGAATACGCCCTGGGCGGATTTGTCGACCAACTCTTGGAACAGGTCCGGAATGTACGGATCCTCCAATGGGAAGCCGCATGGCAGAACCACGTCCACGAGGAGTTCAGAAACAACGCCACGGAAATGGGAAAGCGGCGAGAGGCCCTGCTTCTCTCGATGTCTAACGACTTCGAAAAAAGGTCCCGGTTCCCCTTCATCGACCCTGAAGTCGCCGCTCTCTACCGGAACAAGACCGCCAAGACCGTGTCCCGCGACATCTCCTCGCTTGAAAAGAGGGGACTGGTCGAAACAAAAGGCGACCTGGTCCGTGCCCGGAAAGAAACGATCCTCGCCTTTCTACCCCTCTCCAGGCCGGAAGTCCTGCCGAGCCTGCTCGAGGGAAAAAAGCGCTTCAAGCCCTAAAACGGGACAGGCACTAATTTATTGCGTTCACATTCACAATTCCGGAAACAATAGAAGGGGTTGCTACCGGGACAGCGGCATGAAAAGGGGCCCAGGGCTTACCCGGGCCCCTGAAGCTTACGA
>DAIMJI010000056.1:0-3096 GCA_036722335.1 Synergistales bacterium | reverse complement strand
CCTTCCATCCAAACCGTCTCCCTTCGGCATATACTTGCTGTGAGATTATACATCAGGACTCATCCAGGAAAGGATTGACCCCCTTGAAAAAGAAAACGCTCCTGCTCATAGACGGGCACGGCCTTGCATTTCGTGCCTTTTATGCGCTGCCCATGATGAATGCCCCTGACGGGACACCGACAAACGCGGTACTGGGTTTTGCAAACATGTACCTTAAGGTCCTCAATGACCTCTCGCCCGACGGTGTCGCGGTCTGTTTCGACTCCGCCGTTCCCTCTTTCAGGAAGGCCCTCTTCGCCGAATACAAGGAAGGCCGTCAGCCGACACCGGAAAGCTTCAAGCCCCAAATTCCCCTCGTAAAGCAATTCCTGGAACTGATCGGTTGCCCTGTCCTTGAACAGGATGGCGTCGAAGCTGACGACCTGCTCGCGACGATTACCGAGAAATCCAGGCTGGCCGGCTGGGACGTCGTCCTCTTGACCGCCGACAAGGATTTCCTGCAATTGCTCAAACCGGGGGTGACCATTCTCAAGCCGGTGAAGGGGATATCCGAGTTTGAAAAGCTGGATGAAGACTCTTTCAAGGAAAGGTTCGGTTTCCCGCCCGTTAATTTCACGACATGGCTTTCCTTGACCGGGGACTCGGTCGATAACATCCCCGGGGTCCCGGGAATCGGAGAAAAGACCGCTTCGACAATCGTCAGCAAATTTCCGACCCTGGAGATTATCCTTCAAAATCTTCAAGACCTTCCAGCCAGGACAGCTGAAAAAATACTTACCAGGCGGGAGCAGCTCGAGTTGAACCTTACCCTCGTCGCTCTTAAGGAAGACCTGCCTTTCGAACTCGAGCAACTCTCCCAGTCATCGCCCAGGAACTCGCTACTTGCCGACTGGATGCGAAACCTTGGGTTCAAGCAGCTGGCGCGCAGGCTGAACCTGGAAACCCGGCAACAGGAAACAGTTGCCCGTTCGGGGCAGGGCTCGCTGGACCTCGGTGAGAACCTGTCTTCCGCAGCCGCCTCGAGCCTAGAGCAGGTCCTGGCCACCCCCCCTTTCGGGCTGTCCTTCACGCTTGAAAAACTCCCGGCCAGGAATTTCAAAATCGTATCCGCGTGCCTGGCTTCCTCTTCCGGGGCCTTTGCTATTTTTGGTCCCGAAAACCCTCTGGCGGTCCCGCTCATCGAGACGGTTCTAGAGAAGGGCGAAATATTCCTTTCCGGCCTGAAGGAATTCTGTTCCGCGACCGGCTGGAAACCGGCCAATTTTGAAAGAATATTCGACATACGTGTCGGCCGCTATCTTCTTCATCCCGAGCGCCAGGCCGATTTACCGGATGAGGAACACTTCCCGCTTGAAAAGAAGGCACTCGGTTTCCTCGCTGAAGCCTCGGCTCTTTCAGAATCCGTAAAGTCACTCGGTCTCGACTTCCTGGCGCGGAGAATCGACATGCCCCTGGCTCCCGTCCTTAGTGATATCGAGAGACATGGGATCGGGGTGGACACCGGTTCCCTCATTGTTTTGGGTGAGGCCCTGCGAAATCGGACAATGGAAATCGCCTCCTCTATTTTTGAGGCGACCGGGGTCACCATCAACCTCAACTCACCGCAGCAGGTTGCCTCTCTCCTGTTTGAGCGGCTCGGGCTGGATGTCCAGAAAACCAAAAAAACAGGCCCCTCGACAGACTCTTCAGTGCTTGAGTCCCTAGCTTCCGACCCAGTGAAGGGGCACATCCCGGCTCTTATACTTGAACACCGGGAAGTGTCAAAACTCTTCTCTTCTTTCGTGGAAACCTTCCAAAAATGCGTCGAGCCCTCTACCGGATCCGTCCACTCGACATTCGATCCGCTTTCAACAGCTACCGGCCGTCTGAGCAGCAAGGACCCGAATGTCCAAAACCTTCCACAGTTCGGCGAGTGGGCGGGTAGGTTCAGGAAATGCCTGGTTCCCAGGCATAGGGGCTGGAAGCTTTTATCGGCGGATTACTCGCAGATAGAGTTACGTGTACTGGCGCATCTATGTGGGGATGCCAAGCTTCGGGGAGCTTTCGAATCGGGCAGGGATATTCATACCGAAACGGCTTCCTGGGTTTTCAACGTCAATCCTTCGCTCGTTACTCCAGACCTCCGAAGAGCCGCCAAGGCGGTGAATTTCGGTCTGCTTTACGGCATGTCAAGCCACGGCCTGGCTCAGCGTCTCGGCCTTGGCAGGAACGAGGCCAAGTCCATCATCGACCGTTATTTCTCCGCCCTGCCTTCTGTCCGCGAATACCTCGAGGATTCGGTTTCAGAGGCCATCAAAAGAGGACACACGCGCAGCCTTTTCGGCAGGATTCGCCCTCTTTCGGAGATATCCACCGCAAACGGTAGAGGTTACGATGCCGTCAGGCGGATTGCTCTGAACACACCTATCCAGTCGACCGCAGCCGATATCGCCAAACTGGCGATGATCGCGTACTCAAGAACCCCTCTCTCGGCAGAGGGTCGGCACCCTCTTGTGCTCCAGGTCCATGACTCGCTCGTTTGCGAATGCCCTGAATCCGAAATCGAGCAGGCGGCTGAAACCCTAAGGAAGTCGATGGAGAACGCCGTTTCGCTCTCCATTCCCTTGACCGTCGAAATTAAAGGCGGGGATTCATTTGCCTCTATTTGATTTTTTCCTCTTTCCTTATCCTTTTCAGGTACCTCTCCAATACCCGACCAGGATTTTCGGGCCCAACGAGTTCTGAGAAAATTCCAAGGGCATGGATAAACTCAAGAGGGTAATCCATCTGGTTCCAGACGGTAAACCCATCCGCCGCGAGGGACCCTATGCCAACTCCGTGGTAGGCATTCGGGTTCTTCACATCACCCTCGGCTTGGCTGCACGCAAAAATTTGTGGTTTTTCCCTTCCCTGGAAAGTCTCCCGTATTCTCCCAAGCACAGCCTGGGAGACGTTCCCTGAGCCAAACCCGATTATCCCCAGGTACTTTTCACTTCCGCTCAACACCGGCATTGAGCCAGGGGTGCAAAATACCCACTGGATCTTCCTTGCCGCCTCACGAGCTGCGGACGGCCCCTTTTCGATCGCCATGCGGCATTCATCGGAAGGTTTCCAAGA
>DAIMJI010000055.1:0-3150 GCA_036722335.1 Synergistales bacterium | reverse complement strand
AGTCCCCATCGGCTTGACCACATGTTGCCTTCAAGCTTCTTAGCCATAATCATCCTCCTCTCAGCTCTGTTGCAATTTCGTTCCCGATTCGGTACCTGGAAAACTTTCCCTGACTTGCCCCTCCTTTCTTTTTTCTTGAAGAGCAAAATCGAGCTTTATGAAGCATAAAAAATACAGCCCACAAAATGTAACTACGCTACCTATTTCACCATATTTTTTACGCTCCCCTGGTCATGCTAGTTTACTCCATTCACCAAAGCAAGTAGTCTCTTAGTTATCTATAAAGATAGAACACTTACATGCAAGTCCTTTTTTAACCTTTAGGCAAAGCTCGGCAAACCATCGGAAGGCTTTGGCCTCAGGTTTAACCCTTTCTCCCAGAATGACAAAGATTTTCATCAAACAATCAAGTGGACATTCCTGCTTGTTTCTATAAAATTTTCTTTATGCCTATTTCGATTTTTATTGGTACGACCCATTTATATCGCTAAATTTCAATGACCTAAGATAGAATGAACGATAATCTGGAAGGAAGTGACGCGGCATGAAAACCCTGATTTTCGACCCTTTCTCCGGGGCAGCGGGAGACATGATCCTCGGAAGCCTTGTCGACCTGGGAGCCAACCTGGGGGCGATACGGCGTGCGGTAGAATCCGTCGTGGATGTTTCGATCACAACAGATCGCGTCTCCAAGGCAGGAATCGCCGCCCTGGACCTGAAGGTCGGCATCAATCGGCCAAGAAATTCCAGGTCGTTCGCGGAACTGCTCCAGTCTGTCGAGCAGGCCAACGTCCCCGAAACCGCTCGTAGTGACGCGACAGCCGTTTTCAGGCTGCTCGCCGAAGCGGAATCAAAGGTACACGGAGAACCCCTCGAGACTCTCCACTTCCATGAAGTCGGGCAGGATGACGCCCTGGCCGACGTGATCGGATGCTGTGTCGCGCTTCACGAGCTCGCCCCGGAATCGATCCTTTGCACTCCCGTCAACGTGGGGGGGGGACAGACCAGGAGTGCCCACGGGATACTGCCCGTTCCGGCACCCGCCACTCTCGAAATACTGAAACGAAGCCGCCTGCCCTATTACGGGAACGGAAACAGGGAACTCCTGACCCCGACCGGGGCTGCCCTGCTTGCCCATTTCGCTTCTCCCGCCGACGCTTTGCCCCTCGGGACGGCGCTCGCGACAGGGTACGGTGCCGGGGATGCCGAAACCGAACGCCCCAATGTCCTCAGGGCAATCCTTATGGGTCTGCAGGAAGGATCCTGGGGCGACAGGATGGATATCCTCGAAACGAACCTGGACGACGTTTCGGGCGAAATCCTGGGGAACCTTTTCGACAGGATGATGGCCCTCGGAGCCCGTGACGTGGGCATCATTCCCATGACCATGAAAAAGGGAAGGCCAGGGCATCTCGTCCGCATCGTGGCCACTCCTGAAAAGAGCTCGATGCTTGCGCGGGAACTCATGAAGGAAACAGGCACACTAGGGGTCAGGGTCCTGCCAGCGGCTCACCGTTTCACGGCCGAACGGCAGATCGAAACCATCCGCCTGCACCTCGGGACAGAAAGCTTCGACGTGAGGGTCAAGCTGGCCAAAGACCAGCAAGGGACGCTCATTGACGTCTCGGCCGAGTACGAGGATTGCCGGGCGATCGCGGAAAAAGTTTCGCTACCGCTTAGGGAACTCATCCGCAGGACCCAGGAATCAGCCTGGAAGCAATTCCAGGGAAACTGACAGCCAGAAAGGGGGGAAGAAGATGCTTTACAGGAAGGTACCCAGCAACGGCGACCTCCTGTCGGTCCTCGGTTTCGGATGCATGCGGCTTCCCACGATGGATGGAAGGATTGACGAGGAAAGGGCCGCACGCCAAATCCGCCACGCGATCGACAGCGGCGTGAATTACATCGACACGGCCTGGCCCTACCATGCCGGCGAAAGCGAGTCTTTCCTGGGCCGGGCTCTTGCAGGAGGGTACCGGGAGAAGGTGCGCCTGGCCACGAAGCTGCCTTCCTTTCTCTGCGAAAGAGCGGAGGACATGGACCGGTTCCTGGACACCCAGCTTCGGAAACTTTGCACTGGAACAGTCGATTACTACCTCCTCCACACCCTGACCGGCCCCCTCTGGGACCACTTGGAGTCCCTTGGCGCCAGGAAATTCCTGGACAGGGCAAAATCGGACGGCCGGATCGTCAATGCCGGGTTTTCCTTCCATGGTGCCTCGGAGGATTTCAGGAGGATCGTGGACGCCTACCCCTGGGAGTTCTGCCAGATCCAGTACAACTTCCTGGACGAAGAATACCAGGCAGGAACCAAAGGCCTCGAGTACGCCGCTTCGAAGGGGCTGGGAGTGGTCGTCATGGAACCGCTCAGGGGCGGCAACCTGGGGCTGCCGGTACCCCCTCCTGCCATAGCCGAATTATGGAAAAGGGCACCGCTCGTCCGGACTCCCGCGGAATGGGCCCTGCGTTGGGTCTGGAATCACCCGGAGGTCACCGTGGTGCTCTCCGGCATGAACGAAGAAAAGCATATCGAAGAGAATTTGAGGATAGCGGGAGCGGCCCTGCCCGGTTCGCTTACCGCTGAAGAACTGGGACTTGTCGGGGAGGCGGCGGCGAAATATAAGGAACTCATGAAAGTCGGCTGCACGGGTTGCGGCTACTGCATGCCCTGCCCGGCAGGGGTCGCCATCCCGGCCTGCTTCGAGGTGTACAACAAGATGCACCTTTTCGGCAACGTCCAGGAAGCCCTCTTCATGTATGCCATGAGAATGAGCGGAATTCTGCGGAAAGGGGCTCCCAATTTCGCCTCCCAGTGTGTCCAATGCGGCCAGTGCCTCGAGAAATGCCCCCAGGGCCTGGCTATCCCCGACCTCCTGAAACAGGTCGCGGAGGAACTGGAAACCCCCGGACTCGAAGAACGGGTGGCCAAGGCCCGGAAGATGCTCAACCTGGACTGAAAGTCGATGAAAAGAGGGGCGGCGCCGTTTCCGGCGCCGCCCCTCTTTTCATCGGGCAATAGCCTTATTTCTCTTCCTTCGAGTACTCGCAGGTTGCGAGGACGCCGAGCTTGACCGGCTTCACTGGGGGCCGGAAGATCCCGGGGTCCACGTCGGCCATGCGGCGGCCCGTGGCCTTGGCGATCTCGCGCAT
>DAIMJI010000054.1:0-3309 GCA_036722335.1 Synergistales bacterium | reverse complement strand
TCCATTCTCAGAAGCGGCGTTGTTTCCATTGCCTTCGGATCACCTCGCTTAATTCGAAACGGGTGGTTGCCATTACCTATTCATTTTTAAACGGTCCAATCCACAATAACACAACAGGACCATTTCGGCGTGAACTGGGCCGGGTGAAAAGTTACCCCCAGGGAACCCGGTTGTCAAACCAGCCTGCAGTGCGTACGTAAAGCGCGTTGGACGGCATCGCCATGAGGGCGCCGGTGGGGGGAGCCAAAGCGCGGGAACTAATATATCAAATAAATTTCTATGACTCAACCCGAAGAGGGCCGGGTTCCCCGAGGGATGGATTAACTCGTGATTCGGAAATAGAGGGGCGAAAATCCAATGGGTGAACGGGTTTCCCTTGTTTGTTTATTTTTATAATGATTTTATTGTACTCTAGTAATTAAGCTTTTTTGCCTTTTTACCTTCTTTATCGTTGCGTTATTTCCTAAAGCATGATAGGATGTTCTGACTGCAACTCCGGGATTATCGTCATTTTAAGAGAAACCCATTCCAGGGGGAGGGATTCCATATGATGAAGAAGGGATTGGTCCTTGGCCTCATCATCGCGCTTTTCGCGATCGCGGGATGCGCATTCGCGGCGGAAGCGTCAAGCAGCGTGGAGACGCAATTCGACCTGGCGCAGAAGTTCATGGAGCGGGCGGGACTGGTCGGCACCGCCCCGGCCGAGGAACCGGCGGTCGAGGAACCACCGGCCGAAGAACCGCCCGCGGAAGAACCGCCTGCCGAGGAACCGACGGAAGAGCCGGTTGTCGAAGAAGAGGAAGAAGAGGTCGAGGAAACCATGCCGGCCGAGATCGCCGAGAAGGTCGCAGAGCGTCACGCCTTCATCGGTTGGGCGAAGATGAACGGCCTGCCGGCCAGCAGGCAGATCCAGGAGCAGGACCTCTGGGGCGCCGTGTGGAGCGGCGTGATGGAACAGGTCGCGACGGGCGTCACGGTGCAGGAAGCGATGGCGGCGGTCCAGGCAGGTTTCACGGAAGACCAGCTGGGGACCCTCGAAACCCTGAAGGGAACGCCTCCCGGCCAGCTCAAGAAGAGCGCGGCTGCCGCGACGACCGAGGAAACGGTTGGCACCGCTTCGACCGAAACCGGCAAGGGCAAGGGCAAAAGCGAGGGCAAGGGCCAAGGCAAGGGAGAAGGCAAGGGCGGCGGCAAAGACGGTAAGGACGGCAAAGACGGCAAGGGAGGCGGCAAGGACAAGTAGGGCGCGCCCGGCGAATCGCCCTGAAAGCCGCAAATCGATAACACCGGGGAGGAGCCTGCCGAAGCGGGCTCCTCTCTTTTTTGCCGGGGGTCTCCGCCCGCGGCATGGACAGGCTTTTTCCCGCGCCGTATCATCGTTGCAAATCCCCCATGAAAGAGGTGCCGCCATGCTCATTCGCTGCCTTTTCTGCCTGGTCCTGCTCTCCCTGGTGCTCCTCCCGGCCGCGGCCCACGCATCAAGCCCCAAAACCGCCCGGGCCGGGGACATTTCCATCGCCTGGAGCGAACGGGGCTCGGGAGAACCGCTCCTCCTCATCGCCGGTTACGGCACGACGCGGCTGATCTGGGAAGACGCCGTCCTCGATCGGCTGGCGGAAAGGTACCGGGTCATCGTCTTCGACAACCGCGGCATGGGGGACACGGAAGCGGGAACGGCGGAATTCACCATCCGGCAGTTCGCCGAGGATGCCTACGGGCTCGTCCGGGCCCTGGGCATCGGGAAATGCCGCGTGCTGGGCTGGTCCATGGGCTCCCTCGTCGCGCAGGAACTGGCCCTGGCCCACCCGGAAAGCGTCGACCGGCTGGTCCTCTATGCCTCCTACACGGACTGGAGCTATCCGCCGTCCGGGGAAACGATCCGGCTTTTGTCCGACGAATCGGGAACCCCGGAGGAACGGGGCATGCGTTGGGTCCAGACCCTGTTCCCCTCGAAATGGCTTGCGGCCAACGGCAGGCGGGTGGGAGAGATTTTCATGCGCCCGCTGGGAAAGATCCCGGGGGAATCGGTCGCCCGCCAGCAGGAAGCCATCGGGAAGTGGGAAGGGTCAAGGGACCGCCTTGCGGGACTTGGAACGCCGACCCTTCTCCTGTGCGGGAAGGAGGACATCCTGGTGCCGCCGGAAAATTCGCTTTTGATGGCCGGGCTGCTGCCGAAGGCGAGCCTGCGCATCCTTCCGGAGATGGGCCACGGGCTCATGTTCCAGGACCCGGAAAGTTTCTGCTCACTGGTGCTGGAATTCCTGGAAGGGAAAATGGAATAGGCGCCGCGACGAAGCCCGACTTTGTATGCATACGGTCAAAATCAAGCTCTGACCCCATCAGATGACCTGTAAAGAAGAGAGGGGAGCCGGTTTTCCGGCTCCCCTCTTTCGTTCGGTGCGTCCACCAGCTTGTGATTGTGAACGCAATGAATTAGTGTCTGTCCCGAATTGGGTTACTTCTTGATCTTGAAGTACTTCTCGGGGACGACGACTTTCGTCATGCCCAGGTAGCCCTTGCCGAAGACGTAGGTGTCCTGGTAGACGAGGAAGTAGTTCTTCTTCTTGACGCCGGTGCCCACGTCGGTGTAGTTGCTGCCGTTCCAGGCGGCGCCGGGGGTGTACTTCGCGTAGGACTCCATCAGGGCCTTCATGTCGCCGAGCTTCGCCTTCTTCTCGACGATCCTCTTGCCGTACTCGCCGAGGCCGGCCGTGGTGGTGTAGCCGTAGGAGTAGGCCCAGGTGCCCATGCGGGCCTTGCCGCCGGCTGCGACAACGGCCTGCTCGACCTTCTTCAGGATGGCGGGCCAGTTGCCCTGCTCCTTGGAGAGGTCGATGCCCAGCGCGCCGGGATAGCCCATCAGCGGGGAGGGAAGGTCGGCTTCGACGAAGTAGCCGCCGAGCTTGGCGACCTGCTTCAGGAGGGGTTCCGTCTGGGCGTCGTTCGTGCAGAAGAACGCGGTCTTCTTGCCGTACTTGTCGAGCCATGCGGGAACCTTCTCGAGGATGAACTGCTGGGCTCCGGCGACGCCGACGTCACTGGTCGGGTCCGGGGCGGTCTCGAAGGCAAACTTCAGGCCGAGGTCCTTGCACGCGGCCTCCATGATGGCGCGGCGGCGGGAAAGCAGCTCGTAGCTCATGTGGCGGGGGAAGGAGATATGGACGAAGGTGTCGGCGCCCATCTTCTTGGCGGCGGCGATGATGAGGTACCCGCGGGCCACGTTGTCGGCGTTGACGGCGATGTTGGCCACGGAGCCGATGACGTTCGGGTCTTCGTGCGGCTCACCGGCGAAGAGAAGGATGTCGGGCC
>DAIMJI010000053.1:0-3396 GCA_036722335.1 Synergistales bacterium | reverse complement strand
TATGTCTCGGTGCGTCCGCACAGGAGGGGATTGCTGTGCCTTTAAGTGAGCTTGCATCGAGCCGGCGTATCGTCGGACACCGCCAGGTTCTTCGCAAAATCCAGCAGGGGCATCTGCAGAAACTCTTTGTTGCAAAGGATGCGGAAGAAGGAAGAATCAGGGACCTCCTCGAAGAGGCCGGGAAGCGCGGCATTGCGGTGGAATGGTGCGAAACGATGGAAATGCTGGGAAGGGCATGCGCCATTTCTCGTAAGGCCGCGGTTGCGGGACTTGCCAGGGAGAATCTGGATAATTTCGAGTAAGGAAAGGAGGGAGTTCTGTGCCAACGATCAGTCAGTTGATCCGAATCGGGCGGGAAGACAAGAGGCAGCGCTCGAGCGCTCCTGCCCTTCAGGGTAACCCTTCGCGCCGGGGAGTGTGCACGCGAGTTTACACCGTCACCCCGAAGAAGCCTAACTCCGCTTTGCGGAAGGTCGCCCGTGTCCGCCTCACGAATGGGATCGAGGTAACAGCCTACATCCCAGGGGTTGGGCATAACCTGCAGGAACACTCTGTGGTTCTTGTCCGCGGTGGGCGCGTCAAGGACCTTCCGGGCGTTCGTTACCACATCATCCGCGGAACGCTGGATTGTGGTGGGGTGGAAGGCCGTCGCCAGAGCCGTTCGAAGTACGGTGCGCGGCGCCCGAAATAGCTTTTTATCCGGAAAGGGAGGCTTTAGCCCATGCCACGTAAGGGGCACATCAGAAAAAGGACATTGTCTGCGGATCCCATTTTTGGCTCCCAGGCTCTCACGAAGTTCGTCAATTGCGTCATGTACTGTGGCAAGAAGAGTACGGCCGAGAGGATCGTCTACGGAGCGCTGGAGCTCTCCGCCAAGAGGTTGAGCAGCCAGCCTGACGAGGTGTTCCGAAAGGCGATGGACAACGTGAAGCCGGTTGTCGAGGTCAAGCCCCGCCGAGTGGGAGGCGCGACCTACCAGGTTCCTGTCGAAGTCGGGCCGGAAAGGGCAGAAGCCCTTGCCATCCGCTGGATCATCCAGTATGCCAGGGCCAAGAAGGGGATGCCGATGGTTGAGCGGCTTGCCCGTGAGTTCACCGACGCCTTCAAGGGTGAAGGGGCGTCCATGAAAAAGCGCGAAGACACGCACAAGATGGCGGAGGCCAACAGGGCGTTTGCGCATTACCGCTGGTAGAACCAATGAAGCCGTTTGGGAACTGCCGGCGCCAGGGAGCCTGAAACCATGCCGAATGTAGTTGACTTGAAGAACATCCGGAACATCGGGATAGCCGCCCATATCGACGCGGGGAAGACCACGACCACCGAGCGCATCCTCTTCTACACGGGGAGGAAGCACAAGATGGGAGAGGTGCACGAAGGTGCTGCCACGATGGACTGGATGGAGCAGGAACGCGAAAGGGGTATTACGATTACCTCCGCCGCCACGACGTGCCTTTGGAACGAGGCCCATATCAACATTATTGATACGCCCGGCCACGTGGATTTTACCGTCGAGGTCGAACGGTCGATGCGGGTTCTCGATGGGGCCGTGGCGGTATTCTGCGCGGTTGGAGGAGTCGAGCCTCAATCGGAAACTGTATGGCGGCAGGCCGACAGGTACGGGGTTCCCCGTATCGCTTTTGTCAATAAGATGGACCGCGTCGGGGCGGATTTCAACGCAGTCATCGACGGGATGAGGGAGAGGCTTGGAACGAAGCCCCTGCCAATCCAGATCCCGATCGGGCTGGAGGACAGCTTCACGGGAATGGTGGACCTGGTCGCCTTCAAGGCGGTCATTTACCAGGACGACCTGGGAACGGAGTACAAGGTCGTCAGCGTCCCGGCAGAACTCAAGGAAGACGCCCAACTGGCAAGGGACCTCCTGGTCGAGACCCTTGCCGATGTTGACGAAGAAGTGATGGAACTTTACCTCGAGGGCAAGGAAATCCCGCTTGAAACCCTAAAGCGGGCTATCCGGGCAGGGACGATCGCGATGAAAGTCGTTCCGGTCATGTGCGGGTCCGCATTCAAGAACAAGGGGATCCAGCTTGTACTGGATGCGGTCGTGGATTACCTGCCGAGCCCCCTTGACCTGCCTCCTATCGAAGGGATCAATCCCGACAACAACGAGGTCGAGAGACGCCTGCCTTCAGTGGAAGAGCCCTTTACCGCGCTGGCCTTCAAGATCATGGTGGATCCTTTCGTCGGGCGGCTCGTCTTTTGCCGGGTTTACAGCGGCAGGATCGAGGCGGGACAGAGTGTCCTGAATGCCACGACCGGGAGGCGGGAGCGAATCGGCCGGATCCTGAGGATGCACGCTAACAAGAGGGAAGAGCTCGACTCGACCGAAGCCGGCGCGATTATCGCCTTGCCCGGGCTCAAGGGGACGAGGACCGGGGAATCCCTTTGCGACGAGGGACATCCGATCGTCCTCGAATCCCTGGAGTTCCCCGAGCCTGTCATCGACCTCTCAGTGGAGCCCATGAGCAAGGCTGACCAGGTCAAGCTTTCCAAGGGGCTTTCGGCTCTTTCGGAAGAAGACCCGACTTTCCGTGTTCACGTGGATGAGGAAACGGGACAGACGATCATCCAGGGCATGGGAGAGCTTCATCTCGAGATCCTGGTCGACCGCCTGAAGAGGGAATTCGGGGTTGAGGTCAAGGTCGGCCGTCCGCAAGTGGCCTACCGCGAGTCCATACGCATGACCTCAAGGGCGCAGGGCAAGTTCGTCAGGCAAAGCGGCGGGCGAGGACAGTACGGGGATATTGTCATCGAAATGGAACCGCTTCCCGATCACGTTGGCTTCGAAATCGAAGACAAGATCGTTGGGGGCGTCGTGCCGAAGGAGTTTATCCCGGCCGTCCACAAGGGGCTCGAAGAGGCCAAGAATAACGGTATCCTCGGAGGCTACCCGGTGCTCGGCATGCGAATTTCCCTCGTGGACGGAAGCTACCACGATGTGGACAGTTCCGAGCTTGCATTCAAGATAGCGGCTTCGATGGCCTTCAAGGAAGCGATGCGGAAAGCCTCTCCCATACTCATGGAACCTGTCATGGAGGTCGAGGTTGTGACCCCCGAGGAATACGTCGGGGATGTCATGGGAGACCTCGCTGCCCGGCGAGGTGCCGTTGAAGGCATGGAGATGCGGAGCAACGCGAGGATCGTAAGGGCGAATGTCCCGTTAGCGGAGATGTTCGGTTACGCGACTGACCTTCGAAGCAGGACATCGGGGCGTGCGTCCTACTCGATGAAATTCCAGAAATACGCTGAAGTCGGCCAGGATGTGGCCGAGAAGGTCCTGAAACGATAACGCCAAGGGCGGTTAAAAACAAGGAGGGGTTTAAAGATGGCGAAGGAGCATTTTGAGAGGACAAAGCCGCACCTGAACATAGGGACGAT
>DAIMJI010000052.1:0-3397 GCA_036722335.1 Synergistales bacterium | reverse complement strand
GTGATAGCTACCGTCGGCGGAGCCTCCCCATACCCCTCCGTGCCGTCATCCGCCATAAGCGTCAAGCATACGTCCTCTATCGCTTCCACACGACGGATATTGGTCACAAACGGTTTTTTGAGTTCATTACGGATGATTGATAGTTTGAAGTCTGTTATTTTCATATTATCCCCAAAACATAAGTAACCACAATCCCGCAAAAAGTGCCGATGATATAGCCTAGCATCGACATGATGACGCCTACGCTTACAAGATTTTTATCAAATGCTGCGGCGAGGAGCGGGGCGGAGGCCACTCCCCCGATGTTGGCTAGGCTGGCTACTCCTATTGTGAAGAGGTCGATGCCAAATGCTTTGGCGTAGATGATGAGAAACAGTGCGTGGAGTACGATGACAAGAAAGCCCGCAAGCACAAAGAGCCACGTTTTAGAGGTGTCGTCAAATGCGGAGTCTACGGCGATGAGGGCTATGAGGGCGTAGAGTAGCCAAAAGCCCGTTTTTTCGCTTTTTTGCGAATCCTGGCCACATTTCGCCGGTATTAACGGAGGGACACCTGAGTGAAAAAAACCAACGCAGTCCGCCTACTTGATAAACTAGGTTTCCCCTACCGTGTCGTCGAATATGATTTCGACGAGAACGAACTCGGGGCCGCAAGCGTCGCGTCAAAGATTGGGATGCCCCTCGATCGTGTTTACAAGACGCTCGTCGTTCGTGGGGATAAAACCGGCATTTTCCTTTCGGTTATACCCGGAGGCCTGGAACTTGATTTGAAGGCTGCGGCAGGCGCCACGGGGAACAAGCGCTGCGAGCTGGTTCATCTCCGGGAAGTCCTTCCCTTGACAGGCTACCAGCGGGGAGGAGTCTCCCCGCTGGGCTCGAAAAAAGCGTTTCCCGTCATTATTGACGAAAGTTCGCTCGATTACGAGGAAATCTCCGTTAGCGCCGGGCTAAGGGGCATGCAGATGGTCCTGAGCCCTTCCGACCTGGTGGAGGCTTCACATGCCACGGTGGGGCGGATCACGAGGGATTAGGGCTGAGACTTCGACCTTTCCGCTTCCCTGAGTTTTCTCCTGAGGATTTTCCCCGCCGGAGAGAGCGGAAATGAAGCGACAAATTCCACTCTTCTCGGCACCTTGTAGTGGGCAAGCTTTTCCTTGCAGAACTGGATCAGTTCTTTCTGGGTCGCGACCGCGTTTTCCCTCAGGATGACGAATGCCTTGGGAATCTCGCCGCTCACGGGGTGCGGTACGCCTATCACCGCAGCCATGTGCACGGCGGGATGTTCCTGTAGAACCCTTTCAACTTCCTGGGGATAGACGTTGAAACCGCCAACGATTAGGATATCCGTATCCCGGTCAAGGATCGTCACGTACCCGTCGTCGTCCATCCGGACAATGTCTCCCGTGTTGAACCAGCCATCGGCGAACCTTTCCTCGGTCTTTTCGGGGTTCCTGAAGTACCCAGGGGTAACGGATTCCCCCTTCACCCAGAGAACACCGTCTTGCCCACTCCCTACCGGCTTGCCTTCCCTATCCAGGATCTTGTATTCGTAACCGGGGAGAAAGGGCCCGACCGTTCCAAGCTTCCTCTTCTCGAGGCTCGGGTTGACCGTGACAACAGGCGAACACTCGGTTAACCCGTACCCCTCCAGGATGGATAGGTTCATGGATTCTCTAGCTCTCTTGTCGAATTGAGGGTTAAGCCGATCTCCGCCGCAGATGATGACTCTCAGGGTATGGCCGATTTCCACGCCTTTCGCGGCTGTCGCGAGGGTTAATGCAACCATTGTGGGAACGGCCACCATCACGGTGACCCCCGCTTCCCGTATCGCTTCCACGGCATTTTGCGGGGGCATGAATCCGGGAAGAAGGGCCTGCGGAAGACCGATCGTCAACGGTAATATCCCGGAGACGCTGTAGCCGAGCGTATGAAAATTTGGAAGGACATTCAGCAGAATATCGTCTCTTTTCAATTCTTCCACGAAACCAAACACCTTTTCAGTGTTGTCGATCAGGTTTGCGTGGGTGATGACAACGGCTTTCGGTGTCCCTGTCGTCCCTGAAGTCGAAAAGACGACAGCCGTCTCCTGGGAATCAATTTCCCCGATTCTCCCCGTAAATGCCGGTATGGGCTCGTCCAGTCCCGTCGCAACGGTCGGGTAACCTGCTGCCGAAATCGCCTCGCCTAGCTGCTCCATCCCTTGCGGCAGGACGACGCCCCACGGGTCCAGGACCGCCATGTTCTCGACCAGGGCGGAAGGGCCCGACTGGAGGTTTAATGGAGCCACTGCACCTTTCAGCCTCCACGCCGCAATTGATAGCGCCAGCACCAAAGGACAGTTTGGAAGCAGCAGCACCAGCCTTTGGCCTTCTCCGAAGCCTCCCTGGGCAAGGTTTTTTTCGCAGGAATCGACAAGGGCCAGGAACCGGCTCGATGCCCACCATTGTCCTTTCCACCAGAGGGTCTTTTCCTTCAGTTCCTTCTCCAGCCGGGGCAAGATCAGGCTTTCCAGTCGTTTCTTCATTCTTTGCTCCTTCCTTGCATCAGAACTTCCGCGTCATTGAAAGACCGATGAGGTGCGCATCCCCGTTCTCGGAACGGCCGGTAAATACGCCTTCAGCAGGACGGCCCTGGATTTCCCTTTCGTCTATCTTCAGGTAGGTGTAAGAAAAATCGTAATTCCAATCGCCCTTCCGATACCCGAGGCCTATCGAGTACAACTGACGATCGTTGGTCGGAGCGATGTAATCCACTGTCTCGTCGGGTATCGGGGAAGGATCGATGACGTAACCCAGGCGTAGGTCAAGGTTTTCGTTAAGAGCATATTCGATACCCAGCTGGTAACGCCACGTATCGTTCCAATCCTTTTCCGAAGTGACCGAGGTCCCGTCATCGAAGTCGATGGTCAGCCTGTCATAAGTACTCCAGCGCGTCAGGATCGCGTCGGCCTCAATGCTCAACTTTTCTGTCGGCCTGAACGCTACCCCGGCGGAAAACAGGTCCGGGAGTGTGATTTCCCCAGAAGCTCCTTTTTTCATGTATTCCGCACCACTCGGAAGATACGTGAAGAAATCGCCTTCCACTTTCTGGTCAACCTGGCTCCTGTAGGTCATCCCGAATTGGACCTTTTCATTGGGTCGGTACAGGAATCCCAAGTTCCAGCCCCACCCCACGCTATCCCCTTCCAACTTCGAATCAAGGTCATAACCCTGCCCGGTGAAAATCTTCCTTCTCAAGTCAATCCCGAAATACATCGCCTCGACTCCTACGGCCACTGAAAATTCGTCGTTTACTTTCCAGGCCCAGCTCGGGTTTATCGAAACGCTCGTGATCTCCGCTTTGTAGGAGTTATACCGCCCGAACCAGTTCGGCTCCAGTTCCGTACCCAACCCGAAGCG
>DAIMJI010000051.1:0-3606 GCA_036722335.1 Synergistales bacterium | reverse complement strand
CCCGCGGGCAGCCGGGTATCTTTTTGCTCCAATCGTCTACCTACAAGGGGGAGTCGTTTCGTGCGCAGGGTTGCCCGGTATGCTTTCATCGTTCTTTTCTTTGTCGCGGGTTCAGCGGCTGTGGCATCGGCTTATTCAAAACAACCGACCTATCCGATAGCTTCGAAGGTCGTGACGACGGTGGACCAAACGGTCCTTCCCGTTCCGGTTCCCTCGACTTCTCCCAAGTTGCTTCCGACGGAAATTTCAAAGTATTCGCAGTACGGCTACGGCCTTTGGCAGGCCGGAGAGGGGATAGCCCTCCAAAAGAGGCTGGATATCATGTCCCCCGGCTATTCGGGCGCGGAGGCCAGGCACGAGGCGAAGCTGCTGCGTTTCTTCACGATATCCGACATCCACGTGTCAGACAAGGAAACCCCGGCCCAGGCGATCTTTTATGGCGCGAAGGGCGGGGTTTCATCGGCCTATTCGGGGGTCATGCTCTATACGACCCACGTCCTGGACGCCGCTGTCCAGACGATCAACGCGATTCACAGGAAAAACCCGATCGATTTCGGACTCTCCCTTGGGGACACGTGCAACAGCACGCAGTACAACGAGCTGCGCTGGTATATCGACGTTCTCGACGGGAAGGTCATCGACCCGAGTTCCGGGGCCCATGTGGGAACCCGCACCGTCGACTACCAGAAACCTTACCAGGCGGCAGGGCTGGACAAGGGCATTCCATGGTACCAGGTCCTGGGGAACCACGATCATTTCTGGCTGGGTTTCATGCCGCCGGATGATTATATCCGCCAGGCCCTGGTCGGCGAGAACATCGTCAACCTGGGGAACCTGTTTGTCGACCCGCGCGGCCTGAAAAGCCGGGGTTTCTACATGGGATCGATCGACGGCTCGACGACTTACGGGGACGTGATCGGCGTGGGACCCGAAAAGGCGTTCGTCATCCCGCCGAAGGTCCTGGCAGCCGACCCGGACCGCCGTTCACTTTCGAAGAAGGAGTGGATCGGCGAGTTCTTCAAGACATCCTCCAGGCCCCTTGGTCACGGTTTCGACCAGGACAGCGTCGAGAGGGATTTTGGATGCTACAGCTTCGAGCCGAAGTCGAATATCCCGGTCAAGGTGATCGTTCTCGACGACACCCAAAGGAACGACGATCCCAACGACAACCCGCGCTCCCTGGGATACGGGCATACTTCGCTGGACCAGGAACGTTACGACTGGCTTGTCGGTGAACTTGCCAAGGGCCAGGCGGAAGGCAAGCTCATGATCATTGCCGCGCACATACCGATCGGCGTCGAATCGGGGGATTCCATGATGGCCTGGAACTCGAACGCCCCAATGTCGGAAGCGCAACTGATCGCGAAGCTTCACGAGTTCCCGAACCTCATCGCGTGGGTCGCGGGACATCGGCACTGCAACATGGTCACCGCGTTCAAATCGCCGGATGACGACCGTCCCGAGCTCGGTTTCTGGCAGATCGAAACCGCGTCCCTCCGGGATTTCCCCCAGCAGTTCCGCACGTTCGAGATTCTCCGGAACAGCGACAACACGGTTTCGATCCTGGCGATCGACGTGGATACGGCCGTCAGGGCCGGGACGCCCGCTGCCAGGTCGAGATCGTACGCCGTGGCGGCCCAGCAGATTTTCGACAACCCGGCTCCGTACCTGCCCACGGGTTCGTACAACGCGGAGCTTGTCGTGCAGCTGAGTCCTGAAATGCAGGCCAGGATCCAGGGCTACGGAACCCCTCTGCACAAGTAGGCCATGAGGCGGTTACTCGTCGTCGTTCTGCTGCTGGCGTCCTGCCTGGGCCTGGCTCGGGGCGTGGCCCAGGCCACGGAGGGAGCCTCGAGTTACTACTTCCCCGGTTCTTCCACCGCCTTCGCTGTGGCCGTGGCCCCGGAGCCGGGCTTCATGGCCGTCAGCCAGACGCTGTTTTACAGCGGAAGGGCCGGCAAGGCCGTGCTGGGGGGGCGTGTCAACTTCGCGCTGGAGGCGGAGGCGTTTTACGAGTACATGGGGGGCTTTTACACCTTCGAGGAGCCTGTTCTCGGCGGCCGGTTTCAGGTGGGGGCCGTCGTTCCCGCGGGGCATGCCGACGTCGAGGCGGCCCTTGGCTCCAGGAGGGTTTCCGACAACAGGACCGGTATCGGCGATACGATGGTCTCCGCCGCCCTGTACTGGAAGAAGGGCAATTTCCACACCAAGCTCGTCGAATCCGTCTTCGTCCCGACAGGGGAATACGGAACCGGGGATCTTGCGAACGTCGGCCGGAATTACTGGGGGTTCGACACGGCTCTCGCCATAACCTGGCTGAACGCAGCGACCGGGACTGAAATCTCCGTCACCCCCGGCATCATGTTCAACACGAAAAACACCGCGACGGACTACAAGTCGGGGAACGAGTTCCATGTCGACTTCGCGGTCAACCAGTTCCTCGCGCAAAACCTGGCGCTGGGCCTTCACGGTTACTATTACCGCCAGGTGTCGGGCGATAGCGGCAGCGGAGCGAAGCTTGGCGGTTTCGAGGGTGAATCGTTCGGTATCGGGCCTGCCCTTCTATGGATGCCGAAGGCGGGGAAGGGCAACATGTCGGTGATCGTCAAGTGGCTCCACGATGTTCACCAGGAAAACCGGATGCATGGAGATTACGGGCAGCTGACTGTCGGGTACAGGTTCTGAAGCCGGGGGCAAAAGACGGATCACGCAGGGGGAGAAGCTTCCCGGTTCATCGGCGAAAAGGTCTCGGAGGGGATCCGGGCCTTTGGTGAAAAGATAGAATAAGACCGTCGGGATTTGACGGGGAACCTTTGCCGATACGAATGAAATGTCGCGGGGGGTGGAGAACATGGAATCGATCATCGAGGCCCTTGTCGAGCACGGCCTTTCCCTGGCCGGGGATGAACGGATCGCCGAGGTCCGGGTCGGCCTGGGCTATACGGCGGTGAAAGTGGGCGGAGGCCAGGTGGGGGTCGGCGGGATGCTGCGGTACCTGCTGGACGGCTCCGGCTGCTCGCTCCTTTCCTATGCCGGGACGCTGGCCGGGAGGCTGGCGGCCGAGATCGTCCCCATGCTGCGCTCGGAAAACATCGTGGAGGCGTCCATCGGCCTGGCGACGATCAACGCGCTCGCCAAGTGGGAGGGGCCCGCGGGCTCGTCCAACGACGACCTCGTGGAGCTGCTCCATATCGACCCGCATGACCAGGTCGGGATGGTGGGCGACATCACCCCGGTGCTGGACAGGATCCGCCGCTACGCGGACAAGTGCTTCGTGTTCGACGACGGAAAGCCGGGAGGGGAAGGCATCACGGCATCGACCCTGCAGGAGGAGATCCTGCCCCAGTGCGACGTGGTCGTGCTGTCCGCCACGAGCCTGCTGAACAAGACCTTCGACCGGCTGGTCACCCTGTCGGCCCGGGCGAGGGAGATCTGCCTGATGGGGCCCTCCACACCGCTGATCCCGGAGGTGTTCAAAAGTCGGGGCGTGACGCTGCTTTCAGGGCGGAGGTTCACCCACCCGGACCGGCTGATGCAGGTGGTGAGCGAGGCGGGAGGAACGCGAAGCTTCGGGTCCCTCAGCCTGAAGGTGAACATCCCGCTGAA
>DAIMJI010000050.1:0-3688 GCA_036722335.1 Synergistales bacterium | reverse complement strand
ATGCCCTTTCGGCCGAGACCGCTGATGCCCTAATGATCGGGACGGCGGGGCTGGTCGAGTTGCGCCGTTTTTCGCCAAGGGCGCTCGTCAATGCCCTGGTCGATCACGTCAAGGCGGGAAAGTCTCCCCATGAGGCAGGCCTGGTCAACGCCGTCCTCAGGCGCGTGAATGAAGAGCAGGCGGCGGTTCTGGAAAAAATGGCGCATTCCCAGGAGCTGAAGGACGAATGCATGCTCCGGGGAATCCCCTCCTGGGTTGGGCGCCGCTGGATCGAGGATTGGGGCAGGGAAGAGGCGCGTGCCTTATTCAGGATGTCCTCCATGAAGCCTTACATGTCCGTTCGCCTCAACACCGCAGGACGAACCGGTCCACTGGAAGAAGCCTTAAGGCAGGCACATGTCCGTTCATGGGCGTCTCCTCTCGTGGGAGGGTGCCTCAGGCTTGCTTCAAACCCGTTTCCCCCCTCCCTTCCGGGTTATGCCGAGGGATGGATCACTCCCCAGACGGAGTCATCGATGATGATCGTCGAAGCCTTCATTTCGCTGCTTGAAGGCGGGCCTGTCCTCGAGATGTGTTCGGGCAGGGGAGTCAAGAGCGGGCAGTTCCTCACCCGGCTGCCGGAAGGAACCCGGCTCGAATCCTGGGAACTGAGCCCGGGCAGGGTTGCCTCGGCAAAGTCGGAGATGAACAGGATCGGTGTCTCGGGCAGGGCGAGCTTCAAGGTAGGAGACGCCCTCGCCCTCGAACCGGAACGAAGCCCGAAAGCCGTCTTCCTGGATGCCCCCTGTTCAGGAAGCGGTACCTGGAAACGCCACCCGGAGTCGAAATGGAGGTTGTCCCCGGAACGTCTCTCGCAGATGGCCCAGCTCCAGTCCTCGCTGCTGGAAAGGGCCTTCAGGCTTGTGCAACCGGGGGGAATCGTGGTGTACTGTACCTGCAGCCTCTTCAGGGAGGAAAATGAACAGGTCGTCGGGAGGGTCCTGGGTGCCGGGTTCGACGCCGTGGAACTGCCGCTTCCCTTCCCGGGAGGCACCTACGCGAGGGGCAAGCCCTACGGCCGGTATCTCCGGCCTGGTCTTCCCTGGATGGACGGGTTTTATGGAGCCGCTTTCATGAAAAGGTCTTAGGAGGAATCAGGGCATGAAATGGATCCGTTGGACTATGCTTCTTCTCGTTCTCGTCATCGCCGCATCGGCCGCGGGAGCATTTTACCTTGTTTTCATGGGCGGAAGGTCGATCCCGATGCCCGCGGTCGAGGGAATGATGTCGACCCCCGCCGTTGAAACGATCCAGAAGCTGGGACTTCTCGTCCGCATAGACCAGGTGACCTCCCAGCTTCCCGCGGGAACGGTCGTGTCCCAATGGCCGGCCCCGGGCGAAAAAGTTGGCAAAGGAAGGCTCGTTGCCCTCAAGGTCAGCCGGGGGGGGGAGCGCAAGGCGCTCCCGGACGTCCGGGGCCTCGAGTACAACGAAGCCAGGGCTAAGCTGGCCGAAGCCGGTTTCGAGGTCGGGGATGTCCTGAGGGTTTCCGACTCCCAGAAGCCCGGGGGGGCCGTAGTCGCCCAAAGTCCTTCCGCGCCCGCCATGGTTCCCCTGGACACCCGGATTGATCTCCTTTTAAGCAAAGGAACGGGGGGTGAGGGAAGCCCCCTGCAAGTTCCCGATGTCCTCGGCCAGCCCGAAACGTCCGCAAGGGCCCTGCTCCGCTCTTCGGGACTCAGGTCTGAAACACGGTACGCCTTTACGGAGTCGACGGCCCCGGGGATCGTGATGTCGCTTTCCCCGAAGCCCGGGGCGACGGTTCCGCCTGGAAGCCGTGTGATGCTGACTGTCGCGACGATGTCAAAGAGTCCGGCTGGGGGGACTGTCGAGGAGGAGGACACGGAAGCTCCGCCGAAAAAGCCTGTCCAGGAGAAGAAAGTGGCCTCCGACACACGGCCGCAGGCCGAACCTGGAAGAACCGAGGCCCCGGCAAAGGCCGAACCTCCGGCTCCAGCCGTAAAGGAGCCTCCGAAGGCAGAACCGGCAAGGACTGAACCTGCCCAGGCAAAGATAGAGGAGCCCAGGCACTTCGCAAAGGTCCGCTACCAGGTCCCTCCGCTCTCGAAGCCCCTTTCCCTGCGAATCGAAGTGGTGGACCCGGAGGGTACCCGGACGGTTCTTGAGAGGGAGGTCCGCGGAGGGGAATCCATCGCGGTCAATGTCCCCTATGTCCGGGAAGCAGCGGTGACGGTCTACCTGGGCGGGGAGTTCGTATGGCAGGACAGGTACCGGCCATGAAGTGGCCCCTGGAGCGCCCGCTGCTTGCCCCTTCCCTTCTTTCCGCCGATCCCTTGCGGATGTGGGAGGGAATCGCGTCCCTCGAGGGTCAGTATGACTGGCTTCATCTCGACATCATGGACGGGCATTTCGTGCCCAACCTTTCCTACGGACCGAGCCTGCTCAAATCGCTGAGGACGGCTTTGCCAGAAGCCGTCCTTGATGTCCACCTGATGGTGGAACCCCCGGAGAACTTTATCGAATCCTTCCTCAGGTGGCGGCCCGACTTCCTTGTCGTGCACCAGGAAGCAACCCCGCACCTGCACCGGGTGATCCAGGCGATTCGAGAGGGGGGGAGCCGGCCCGGGGTGGCCCTGAACCCGGGAACTTCCGTCGAAACCCTGAGGCCTGTCCTTCCTTTCGTGGACCTTGTCCTGGTCATGTCCGTAAACCCCGGTTTCGGAGGGCAGGCTTTCATTCCGGAGGTCCTGTCCAAGACGAGGACCCTTTGCCAGTGGAGGGAAGCGGAAAAGCTGGGGTTCCTCGTTGAAATGGATGGGGGATTGGGACTTTCTAACGTCGCGGAGGTCGTGCGCAACGGTTGCGACGTTGTCGTCGCGGGCAATGCCATTTTCGGTGACTCGAGCCCGGCTTCAGCCGCGCGTCTCATGAGGGAAAAGGCAAGGGAGGCGAGTTCCGTTGAATGATCAGACATTGAGGGAACTGGGGGCCTATCTGCGTTGGAAGCGCAAGGAGAAAGGCAAGTCCCTCGAACAGGTCTCGAGCGAAACCCGCCTTCGCGTGGAGGTCCTCCGGGCTGTGGAGAACGGGGATATCCAGTTACTGCCGGCGCCCGTTTACGCAAGAGGGATGGTGAAGATCTACCTCGAGTACCTTGATTCCCTGGAACTGCTGCCCCAATACGAGGAATTCCTGAAAGCCGGGCCGGTACAGCCCCTGCCGCTGGAGACGATTGGGAAACCAGCCGTCACCCGGGGGTTCAGGCGCAGGGACAACCGGTGGATCGTCGTCCTCCTGGCGCTTGCCGTGCTGGTCGCCGGGTACCTCCTCTGGCAGCAGAAAGGGACCCTTGGGAGGGTGATCGACCGTAAGGCCGAGCAGGCGACAGTTGAAGCTAAGATGAAGGAAAACGAGGCAAACCAGGTTGTGCCCGCAGCGCCGGTTTCCTCGAGCCTGGCGGTTTCCCCGGCGGGCAACCTGCCCGCCTCGGAGGACAAGGGAGAAAGCGACGACCTTAGCTGGCTCCCGGGACACGGAGGCAAAGCGGAAACCCCTGCAGGGACAACCGCCGCCTTGAAGCAACTGGAGATAACCGCGTCCCAAACCTGCTGGGTCCTGGTGACGCGTGGCAAGGACACGCTTTTCCGGGGCACGTTGAAGAAGGGGGAAACAAGGGTTTTCTCCTCGG
>DAIMJI010000049.1:0-3860 GCA_036722335.1 Synergistales bacterium | reverse complement strand
CCGCCGGAAACCTTATACAATAAAAGAAGAGGGGAACCCCAAAGGGGTTCCCCTCATTTGCTGCCCGGGGTTATGGTATTTTTTCCCGAATTCATTTAGAATCAAAAAAACTTATTCAAGAATTCACAGCAATAAGAGAGGGGGAACGCCTCTTGGTCGACTCTCCGAATCCCGTCCGTCTCGGCGATCTGCTCGTCAACGCGGGCGCCATCACTGAAAAGCAGCTCCAGTCGGCCCTCATGGAACAGCAACTGACAAACCTCAGGCTTGGTGAAATCCTCATCAAGAACGGGTTCCTGACAGAAAGGCAGCTTGCCGAGGCCCTGAGCAGCCAGCTCAAGTTCCCGATGGTGACCCTTGCCCGTTACCGGCCGATGATCGAAGCCCTGCGCATGGTACCCGAAAACGTGGCCCGGCGGTTGGACCTTTTGCCCTTGGCCGTCCTGGACAACAACCGGCTTTTCATCGCGATGGCCGACCCCCTGAACATCATCTCCATCGACGAGGTCAGGATGTTGACGGGGATGGAAGTCGACGTCGGGGTGGCCATCCCTTCCGAGATCCGCAGGGACATGGACAGTTTCTACAGCGTCAGGGGCAATGTCGATGACGCGATTGTCGAGATCGTCGACATGTCCGCCGCCGAAGAGATGCGCCGGGACCTCGATGCCGCCGCCGAGGCCTCCATCGATGACGCCCCGGTCGTCAAGCTGGTCAACGGGCTTTTGGACCAGGCTGTCAGGGAATCCGCCTCCGACCTTCATATCGAACCCTTCGACAAATCATCCAGGGTTCGCTACCGCGTCGACGGAAACCTCTTCGACGCCCTGGATTTCCCCCGCAATCTGCACCCCGCCGTCATCTCGAGGCTCAAGATCATGGCCAACATGGACATCTCCGAGAAGCGCAGGCCCCAGGACGGGCGCATCCTCCTCAAGTTCCAGGAACGGAAGGTCGACCTCCGGGTATCCTCCCTGCCGACTGTCTTCGGGGAAAAGATGGTCATGCGCGTCCTGGACCAGGCCTCCAGCGCCGTCGGGCTGGAAAGGATCGGCCTCCTGGAGGAAGACCGCGCTTTGCTTGACGGCATCATCGGCAGGCCTTACGGGATGATGCTCGTCACAGGCCCCACCGGAAGCGGGAAATCAACGACCCTCTACTCGGTGCTGGAAAAGATCAACGAACCTGAAGCCAACCTGATAACGGTCGAGGATCCTGTCGAGTACATGATCCCCGGCATCAACCAGGTGCAGATCAACGAGAAAGCGGGCCTGACTTTCGCGGATGCCCTCCGCTCGATCCTGCGCCAGGACCCCGACAAGATCATGGTCGGGGAGATCCGTGACACGGAAACCGCCCAGCTTGCCGTCAGGGCAGCCCTCACGGGGCACCTTGTCCTTTCGACCCTGCACACCAACGACGCCCCGAGCGCGGTCATCCGGCTGAACGACATGGGAGTCGCGCCGTTCCTCATCTCCTCGTCGACGATAGGGGTCATCGCCCAGCGCCTTGTCAGGAAGCTCTGCCCGGCCTGCAAGGAAGCCTTTGAGCCGGGTCCGAACGTCTGCAGGGAATACGGCATACCCGAAGGTTCCCGCATCTATCGCGCCGTCGGGTGCGAGCAGTGCCGCTGGAGCGGGTACAAGGGAAGGACAGCGGTCTTCCAGATCATGACCGTGAACGACGAGATCCGCAAGCTGATCGCGGAAGAGGCGCAGGCCAGGGAAATCGAGGATGCCGCCTTGCGGAACGGGATGAAGACGCTCCGTGACGCCGGCCTCCTGAAGGTCCTCGAAGGTCTCTCGAGCATGGAGGAAGTCCTCCAGGAAACGACGATCAATTAGTGCGCGAGCCCATTGCTATCAAAGGGGTGATGAAAGGTGGCCTATGAACAGAGCATCCACACCCTGCTGAACGAGGTTATCCGCAGGAACGCCAGTGACCTACACCTGGGCGTGGGCATTCCGCCTGCTCTCCGCATCGATGGTGACCTGCACTACATCGGAGGCCCCAACACGCTCACGAACGAGGACATCCGGCGCATGGTCACGGAAGTGCTAACCCGCCAGAAGCTGGCCCAGTTCGAGGAGGAATGGGAGCTCGACTTCAGTTTCACTTTCAAGATCCCCGGGGGGGAAAGCGCCCGGTTCCGCGGAAACTGCTTCTTCGAGAGGGGGAGCCTGGCGGCCGCGTTCCGTATGATTCCCACCCAGGTCAGGAGCACCCAGCAACTGATGCTCCCGAAAGCCCTCGACGAAATGGCTTCAAAGCAGAGGGGCATCTTCCTCGTGACCGGCCCGACCGGTTCAGGGAAAAGCACGACCCTGGCGGCGGTGATGCAGCAGATCAACACGACCCGGCGATGCCATGTCATCACCATAGAGGACCCGATCGAATACCTTTTCAAGTCCGAAAAGGCGATCATCCAGCAAAGGGAAGTGGGGCTCGACACGCGTTCGTTTGGCAATTCCCTCAAACGAGTCCTGCGGCAGGACCCGGACGTTATCATGATCGGTGAAATGAGGGACCTGGAAACGATTTCCGCGGCCATCACCTCCGCTGAAACGGGACATCTTGTCCTGACCACCCTCCATACGCCCGACGCGGTCCAGAGCATCGACCGTATCATCGACGTCTTTCCGCCTTACCAGCAGCAGCAGGTGAGGATGCAAATCAGCCACGTCCTCATCGGGGTCTGTTACCAGCAGCTGATCCCGCTGATGGGAGGCGGCCGGATCGTCGCCACGGAAGTGCTCTTCGCCACTCCGGCCGTCCGCAACTGCATCAGGGAGGGAAAAACCGCCCAGATCCGGAGCATCATGCAGACAAGCGGCGGACAGAACATGCACACGATGGACCAGGACCTGGCGCGCCTCGTCTGGGACGGTTTCCTGAGCAGCGACCAGGCCATGCAGTTCGCCATGGATCCCAAGGAACTCGAACGCATCCTCATGGACATGTCCCCGGCCGCAAGGCGAAACTACTAGCGGGGGAGGGATCGAGATGGATTTCAGGTACAGGGCCAGGAACGCGGAAGGCAAGATGGTCAAGGGGGCTCATGTCGCCCAGTCCCAGTACCAGGTCGTGCAGTGGCTCCGTGACCAGAACCTCGTCCCCGTCAGCGTGACGGAACACAAGGGGGGAACCAGGGTCCCCATTCTTGACCGGATCCGCCTCCACCTGGGCGTGAGCCTGAAGGACAAGGCCGTCCTTTTCCGGCAGATGGCCACCCTTCTCGGCGCAGGGGTGGTCCTTGGAAACGCCCTTTCCGTCGTGAGCGACCAGACCAAGAACGTCCGACTGGCAAGGTCGATGAGGGAGGTCAAGAGGCTTGTCGACAGCGGCAACTCCCTGAGTGCCGCCCTGAGGTCGCGCAGCGAGTTCTCGCCCCTCATCTGCTCGATCATCGAGGCGGGTGAAGACGGCGGCATGCTGGACACGAGCCTTGAGCGCGTCGCCTACTTCCTGGAGCGGCAGGAGGAACTGCGAAAGAAAATCATCTCCGCCGTCACTTACCCGGCCGCCGTCAGCCTGTTCGCTCTCCTCGTCCTATGGGTCCTCATCACCGTCATCGTCCCGAAGTTCGCCATGGCATTCAGGAGCCTCAATGTCGAGCTCCCAAAGGTCACGACCATCACTTTCCGCTTCGCCATCTGGCTAAACGAGAAATGGTACGTTTTCACGGGCGGTGTCCTCGTTTTTGTCCTTCTCGTCGTGCTCCTGAACCGCATGAAGAAAACCCGGCCCATGATGGATGCCATAAAAATCAAGTTGCCCCTCGTCGGCGACATCTTCTACAAGAGCATCATGGCCCGTTCTTTGAGAACGCTTTCCTCCCTCCTCGAAGCCGGCATCCCCGT
>DAIMJI010000048.1:0-3957 GCA_036722335.1 Synergistales bacterium | reverse complement strand
GGCTTCGAACTGACAGATGAAGAGGACCTCCCTGGATGGGGAGGTCCTCTTTTTGATTATCGCGGACGTTCCAGGGAGTTACTCAAAGTGTCTGTAGAAAAACCTTTTTGCCGTTTCCGCGCAGCCAAAGTAAAGGGCCACGATCAATGTGACTGCGGCAATCATTCCTGCCGGCAAGGTTGAAAATCCCAGGAGGGATCCAAGCGGAGAAAATGGAAGACCGATGGTCAACGTGACGATGCTGCCCGTGGCCAACAATAGAAGAGTTCCGGGCCTGTCCCTCCAAAAGGCTTTTCGTGTGCGGATGACCAAAACGATCAAGCTGGCCGAAACGACGGATTCGACAAACCAGGCGGTCCTGAAACTCCCCGTGTTGGCCCTGAAAACGAGCAGCAAAACGGCGAAAGTCATGAAATCGAAGAAGGAGCTCAATAACCCGAATACGGTCATGAAGCGCTTGATGAACCTGACATCCCAGCGGCGGGGAGTCCGGAGCAGGTTTTCGTCGACCCGGTCAGAGGCTATGGCCATCTCCGGAAAGTCGGTGAGGAGGTTTGTCAGCAGGACTTGCTTTGGGAGAAGCGGCAGGAAGGGAAGAAAGAGCGAGGCCCATGCCATGCTGAACATATTGCCGAAGTTGGCGCTCGTAGCCATGAAGACGTATTTCATGGTGTTGGCAAAAGTCTTCCTCCCTTCGCTGATCCCGTCTCTCAACACCTCCAGGTCTTTCTGCAGGAGTACGAGGTCCGCAGCTTCCTTGGCGACGTCAACCCCCGTGTCGACAGAAATGCCTACATCGGCGGAATGGAGGGCAGGCGCGTCGTTGATCCCGTCGCCAAGAAAGCCGACAACAAAACCGGCTTTCTTCATGGCAAGGATGATCCGTTCTTTCTGGTTGGGGTCGACATCGGCGAACACATCGACTTTGCCGACCGCATGAACCAGGGCTGTCTCGGACAGACGGCGGAGGTCTTCTCCCGAAAGAATCCGGGTTTCGTCCAACCCCACCTCGTGCGCAACGGCCGAGGCGACGAAAACATTGTCGCCGGTAACGAGCTTCAGTGAGACACCAAGCTCGCGAAGGTCCTGGACTGTTTTCTTTGCAGGTTCCTTCACTGGATCCTTCATGATGATGAACCCCGCAAAGATCAGATCCTCCTCGTTTGCCGCCGCCAGGGTCTCCTGCCCGGGATTATCTCCGTAGGCGACGCCGAGTACCCTATTCCCCTGGGAACTTAAGCTGTGGTAGAGGTCGAATATCTGTTGTTCCCAATCGGCAATCGGGACAGGCCCATTTTGCGAAACGGCCCTTGAGCAGGCCGAAAGGACACTCTTGAAGGCTCCCTTCGTGACAAGAAGCGGGGAACCGTTTTCTCTCACGAGGACGGTCAACCTTTTCCTTACAAAGTCGTAGGGAATCTCTCCCAGTTTTTCCACCCCGGGAAAGCCTCCAGGCTGAGTTTCCTTCAGGGCGAGATCCACCGGGTTGGAAAAACCAGACTCGAACCAGGAATTCAAGGCAGCAAGGCGCAAGACGCCTGGGGCTGTCCTGCCCTGCGGGTCTATCGACGAGTCGACCTTCACGATTCCCTCTGTCAGGGTACCGGTTTTGTCCGAACAGAGGACATCCATGCTGCCGATGTTCTCGATGGCGGATAGGCGTTTGACGATGACCTTTTTGTCTGCCATCGTCCGGGCTCCTCGGGCCAGGTTCACCGAGATGACCGCGGGCAGGAGTTGGGGAGTCAGGCCGACGGCAAGGGCAAGCGAGAACAGCATGGCCTCGAGTACCGGCCTGTGAAAATAGACGTTTACGGCAAAGATAAGGATGACCAGGACCAAGGTGACTTCCATGAGGAGGTAGCCGAATCGCCTGATCCCCTTTTCGAAATCCGTCTCGGCAGGGCGCAGCTTCAACCGGGCCGATATCGACCCGAAGACGGTTTCTTTCCCGGTTTTGACTGCTAGCATCCGAGCGGTCCCGCTCACCACGTGGGTCCCCATGTGGAGGGCATTCGTGCGTTTTGACAGGGGAGTGTCCGTTGGAACCGACCCGGTTGCCTTTCCCACGGGGAAACTTTCCCCGGTTAAGGACGCTTCGTCGACAAAAAGGTGGTTTGACTCCAGGAGGATTCCGTCTGCCGGGGTGGTGTCTCCTGCCGAGAGAATGACAATGTCCCCGGGGACGACTTGGGATCTCGGTATTTCGAGGATCTTCCCATCCCTATGGACTCTGCATGTCACCCGGACAAGCGACAGGAGGGAATCAACCGCGTTTTCCGCGTTTCTCTCCTGCCAATATCCAAGGAAACCGCTGGCGCAAATGATCGACAGGATGATTGCCGCATCCGTGTAATCCCTCAAGAATGCAGAGAGCAGGGAAGAAGCGATGAGGAGAAGCACGATGGGAGATTTGAACTGTGACAGCATAAGCGATAAATCGCGGGGGAGGGAAAACGCGGGCCTGGAGGATAGAGCCTTGAAACGACGCTCTGCTTCCCGGGCCGTGAGCCCGTTTGGGGAAGATTCAAGAGAATCCAGGAGGGAAACCGGATCGGTGTTCCAATACCCCTCAATCGGTGTCTTCAGGAAAGCCACCCCCCCGGAAATCATTCCGCACCCTCAAGATAGCCCTTTACCGGAAGGAGATCAATACTCGTTGATGATACAGCAGAGTGAAGCCACTGGCTTCAATTGGTTCCATCTTGGTACAGGAGCCGTTCGAAGAGGTTTTGGGAGAAGGGTTATCCTCAGAGAAAACAGCAACGCCTGGTTCACGCCGGAAGGCCGGTTCGAAGAGGCGGAGCAGAGCAACGGGTTATTCGTAGAACGGGTGCTGCTTCGCACGGAACGCGGACTGCGGGAGATCGGACCTCGGCAAGGTCGTTCGATAGGACGCGGACGCAGTGGAGAGAAGCCGGTCAACCGGCTTCGAACTGGATGATGAAGGACCTCCCTGGATGGGGAGGTCCTCTTTTCGTGTCTGTAATCTTGAGTTGTGGGGTTGGGAATATCGGGAACTGACTATTTGACCTGTTTTTCGGGTTTTTCAACGGCGACCCATATTTCGCTTTCATAGCTAGGAGACAAAAGGTTGCCTTCCGGGTAAGCTTCGAAATCGATCTCGTTCTTCGGCACGTAATCCGAGGTCGGGAAGAACTCGGTGTAGATTTTGCGCCAGAGGTCCTGGATCGCGCCCGGTATGGCTCCCTTACACTTGAAAATAGCCCAGGTCCTTGCGGGAATTTCCTTGATACGGAATCCTTCGGGAACCGGGGTTTTGCCGTTGTGACCGGATGCTATCGAATAGGTGAATTCCGCTGAGGATCCGTCTCCGTAACATACGCCCAGTATTTGGCCGTCAAACTCCGATCCGCTACAGAAACCGCAAAGTGTCCTTATCGATCCGTCAATTCTCGACCGTTCCCAGAATTTCGGGATTTCCTGCAAGTGAGAATCGCCTTTTGTTGAGAATAAAGCGACTTTTTCGATGACCTTGAACGCGGCTTTTTCTTCGATCATGTAATCCATGGCAAGTCCGCCCTCCATAACCAGTTTTACGGAAAGCTTTGAAAGCAACTTGAGGGATGCGCCGGGGGTTTTCGCCTGTGATGGGGTAATGCCGTGAAACTTTACGAAAGCCCGGCTGAAACTTTCCGGGTTTTCGTAACCATATTTCAAGGCCGCGTCGATAACCTTGATTTCAGATGCAGCGAGTTCCATTCCAGCAAGTGTGAGCCTCCGGGCGCGGATGTATTCGCCGAGGGTACAGGCGCAAAGAATCCTGAAAACACGTTGGAAATGGAAGCTCGAAGAGAACGCCTGTTTTGCGATTTCCTCGTAATCAAGATCTTGCGTGATGTTATCTTCAATGTAATCGATTGCGTGTTGTATCCTGGCGATCCAGTTCAAGCCGTTTCGCTCCCTTCCGCTACGATTGTTATAGAATATACTGCT
>DAIMJI010000047.1:0-4001 GCA_036722335.1 Synergistales bacterium | reverse complement strand
CCGGGGAGGTCCTTTGTCCTTCAGTTCGAAGCCGCTTGACCGGTTTCTCTCCACCGCGTTCCGTGCGGAGCATACCCGGCTATCGCCCTAAGTCTTCGCTGTTGTACTCCCGGGCAAGCAGTCCGAAGATCATATCGTCAGCCCACCTTCCCTTGAACCAAAGGCTTTCTACAAAGTGGGCCTCGACTCTCATCCCGGCTTTCTTGAACAGGGCAATTGCCGATGCGTTTTCAGGGTCAACCGATGCATACACCCTGCGTTTTCCTTCCTTCAGAAAAAGAAGGCTCAAAAGGGCCCGAACGGCCTCCCGCCCAAATCCCTGCCCCTGGAACTCAGGGGCAACCGTGACGGCAATCTCCGCCTGGGAAGGATCCTCAGCAAGCGACCTGAAGCCGCAATCGCCAACTAATTGGCCACCGGCACGGAGGAACAGGCCGAACTGGCACCAATCATCGGCCTGGTTCTTATCAAGCCCGCCCTTCGCTTCGATGAAGGACTGCACTTCTTCAATCGAAACAGGTTCCCAAAACTGGAACCGCTTGACCGAAGGGTTCGAGCGGTAACGAAACATCCGCTCTGCATCCTTTTTTTCAAGCTTCCTTATGGCGAGTCGTTCGGTAAGGATTGGAATTCGCACCGGCTAGCCCCTTCCTTCGCTTCAATGAACTCGTTCCATGGTCGATCTTACCCTATTCCCGCCTTGCCATCTCTCCATCTAAATCCAGGACCATGCAAAAAAGGACCTCCCTATCCAGGGAGGTCCTTCGTCTTTCAGTTCGAAGCCTGTCGTTCCGTCTCCTTTCCTCTGCGTCCTGCGTCTTATCGAACGATCTTGTCGAGATCCGATCTCGCGAAAGAACCGTTCCGCGCGAATCATGAACCGCTTCGCGAATAGCCTGTTTCGCGGTTCCCCCGCTTCGAATCGGTCTTCAATCGTTCAGGTCAGTGATGATGCTCACCATGACCGTGGTTGCCCATGGTCAGTTCATGGATGCCCTCCACGTAGTGGACGAAGGAGATATAAGCTTCGACGAACTCCCGGCCTTTTTCGGGTGTCTCTTCTGCGGATCGCTTCTTTTCGAACGCGTGCTGAAATTTTTCCTCAACCGCCATCTTCACGTGATTGGAAATCCGGTTCGCCAATTCAGACACATCCCCGGTTTCCAACGCAAGATCAGCCTTTCTCACAACAGGGGCAACAGAGTGCTCCGGCTTGAGTCCCTCGTAGGGGGCGCCTTCTCCTGCTCTGTGAATCCGGACCAGGGTTTCAAAAAAGGAATTCTCGGCCAGTTCGCGTGCCTCCGGGCCCAGGTCCCTAACCCGGCATGCGCGTTCAAAAACCTTCTTCACCTCGTCTTCGTCCTCCGGACGGATCCATTTCAGCACCTGCGTCACGTCCCGCTCCTCAAAAGCCTTTCGTGCCGCGCCAATCACAGGACCCGACAACGTATCGCAATGGGCTTCCGCCGGCAATGTTTTCAGGAGAAGCACACCAAAGATCGTTACCGTAAAAGCAAAGAACAGGTCCATGTTCTACTCCCCTCTCCGCCTTCTAGAGTTTTTCCGCAACCTGTGCCCCAAGGGCCCGGCACTTTGCAAGACTCTCCTCGTCCGGCTGCCACTTTGCAAGGACACCGGGAGCCGCTAGCGGGATACCGGCGGCCTCCAGTTCCTTCTCGATCCGTTTGACGTTTTCCCCACTCCAGCCATAAGACCCGAAAGCCGCCCCGACCTTGTTCTTGAACTTTAACCCCTTCAAGTCTTCCAGGACCGGGGTGAGCGTTGGGAGAAGTCCTCCGTTTAGGCAGGGCGATCCCACGATGACAGCCTTTGACCTGAAGACCTGAGTGAGGACATCGTTCCGGTCCGAAAGCGCCATGTTGAAGATCTTGAAAGGAACCCCTTTCCCCACCAGGCCTTCCCCGATCGCTTCAGCCATTTTCATTGTCGCCTGCCACATCGTGTCGGCGAGAATGACCGCCCTTCTTTCCGGGATTTGTTTCGCCCATTCCATGTATTTGTGGGCGATCTGGAGGGGATCCTTCCGCCAGATGACCCCATGGCTCGGGGCGATCATGTCCACGGCCAGGCCCATGGCGAGAACCTCCTCGATCTTTTTTGTCACCAGGGGACTGAAGGGCGTCAGGATATTGGCGTAATACTTCAGGGCCTCCTCGAACAGTTCTCCCTGGTCAACCTGGTCGTTGTAGCGGAAGGCCGTGGCGTAGTGCTGCCCGAAGGCATCGTTGGAAAGCAGGAGATTCCGCCCCGCCACGTAGGTGAACATGCTGTCGGGCCAGTGCAACATGGGCGCTTCAACAAACGCCAGGGTTGTTTCACCCAACGGGAGCGTATCCCCGGTTTTCACCGCCTGGAAATCCCACTCCCTGTGGAAATGCCCAGGGATGCTTTCCAGCCCCTTGCGCGAAACAATGATCTTCGCTTGGGGAGCAACTTCCACCAGGGCTCCCAGGGACCCGGAATGGTCGGGCTCGGCATGGTTCGCCACGATGTAATCGATTTTCTTCGGATCAACGAGAGACTTGACATTTTCGAGGAACTTTTCGGAGAAAGGGTTCCAAACCGTGTCCACAACCGCAATCTTCTCGTCCATGACGAGGTAGGAATTGTAAGTGGTTCCCCGGTGGGTCGAATATTCGTGGCCGTGAAAATGCTTGATGCCCCAGTCCGTCACGCCAATCCAGTAGACCTTGTCCATCAGTTTTCCAGTCATCTTCTACACCTCCTGATCCAACTAGCCGGAAGTCCTCAGTCCACGTTCAAAGATCTCCCAGGCCGCGCAGGCCATCAGTCCCCTGTCGATCTTCCCGGCCGTAAGGCTAAGTGTGATGCCCACGTTCTGCACGAGGCTCACGAAGGCAAAAGCAATGACGGAAGAATCGACATCCCCCAGAATCTCCCCTTCGTCCTGTCCCATTTGGACGATTGCCTCTATCCTCTTTGCATAGGCCCCGACGATGGAGCGAAGGTCCTCCCGGCGCTTTTGCGAGCTAAAGCCGACTTCATAGGAAAAGACCAACTTGGGTATTCCCGGATTCCTCCTGAGGAGTTCTACATGAAGCCTGAAAAGCTGCTTTAGTCTTCGTAACGCGCCGATTTCCCCACCCGAGGCGCGGTTAACGTTTTCTGCAAGCTGCCGGTGAGTCCGGGCCAATAGGCTATCGATCAGCGCTTCCTTGTCCCTGAAATGCCGATAAAGCGCCGATGGCACGATCCCGACGCGCCGGGCAATTTCGGAAATGTTCAATCCCTGGACACCGCTTTCGGCGATAATTTGAAGCGTAGCGTCCAGAACCTGCTCTTTTCTCGTTTCGGAATCGAGCCTAACTCGTTTCACCCGCATCCGCTCCAATTATGAGAATGTGAATTCACTATCACTAGTATAGCGTTACGCCGGTGGAGGTCAAGTTCAAGATCCTCGATGATGAAGAGGAGGTGAGACTTCCGTGCAATTCAAGGTGAAGAGAGTGTATGAAGCCCCGGACGATTCCGATGGACAGAGGGTGCTCGTTGACCGTTTATGGCCAAGAGGGTTGAAAAAGGAAAAGGCCCGGATCGACCTATGGATGAAAGACCTTGCGCCAAGCGAAGGGCTCAGAAAATGGTTTGCTCATGACCCCTTGAAATGGGGGGAGTTTAGGGCTCGATATTTCCTCGAACTGGATTCAAAGGCTTCGGGGCTAGTCAATTCCCTGCTGGATATTGCTCGTGCCGGTAACGTGACCCTGCTCTTCGCAACAAGGGAACAGGCATTGAATAACGCTGTTGCCTTAAAAGAATACCTGGAGAACCATTACCAATGAAATCGGCGAGGCCCCCCATACTTCCCCAAAACCAACGATGAAGGACCTCCCCATCCAGGGAGGTCCTCTTGATCATCCAGTTTGAAGCCGTTTGACCGGCTTCTCTCCACTGCGTCCTGCGACTATCGAACGACCTTGCCGTTGACGATCTCGCGCAGTCCGCGTTCCGTGCGAAGC
>DAIMJI010000046.1:0-4052 GCA_036722335.1 Synergistales bacterium | reverse complement strand
CGCCGCGCTACTTCTTCATCGTCGCCTTTTTCTTGCCGGCGATCGTCTTCTTCGGCCCCTTACGGGTCCGGGCATTCGTCTTTGTACGCTGTCCGCGAACAGGTAGACCGCGCCGATGCCGAAGTCCCCTGTAACAGCCGATCTCCATGAGCCGCTTGATGTTCATCGCGACTTCCCGACGCAGGTCACCCTCGACTCGGTAATTCGTCTCGATTTCGGACCTTAGCTTCTTCGCTTCATCGTCGGTCAGGTCCTTGACCCGGGTATCGGGATTGATCTTCGTCGCGGAAAGGATCTCTTTTGATTTGGCCAGCCCTATCCCGTAAATGTAGGTCAGGGCGATTTCTACCCTTTTCTCCCTGGGTAGGTCCACTCCAGCTATACGCGCCATCGTCCTATGGCCTCCTTGGTCCCTGGCTTTGCTTGTGGCGCGGATTCTTGCTGCAGATCACGCGCACAACGCCGTGCCTCTTGATGACTGAGCAATGCTCGCATATCGGCTTTACCGAAGGCTTGACCTTCATATCCTCACACTCCCCATTCCATTTCTACGCTTAAACCCTTCCAAAAGCTGGAAAGTCCCTGTCTCGATCATTTATATCTATACACGATCCGACCCCGTGTCAAGTCGTAAGTGGAAAGCTGGATCAGGACCTGGTCCCCGGGCAGGATGCGGATAAAATGCATCCTCATTTTCCCCGAGACATGTGCAAGAATGCGATGACCATTTTCCAACTCCACCCTGAACATGGCATTCGGAAGCGGTTCCACAACCCTACCCTTGACTTCGATCACATCATCCTTCGCCATTCGGATCAATCGACCTCCTCATCACGCGATCCTTGCCCGGAAGCGGCAATCCTATCCAACCTGGAACATTCCTCTCCGGTCAAAGGGATCAACTCTCCCATGGCGTGAGGATCTCTGGCCCGTTTTCGCAAACCAGGACCGTGTGTTCGAAGTGGGCGGCGTCGGAATGATCGGCAGTCAGGACCGTCCACCCATCGGTTCCGGTGACAACCTGCTCTTTGCCCGTCATCACCATCGGTTCAATCGCGATCGTCATTCCCCGCTTAAGGGTAATCCCGGTGCCCGGTTTTCCGAAATTCGGGACTTGAGGGGCCTCGTGGAGCTTGCTTCCAATTCCATGCCCGGCATAACTCCTGACGAGACCGTATCCCTTTGGAACGAGAAAACTCTCAACCGCATGGCCAATATCCCCAACGGTCGCACCTTCACGGACAACCTGCACCGCGCGGTGCAAGGATTCGAGTGTGTCACGCAGGAGATCCCGGCGCTTGGCCGACACGGCACCGACTCCGTACGTGCAGGCGGCATCGCCATAGTATCCCCTGTACTCGACCCCCATGTCAAAGCTGACGATATCCCCTTCTTCAAGAATCCTCTTCCGGTCCGGAATACCGTGCACCACCTCTTCGTTGACGGAGATGCATAGAGTCCCCGGGAAAGGCCTCTTGATGCCTGGAACCCTGTAACCCCTGAATGCAGGGCGCGCCCCGCATTCGACCACATAGGCATAGGCCGCTTCGTCCAGGGAGTGGGTATCGACACCGGGCTTGACTCTTTCCCGGAGAAACCGCAACACGTCGGCTACGATTTTCCCGGCACGCCTCATCAAGTCCAGTTGTTCTTCGTTTTTCAAGGTGATCATTCTGGCCTTCCCCAAGGGGCATCCAGAATGGTTTTCAAGACTTCGTCACTGGACTTCTCCGCCTCGACCTCGACCAGCATGTTCCTTTCCCTGTAAAAACCCACCAGGGGCGCGGTCTGCGAGTGATACACGTCCAAGCGCTTGCGAATGACCTCTTCCCGGTCATCATCTCTTTGGAAAAGTTCTCCGCCGCACGCTTCGCACCTATCCCCCGCGGAACTGGGGCTAAAACGCACATGGTAGATTGCCCCGCACTGCCTGCATCCCCTCCGGCCGGAAAGGCGCTCAATCACGACCGCATCGGACACCTTGAAGAGGACAACGGCATCGAGGTCCATCCCAAGTTCTCCCAGCATCTTTTCAAGGGCTTCCGCCTGTGAAACGGTCCTGGGGAACCCGTCAAGGATAAACCCCTTTTCGCAATCGCTTTCACCGAGGCGGTTTTTCATCATCTCGACTATCAGGGAATCGGGAACGAGCTTCCCGGAATCCATATACCCCTTGGCCTGCAAACCAAGTTCGGTTCCATTTGCAACGTTTCCCCTAAGGATATCCCCGGTCGAGATATGGGCAACCTTCACCTTTTCAAGCAGTTTTGCCGCCTGAGTGCCTTTGCCGGACCCCGGAGGCCCCAAGAAAACGAGTCTCATCCGGCGGCCTCACATCTTGAAGAGCCCAGCCCGGTCACGCCGCTTCAGGATCCCTTCGTAGTGGCGCATGAGGAGCTGTCCCTCAATCTGCTGGACCGTGTCGAGGGCAACGCCCACGACAATCAGGATAGCTGTTCCGCCGAAATAAAAGGTGTTGATTCCCATGACCTGCGTCATGAGTGTAGGCAGGAGAGCGATAATCGAGAGGAATATCGCACCCGCGAGCGTGATCCGGGTCATGACCTTCTCGATGTAATCCGAGGTGGGTTTGCCAGGGCGAATTCCCAGGATGAACCCACCGTACTTCTTCATGTTGTTTGCCACATCCACGGGATTAAAGACGACCGCCGTGTAGAAATAGGCAAAGAAGATGATCAACGCGACGTATAGTACTGTGTAGATCAGGCTGCTCGGGGAAAACGCCCTCTGGATGAAGGCTCCGACTGCCCCTGGGAAGAAACGGGATATGGTGTAGGGCAAAAGCAGGACCGAAGACGCGAAGATGATCGGGATGACCCCTGCCTGGTTGACCCGGAGCGGAATGAACGTGCTTTGCCCACCATAGACCTTGTTGCCCACTACCCGTTTCGCGTACTGCACGGGAAGCCTTCTCTGTCCCTCCTGGAGAAGGATGCAGCCCGCAACGACTGCAACCATCAGGACAAGCGCGATAAGAAGCGCCAGGAAATTCATTTGCCCCGAACTGACGCTCGTCCAAGTCTGCACAATGGCCTCAGGAATACGAGCCACGATACCGGCGAAAATCAGGAGGCTGATCCCGTTCCCGATGCCGTGGTCCGATATGATTTCACCGAGCCACATGACTGCGACAGAACCTGTGGTGATGGTGGCGACGACAAGCAGGAGATCCCAGGATGTCCCGGAGAAGATTCCCAACCCCCTGAGCCAGAAGGACAGCCCCAGGGCCTGCACGGCCGCAAATCCCACCGTGCTCCACCGAGTGTATGCCACGATCTTCTTGCGCCCTTCCTCGCCTTCCTTCTGGAGCTTTTCCAAGGCAGGGAAGACAACAACCAGAAGTTGCATCACGATACTGGCATTGATATAAGGGCCGACGCCGAGTGCAAAAACGCTGAAACGCCGAAGTGCCCCGCCCGCAAACAAATCCAGGAAACCAAGTACCCCGCCCTGCTCAAAGAGCCTCGACATCGCGGCCCCGTCAATTCCCGGCGTCGGGATATGGGCCCCAAGGCGAAAAACGAAAAGAACACCAAGGGTGAAGAGAATCCGACGCTTCAGGTCAGGCAACCGCATCGCATTGCGGACGGAGTCAAGCACCTAGATCACCTCTGCCTTTCCGCCCGCAGCTGTAATCTTCTCCATGGCCTTCGCGCTGAATGCGTTGGCCTTTACGTTAAGGGCCTTCGTGAGGTCCCCCGAAGCGAGGATCTTCACTCCATCCAGATTGCCGTGGATGAGGCCGACCGAAAGGAGCTCAATAGCGGTAATCTCGCTCCCTGGCTCGAAACGTTCCTCAAGAGACTTCAGGTTGACCACTTCATAGTTCACCGCGTGGCGCGCGTTGTTGAAGCCCCGCTTGGGGACGCGCCTCTGGACAGGCATCTGCCCGCCTTCGAATCCACGGCTAACGCCGCCGCCGGCTCGGGCTTTCTGCCCCTTGTGACCTTTTCCAGCCGTTTTTCCTGTGCCGCTTCCGACTCCGCATCCGAGCCTCTTGGGCTTCCGGCGGGATCCCGGGGCGGGACTGA
>DAIMJI010000045.1:0-4365 GCA_036722335.1 Synergistales bacterium | reverse complement strand
TGAAGAAGGAAAGGATGATCGACCACGCCAGGGGGCGCAGGAGCGGAAAAGCCAGTAAAAGGGCTATCGTGGAGAGAGCCGCAAAAAAGACCACGAACGGGACGAATGTCCCTTTCGGCCTGTTCTTTCCAGTTTCTGGGCTAGTCGCCTCAACCACGAGGGAGACCTCCTTCCGATATGAGGGCCGCGGAGATTCCGGCTCCCAGGCCATTGTCGATGTTGACGGAAACCACGTTCGGGCAACAGCTGTTCAAGACCCCGAGCAGGGCTGCCAAACCGCCCCAGTTCGCGCCATACCCAACCGATGTCGGCACCGCCACGACCACCGCCTGCAAGAGCCCCGCCACGACCGTCGGAAGGGCAGCCTCCATCCCGGCGACAGCGACGACGACCCTATCCTTGCGAATTTCAGGCAAGACTTCCAGGAGACGGTGGAGTCCTGCCACACCCACGTCAAAATGCCGTGAGACCTCGCAACCGCAAAGTTGGGCAACCAACGCCGCTTCGGAGGCTACGGGGAGATCCGCTGTCCCTGCGCAGATCACGCCGACCCTACCCCTTGGGGAGCACAACCCCCTCCGGAAGCCGACCCGAGAGACCTCATCGTACTCAAAACCTCCCATGAACTCCGCTACGTGCTCCGCCTGTATCCTGTCCATCCTGCTGAAAATCAATGTTTCAGGCCTTGCCTCACAGGCCAGCGCAATCTTTTCAAGCTGGGGAAGAGTTTTGCCCGGACAGTAGACGACCTCGCCTATTCCGCAGCGGTAGGCCCTGTGGACATCAAGCCGGATATCCCCCATATGAAGGGTTGTCATCCTGGAGAGGACTTCAAGTCCTTCCGCAACCGACAGATGGCCGCTTCTCACCTTTTCGAGGAAATCCCTGTAAGGTCCCTCTCCGGTCGGCATCATTCCCCTAGCCTGGCCCTACTCCCATTCAATCGTTGCCGGTGGCTTGCTCGTCACATCGTAAACAACGCGGTTGACACCCTGGACCTCGTTGCAGATCCGGTTAGCCGTCCGGTTTAGAAGTTCAGCGGGAAGCCTTGCCCAATCCGCCGTCATCGCATCCAGGGATTCGACTGCCCTAAGGGCGATTGCCTCGGCATAGGTCCGGACATCCCCCATGACTCCTACGCTCCTGGCGGGCAGAAGAACGCAAAAAGCCTGCCAGAGGCTGTCGTAAAGTCCGGCCTTGCGAATCTCGTCGATGAAGATGGCATCGGCTCTCCTCAAGGTGTCCAGCCTTTCGGCCGTCACCTCGCCCAGGCACCTGACGGCGAGGCCAGGTCCGGGGAATGGGTGCCTCTTCAGGATGGCGTCAGGAATTCCCAGCATCTTGCCGATTTCCCGCCCCTCGTCCTTGAAAAGATCCCTCAGGGGTTCAAGGACCTTGAGAGACATCCGTTCCGGGAGGCCGCCAACGTTGTGGTGCGTCTTGATGACCGCTGCTCCCTTTCCCTTGTGCCCGCTTTCGATAATGTCCGGGTACAGGGTCCCCTGCAAAAGCCATTTTGCCCCGCCGATTTCCGCGGCCTTTTCCTCGAAAACCCTCACGAAGAGTTCGCCAATGACCTTTCTTTTCCTCTCCGGCTCGGCAACTCCGCTTAAACCTTCCAGGAAACGGTCTGTGGCATCCACGTAATGGACCTTAAGGTTCATCTCTCGATAGGCTTCCAGCACTTCTTCCGCTTCGTCCAGGCGCAAAAGCCCATTGTTTACAAAGATGCACTCAAGTTGTTCGTCGATGGCCCGGGCCGTCATCACCGCTGCCACCGTGGAATCCACACCGCCGGAGAGCCCGCAAACGACCCTGTCCGCGCCAACCTGCTCCCTGATCGCGCGAATCGATTGCTCCGCCCAGTCGCTCAGGTTCCAGTCAGGAAAACAGCCGCAGATCGAGAACAGGAAGTTCCGGAGGATTTCCATCCCCTTCGGCGTGTGAGCCACTTCCGGGTGGAACTGCAAACCGGTGACTCGACTCCCCTCATCCGAAAAACCGGCGATGAGCCCTCCCCCGCTCTCGGCTATTGCGCGAAAGCCCGGCGGCAACGATACAACGCTATCCCAGTGACTCATCCAAACGGACAGGTTTTCGGGCAACCCTTTCAGCAAAGAGGAACCGCTATCGAGCACACGGACTTCAGAGGGACCGTACTCGGCCAAGGGAGCCTGCATGACTTTCCCGCCCAGTCTATGGGCTAGAAGCTGCATGCCGTAGCATATTCCGAGGATCGGGATGCCCGATTTGAGGATTCTTTCTGAAACCGTCGGGGAATCCTCTTCGAGCACGCTTCTCGGCCCACCGGAAATGACGATGCCTTTGGGATCATGCGAGAGGATCTTCTCCGCCGACGCATCCCAGGGAAGGATTTCGCTATGAACCCGAAGCTCCCTTATTCTCCTGGCAATCAGCTGGGTGTACTGTGAACCGCAATCAAGAATGACAATATTGGATTGTGAAGCCATCAAAGAGCCCCTTGGGGCTTCTCCCCCTTCGGATTGAAATCTGCATCACCTAGTCCGGGATTATCTTAACAGACAAAGACATTGACGGAGAACCGGCCCCCCGGGAAAAAAAAGGCCCCCGCGTCATGCGGGGGCCTCGATGCACTTTCTTTAGTCGTAATCGCCCATCCCGCCGGGCATTGCCGGCATGGCATCCTTCTTCTCGGGCTTGTCCCCGACAAGGGCCTCTGTGGTCAAAACCATCGCTGCGATGGAAGCCGCGTTCTGGACAGCGCTCCTCGTGACTTTCAAGGGGTCGATGATCCCCTCCTTGACCATGTCAAGGTAGTCACCGGTCGCGGCGTTGAGTCCCTGGCCCTTCGGAAGCCCGAGGACCTTCTCGACGACGACGTCTCCCTGGTAGCCCGCATTAGAGGCAATGAGGTGAAGAGGCTCGGTCAGGGCCTTGCGAACGATCGTGGCACCCGTCTTCTCATCGCCGGACAGGGAACCGATGTATTTCTCAAGGGCACCCAGCGAGTTCACGAGGGCAACGCCGCCACCCGCGACAATGCCTTCCTCCACGGCCGCGCGGGTCGCGTTTAGGGCATCCTCGATGCGATGCTTCAGTTCCTTCTGCTCGGTTTCGGTCGCTGCCCCGACCTGGATGACGGCTACTCCGCCAACCAGTTTGGCAAGCCTTTCCTGCAACTTCTCCTTGTCGTACTCGGAAGTGGAATCCTCCAGCTCTTTCCGGATCTGGGCTGCGCGGGCGCGGATCTTCTCGGCATCCCCCTTGCCCTCGACGATCGTCGTCTCTTCCTTCGTGACGCGGATCGTTTTTGCGCGGCCCATCATGGAGAGGTCGGCGTTCTCGAGCTTCAGGCCGACTTCTTCGCTGACGACCTGGCCGCCAGTGACGATGGAAATGTCCTGAAGCATGGCCTTGCGGCGGTCACCGAAGCCAGGCGCCTTGACGGCGACAACCTGCAGGATTCCGCGAAGCTTGTTGACGACCAGGGTGGCCAGGGCCTCGCCCTCGATATCCTCGGCGATGATCATGAGGGGCTTGCCGGTCTGCACGACCTTCTCAAGGACGGGAAGCAGGTCTTTCACGTTGTTGATCTTGCCGTCGTTGATGAGGATGTAGGCGTCTTCCAGGACGGCTTCCATCCGCTCGGCGTTCGTGACCATGTAGGGGCTGATGTAGCCCTTGTCGAACTGGAGCCCCTCGACGGTTTCAAGGGTCGTTCCGACGGTCTGCCCGTCTTCCACCGTGATGACGCCGTCTTCTCCGACTTTCTCCATCGCTTCCGCGATGAGGTTGCCGATAACCTTGTCATTGGCGGAAATTGCGGCAACCTGGGCGATCTTGTTGCGCTCCTTGACCGCGATTGAAAGTTCCTTGAGCTCGTCCACGACGACGTCGACGGCGCCTTCGATCCCACGGCGCATCAGGATGCCGTTCGCGCCTGCGGCCACATTCTTCATGCCTTCACGGATCATCGCGCGGGCCAGGACAGTCGCGGTAGTCGTACCATCGCCGGCCACATCGTTCGTCTTCGATGCAACTTCCTTCAGGAGCTGGGCCCCCATGTTCTCGAACGGATCTTCGAGCTCGATCTCCTTGGCGATCGTCACGCCGTCATTGGTGATCGTGGGAGAGCCGAACTTCTTCTCGAGAACGACGTTCCTGCCCTTGGGGCCGAGGGTCACGCCCACGGTATCGGCAACCTTGTTGATTCCTTTTTCCAGGGAGCGGCGAGCATCCTCGCCGAAATTCAGGATCTTGGCCATGTCTAGGTCCCTCCTGTTGTTTGGGTTTCCAGGTTTACTCTACGATCGCGAGGATATCGCGCTCGCTCAGGATCAGGTATTCTTCGCCTTCGACCTTCACTTCGGTGCCGGAATACTT
>DAIMJI010000044.1:0-4466 GCA_036722335.1 Synergistales bacterium | reverse complement strand
CGACCTTCGTCCAGGACAATCTTTCCCGGTCTTCCAAGGGGACCCTGCGCGGGCTTCATTACCAGAAGCCCCACACCCAGGGAAAACTCGTTTACGTCCTCGAGGGCAAGGTTTGGGACTGTTCAGTGGATCTCCGTCTCGATTCACCGACTTTCGGCAAATGGGCCGCCATAATACTGGACAGCGACTCCGGCAGCCAACTCTACATCCCTCCAGGATTTGCGCATGGCTTCTGCACGCTCTCCGAGGAAGCCCTGTTTTTCTATAAATGCACGGATTTTTACTCTCCGGATGATGAGCGTGGAATCGCATGGAACGACCCTCAACTGAACATCAATTGGCCTGTTTCCAATCCCCTTCTCTCTCCAAAGGACAGGAACTACCCAAACCTGAGAGAAGTCCTGCCCGGCGGCCTTTTCAGGATGGCAGATTCCAGGGCATGCTGACCCGCCTTGATCGCCTTGCCCTCGGGGCCTGTTTCGTCGCTCCGGCCAGGACGTGGGCTACCAGGGAACAGCTCCCTATCAATTCGATTCCCGTCAAACTGGATTCCCCCCGGAAGAAGCCAAGCGGGAATTCCTGGAAAGGTTCGCTTCCCTTTGTCCCGTTTGTGACACGGTTGAAATGGCGACGCCCAGCCAGCTGGAATTGCTCCAGGCCAATTAGGAAACCTCTTATAGGTGAATTGCATTACGAAAAGGGGGTGAATCCCGGGTGGAATGCCGGATGGCCGCCGCTCGTCCGGGACGCTAAGCCCCCCAGGATATTCTCACTCCTTTCCGAATAAGGGGGCCGATTCCAGGCCGGTCCAATCCCTGAAGCCGGGCGCCGTAAGCCAGAGCTTCAACTCTCCCGGCACCGCGACCACCTGGTAGATCGTCCCGCCAACCGTCGCCCCGCCTTCTTCCAAGGGGATATCCATGACTTTCATCATCGTTTCGGGGCTGAAGAATCCCTTGTATTTCTCACCGAGCGAAAGAAGGTTGCGGCGCCGTGCCAGGGTCATTCCCCCGGCTCTGTCGTCCAGCTGCGAGAGGCTCCATGACGAAGCCACGAAATGGTTCGTCGCGGCGAGGAGGCCGTCAGAATCGGCTGCATTCACGATCGAGGAGAGATTCGGCAACATTCCGCTTTATCCTCCCCCACCCCCGCTGGTTCTGTCCGCTCCACCAATCGCACAAAACAGGACCTCCCCTCTAGGGAGGCCCTTCGTCTGCATTCTCACAGGATCCTTGTTTTGGTCCGAGGTTTTACTGCAATATCTTCCAAGAAATCCACCTTCTGGTAGGCTAGGCTTCATGGAAAAGAGGGGGCTGTTCATGGATAAAGAGATCCGCGAGATCGTCTTCGACAATGACCTGAAAATAGAAGCCTACCGTTTCCAGGGTGTCGTCCAGGAGTTCCCCAACCATTTTCATGAGCACTACACCATAGGGTTCATGGAAAGCGGCAACCGCCGTGTCGACATCAACGGAACGGAATTCCATGCCGAGAGGCATGATCTTGTCCTCCTGAACCCGGTGGATAGCCACACGTGCAGGCATGCTGACGAGCGGCTTATGGATTACCGCGGGATCAATATCCCGCGGGAAACGATGATGTCGGCAACTCTCGAGATCTACGGAAAACAGATGCTTCCCCGCTTCATTCTGCCGGTCGCGCACCAAAGCGAACTTGCCCCGCAATTACGGGACTTGCACACGATGGTTATGGGAGGCTTCTCCCCGCTTGCAAAGGAAGAGGCATTCCTGCTCATGCTGGACCCGTTGATCCGGGAATATGCTGTTCAGGAAGAGCGTGGTGCCGGAACGGAAGCGAGTGCGAAAATCAGGCTCGCATGCGACTACATCGAAGGAAATTATGCCCGGCGCATCACGCTGGACGATCTGGGAAAAGTTTCCGGGCTGAGAAAGTACCCCTTTCTCCGGGCTTTCGCGAGGGAGAAGGGAATCACCCCTTATTCCTACCTTCTAACGGTTCGGGTTGAGGTCGCGAGACGCCTGCTCGAAAACGGAACCCCTTTGCTGGAAACAGCCCTCCAGACGGGATTCTCAGACCAAAGTCATTTTTGCAATTTTTTCAAGAAGATTATTGGCTTGACCCCGAAACAATATGCTGAGGTTTTCAACGAAAAAGGAGTGCAAGGCTAATGATTGAGGAGACCAAGAAGTGCGTGATCGTCGTGGATGAAAACCTTCCTCTCGGCATCCTGGCAAACACAGCCGCGGTACTGGGCGTAACGATCGGGAAGAAGTTCCCGGACCTCGTGGGAGAAAACGTCATGGACGCTTCAAGCATGGAGCACACCGGCGTCATCACGGTCCCGATTCCGGTCTTGAAAACCAGCGGGCCGAAATTGCGGGAATTACGGGAAAAACTCTTTGGGATCGATTCCGACAAGGCCCTGGTCGTGGACTTTAGCGACGTCGCGCAAAGCTGCAAAACCTACGAAGAGTACCAGGAAAAGGTCTCCAGGGTCACCGAAGGCGGACATACCTATTTCGGCCTGGCCCTTTGCGGTGACAGAAAGACCGTGAACAGGCTGACGGGAAGCCTGCCTTTGCTTAGGTGACCCTCTTGATGTGATCAATTCTCTGTCCTGCGATCCACTTAAAAAAAAGGACCTCCCCATCCGGGGAGGTCCTTCATCCTCCAGTTCGAAGCCATAGGACCGGCTTCTCTCCTCTGCTTCCTTAGGATAGCTGACGACCTTGCCGAGGTCCGATCGCTGTAAAGCCCCAAGGGAGCTAATCGCTTTTTACGAACCTCTATACGGCCATTGTCAAAAACCTATAATAGGACAGATTCTTTCGCATATTTTCCTAAACCGAGGTGAACAGCCTTGCCGCACGGATGGAAAACTTTCGCAGCCACCAGCATGGTTCTAATCGCCTTATCCGCACTTCTTCTTGCCTTTCCCAGGCCATGCCACGCAGCCGTCGAGCAATATTTTTTCATCCCGACCTATTACTCTTCCGTCGAGGAGGCCTTCGCCGCGATCCGGAACATGCAGAACCAGTTCGTCGGCTGGCAGGGCAGCCCTGTCCAAAGGATAGAACTCGACCGGTTCGGGTTACGAATCACCGATGCCCAGGAACTGACGATCTTCCCCTTCGACAGGCTGGTGGATCTCCAGTTGAACCATTACCCGGACCTGAACAAGGAATACAAGTGGGGGGTGGTCGGGATCCTGAAGGGATCGAACGATCCCGCAGCTTTAAGAACACCCACGTGGGAACTGGCCGCGATTCTCTACAACGCCATCTCAAGCCTGTCTTTAGCCTCGGGACATCCCGTGTCCATTGCGAGAATCGGAGCCTACTTTCGGGACATCACTTCAGATGACCTGAAATCCAAGACAATGAAGGAGATCGGGCTTGTCGACACGAAAGGGATGGTCGTCAGGTACGTGGAAGAGGGAAGCCCCGCAAAAACGGGCGGGATGGTTTCCGGGGAAGTGATCGTGGCCTGCAACGACATCCCCGTGATCAACTACGCCCAGTGGAAAAACGAGATTTGGCCCAAGGCAAACAGCATGATCTTCAAGGTTCTCAAGAACGGGGGAACGACAACGCATTTCGTGGAGCCTTATCCCCTGGAGAAGTTGCCGAAACCCCCGGAGAAACTGACTTTCCAGCCCACCGCTCCAGCCGGCAGCCCGACTGCCGAGGGGCAGAAGCCGCCCAAGATCGGCCTCTCGCTGAGGATCCCCAACGACACGGAAAAGCAGGTCATGAACGGGAAGCCCGGTGCGGTGATATCCGCACTAACCCCGGGAGGCCTGGCTGAAGCGGCGAAACTCCAGGTCGGGGATATTCTCGTGGCTTGCAACGGAAAGCCGATACCGGGACCCGACGGACTGGGCCCCCTCCTGGCAAGCGGGGAGAACACCTTCACGGTCTTGAGAAAAGGCAAGCAGCTGGAGATCAAGGTCGCTCCGGAGGTCAGCTACTGAAGAGGCCAGCTACTGAAAAGGACCTCCCCGGACGGGGAGGTCCTTCATCATTCAGTTCGAAGCCGCTTGAACGGCTTCTCTCCACTGCTTCCTGCGATTACCGGACGACTTCGACGAAGTCCGAATCGATCGAACTTCGGTCGGCGCAAAGCATTACCCGTTCGACTTCTTTCCTAATTCTTTCCGATTAGACGACCTTGGCAATCAACTGAATGAAATTAAAGGACTTCCCACCCTCAGCCTCCATCATTTTGACGTCCTCAGCGGCAACGGGATGGCCGGAGGTCAGCCATTCGCTCCACACCTGGCTGAAACAGGCCATTTCACGAATGTCCTCAATCTCCATGCCATTCGCTTTCTTCCACAAGTCTTTCCACCAGTCAATCGAGTGTATCGTCCTTGCTATCTCATCATTCCAAAACGGCTGCATTTCCTCGGGAACATTTCCCCCGAATTCGTATTTCAGGCCGGGTATGGCCACGGCAATCGTGCCGCCCTTTTTCACGAAAGG
>DAIMJI010000043.1:0-4481 GCA_036722335.1 Synergistales bacterium | reverse complement strand
CCGCTTCGAGACTTTTCTAAGGGACATCGGCTGCCCCACGCGTCTGTCCGAACTGCACATCGACGACACCCTGATCACGCGTTATGCCGACGATACCCTGCGTATCATCCACGACGAAAACGGCAATCTGCCGGCACGTCCGCCAATGACCAGAGAGGATATCGTCGGGGTGCTGCGGGCGGCGTTGTGATGGCGAATGGGCTTTCGGTTCGCCCGAACAAGACGGGGAGGAAACAATGAGTAAAACGTACTGATATTGTCGGGAAGTCCCAGAAGAGGGGGCAATTCGGATCTGCTGTGCGATCAGTTCCTGCTTGGGGCACAGGGAGCTGGCCATAAAATTTAAGGAGGCCAATCAAAATGGAAATCAAACGAAACGGAACACAAAGATATCTAAAAGGGCCGGCTGACTGGTTTACCGGGACCGTGCGCCTCGACCCTTTGTTTCTCCAGGCAAAGGAACCTGCCCGCGCGACAGGAGCCAGCGTTACCTTTGAGCCCGGAGCCCGAACCGCCTGGCACACTCACCCCCTGGGCCAGACTCTCATTGTTACTTCCGGGTGCGGCTTGGCACAGCGAGAAGGTGGACCCATCGAAACGATCAGGCCAGGCGACGTGATCTGGTTCGAGCCCGGGGAGAAGCATTGGCATGGTGCCGGCCCCTCCACTGCCATGACCCATATTGCCATCCAGGAAGGCCTCGGTGGAAAGACCGTTGACTGGATGGAGCATGTTGCCGATGAGGAGTATCCTCCAACAAATTCCTGACCTATTCGAGGGAGACGGCACTATGGTGAAAACCATTATCACAGCTATCCTGTTCGCAACCCTTGCGTCCACAAAGTTACCTGGAACGAACATCTGCGAAGCTGCGGAAAATCCGATCATCAACGATTCCCAGCGAACACTCGTAAAGATAACGCTCGACGCTGGCGGGAAAACCCTGACAGCCACCCTGGCAAGCAGCAAGGCCGCAAAGGACTTTCTTTCCCTTCTGCCCTTGAAACTGACTTTTGAGGATCTTTTTGGGCGAGAGAAATTCGCCCACTTGCCAAGGCCGCTTTCGGAAGAGGGAAAACGCTCCCGCAAGTATGAAGTCGGAACGATCGCCTACTGGCCGCCTGGCCCGGATGTCGCCATTTTCTATCGTGATGACGGCCTTGAAATTCCAGCGCCTGGAATCATCCTCCTAGGCAAGATCGAGTCCGGTGTTGAAACTCTTGGAGAATTGCCGTCTCCGATAAAGATGACCTTTGATCTTCAGGGGAAAACCACGGATTAGCACAATAGGGACAAATCCCACGCGTAAGTCACGTAGTCATTACGGTCAACCACACACAAAAGAGGACCTCCCCATACAGGGAGGTCCTCTTGGTCATTCAGTTCGAAGCCGGTTCTTCCGGCTTAGCTCCGCCTGCAACCGTACGACTTTTCGGTTGGCAATTCACCGGATGCCACAACTCGTCACCGCTTCATCAGCGCGAACACACCCCAACCCAGGTATTCACGTGTATTAGCGGCGTAGCGAGCGGGTTCCGAGGACAGTTTGGCTCGAACTTCTCCGGCTAACTCGTCCCCCGGATTGGCTTCAAGCCATCGGCGCATGGTGAGCCATTGGGCTGCCTCGTATCTATCCCATCCGTCCTGGTCAGCCAAAACCATTTCAACGATATCGTAGCCTAGGGGACCGAAAGACGCGATAAGTTCCGGAAGCATGAGAAAGTCGGAGATTGATTTGGCATGACACTCCCTGGCAACCTCTTCCGTCGGCGGTAACTGCCGCCAGTAGGGCTCGCCGATAAGGGTGATCCCTCCGGTGTGCAGGCTCCTCGCCAGAAGCGCAACGGTGCCGGCGACTCCCCCGCCGATCCAGGAAGCACCGACACAGGCTGCCACGCCGACCTTCTCGTCGGACACGTAACCGGCAGCATCGCCATGGATGAAGTTGACTTTATCGGCGACGCCGAGTTCTTCAGCGCGGAGTTTCGCTTGCTCGGTGAACAACTGGCTCATGTCGATACCGGTACCAACGACTCCGTAATCTCGTGCCCAGGTGCACAGCATCTCCCCGGAACCACTGCCGAGGTCCAGCACCCGTGTCCCTTTTTCCAGGCGCAGCGCCGCACCGAGAGTGGCGAGCTTTTCGGGCGTGAAGGGGTTGTGGATTCGGTGAGCACTTTCGGTGATGTTGAAGATCCGTGGAATATCCATTTCGGGAAACCTCCTTACGTGTGTGAATGGCTTCGGTCTCGGCCTAACCGGAAGATCACCGCTTTCCTGGTTTCCCGGGGTCGCACCTGCCCGGCCCGCCAGATGCTCGTCCACTCAACTGGCTATGGCTCCTTAGATTTCGGAGATCGGGATTTCCCTACCAAGAGACAGACCCAGTCTAACTCAATTTCTGGACCATTTTCCCGGACCCAGGTCACAGACTTCGAAAACTTGAAAAATCTGAGCATTGTATTTACCTTACCATTCAACCACAAAAGAGGACCTCCCCATCCAGGGAGGTCCTCTTGATCATTCAGTTCGATACCGTTTAAACGGTTTCTCTCCATTGCGACCTATCTAACGATCTAGCCGAGGTCCGATCACGCGCAATCCTCGTCCCGTGCTGAGCATGGCCTATATTAAAACATTTACACTTTACCCTCTTCATGCTAACGTATGATTACCCCATTTCATCAATACAGCTTTTCTGCTTGCTACTCTCATAACGCAGGCTTATCGGAAAATCATGAAAAATCCGTTTGGGGAATTGCCTGAGAAAAGAAGGGACGGTGGAGAGAAATGGCAAAAGTTTCGAGAGAAATGGTGGAAAAGGCAGGAGTGAACGTCGATCAACTCCTGACCTTGCTGATCGCCAACGCAGCTGCCGAGTTGACCACGTTCTACTACTACACGGTCCTCAGGGCCAACCTGATCGGCCTGGAGGGAGAGGGAATCAAGGAAATCGCCGAGGCTGCCAGAATCGAGGACCGGAACCACTTTGAAGCCCTTGTGCCTCGGATATACGAACTAGGAGGCAAGCTCCCTGACGACATGAAAGTCTTCCACGACCTTTCAGCTTGCCCGCCGGCCAAACTGCCCGATAATCCGACCGACGTCAAGGCTATCCTGGAAGTCCTCGTGGAAGCGGAGCGTTGTGCCGTCCGGGGTTACAGCCATATCTGCAACATCACGGCTGGGAAAGACCACCGAACCTATGCCCTGGCTCAAGCCATTCTCCATGAGGAAATCGAGCACGAGTCATGGTTCTCCGAATTCCTGGGCGAAGGCCCGTCAGGACACTTCATGCGAAAAGGTGAGACGTCCCCCTTCGTTCGCCCATTCATGCCCTAGCCTTCAAAGAAATTGAGAATCAAAAGACACTCACTCGAAACAAAAAAAGGACCTCCCTATCCAGGGAGGTCCTTCATCATTTAGTTCGAAGCCGGTCGTTCCGGCTTCTCTCCACTGCGTCTGCGCGTCCTATCGAACGATCCTGCCGAGATCCGATTTCGCGAAAGCCCAGTTCCGTGCGAAGCAGCACCCGTTCCACGAACAGGCCGTTCTTCTGCTCCGCCGCTTCGAAACGGCCTTGCGGCGTGAACCGGAAACCAACTCAAAAGGTGTTATCCTGTCTGAGATTTTATATCTCTATGACTATCAATCAAGGAAGTGAGACCCGTGCCAGAAAAAATGACCTTTGCAGGCAACCCTTTCCCTGAATTCGTTACAGCGCGGCTCAAACTTCGGGAAATCGGGGATGAAGATGCAGCCCGCTTACACGCGATTTGGACCGACCCTCTCGTTACCCGCTACTTGGCCCTGGATCCTTTCACAGAGATACACCAGACACGGGAAATGATTTCGATCCTGAAAACCTTGTATCCTTCAGGCGAAGGCTGCCGTTGGGCTCTTTCAATTCCTGCAAGCCAGGAAGTTATTGGAACCTGCGGCTTTCACAACTGGAAAAAGGAGCATGCCCGGGCAGAAATCGGATACGAAATGGATCCCCGGCATTGGGGGCAAGGATTGATGAGTGAAGCCGTCCTTGCCATACTCGAGTACGGATTCGCCGAAATGGGACTGAACCGCGTCGAAGCCTTCGTGACTGTGGGAAACGGAAAATCACTCTCTTTCCTGGAAAGGAACGGCTTCATCCGCGAGGGGACCCTTCAGCAATACGAATGGGCCCGCGGGCGTTACCAGGACCAATGGATTTGCTCGCTGCTGAAACAGGATTGGGATACTAGAAAACGTCCCTGACAGCTATCTTTCCCTCACCTCCACAATGACAGTAGAGGACCCTCCTCTCGAGAGAATCCGGGCATCCGTGTAAGTCACATTGGAGAATCTGCCTCCAGGGTAGATCGCATTTCGGGTTCGGCATAGGGATGGGGAAGGTTTTGAATACTCTCATAAAGAAGCTCAAATCAATCCGGGCCCAGCATTTCTCCGCATAAAAAGTCAGGAAGATGTGCGCAGGGCATTCTATA
>DAIMJI010000042.1:0-4879 GCA_036722335.1 Synergistales bacterium | reverse complement strand
GGAGAAATTCCCGTTCCCGGGAAGCGCCGTTTGCGGGGAAGAGGACCTGGAGGATGTGAAGCGGGCGATAAAAGCAGCGGAGAAAACGCTCCGTGCCATGGGAAACGTGGAAATGGGCGTCCTGTCCGAAGAAGAGTCCCTTCGTGAACGGACAAGTTTCCTTTCGGAGCAATGTTCGGACGTCCGTGAAGGCATCCGGGCCCTGGAAGGGTTTATTACAGATACGGACAGGGAGGCGTCCCGAGTTTTCGGCCAGGCGATGGAAGGAATCGACCGGCGCTTCGATGCCCTTTTCCGGCGCCTGTTCGGAGGTGGCGAAGCCCACCTGGAAATAGAAGGAGAGGCTGGCGGCTGGGAAGCCGGGGTTGACGTCACGGCCCGACCGCCTGGAAAGCGCCCGCAGGGATTGGCGCAGTTGTCAGGGGGGGAACAGTCCCTGACGGCTATCGCTCTCCTGTTTGCGGCCATGGAGGAGGCGAGGGTTCCCATTGCGATCCTTGACGAAGCCGATGCCGCCCTGGATGAAGTCAATCTTCGACGTTACGTCGAACTGGCCGGGGAATACGCTAGGGATTTGCAAATCCTTGCCATGACACATAGAAGGACGACAATGGAAAGGGCGGACGTTCTTTACGGCATCACTCTTTCGGAACCAGGGCTGTCCCAGGTCGTGGGAGTCCGAATGGAGGATTGGGCATGAGCGAACCAACCCGCGATGACATTCTTTACGGGGCACTCAAGCTCCTTCAGCCTGCCGACGGACCCAGGGTTTCCGTAGACACGGTCCTGCTTTCCGCCGCCGTCGGCCTGAAGAGGGGGGAAAGCGTCATCGAGCTGGGATCGGCACACGGGGCTGTGATCCTCATCCTCGCGAGGAAGTACCCGCACGCCTCGAGGCTGGAAGGGCTTGAAATCCGGGAAGACCTAGTGGAAATGGCCGTGGAGAACGCCCGGTCGAACGGGCTGGAGGGCAAGGTGTCTTTTTCCCAGGGGGATCTTAAGGAGATAAGAAAGCATTACAAGCCCGAGTCCTACGAGGTCGTATTGATGAACCCGCCCTACAACGATCCCGGGAAGAGCCGCGTGAGCCCCAATTCCTCGAAGGCCCTGGCCCGCCACGCGACGGCCTGTACCCTGGAGGACCTGGCTTCCGCCGCGAAATACCTGCTGAAGCCCAAGGGGCGGTTCTACCTCGTCCTAAGGGCCAGCCGGGCTGCCGAGGCGCTCTGCCTTTCAAGGCAGTTTGCCCTGGAGCCGAAGCGGATAAGGTTTGTGCACCCTTCTCCTGGCAAGGAAGCAACCGCCATCCTCATGATGGCCATGAAGCAGGCCAGGCAAGGGCTGGTGGTTGAGCCGCCACTTTTCATAACGGACGGCAAGGGGAAATACACCCCGGAGCTCCTCGCTGCCTACGATCTTGGAGGCTCCCCATGCCTTTGACCCTGGTCCCGACTCCGGTCGGCAACCTCGAGGATATTACCCTCAGGGCTCTCAGGGTGCTCAGGGAGGCCGACCTTGTTGCCTGCGAGGACACCCGCAGGACCCTGCGCCTCTTGAATCATTACGGGATCCGTGTCCCCCTCGTTTCCTCGCACGAACACAACGAGAAGGAAAAGGCCCCCTTTTTGCTAAGGGCCCTTGATGAAGGCAAGAAGGTGGCCCTTGTCTCCGATGCCGGGACGCCCGGGATATCGGATCCAGGAGCCTTCCTGGTGGGAGAGGCGATCAAGAGGGGGATCCATGTGGAGGTACTCCCAGGGGCCACTGCGCTGATTCCCGCCCTTGTCCTTTCGGGGCTTCCCCTACACACGTTCCAGTTTGCGGGATTTTTGCCTCCGCGTAAGGGGGACCGCCAGAAAAGGCTTCGTGCCCTGAGTTCCCTGGCATGTACGATCGTTTTCTATGTTTCGCCTCACCGGCTCAAGGAGGAACTCGCCGATTGCCTTCTTGTCCTGGGAAAGAGGCCTGCGGCGCTGGCGAGGGAGCTCAGCAAGGTTCACGAGGAGGTCCTGAGAATGGACCTCGAAGAACTGGCCGGGAAAGCCGATCTGCCTTCAAGGGGAGAAATGGTTCTCGTGGTGGGGGGATTTACGGAAACTTCGGACGCTGTCGCTTGCGAGCCGTGTGAATCCTGGGAAGCCTATGCCATGGAAGCCCTTCGCGAAGGAGGCTCGGTGAGGGATGTTGTCAAAACCCTCCACGAGCGCTATGGTATTTCGAAAAATTCGGCGAAAGCCTTTCTGATGAAAAATGTCCCGGGAAAAGAAGCTCCACAACGATGACCAGATCCGCAGGGTGAAAATGGCTGGCAAAGAGGGGGTCGAATGAAGGTGAAAGGGGAACCGTTCTACATCACCACGCCGATTTATTACGTCAACGATGTTCCGCATATCGGGCACGCCTACACGACGATTGCGGCGGACGTCAGTGCCCGTTACAGGAGAATGATGGGGCAGCCCGTCCTTTTCGCGACGGGAACCGACGAACACGGCCAGAAGATCCAGCAGGCCGCTGAAAGCAAGGGACTCACTGCCCAGCAGCTTGCAGACCAGACGGTTGAAAACTTCAAGAATCTTTGGGTTGCACTGGGCATTTCTCATGACGACTTCATCCGAACGACCGAAGAACGCCACGAGAACGTCGTAAAAAACATTTTTGAAAAACTGATCGCCCAGGGAGATGTCTACAAGGGGACCTACGAAGGCTGGTATTGCGTCCCGTGCGAGACTTACGTGCCGGAAGCCCAGATGGGTGAGGGGAAGACCTGCCCCGACTGCAAGCGCCCGCTGGAGAAGATGACGGAGGAGAGCTACTTCTTCCGTATGTCGAAGTATGAAGAACCTCTTCTGCGCTTTTACGAGGAAAACCCTGACGCCATTCTCCCGAAAACCCGCTACAACGAGATCGTCAGCTTCATTAAGGGCGGGCTCAAGGACCAGTCGATTTCCAGGACGTCCCTGAAATGGGGAATCCCTGTCCCTGGAGACGAGCGCCACGTCATCTACGTCTGGTTTGATGCCCTGATCAACTACCTTACGGTTTGCGGATACCCCCAGGACGAGCAGAAATGGAAGACCTTCTGGCCCGAGGTTCGCCATCTTGTGGGCAAGGATATCATTCGCTTCCACTGCGTCGTCTGGCCGGCCATGTTGCTGGCTCTCGGGCTGAACCCGCCACGCCAGGTTTTCTCCCACGGCTGGTGGACCGTCGAAGGGGAAAAAATGTCGAAATCGAAGGGGAACGTGGTCGATCCCTTCGAGATGGTTGCCCTTTACGGGCAGGATGCGTTCAGGTACTTCCTGCTGAGGGAAGTTCCTTTCGGCTTGGACGGAGACTTCTCGGAAAGCGCCCTGGTCAGGAGGATCAACTCGGATCTCGCAAACGACCTTGGCAACCTCTTGAACCGCACGCTCCAGATGGTCGAGCGTTTCAAGGGGTGCGCTGTCGGCGGGTGCGGCACCGTGGACGCCTTGGACGTTGAGATGGCAAGGCTGGCCTCGGAAACGAGGGAAACGGTCAAGACGACGATGTCGGTGTTTGCTTTCGATGAGGCCCTGAAAGCCATCTGGGCTTTCGTGTCCAGGATGAACAAGTACATCGACGAAACGGCCCCATGGAAACTCGGCAAGGAAGAAGACCCGAGGCTGGATTCGGTCCTGGGAACCCTGTACCAGGCTCTTGTCCAGATTTCCCTCATGATTGCCCCCTTCATGCCTGAGACTTCCGGGAAAATGTGGGCCCAGCTGGGACTTGAAGGTGACCCGAACGGTGTGCTTCTCGAGGATTATCCATGGGGATTACTTCCGGAGGGGACCTCGATCCGTAGAGGGGAGATCCTGTTCCCGCGCATAGACCTCAAGGCCTGGGAAACAGAGAAGTCCGAGCGGGAAATCAAGAAAAACCTCATGCCTGACCCCGGGGAGCACGAGGCCGAGGTCGCCGTGGAGGAGTTTCGGAAAATCGAGTTGCGGACGGCGCGAGTCATCGCCGTTTCTCCCGTCCCGAACGCAAACAAGCTTTACAAGCTGGACCTGGATCTTGGGTACGAAAGAAGGACGATCGTTTCAGGAATCAGGGAGTTTTACGAACCTGGCGAACTGGTGGGCAAGGATATCATCGTGATCTGCAACCTGAAACCGGCAAAGCTCAGGGGCGTTGTCAGCAACGGGATGCTCCTGGCGGCTGAAAGCCCGGACGGGAAGGACCTTGCTCTGCTGACGATCGACACGAAAATCACCCCTGGCAGCCGGATCCACTGAAGGCCTTTGCACGAAAGGCCTTCGTGAAGGACTGGCCTGGGCATCGCGGGCTGAAAATAGGCCCGCGATGAACTTTTGGAGGACTTGATGAGACTTGTAGACAGCCATTGTCACCTCAACATGAAAGAAGGTCCTGGTTCAACGGGGGAACTAGTGAGGCTTGCCCGGGAAGCGGGGCTCATGCGGATGCTGGTCGTGGGTTTTGACGAACCCTCGAGCGGGATGGCCGTGGACCTTGCGAGGAGTTACGCAGGTTATGGCGTTTATGCCGCGGTGGGTATCCACCCGCATGATGCCAGGACCTGCCCGGATGGAACCCTGCCAGGTTCCCTGGAAGCCTGGGCAAGGGACGCCAGGGTCGTCGCGATAGGGGAAACCGGCCTGGATTTCTACTATGACCATTCACCCAGAAAGTTGCAGGAGGAATGCTTCCGCCGGCATATCGCCCTGGCCGCAGGGAGCGGGAAACCCCTTGTCGTCCATGTCAGGGATGCCTATGACGAGGCCCTGGGAGTCTTGGCATCGGAAGGCGCGGATCGCTCCAGGGGAGTTATCCATTGTTTTTCGGGAGAATGGAGACATGCCCTTGCCGCCATCGATCTCGGGTTTTGGATTTCCTT
>DAIMJI010000041.1:0-5576 GCA_036722335.1 Synergistales bacterium | reverse complement strand
GCGGGCTTCTCCGGCTGCAACGGAAAAGAGGCATCAGCACCATCCCCGCGACGAATCCCCCCGCGTGGGCCCAATAGGCTACCCCGCCGCTGTCCGTGTGAACCCCGAGCTGGGAAACTCCGCTGAAAAGCTGCATGAAGAACCACAGGCCCAGGACGATCACGGCCGGGACCTGGACGGTGAAGAAGAAGAAAATGAAAACCGGGACAAGGAGGACCACCTTCGCCTTCGGGTACAGGAGGAAATAGGCCCCCAGGACCCCGGCGATCGCCCCGCTCGCCCCTATCGTCGGGAGGGAAGACCCCGGGTTGATGAAGACTTCCGCCAGGCTGGCGACGATCCCGCAGGAGAGGTAGAAGAGCAGGAACCCCACGTGTCCCATCCGGTCCTCGACGTTGTTCCCGAAAATCCAGAGGTAAAGCATGTTGCCGATGAGGTGGAACCATCCCCCGTGCAGGAACAGCGAAGTGAACAGGGTGGCCAGCACGAGGGGATGTTCGCTCCAGGCCGCGACGGCACGCGGCGTGACGCCCCAGGTGAGGACCAGCGTCCTGAGGTCCGCCTGGGGCAGGCTCATCTGGAAGAGGAAAACCAGGAGGTTCAGCCCGATCAGGATATAGGTGAGGAACGGGAATCGTTCGCCCGGTACGTCGTCCCCGATCGGGATCAACGATTCTCGCCCCCGCGGAAGAGATCGACCAGCCCCCTTGCCTTGCGGGGCCCCTTCGGTCCCTCGTAGGGCATCGGGATGTACATGACGGAAGGCCTCATGGCTCCCTGCTGGGGATAAAGCATCATGAGCGCGTAGACCTCCTCGGGCATTTCCGTGTCCGCGGGAAAGCCCAGTTCGATGGCTTCCTCCGCTCCGATCGGGTAATCGTGGGTCCAGGTCCCCAGGGTCAGCTTGTCCGCCAGGGCAACCGCCTTCTCTTTTTCCATGCCGTTGGCCGTGGTGATGGTGACCACGGTGTCATGGACCTGCCGGATGGCCTTGCGGGAAATGTCCGCAAAGACGAGCGTCTGGTCGTCGATCTCGTTGACATCCTTCTGCTCCACGACCTTCAGGATCGACGCCGCCGGCATCTGCCCGAGCTGAGGGTCCACGGGTCCCATGACCGCGTTGGGATCCATGACGATGCGGTCGGCCGCCAGGGCGAGCAGCGTCCCGCCGGACATGGCATAGTGGGGAACGAAAACGGTCACCGGAGCCTGGTGGCGTATCAGGGCGCAGGCAATCTGCTCGGCGGCCAGCACGAGGCCTCCCGGCGTGTGAAGGATCAGGTCGATGGGCAAATCCGGGGGAGTCAGCCGGATTGCCCGGAGAATCTCCTCGGAGTCGTCCACGTTGATGTAGCGGGAAACCGGAATCCCCAGGAAAGAAACCGTTTCCTGCCTGTGGATCAGCGTGATCACCCTTGATGAACGCTTCTTCTCCAGCTTCATGAGAACCGAGCGTCTCTGGGACTCCAGGAGCTTTTGCCTGAACACCGGGGTCAGCATGCTTGAAAGGATGAAGAACCAGAAAAGCCACGAAAAGTTCAAACTCAACACCTCCTTGCGTCCATCTTGTCATGCGTGCCTCATCCCCGCAAGCCCCGGCCCGGGGCTGCCGGCCGCGCATGCAGTATCCAGCTTGACACCCTGCCCGGAGTCCATTACAATGCTCCGAAATTCATTAAGCCTTGGGCTTGTCCCGGAAGGAGGAGACGCGACATGAAGGGCATAACCGCCTTGAATAACGGCCTGGTTCTCGTAGTAGCCCTGATTATTAGCCGCGGGTCCCCTCCTGGGAGGGCCGGCGTTTAGGCGCCGTTGCCGAAAAACCCAGGCCGGGACCCGAAGCACTTCGGGTCCCGGCCTTTTTTTGTGGAGCGAAGGGAGGTTTCCGAGCCGAGCCAGTGAAGGACGAGACGAGGAACAGGACCGAACGGCCTGATAAAAAAAATTTTTTCCCGAATATGAGGAAGGAGAGATACCCATGTTGAATGAAAAATTGATCTTCCAGGCAGTTAGAGGGACGAAGCCCAACCCGATGGAGACACTTGCCGAGGAACTGGCCGCTTTCCAGGAAAAGCCCGCTGAGCACCGCCGCGGAATCCCCTGGTCCTGGATGGCTTTCCGGGGCCCCTTCGAAGGTTTCAGGTAGAAACCACCCTTCCCCTCTCCCAGGGGAAGCGAGGCCGTGAACCCCCTTTCGGGGGGTGACCGGCCTCGCTTTTTTTCATTTTTGCCTATGCATCTTTGCTTCGTTGAATTGCAACCAGGTAAATGTTGGCTTAAGATACTTGAGGAATGATTCCTGACAATCCCGACGGGAGGGGATTCGCCTGGAACCCCTGAGGAAGCTGCGGAAAGAAGGAACTGAACTGTTCGGCCGCCTGTTCGAAACCCTGCCCGAAGGATCCGTGTTTTGCGACGGGAACCGCGTCGTACGGATGGTGAACCCCGAGTTTTGCGCTCTTTTCGGTTTCTCGGAAGAGGAAGTCCTGGGAAGGAACCTGGACGACCTCATCGTCAAAAACCCCATCATGGCGTTCCAGTCCGAAAAACTATGGTCGGGAATCAGGACAAGCGACCGGCTGTTCATGGAAGCCTCCCGCTGCAGGAAGGACGGTTCGAAAGTCGAAGTGTCCATCCTCGGGGTGCCGTTGAACCTGGACGAATCGGACGGAGGATCCTTCTGGATCTACCGGGACATCAGCAGGCAGAAGGAAGCCGAAGGCCAGCTGGACCGCCTGCTGGAGCAGACAATCGGGCTTCTTTCGTCAACGATAGAAAAAAGGGACCCGTACACGGTGGGACACCAGAAAAAAGTGGCCAGCCTCTCCAGGGCAATCGGCCTGGAAATGGGGCTTGACGAAGACTTTTGCCATCGGCTTTACCTGACCTCCCTCGTCCACGACATCGGCAAGATATCCATCCCCGCGGAAATCCTGACCAAACCCAGCTCCCTCACCGAAGTCGAAAGAAACCTGCTTGAAACCCACAGCCGGAGCGGGTACGAAATCCTCGAGCAGGTCGAGTTTCCCTGGCCCCTGGCCAGGACCGTCCTCCAGCATCACGAAAGGCTGGACGGGTCGGGTTACCCTGAAGGGCTGAAGGGTGAATCGATCCTGCTCGAAGCCCGGATCCTGGCCGTCGCGGACGTGGTCGAGGCCATCTCGGCCGACCGTCCATACCGGGCAGCCCTCGGGCTCGAGGTCGCGCTGGAGGAAATCCGTTCCAGGAGAGGCACCCTCTTTGATGCCGAAGCCGTCGACGCATGCCTCGGGATCTTCCGTGGAGAAGCCCGGCCCGGTATTTCGCTGGAAGGATTCAACTGAGTTTTCGGGGGGGAAGGAAATGTCGAAGCTTTTCATGCCTGAAGTCGTCAAGGAAGCCTTCCTGAGAGCCCAGGGACGGTGTGAATGCAGGGATCTCGACTGCAAGGGGCACGGCAGGACCTCCCTGTCTCTTTCCAGGGGGGACAGGCGCTGCTCGAGGACTTTTTTCTTTCCCGAAAGAGGGGAAAAATGGGTGGCTCGCCCGATAGACCCGAACGGCCCCTTTACTGCCGCCAATTGCGAAATCCTTTGCCTGCAGTGCGCCCGTGCGAAGGACGAGGAAAACCCTGCCGCCAGGGAAAACCGGCAGGAATAACGACATGCGGGGCCGGCAGGGATTCTGCGCCTTCACCCTCCTCGTGGGAGTCCTGGTCGCGATCCTCGTGGTCGCGTTCATGGAGGCGGACCTGTTCAAGCCCTCCTCTCCGCCCATGCAGGTCAAGTCGGAACTGGATGCCTGGAAACAGGCTCTCGCTTTCCTCAGGCCCCGGCTCGAAACCCCCGACAAAACCCGTTTGCCCGTTTACAACCCCGCGTCCGTCACACAGGTCACAGCCGATACCTGGGAAGTGACCGTCACGGTCGAGATCCTTGACGAATACGGAGTCAGGACGGCACGCCGGTCATACAGGATCCTCGAGAAATGGGCCGGACAAGCCGGGTGGACCCTGCTGGAAATGTCCCTCGTCCCCTGAAGGCCTCCTGAACCGGCATACCGCTAAAAATCGGCGGGAACGGGCTCCGCGGGCCTGGATCCTTCTTTCGGCCTGTGGACGAAAACGCTGCACGGGGCATGAGCCACGACCTTCGCCGCCACGCTGCCCACCAGGAAACGTTCCATGCCGGTGAACGTGCTCCTGTGGCCGATCATGATGATGTCGGCTTCCTCTTCCTCCGCGAAACGGCAGATTTCAACATAGGGAACGCCCAGGCGCGTCACGAGGGACATTTTTTCCCTGTCCACGCGTATCTTTTCCATTTCCTCCTCGACGAACCGCTTGAAGCTGACCTCCACCGCAGCCATGAGGTCCTCGTAGGGCTTCAGTGAAACCGAGCGCCACAGGCTCTTGTACGGTTCGATGACATGGAAAAAGATGATCTTGACGTCCACTTCCCTGTTCGCGTAGTAGAGAGCGTAATCCACGACGGCACGGCTTGTTTCGCTGCCATCGATCGCGACGATAACCTTTTTCATGGGAATCCCCCCTCTCTATCGATGTTTTATCATGATAACACGTCATCTCGCGTGTTCCAACAGGAACCCGTTTTCACTTCACGCGGCAGGACTCGTAGATCCCCCGTACGTCTTCCTTTATGCGGTCCAGCCCCTCGAAACGGTGCGTTCCCCAGGGCAGTTCGACCAGCCTGCCGTGGAACCTGAAAAAATCCCTTGCCAGCCTCGGTTCCAGCACTTCGTCATCCTGTGTGACGAAGACGTTCAGGAGCCCGCCTTCCGCCCTGTAGGCCGTCTCGCAGAAGAGATCCCTGAGAGCCAGGCAGTCTTCCCGGGTCCATGTGCCGGGTTCCCCTGTATAGGCGTTCGTCACTGGACCGATGGCCTCCGCCAGGTGGACGAAGGGGACCACCGCCGGGTTCAGCAGTATGGCTGGAACCCTGTGCCTGCAGCAGGCCACGTAGGCATAGAACCCCCCGAGGCTGGATCCAACGACCATCTCCAGGGGATCGGCCGAACCGGCGATTTCCGCTTCCAGCGTCTCGAGTGCCTCTTTCGGCGGAAGGGGCAGGGACGGGGAAACAACCTTCACCCCGGGAAAAGTTTCCCTCAGGAAGGCCGCCTTGGCGTTGGCCCCGCAAGAGCGGAAACCGTGGATGTTCAGGATCATTCAAATCCCTCCTTCAAGAAGCCGGGGGCCCGAAGGCCCCCGGAGGATCATCTTGTGAATGTGAACGCAATGAATTAGTGCCTGTCCCGAATTTACTCGAACTCCTCGAGCATCTTCGCGAAGTCCTCTTCCCTGCCCTTCAGGATGTGGTACACGTGCTCGTCCGCCGGGAAAACACTCGCCTTCACGTCCGCCACGTATTCCTTGAACGCCGCGATCTCCACTTCCGCCACGTTCGCGTACTTCTTGACGAACTTCGGCGTGAACGCCTGGAACAGCCCCAGCATGTCCCCGCAGATGATCAGCTGACCGTCGCACGGCTCGCCCGCCCCGATCGAGTACACCGGGATCGACAGCTTCTTCCAGATGTATTCCGTCAGCTCCGGCGGCACGGCCTCCAGCAGCAGGG
>DAIMJI010000040.1:0-6711 GCA_036722335.1 Synergistales bacterium | reverse complement strand
CTTCCCAGGGCCGGGGCATTTCCCCCGCCCTCCCGGACTACTCCCTCATGCAGTGAAAAAGCTACTAAAAGAATAAGGGAAAAGGGCAGCAGGCAGGTATGTTATAATACTATTAATAAAAAATAATGATCGGGGAGGAAGGAAAGCGTCATTGTACGGAAAACGTTTTGAAGAGCAATAGTCTGGAGGTCGAATGCAGATGAGACGCCCATCCATCAACGATTCCTTTCGAAGGATACGCAGCCGGATGTCCTCTTCGGGGAAAAACATCCTGATTCTCGATTACGACGGAACACTGGCCCCATTCCGGATCAACCCCTCCGATGCCGAACCCTATGAAGGCGTAAGGGAAATGCTTGGAAGAATACAGGCCACCGGTGCGGAGGTTTACCTTGTCACGGGAAGAGAGCCGGAAGAAGTCAAGGAGCTTCTATCGCTTCCTGTTGCTCCGGAAATATGGGGATGTCATGGTGCGGTCAGGCTGACGGCGGACGGAAGGCGCGAAATGCCCGAAGTTCCGGAAGCGGGTTTAAAGGCACTCGAAGAAGCCGAGAAGGCGGCACGCGAGATCGGCCTTGGCCGCGTAGAAAGAAAGTCGACAAGTATCGCGCTTCATTGGCGGGGGGAACCCGCTGAAGCGGAGGGGAAAATTAGGCGGCTGGTGTTGGAGGCCTGGGCGAAAATTTCCCACGAGGGATTCTCCGTCCAGAAATTCGATGGCGGGATGGAATTCCGTTTGGAAGGATTTGACAAGGGAAAAGCGGTCGAGGCCATCATGAGCCGGTACACGCAGCAGGATTACGGTGTCTTCCTCGGTGACGACCAGACGGACGAGGACGCCTTTTCCACGATGAAGAAACTGGGGGGCCTGGGCATACTTGTCAGGGCGAAATGCCGGGAAACGGCGGCCGGGTTGTGGCTGAAGCCGCCGGAAGGCCTTCTTGCCTTTCTTGACCTATGGCTTCGGGGCGTGAGCGAGAGGCGTGATAGCCCAAATGCCTAGCCTGCAGGGGCGAAGACTCGTCGTCGTGTCAAACAGGCTGCCGATCGTCCTGAAGGAAGAGGATGGCCACTGGAGCATGCAAAAGGGCTCCGGAGGGCTTGTGACGGCGCTAAGCCCCATCCTGAAGAACCGCGGAGGTCTCTGGGTTGGCTGGACGGGTACGACCGAGACGCTTCCGATCCGGCAGATCAAGAGAATCCTGGGGCCCTTTTCACGCGCGAGCGGATTTCGCCTTTTGCCGGTTTTCATCTCGGAAGCGGAAAGGGACCTCTTTTACCTGGGCATGTCCAACGAAGTGATCTGGCCTCTTTTCCACGACCTTCAGACACGGTGCAATTTCGACCCCCGTTACTGGGATGCCTACCTGGGAGTCAACCGCAAGTTCGCCAGGGCGGTGCAGCGGCACATGGAACCCGGAGACTTCACCTGGGTCCACGACTATCACCTCATTCCCCTCGCGGGGCTTTTGAACCGCCAGGGTTTCGAGGGGAACTGCGCGTTTTTCCTGCACATTCCCTTCCCCCCCCCGGACATTTTCGCGAAGCTTCCCTGGAGAACGGAACTCCTGCACGCGCTTCTTCACTACGAGTTCGTGGGTTTCCAGACGCCAAGGGACCGCAGGAATTTTTCGGATTGCCTGAGGATGTTCTTCCCTGAAACAAAGGTCGAAGGACGCGGCCCCATCGTCAGGATAAGGTCCGCAAACAGGGAAATCCTGGCGGGAGCCTTGCCCATCAGCGTCGATGCGCTCGAATTCATCAAGCTTTCCCGTTCGGGGGAAGTGGCTGAAAGGACCTCCGCGATCAGGGCGGACTACAGGGAAAGGCAGATCATTTTCGGCGCGGACCGGCTGGACTACACCAAGGGGATCCCGGAGAAACTCAAGGCGTTCCGTCACTTGCTGAAGGTCCACCCGGAGTTCAGGGGGCAGGTTGTCCTGGTCCAGCTTCTGATCCCGAGCCGTCAGGAAGTACCCGCCTACCGGCAACTGAAGGAAGAAATCGACCGCCTTGTGGGGGAAATCAACGGGGAGTTCTCGGCAGGTGACTGGACACCGGTTGTCTACCGTTACCAGACGATGGATCGCCCGGAGCTCATTGCCCATTACCGCGCGGCGGATGTGGGATTCGTCACTCCCCTCAAGGACGGCATGAACCTGGTTTCGAAGGAATATGTCCTTTCCCAGGCCGACAACAGGGGAGTCCTCGTGTTGAGCGAATTCGCGGGCAGCGCCTCGCAGCTTGGCGAAAGCAGCATCCTTGTCAATCCCTATAGCGTGAAGGATGTGGCGGCCGGCCTTGTGAGAGCCCTCGGGATGAAGCCGGAAGAGAAGAAGCGACGCCTCGAAAACATGCGCAGGACGCTAAGGAGGCATGATGTCTTCTGGTGGGTGGACAACTTCCTCCGTGCATCCACGGGGCGTGACCTGAAGGATTTTCCGGAAAGGGATCTTGCCCCGCTGGTGGGGCGACACCGCGTGGACCCCTTCCTGCCCCCTATTTCCCAAGGCAGAACTGGCTGAAGATCGTATCCAGAAGGTCCGCGTCGGCCGACATCCCGAGAAACCGCTCCAGGGCGAGCCGGCTGTCCCTCAGGCAGGACGCGGCGAGGTCCAGCGATTGGGCCGTTTCCGCCTCGACGATCATTCCGGCGGCTAGCCGCAATTCCTCGACCTGGCGGGCTGAAGAGCTGCAGGCCTCTTCCATCACCCCTTCACCGGAGGCTGAAAGGACGATTTCCTCTTTCAGCTGCTCTATCCCTTTCCCGGTTTTTGCGGAAACATCCAGCACCCGTACGCAGGGATGCTGCGTTTGGAAGAACCCCCTGTCCAGCTCCTGCGGCAAGTCAGCCTTGTTGACCAGGACCAGGAACCGCTCCCCCGCAAGCCGTTCTTCCACAAGGATGTCTTCCGGGTCAAGAGGGCGGCTGCCGTCAAGAACCCATAGCTTGAGGTCCGCTTCCCTTACTGCAGCCAGTGTCTGGGCAATGCCGGCTTCCTCGAGAAGATCGGCCGGGTTCCGGATCCCGGCGGTATCCACGAGGCGTATCGGGACTCCGTCGTGGGTCAGTACCGCCTCGATCACGTCCCGGGTCGTGCCCGGGATAGCCGTGACGATGGCCCTGGATTCCTGTAGAAGCGCATTCAGGAGCGATGACTTCCCTACGTTCGGCCGTCCGACCAGGGCCACCCGGATGCCTTCCCGGAGAACCTGGCCGTCCCTGCACCGCCTGAACAGGGCTTCGGCTTCACGACGGAGCTCTTCAAGCTGGGGAAGAACCTGGCTTTTTCCCGGTGACGGGATGTCCTCTTCGGGAAAGTCGAAGGAGGCCTCGAGACCCGCGCAAAGAAGAAGCAGGCGTTCCCGCAGGTTCCTTACCGAATCGGAGAGATCTCCTCGCAGGGAGCGTGCGGCGGAAGAGAGAGCCCTGTCGCTCCGTGCCCTGATGATTCCAATGACCGATTCCGCCTGGGCAAGGTCGATCCTCCCGTTGAGGAAGGCCCGGCGTGTGAACTCTCCCGGTTCCGCAAGCCGTGCCCCCAGGCCGGTCAGTCTCTCGAGGGTCCGCCTGGCGGAGACACTTCCACCGTGGCAATGGATCTCGGCCATTTCTTCGCCCGTATAGCTTCGGGGCGCTTCGAAACGGACAGCAAGGACTTCATCGATGAATTCCCCGGCCCCGTCGACGACGTGCCCGTAACTCATGAAGCGGGCGGGGGACCCGGTGAGCGTTCGCCTTGCCCGGAACAGGCCGTCCGCAAGGGAAACGGCATCAGGCCCCGAAAGCCGCAGGATCGCGATCCCGGCTTCCCCCCATGCCGTTGAAACGGCGACGATCGTATCTTCCCTCATTACCTGCCTCCGAAAAAAGCGGGGGGCGGAAACCTTCCGCCCCCCGCCCAGGTTTTGGTCCCGGGGGCCTAGCGGCCCAGTAGTTCCTTCATTGCTTCTCCCAGCCTCCGTACCCCTTCATCGATGATCTCGGGTGTGGAGAAGGTGTAATTCAGGCGTGCGTTGTGCTCCCCTCCGCCGTTCGCGAAAAAGGGCGTCCCCATGACGAAAGCAACCTTCTTTTCGATGGCCTTGTCGAAGAGAGCCTTGACGTCGATGTTCGGCATGTCAAGCCAGTAGAAGAAGCCGCCCTCCGGCTTGACCCAGCTGACCTCGTCCAGGGGGAGGTGCCGACGGAAACTGCTTTCCATGGCGTCACGCTTCACCCGGTAGTTCGAGATGATCGTCGGAAGGTGCCTGTCAAGGTAGCCCTTGTTGCAGTATTCGTATGCCAGGGCCTGGGTGATGGGGCTCGAGCAGAGGTCGATGGCCTGCTTGAAGACGGTCATCTTCCGGATGATTTCCTTGGCGCCGGTGCACCAGCCGACGCGCGTTCCGGGTGCCAGGATTTTAGAGAACGATCCCGCGTAGAGGACTCCGCCGTCAGGGTCAAGCGAGAATATCGAGGGGAGGTGCTCCCCGTCGAACCGGACATACCCGTAAGGGTCGTCCTCGAAAATGGGGATGTCGAAGCGGTGCGAGATCTCGACGAGTTTCTCGCGGCGCTTCAGGCTCATGGTCGACCCGCAGGGATTGTGGAAGTTGACGATCGTGTAAATGAACTTGACTCTCTTGCCTTCGGCTCTCGCTTTTTCAATGGCTTCGGGGATGAGGTCGACGACCATGCCCTCCGCATCGGTCGGTATCCCTATGAAATTGGCCCCATGGTTGTGGAAGGCCGTCAGGGCCGCCAGGTAGGAGGGGTCCTCGGTGACGATCGTGTCGCCGGGATCGACCATGGCCCACCCGATAAGGTCCAGGACCTGCTGCGAACCCGTGGTCAGGAGCATCTCCTCCTGGGAAACGCGGCGGCCCATCCTTGGGGCGGTCCACTCGGAAAGAAACCCCTTCAGCGCCGGGTGTCCCTCCGTCGTTCCGTACTGGAGGAGGTTCTTCCCGTCGGTCCTGAGGATCTCGACTCCCTCGAAAAACTCTTCAACCGGGAAAACGTCGGGAGCGGGCATCCCGCCGGCGAAAGAGATCATTCCCGGCTGCTTGATGACGCTCAGGATCTCCCTGATGGGGGAAGGACGGACATTCAGCGCCTTGTTGCTGTAGTTGCTCTCCCAAATCGTGCTCAATTTTTGTGCCCCCTCTTTTCCACGAATTTTCCCGGGGTACCGTTACCGGGACAGGCAATCCCTCATGGCGTCCCCCAGCCTCTTCATCCCCTCTTCGGTCTGTTCCGGAGAAGCGAAGGTGAAGCACATCCTGAAGGCATTCTCGCCTCCGCCGTTCGGGAAGAAAGGTTCGCCCAGGACGAAAGCCACCTGTTTTTCGATGGCCCTTTCAAAGAGATCCTTTGCCGGGATCCGAGGCGTCTGCAGCCAGTAGAAATAGCCTCCCTGCGGCTTGACCCATGAGACTTCCCCCAGCGGCAGGTAACTGCGCATCGCCGTTTCGAAATCATCCCGCTTTTTCCTGTAATGGGCAATGATCTTCGGCAGGAAAGCGTCCAGGAACCCCATCTCGCAATACTTGTAAACCTGCGCCTGGGCGATGACCGATGTGCAGACATCCACGGCCTGCTTGAAAATGGCCATTTTCCGGATGATTTCCCGGTCCCCGGCCGCCCATCCCACACGGGTTCCCGGGGCAAGGATCTTGGAAAAGGATCCGGCGTAGATCACGATCCCCCGTTCGTCCAGCTCGAAAAGGGTCGGCAGGTGCTCCCCGTCGAAGCGGACATACCCGTAGGGGTCGTCCTCCAGGATCGGAAGTCCCCACTCCTGGGCGATCCTTACGAGCAGGTGCCTTCTTTCCAGGCTCATCGTGCAGCCGAGAGGATTATGGAAGTTGGGGATGGTGTAAATGTACTTGGCTTTCCGTCCCTGTTTCCTGGCTTCATCCAGGAGGGCTGGAAGCAATTCGACCTTCATGCCGTTTTCGTCGCAGGGAACCGTGATGAAGGATGCGCCATGGTTACGCATGGTGCCTGTCGACCCCAGGAAAGTCGCTTCCTCGCAGACAACCGCGTCCCCCGGGTCGACAGTCGCCCAGCTCAGCAGGTCGACCACCTGGGTCGAACCCGCCGTGATGAGGAGTTCGTCATCGGCCAGTTTCCTGCCCATGCGAGGGGACGTCCAATCCGAGAGGAAGGACTTCAGGGGAGGATATCCCTCCGTGGTTCCATATTGCAGGATATCGCGGCCTTGTTCTTCAAGGATACGGACCGCGGCTTCCCGGAAAGCTTCCACGGGGAAAGCCGCGGGATCCGGCATTCCCCCCGCGAACGAGATGATGCCCGGACGCCTGGTCAGGTGAAGCATTTCCCTGATGGGGGAAGGCTTGAGAGAACGTGTGGCGCGTCCGTAAAGAGGTTCCCAGAAAGAACTCATGATCCACCTCCGTCATAAGTGTGCATACAAATAAGGCGGGACCGGTTCCGGCCCCGCCTGGTTCGTTACCTCCCAGTGATTTCCCTTATCGCGAGGGCGAGCCGGCGCGCCCCTTCCCCTATCTCCTCCGGTTGGGCGAAGGTGAAGCAGGCCCTGAGGTAATCCTTCCCTCCGCCGAAGGGGTAGAAGGATTCACCCACGACGAAGGCGACCCCCTTGTCCACCGCCTTGTAGAAGAGTTCCTTCGTGTCGATGCCGGGAAGGCGGATCCAGAAGAAGAACCCTCCTTCAGGGATCGAGTAGACGGCGTTTTCGGGAA
>DAIMJI010000039.1:0-7169 GCA_036722335.1 Synergistales bacterium | reverse complement strand
TGGACAGCATCAATGTCTATGACATCCTGAACCACGAACACCTGATCATGACGGCCGAGTCCGCCCAGAAGCTGCAGGAGGTGTACGGCCGATGAACCTCGTTTCTCATGATGTGATAATCCGGCCGATCATCACGGAGAAGTCCAATCGCCAGATGGAAACCAACAAGTATGCCTTCGAGGTTCACCCCAAGGCCAACAAGGTGGTTATCCGGCAGGCGGTCGAGGAAGTCTTCAAGGTGAAGGTCGTCAGCGTCAACACGATCAAGGTGCGCTCGAAGCCGAAGCGCCTGGGCGTGTTCATGGGACGTTCCCGCTCGTGGAAGAAGGCCATTGTAACCCTCGCTGCGGGTGAGCGCATCAAGTTCTTTGAAGGCGCAAGCGCGTAAGGCGCGGGAGGAGAACGAACATGGCGATGAAAAAATTCAAGCCCTATACCCCAAGTCGCCGTACCATGGCGAATTCGGACTATAAGGACATCACTTCGACGGAGCCGGAAAAGAGCCTGCTCGAACCGTTGAACAAGACCGCGGGAAGAAACAACACCGGCCGTGTGACGATGCGGCATCGTGGTGGCGGCAACAAGCGCCAGTACAGGAAGATCGACTTCAAGCGCGATAAGATCGGGATTCCCGGCAAGGTCGCCACGATCGAGTATGACCCGAACCGCTCAGCCCGTATCGCCCTGATCAATTATGCGGACGGGGAGAAGCGCTATATCCTGGCACCGTCCGGTCTTACCGTGGGTACCCAGATCATGGCGGGACCCAGCGCCGACATCAAGCCGGGCAATGCTCTTAAGATGATGGATATTCCCGTCGGCACAGTGGTGCACAATATCGAACTGGAACCGGGTCGTGGAGGCGTGATGGTCAGGTCTGCCGGATCGAGCGCGCAGCTGATGGCAAAGGAAGGCAAGTATGCCTACATCAGGATGCCGAGCGGCGAACTTCGGCTCGTCCTCCAGCAGTGCATGGCCACGATAGGGCAAGTGGGTAACGAAGAGCACGAGAACGAAGTGGACGGGAAAGCCGGCAAGGTCCGCTGGCTCGGAAGGCGCCCGAAAGTCCGCGGCATGGTCATGAATCCCGTGGACCATCCGATGGGCGGCGGCGAAGGCTGCAGCAAGTCGAACAAGCATCCCGTTTCCCCGTGGGGTACACCGGCCAAGGGGTTCAGGACCAGGAAGTCGAAGCCGTCCGACAAGATGATCGTCCGGCGTCGGTATGCGAAGTAAGGGTTGAGGAGGGAAGGACATGGCAAGGTCCGCGAAGAAAGGTCCTTTTATTGAACTAAAGCTCCTCCACCGGGTAGAGATGATGAACGAGACCCAGAAAAAGGCGGTCATCAAGACCTGGTCGAGGCGCTCGACGATCGTCCCCGCCATGATTGGACACACCATTGCGGTGCATAACGGCCGCACGCATATTCCTGTGTTCATCACGGAAAACATGATCGGGCACAAGCTGGGCGAATTTGCGCCGACCCGCAAGTTTGGCGGGCATGCCGGCCAGGAACGTTCCTCCGGCGTGAAGTAGGGGGTTGAGGTAGACATGGAAGCGAAAGCGATATCCAAGGGGCTGCAGATTTCCCCGACCAAGCTTCGGCAGGTGCTTAGCCTCGTTCGTGGCAAGAAGGCCGGCGAAGCATTGGCGATCCTCAAGTTCACCCCGAAGAAGGCGGCTCGGTATGTTGAAAAGACTTTGCAGAGCGCCCTGGCGAATGCCGACAACAATTACGGCATGGATGTTGACAAGTTATACGTTTCCGAAGCCTTTGCCGACAGGGGAGTGGCCATGAAGCGGTTCCGCCCCGTCTCGATGGGCCGGGCTCATCCGTTCAAGCGGACGTCCAGCCACTTGACCATCGTGGTCTCGGAACGCTAAGGAGGGGTGACCGTGGGTCAGAAAGTTCATCCCGTGGGGATGCGGCTGGGCATCATCCGCGATTGGGAGTCCAAGTGGTACGCCAGCGGCAGGAACTACGCAAAAAATCTCCATCAGGACCTTGAGCTTCGCCAGTGGCTGATCGACCGTTGGAAAGCCGCGGGCGTGTCCAAGGTTGAGATTGAGCGTATAGGCAACGTAATCGCTTTCACGATTTCGACCGCCCGGCCTGGTGTAGTTATTGGAAAAGGCGGGACGGAAATCCAGAAGGTCCGTGAAGAGTTGCAGGCCAAGACGGGTCTCAGGGTCATGATCAACGTACAGGAGATCAAGAATCCTGATATGGAGGCTTCAATCCTTGCGGAAGGCGTGGCTTCCTCCCTGGAAATGAGGGTAAGCTTCCGCCGCGCGATGAAGAAGGCTATCTTCCGTGCGATGAAGTCCGGCGCGAAAGGGATCAAGGTCCAGTGCGGCGGTCGGCTCGGCGGGGCAGAAATTGCCCGGACGGAATGGTACCTTGAGGGACAGTTGCCGCTCTCCACTCTCAGGGCGGATATCGACTACGGTTTCGCAGAGGCCCGCACGATCTACGGGGTTATCGGAGTCAAGGTTTGGGTTTACCGTGGCGATGCTGCCTACAGGCCCCGAAAGACGGCCAAAGAGGGCGCAAAGGAAAGGGGTTAACGCACCATGCTGATGCCTAGCCGCGTCAAATACAGGAAGCCCTTTCGCAAACCGCTGACCGGAAAAGCGAAAGGTGCGACCGAGGTCGATTTCGGTGATTTCGGGTTGCAGGCGCTCGATTGTGCCTGGATAACCGCAAGGCAGATCGAGGCAGCCCGAGTTGCGATTTCCCGGAAAATGAAGAAGGGCGGCAAGATATGGATCCGGATTTTCCCGGATCGTCCCTTCACGAAGAAGCCGCTCGAAACGCGTATGGGAAAAGGAAAGGGAAACCCGGAGTTCTGGGTTGCCCCGGTAAAACGGGGCCGGATCATGTTTGAGGTAGCCGGTGTAACGCGGGAAGTGGCCGAAGAGGCTTTTATCACCGCCGGTCACAAGCTCCCGATCAAGGTCAGGTTTGTAGCCCGAGAGGGACTGGGTGGTGAATAGAACATGAAGGCCAAGGATTTCAGGGACCTTACGATCGAAGAACTGAGCGACAAGCATCGTCAATACAAGGAAGAACTTTTTAACCTGCGGTTCCAGAGCGCCATCGGACAGCAGGGAAATCACAGTCGAATTTCGGAAGTCAAGCGGACCATCGCACGGATTCTCACCGTTAAGCGTGAGAAGGAAGTTGCCGTGGATCGCGCGACCGCAAGGAGGTAACGGACGATGGAGGAGAGAACCTCTCATCGGAAGACACGGATCGGGACGGTTGTCAGCAACAAGATGCAGAAGACGATCGTTGTCCGTGTGGACCGGATGGCCAAGCATGCACTGTACGGTAAGCCGGTCCTCAAGTACAAGAAGTACATGGCCCACGACGAAGAGAACACGTGCCGTATCGGGGACCAGGTGGTCATCGAGGAGACCCGGCCCCTCAGCGCGCACAAGCGCTGGGCATTGAAGGAAGTTCTTCGCCGCGCCCCTATCCTTGGCGTAGAAACCGGCGACGAGGAGGCGTAAGGAATGATCCAGCTTAGGACGGTCCTCAACGTGGCCGACAATTCCGGTGCAAAAAAGATCATGTGCGTTCATGTTGTTGGCGGCAGCCAGCGTTTCGTGGGCTCCGTCGGTGACGTGATTGTGGCCTCCGTTAAAGAGGCCATCCCCAACAGCAACATCGGTAAAGGGCAAGTGGTCAAGGCTGTGATCGTCAGGACCAACAAGGAAATCAGGAGGAAAGACGGTTCTTACGTTCGCTTCGACGACAACGCAGCCGTGATTATCGACAACAACGGGGATCCCAAAGGAACCCGCATCTTCGGTCCCGTTGCCAGGGAGCTTCGCGAGAAGAAGTACATGCGTATCGTCTCGCTTGCCCCCGAGGTCGTGTAGGAGGCTTTCGCCATGGGAAAGATGAGGATCAAGAAAGGTGACCGCGTCATGGTCCTTTCCGGTAAGGACGCCGGAAAGGAAGGCAAGGTCCTGCGCCACATTCCCGCAAAGGACATGATCGTCGTGGAAGGCATCAACCTCGCCACGAAGCATGTCCGTCCCACCCAGAAAAGCCCCAAGGGCGGGATCATAAAGCAGGAAAATCCGTTCTACGCGGCTAAGGCCATGCTTGTTTGCCCCGTTTGTGGCAAGGCTACCCGTGTCGCCCGGGCCTTCATGGACGACGGACGCAAGGTGCGCCTCTGCAAAAAATGCGGCGAAATAGTCGATAAGGTGTAGGGAGGAGGCTTCTTTAGCCATGGTTCCACGCTTGCAGACAAAGTACAAGGAAGAGGTCGTCCCGCGCCTGATGAAAGAATTCGCCTTCAAGAACATCATGGAAGCCCCGCGTATCGAGAAGGTTGTCGTCAATATCGGGGTTGGTGAGGCGAAGGTGGACATCAAGTACATGGATGCCTCGATCAGCGAACTGACCCAGATCACGGGGCAGCGCCCGGTGCTCAAGAGGGCCAAGAAGTCGGTGGCCGGGTTCAAGCTGCGCGAAGGCATGCCGGTCGCCTGCGCAGTCACCCTGAGAGGGACGAAGAAATGGGAGTTCCTCGACAGGCTGCTCTCGCTTGCCCTTCCGAGGATCAAGGACTTCCAGGGTGTTTCCCGCAAGGGGTTTGACGGTCGCGGAAACTTCAATCTCGGTCTCAAGGAACAGCTGATCTTTCCCGAGATCGATTACGACAAGGTCATCCGCGTGCGGGGGATGAACATCACCATCGTCACCACGGCGAAGAACGACGAAGAGGCCTACCTCCTTCTCAAGGAGCTGGGTATGCCCTTCAGCCGTTAAGGGGGTAAATCGAGATGTCGAGAACAGCCCTTGAAGTCAAGGCAAATAGGGAACCGAAATTCAAGGTGCGGAAATACAACCGTTGCCCCCTGTGCGGGCGCGTTCATTCCGTGCTGCGCAAATTCAACATGTGCCGTTGCTGCTTCCGCAAGCTGGCCCGCGAGGGGAAAATCCCCGGCGTGGTCAAGTCTAGCTGGTAGCCGCCGGACCAGAAGGAGGCAGGGGAAATGTACGTGACCGATCCCATAGCGGATATGCTCACGCGCATCCGGAATGCGAACATGGTTTTCCAGGAAACCGTCGATATCCCGATGAGCAAGATGAAGCTTGAGGTTGCCAAGATCCTCAAGGAAGAGGGATACATTCGCAATTTCAAGGTCCTGAACGATGCGAAAAAGCCTGTTTCAATGCTAAGGCTGATGCTGAACTATGGACCTAACCGTGAGCGCGTTATCCAGGGGCTGCGCAGGATCAGCAAGCCTGGTCGTAGGATTTATGTTGGCAGAAGCGATCTGCCCAAGGTCATGGGAGGGCTTGGAGTGGCCATCATTTCCACCTCACAGGGATTGATGACGGACGCCACGGCTCGTTTCAACGGCCTGGGGGGCGAAGTCATCTGCTACGTTTGGTAGCGGGGGGTGTAGTCCTTGTCAAGAATTGGAAGGAAAAGCATTCCGCTCTCCAAGGGAGTAGAAATCCTCGTGGAAGGGCGGCACGTCAGGGTTAAGGGTCCCAAGGGCGAACTTTCGCTCGATCTTCTCCCGTGCGTCGATGTGGCCGTTGAAGACGGGCATCTGGTCGTAACCCGCAAGGATGAGGAAATCAAGTCGAGGGCGTTCCACGGAATGACGCGGGCCTTGCTGAACAACATGGTCGTGGGAGTCAGCGAGGGCTTCCAGAGACAACTGGAGATCGTCGGGGTCGGATACAGGGCACAGATGCAGGGGAAAACCCTGGTTCTCAGCCTCGGTTATTCTCACCCGATCCAGGTTGAACCGCCTGAAGGCGTGGAGATCCTGACCGACGGACCGACGAAGATCCTAATCAAGGGTGCCGACAAGCAGGTTGTGGGTCAGCTTGCCGCAAACATCCGCGGCTATCGTCCGCCCGAGCCCTACAAGGGCAAGGGAGTGCGCTATGCGGGCGAGTTCATCATTCGTAAGGCCGGCAAGGCTGGCTCGAAGAAGTAGTCGAGGTGAAAGAGCATGATTAGGAAAAGAAGCCGAAATGAGATGCGCGTGATCCGGCATATGCGACTTCGGCAGAAGCTTTCGGGAACTGCGGAGGCGCCAAGGCTGGCTGTTTTCAGGAGCCTCAAGCATATCTATGCCCAGGTCATCGATGATGTCCAGGGCGCGACGATTGTCGCAGTCTCCACGAGAGAAAAGGCCGTTGCGGAGCAGCTTAAGGGAACAGGCAACATCGAGGCGGCTAAGTTGATCGGCAAGCTGGTCGCGGAGCGATCCCTGGAGAAGGGGATCCAGGCTGTCGTCTTCGATCGCGGTGGACATATGTTCCACGGTCGGGTCAAGGCCTTGGCAGATTCCGCCCGCGAAGCCGGGCTGAAGTTCTAGGAGGGTTGGCCTATGGCAGCCAGGATGCAAAAGGGAACCGAGACCGAGTTGATCGAACGCGTTGTCTGTATAAAGCGCGTGAGCAAGGTGGTCAAGGGCGGTAAACGTTTCAAATTCAGCGTGTTGGTCGTGGCCGGCGACGGCAACGGGCAGGTCGGAGTGGGAATGGGCAAGGCTCGAGAGATTCCCGAGGCGGTTCGGAAGGGAATCGAGAAGGCCAAGAAAAGCATGGTCACGCTGAAGAAGGTCGGCAACACGGTGGCGCACCCCATCATCGGGCAGTTCGGCGCGGCCGAAGTCCTTCTAAAGCCAGCGGCACCCGGTACCGGCGTTATCGCCGGCGCCGTGGTACGCGCCATAATGGAGCTTGGCGGGGTCAAGGATGTTCTCACGAAGGTTATCGGACGAACCTCGAACCCGATCAATGTAGCCTATGCCACTTTCGAGGCGCTGAAAGCGATGCGGACTCCCGAGGAAACGCTTCGCCTGCGCGGCAAGGACCGTAAACCGGTCCAGGCTGCCTAGGAGTACGGGGTATGGCCATGTTGAAGATTACCTGGAAGCGAAGCTGCATCGGACGCCCCGAAAAGCAGGAGCGGACAATCCGGGCTTTTGGATTCCGAAAGCTTAACGATACGGTCGAGATGGAGGACTCTCCCCAGATCCGGGGAATGATCGCTGCTGTCCATCATCTGGTCGACTGGGAAGTCATCGAGAAATAGGAGGGAGATCCCATGCACCTGCATGATCTCAGTCCCGCCCCGGGATCCCGCCGGAAGCCCAAGAGGCTCGGATGCGGAGTCGG
>DAIMJI010000038.1:0-7603 GCA_036722335.1 Synergistales bacterium | reverse complement strand
CCGAAGAAGACGATCGCCGGCAAGAAAAAGGCGACGATGAAGAAGTAGCGCGGCGAGGAGGTCGACCCAAGTGGCAAAGCGGGTTCAGCGCAAGGGAAAACGCAAGGAAAAAAAGCATGTCAGTTACGGAGTGGCGCATATCCACTCCACGTTTAACAATACGATCATCAATATCACGGACAAGCAGGGCAACGTCCTTTCATGGGCGTCAGGCGGCAACGTGGGGTTCAAGGGCGCCCGGAAGTCCACTCCTTTCGCGGCGCAGATCGCTGCTTCACAGGCAGCCAAGCTGGCCCAGGATCACGGACTAATGGAAGTCGATGTTGTCGTCCAGGGGCCCGGCCCAGGCCGTGAGTCCGCCATCCGCTCCCTTCAGGCTGCCGGTCTCCAGGTCCGGCTGATCAAGGACGAGACGCCGATTCCTCATAACGGGTGTCGTCCTCCTAAGCGGCGGCGCGTGTAGTGCACAAACGAAGTTAAGGAGGGAACCAGAATCCCATGAGCAGATATGTCGGACCTGCCTGCAGGCAATGCAGGGCTGAAGGTGTCAAGCTTTTCCTGAAAGGCGATCGTTGCTATACGGAAAAGTGTGGAATCGTAAAGCGCAACAAGAAGCCTGGACAGCATGGCGACAGCAAGAGGCGCGCCAAGATGAGCGAGTATGGGCTGCGCCTTCGCGAGAAGCAGAAACTGCGCCGCTTTTATGGAATGCACGAAGCCCAGTTCAGGCGATTCTATGAAATGGCAACCAAGATGGGCGGCCAGGCCGGACATAACTTCCTGCAGCTTCTTGAGCGCCGGCTCGATAATGTCGTTTATCGCGTAGGTTTCGCGGTAAGTCGTCGACAGGCCAGGCAGCTTGTTTGCCACGGCCATTTCGAGGTAAACGGCAAGAAGGTCGACATCCCCAGCTACCTTGTGAAGGCCGGAGATGTCCTGTCCGTTCGTGAAGGAAGCAGGGACATTTCCTATGTGAAGGAAAATGCGGAAGTCGCAGGTAGCAGGTCCGTCCCTGCCTGGCTTGAGGTCAGCGGCGAGAATCTGAACGCGAAGGTTATAGCCCTGCCCAACCGCGATCAAATCGACTCGCCGGTGAACGAGCAGCTCGTCGTCGAGTTCTATGCCCGCTAAAGGGTAGAAAGGTGGGGGGAGGATGGATCCCATGCGACCGGAAATCAGGCTGGAGGAGAGTACCCCCCGGTATGGCAGGATAGTCGTCGAGCCCCTCGAAAGGGGTTATGGAGTCACTCTCGGAAACGCCTTGCGGCGGGTGCTCCTTTCATCCATAAAAGGGGCAGCGATAACGGCAGTCAGGATCGAGGGCGTTCTGCACGAATACAGTACTGTCCCTGGCTTGAAGGAGGACGTGCTTGGGCTGATCATTAACCTAAAGCACATCCCGCTAAGGTGCCACAACCCGGAAGCACGCATCCTGCACCTCGAGGTCGAGGGTCCGAAGGAAATCACCGCAGGAGACATCCAGCCTGACAGCGAGGTCGAGTTTATCGACCCTTCAAGCCCAATCGGAACGCTTGATAAGGGGCATAAGCTTGTGATGGACTTGTACGTGGAACAAGGGATGGGGTATGCGACAACTGATCGTGCAAGGCCTCCCTATCTCCCTGTGGACGCCCTGATGGTGGATGCGATCTTCTCCCCGATCCAGCGTGTCAAGTACGAGGTCCAAAATGCCCGTGTAGGCCAGAGAACGGACTATGACAGGCTGGTTCTCGAAATCTGGACGAATGGAGTCGTGGCGGTTTCCGATGCCATGTGCGAGGCTTCCGATGTGCTCAAGGGGTATTTCACCCTTTTCTCGGATGAGATTCGCTTGTCGGAAGGGGACACCCATGGACTTCCAGGACAGGTGGAAATGGAAGAAGAGGCTTCTTCCGAGGAAGAGGTTATCCCTGTAGCCGAGGGAGACACGATTCTTTCCAGGGGAATCAAGGATCTTGAACTCTCGGTTCGCAGTGAGAATTGCCTGCTTCGGGGCGGAGTCCACACCATAGGCGACCTGGTGAGCAAAAGTCGGTCAGAGTTGATGAAGATCAGAAATCTGGGCAAGATCTCCTTGAGGGAAATCGAAGAGAAACTTGAGAAATTCTCGATCTCACTTCCAGGGGAAGAAGCCCCCGAAGAACCAGTGAAGGAGGATTAAGTTTATGAGGCATAGAGTCGATACCCGGAGACTTGGCCGCTATACAAGCCACCGCATGGCCATGCTGAGCAACATGACGGCAAGCCTGATCATGGAGGAAAAAATCACGACGACCCTTCTCAAGGCCAAGGAGCTTCGCCGCGTTTCCGAGAAGCTGATCACGCGAGCCAAAGGCGGGACTCTCCAGGACCGTCGGCTGGTCGCTTCCCGCATGCATAACAAGGAAGCGGTCAAGAAACTCTTCGATGAGATTTCACCGCGATACGCCAATCGCCCCGGTGGGTACACGCGTATCGTCAAGCTGGGAAATCGAGTCGGGGATGCTGCCCCGATGGCGGTCATCGAACTGGTCCAGTAGAAATGGAAAATGAAGAGGTGTGCGCGCTCCGGGGCGTGAGTTTCACGTACCCGGGCGCGTCTACGCCCGCCATAGACGGAGTGGATCTTTCCATACGAAAAGGGGAATGGGTTGCCCTCATCGGAGCGAACGGATCAGGAAAGTCCACCCTGGCAAAACTCTTGAACGCCCTGCTGATCCCGACGCGGGGCGATTGTTTTGCCTGCGGGTTACCAACGAACGAAGAGGGAAACCTATGGGCCATAAGAAGCCGGATATCCATGGTCTTTCAAAACCCTGACAACCAGATCGTGGCCTCGGTTGTCGAAGAAGACGTCGCTTTTGGGCCAGAGAACCTGGGGTTGCCCTCAGGGGAGATTCATGAAAGGGTCCTTGAGTGTCTTTGCCAGGTTGGACTGGAGGAAAAGAGGCGGACTCCGACCTATGCACTATCCGGGGGACAAAAGCAGAGGCTAGCCATAGCGGGGGCACTGGCGATGGAGCCTGATTGCCTTGTCCTTGACGAAGCGACGGCCATGCTGGACCCGCAGGGTAGGGAAGATCTCCTGCAAATCCTGCGGGAACTGCACAGGCAGGGGATGACCCTCGTTCATATCACCCATCGCCTTGACGAAATACTCGACGCGACAAGAGTCGTGGTCCTTGGAAAAGGGAAGATCGCCTGGGAGGGTGAACTTCAGGGCCTATTCGGGATGCGGGACCGTTTTGGGGAATGGGGACTCGAGTTGCCTCCGCTTGTCCGTTTTACCCGTAAAATGCAGGAATTGAAACTTCTTCCCGCCGACTGTCTTCCGTCAGTTAAGGAGTTGCTGGAAAACCTATGTCGATAAGGGTCGATTCCCTCCACCACGTCTATCACCCCGGAACTCCCCTGGAAACACAGGCCCTCAGGGGGGTGGATCTTACTGTGGAGAAGGGCTCCTGGGTGGCCATCGTCGGTCAGACCGGAAGCGGGAAATCCACTCTTGCCCAGCATTTGAATGCGCTCCTCGTCCCCGCGGCCGGAAGTGTTTCGGTCGATGGCGTCCTGACCACGGCAGACCCGTCCTCACTCCGTTCAATAAGAAGGAGAGTGGGGCTCGTTTTCCAATACCCCGAACACCAGTTATTCGCCGAAAACGTTTTCGAGGAAATGGCCTTCGGGCCTCGAAACTGGAAATTCAGTGACGAAGAAATCCAGGAAACGACAAGAAGGACGATGCGCCTCCTGGGATTGGGCGAAGAACTTCTTTCGAGAAGCCCCTTCCAGTTGTCAGGCGGGCAGAAACGACGCCTCTGTATCGCTTCGGTGCTTGCTTCACGGCCCGATTACCTGGTCCTGGACGAACCGACGGCCGGTATGGATGCTCCCGGTAGGAAGGAACTCCTGCAACTGCTGAAAGCCCTTGTCGGAGAAAACATCGGGATTGTCCACATTACGCACGACCTCGAACTGGCTTTGGCCCTGGCAGACAAGGTCCTCGTCCTGGAAAAGGGAAAAACGGTTTTCAGCGGAAGCCCTGGGCTGCTTATGGAAGAACTGCTCGAAAGACCCTTGAAAGGTTTATGCCTGCCTCCGATCCTCGAGCTGGTTTCCCGGTTGAGGGATTACGGATACTCGGTGCCCTATACGCTTGACCCTGTGGAACTGGCGCTTTCCCTCGAAAGGGGGATTCGCTCTTGAAATTCCTTAACCACTTGACGCTCGGACAGTACATTCCTGCAGAGAGCACGGTTCACAGGCTTGATCCAAGATGCAAGATCCTTTCGGTCCTCCTGCTTCTTGCGGGGATATTCCTAATGAAGCACCCGGCTGCCTTCATCGCATGGGGAGCCCTCCTTGTCTTTCTTTCGGCTCTTTCCAGGATTCCTTTCAGGGTCGTCCTCCAGGGGGCGCGCCCGGTGGTTATCCTTGTGATCTTTACGGCGGGTATCCATCTATTCCTGACAAAAGGCGTGCCGGTATGGGAATTTGGGCCGATACAAGTTACCAGGGAAGGGCTTGCCATGGCAGCCAGGATGGGCTTGAGGCTGTTTTTCCTTGTGCTGTTTGCCGGATTTCTGACTTTGACGACAAGTCCCATGGAACTATCAGATGGGCTGGAGCGCCTTTTTAGTCCCTTCCAGAGGATCGGTTTCCCTGCACATGAAATGGCCATGATGATGACAATCGCCCTGAGATTTATTCCCACGCTTTTTGACGAAACAGACAGGATCCTAAGAGCCCAGCTTGCCAGGGGCGCCGACCTTGAACACGGTGGGCTCTTGAGGCGATTGAAAGCCTTCATACCGGTGCTGGTTCCCCTCTTCGTGATCGTTTTCCAGAGGGCCGAGGATCTTGCCCAGGCCATGGAAGCCCGCTGTTACAGGGGCGGAGCGGGAAGAAGCCGCATGAACCCGCTGAGATGGAGAAGGGCAGATACTTTTGCCATAGCCTGGGTTGTTGCAGTCGTGGCCTTTTTCGTCCTGGTTGATGCGAGGTCATGAGGGATGCGTTACGCATTGGAAGTCGCCTATGACGGGAGTCCCTATTCGGGATGGCAGAAACAGCCAGGACGGAAAACCGTTCAGGGGGAGATAGAGGCTGTTTTAGGTTTGCTGGAAGGCTCAGGAGTTCGGTCCGTGGGGGCCGGGCGGACGGATGCCGGCGTCCATGCCCGTGGGCAGGTTCTCTCTTGCGAACTCGGCAAGGACTGGATGCCCTCGCGCCTGTTGAAGGCCGTCAACTGCAACCTTCCGAGGGAAATCGAAATCATCCGTGCCGCCAGGGTGGATACAGCCTTCAATGCCCGTCATGATGCCCTATGGAGAGAATATGTCTATTTCCTATGGAGGGGCTCTTCCTGCTTTCCTCATATTAAGCCCTTCGTATGGAGGGTTCACGGAAATTGGGAGGCTTCGGACGTCATGGACGCATGCAAGTTCCTGGAAGGAGTCCACGACTTCAGGCAATTCACTCCCCAGGGCGAATGCCCCAGGAACTCCCTGAGGCGCGTGTTTAAAGCGAAGGTTGTTCACGGAAGGAACTGGAGTGCCTTTAAAATACGTGCGAGCGGTTTCCTTTTCCACATGGTTCGAAATATCGTCGGAGACCTTAACCGAATCTCGGAGGGAAAGCTATCGGTAGAGGCGTTCAAGGCCCGGCTTTCAGGTGGCTGCACGACCTGCACTCATGAGATGGCGCCTGCTTCCGGGCTTTTCCTTTGGCGTATCGGCTACGTCCCCTCGCCGTGGGAATGATAAACTCTTAAGAGGCCAGCCCTTTGGATGGAAAGACCACAAGGAGGTTTTAGAACTTGCTGGGAAAAGATATCGGTATCGATTTAGGAACCGCCACCGTTTTGATTTTCCTTAGGGGAAAGGGCGTCATCCTGAGGGAACCCTCGGTCGTGGCAATTGACCAGAATAACGGGAAAGTCCTGGCGGTTGGAGAAGAGGCCAAGCGGATGCTTGGAAGGACCCCGGGTCATGTGGTCGCGGTTCGCCCTTTGAGGGACGGAGTCATTGCCAACTACACGATGACCGAAGCGATGTTGCGGCATTTCCTGAACAAGGTTTCTTCGACACTCAAGATGGGATCTCTTTTCAGGCACCGGGTCATGGTTTGCGTTCCTTCCGGAGCGACCGATGTCGAGAAAAGGGCTGTCCTGGAAGCAGCGATAGAAGTCGGGGCGAAAGAGGCTTTCCTGATCGAGGAGGCCATGGCCGCTGCGATTGGTGCCAACCTCGAGGTAGCCGAGCCTAGGGGGAACATGGTTGTCGACATTGGTGGCGGGACGACCGATGTCGCCGTTATTTCTCTTGGCGGGGTTGTGGTCGCCGAGTCACTGCGGATAGGCGGAGACGAATTCGACGAAGCTATCGTGCGCTACATCAAGAAGGAATTCAACCTCGCCATCGGGGAACAAACGGCAGAAGCGCTGAAAATCAATATAGGTACCTGCAAGGTCAAAACGCACGATGAAGAAGCCATCCAGGTCATAAAGGGGAGAGATCTCGTGCAGGGCCTGCCCAGGCAGATAGAAGTCACGAGTTCTATGGTTGCCCGTGCCATCGAAGAACCCGTCAACGCGATTATTGCGGGCATCCGGCGGATCCTCGAGATCACCCCTCCAGAACTTTCGGCCGACATCATCGACCGGGGCATTTGGTTGACTGGTGGGGGAGCCCTTCTCAGGGACCTCTCTGACCGCGTATACGAGGAAACGGAAATTCCGTGCCACGTTGCGGAGTACCCCCTTGAATGCGTTGCCCTCGGGACAGGGAAGGCTCTCGACTCGCTTGACCAGCTAAAGGCTTCAGGTGCCATTCTTTCAGTCATCCGGAAAGGAGTACTGAAAGGACACTAGGCAGGGTTCAGTGCGGAAGGGAGACCAATAACCGGGCATGAGTGAACCGTGGTATTCAGATGGTTTATTTTTTTCTTGTGTGCATTGCGGTCGTTGTTGTCGCAGGGCAGGGATTGTTTCCTTGGCCTCTGCCGAGTTATCCGCGATCGCGGCCTTCATGAAGCTTTCGGAAGAGGAGTTCTTCCGGCGTTATGCATGCAGGGACGGTCAGAGAATGATCCTCAGGGACGGCGCCAGGGGGGAATGTATTTTCTACGACTGGGATTCCGCTCTATGCCGAATTTACCCGTTCCGGCCTGCACAATGCAGAAGTTACCCATTTTGGCCCGCACTACTGGCTTCAAGAGAGGCATGGGAAAGGGAATCTGCCCTGTGCCCCGGAATAGGGACGGGAGTCTTTCACTCTATGGAATCACTTGAGGCGATGTCCGACGATGGCGATTCCACTTAGGCTGCCGAAGTCGAAAAGGGAGATTCACGGTAACCTGTGGGGGTTCATTCAAATGAGGCCTCCGTTTTTGAATTGTATGTAAATGTCTGGAAACTACTCCTTGCTAAAAATAACCCGTCAGCCTAGACTAGTTCAAAATGGTCGTGATAAAATAAACAAGTAGGGTTGAAAGGTATATTTTTTAAAATCCCCAACAAGGAGGAAGGCAAAATGTCCTATACGTGCGGCCGTAACTTCAGCGTAAGCCCGGATGAGGTTTTCCCGACGATTGCAAGCACTCTCCTGCGTGACGGGTTCGACATCAT
>DAIMJI010000037.1:0-8456 GCA_036722335.1 Synergistales bacterium | reverse complement strand
CTGGCTTTTCCGCTCCTGCGCCCCCTGGCGTGGTCGATCATCCTTTCCTTCTTCAGCTATCCCTTTTTCCAGCTGCTTTACGTGAGGCTTTTCCGCGGGCGGTTCTCGAATATTGCGGCAGGGATCACGACGGCTGTCATCATCTCCATGCTTCTCCTGCCCGCCATCCTTTTCGTTTTTTACCTGGCGCATGACGGCATGGCCCTATATGGCCGCCTGACGGCTTTTGTGGAAAAACTTGAGAAACAGGACATCTCTTTCCTGTTCGGCCTGATACCCCACTCCATACGTCAGTACATAGAACCCTGGATTTCCCAGTTGAACCTTGCCAATGACCTCATCGGACAGCTGGGAAGATGGTTTTCTGGGTGGATAGCCGGGGTTTCGAAGGGGGTTTTCGAAAGCGCCCTGAAACTCGTCTTCCAACTGATCGTCATAACCGTCTCCTCCTTTTTCATGATCAGGGACGGTCATGTCATCGTCGAGTACATCCGCGACATCGTGCCGCTTTCGGCAGAAGAGACGGACGCCATGCTCTCCAGGGGGAGACGGATGTTGCAGGCGGTCGTTTACGGGTTCACCTTTACGGCGGCTGTCCAGGGATTCCTGGGGGCACTGGGCTGGTGGTGGGTAGGCTTGCCTAACGCCTTTCTTTTCGGCGGTCTCATGTTCATCTTTGCCATCATCCCGTTTGTCGGCACGGCGCTTGTCTGGGTGCCGGGATCGCTGTACCTGTTCGCGTCCGGCCAATACGGAGCGGCCATGACGTTGGCTTTCTGGGGGCTCGCCATTGTCAGCACGGTGGACAACTTCCTGAGGCCCATTTTCATTTCGGAAGGGAGCAAAGTCCATATCCTGATCGTTTTTGTCGGGGTCGTGGGAGGGTTGGCAACGCTCGGCTTCCTCGGCATTTTCCTCGGCCCGCTGGTTATGACGCTTTTCTTCTTCTGCCTTGACGCCTATCGCCGGATATGGCTGAACCTTCGCCAGTCCTCACCCCCGGAGATCCTGCGCCCATGAGGCCCGTTCTCGCGATAAGCGGAATGAAAGATTCGGGGAAGACGACCCTATGCCTTGCCCTGGCCTCAAGGCTGGAAGAAATGGGGATCAAGGTGGGCTTCGTCAAGCGTACGCACGAAAGCGTACTCAGCGGCCAGGGTACGGACACCGGCCTGTTGCTTGGAAAAGGGACACCGGCTATCCTTTGGGGCACGGACGGGATACGCGCGGAAGACGCGGGCGGTGAACACAACCTGGAATGGATGCTTGACCGGTTTATGCCCGAAGCCGACCTCGTGCTCCTGGAGGGCGGGAAAGGCATGCCCTTGCCCCGCGTTTGGGTGGGGTCCCCATCGGATTGCCCGGATGGGACTACCGGGATCTTTGCGTGGTACGACAGGAAGTCGAGGCCCGTAAAGACGCCATCCTTCACATCAGGGGAAGAGGGCGAGCTTGCCCGGTTCATAGCGGCCAAGCTTGCATTCTCCAGGCCTCAGGGGGGGATCGGGCTTTTCGTGGACGGGAGGAATGTCCAGCTTAAACCGTACCTGGCAAATTTCCTGCAGGGCTCCATCGAGGCGATGGTCAGGCCCCTCAAGGATACGGACGGGCGGAATATCTACATTCACATAAGAAGAGGCGACCCGCAGTCGCGTTGAAATAGTTGAAATAGGTGAGGACACCTCGATTCGGCAATTGTTCCCGTGGGTCACTTGTGCTGGATGCACGAGATGTCTATAATAATGGGCGCTTTTCCTACGAATGCCCGCCCTGCCTGGGCGGGCAAGTTGTTACGTTAAACGGACTCTTCATATACCAAAGGGGGTTTCATCAATGGGAACACAGGTCATGCTGATGGTCGCGCTGGCCGGGGTGCTTGCCTTGGTCTATGCGATCTGGGCCACGGGAAAGATCCGGACTGTCCAGGTGGATAACGAAAGGGTAAACGAACTGTCCGGCATCATCCACGGGGGAGCCCTGGCTTTCCTTTACCGGGAGTACAAGGCCCTCGTGCCTTTTGTCGTTGTCGTCGGAGGGCTGCTTTTCTGGAAGATCGGTTCCGGTACGGCCTTCTGCTTTGTGTTCGGCGCGTTTTGCAGTGCGATGACCGGTTACTTCGGCATGAATGTCGCCACGAAGGCAAACGGCAAGACGGCCTTCAGCGCCACGAAGGGAATGAACCAGGCCCTTACCGTGGCATTCACCGGTGGTTCGGTCATGGGAATGAACGTCGTGGGTATCGGCATCCTCGGCATTCTAGCCTGCACGTTGCTCTTCAAGGATCCTGGCGTTGTCGTCGGTTTTGGCTTCGGGGCCAGTTCGATTGCGCTTTTCGCGCGTGTCGGCGGCGGAATTTACACGAAAGCGGCAGACGTCGGCGCGGACCTCGTGGGTAAAGTCGAGGCGGGAATCCCGGAAGATGACCCGAGGAATCCGGCCGTCATCGCCGACAACGTCGGTGACAACGTCGGTGACATTGCCGGCATGGGGGCGGACCTCTTCGAATCCTATGTCAACGCGATCGTTGCCGCCATGGCGGTGGGTATCGTTACCTTCGGCAACGCGGGAATGATTTATCCGCTCCTTCTCGCGGCGTTGGGCATCCTTGCTTCGATTCTCGGGACATTTTTTGTCAAGGTCAAGGAAAACGGTGATCCCCAGGCCGCGCTTAGCAGGGGAACCTATGCGACGGGTGCTTTCCTGATCATCGGAACCTTTTTCATTACGCGGGCGATTTTCGGTGAGCTGACCCTCTTCTATGCGGTTGTCGCAGGAACGGTGGCGGGCGTGGCGATCGGTTTCGCTACGGAGGTCTATACATCCTCCAGCTACAAGTCCGTCAAGGACATTGCGGAAGCTTCCCTCACAGGTCCCGCAACCAATATCCTTTCGGGGCTTGGCATCGGCATGAAGTCAACGGCTATCCCCGTCCTCCTCATTTGCGCGGCAACGCTCGTCGGAGTGCGGTTTGGCGGCCTTTACGGAATTGCCTGCTCGGCGGTCGGGATGCTCGCCATCACGGGAATGGTCCTTAGCGTGGACGCCTACGGGCCGATCGCGGACAATGCGGGCGGCATAGCCGAGATGAGCCATCTCCCCCACGAGGTCAGGCAGATCACGGATAAACTGGATGCCGTAGGGAACACCACCGCCGCTGTCGGCAAAGGGCTGGCCATTGGTTCCGCTGCCCTTACAGCTCTTGCTCTTTTCGTGGCCTATGCCCAGGCAGCCCATATCGATGTCATTGACCTCCGTGACCCGAAGGTCATGGTCGGTCTCTTTATCGGAGGGTTGCTGCCGTTTATTTTCGGGGCCCTTTCAATCGGCGCCGTCGGACGTGCCGCGCAGCATATGATTGACGAGGTCCGTCGCCAGTTCAGGGAAATTCCGGGTATCATGGAAGGCACGGGCCGGCCCGAGTATGAGCGGTGTGTCGATATTTCCACTGCCGCCGCCCTCAAGGAAATGATCGTTCCTGGGCTTATGGCTGTCGTGGCTCCCGTTCTTGTCGGGCTTGTTCTTGGCCCTGCGGCCCTCGGGGGGTTGCTCGGAGGGTCCATCGTGACGGGCGTCATGCTGGCCATCTTCATGGCGAACTCCGGCGGTGCCTGGGACAACGCGAAAAAGTACATCGAGGAAGGCCATCACGGCGGAAAACGGACCCCTGCCCACGCGGCGGCTGTCGTAGGGGACACCGTGGGCGATCCCTTCAAGGATACCGCGGGCCCCAGCATGAACATCCTGATCAAGCTCATGTCGGTCGTGGCGGTGGTCATTGCTCCCCTTTTCCTCTAGGCCGCGGCAGATTTTTCGAATCCGGGAATAGGCACATGAGCGAGGGGGGCATGCATGCCCCCCTCGCTTTCTCCCAGGCTGGAGGTGTTTCAATGGGCCAGGACGAAGCCGTCCGGGAAATCAAGGAAAGGCTGGATATCGTCGAAATCGTGGGAGATTGCGTTCCCCTGCGAAAGGTCGGTAAAAACCTCCGGGGGCTTTGTCCCTTCCACGCAGAGAAGACCCCGTCCTTCTACGTTTCCCCGGAAAGGCAAACCTTTCATTGTTATGGATGCGGCCGTGGCGGCGACATCTTCTCTTTCCTGATGGAAAAGGAGGGGCTTTCTTTTCCGGAGGCTCTTGAAATGCTGGCAGCCAGGGCAGGCGTCGAGATCCGGAGGAGCGACCCGGCCAGGCGTAGCCTGACTGAAATCATGGAACTTGCTTTGGGGTTTTTCCAGGAAAACCTGAGGTCTTCCTCAGGGGAAGCGGCTAGAAAGTATCTCCAAACCCGGCAACTTCCGCAGGCGGCGTGGGCGCAATTCGAGCTGGGCTGGGCTCCCCAGGCATGGGATTCGCTCTGGAAAATGCTGCAGAAGAAAGGTGTATCGAACCAGGAAGCCCTTGCCTGCGGGCTGGTCATAGAAGGCCAGAAAGGATATTACGACCGTTTCAGGGGCAGGGTGCTCTTTCCGATCCGGGACATCGCAGGCAGGTTGACGGCTTTTGGCGGACGGATCCTTTCCGGAGAAGGGGCGAAGTATATAAACAGCCCGGAAGGCCCTCTCTTCAACAAACGAGGTTTGCTTTACCTCCTGCCCGCTGCAAAAGGGCAGATTCGGGAAACCGGCGGGGCGATCGTCGTCGAAGGGTACATGGATGCTTTGAGGCTGCATCTATGCGGCTTTCGGAACGCTGTCGCGACACTGGGAACCTCACTGACTACCGAGCAGGCTGCGCTTCTGAAACGGATAGCTGACAGGGCCTTCATATGCTACGACAGCGATGCCGCCGGCCAGGAAGCGACTCTAAGGGGCATGACCCTGCTCCAGAAGGAAGGTCTGGATGTCAACGTCGTGGAATTGCCCAGGGGCAAGGATCCCGACGAGCTTTTAGCCTCGCAGGGAGGGACAGGTTTGTTCGGCCAGGCTTTGGAAGAGGCGATGCCGCTGCCCCTCTATCATGTCCACGCCAGGAGAACTGCGCTTGAGGGGCCAGGCAGGAAGAAGGTTGTCGAAGAGATCCTGGACGGGATTTCCGAAATTCCCATGCTGGATCTTGCTCCCTACCTTCCTTCAATAGCCAGTTCTCTGGGCATTTTTCCCCACCAGCTGGGTGAAATCCTCCGTGAGAGGCAAAAACAGTCGCAAAGACTCCAGGGCGAAACCGAAAAGAGGGAATCGAGGACTTCCGGCGTATTAGTAAAAGAAGGGAACGGAAAAACGGATGAGAAGGCGAACCCCTGGGAATGCGCGCTTCTTTTCCTGCTCTGGATCTCTTCCGAGAAAAGGACTGGATCGGCTCCGGAAGCCATTCTTCCGCTTGTTGCGGACGAAAAGGTCCAGGGAGCCGTGGCGGCACTGCTGAATGGGGAATCTCCCGATTCCCTCAGGATGCGATGGCATGAAACGAACGACCAGTTCCTGGAATCCGCGCTGGCTGCGGGAGGGGACTTCTGTGAAGCTTTCAGCGACATGGAGGAAGCCTGGGAAAAGGCGCAGGCAAGTCTCCGGAAAGAACTCGCCGGAAAAGAGTACAGGAGCCTTAGGGAAAAGATGACCCGAGGGCTCGCAACGGGTGAAGACATGTCGAGATTGAACGAGCTGGCAAGGGTACTGAAAGGAAGGAGATGACCGGCATGGCCAAAAAAGCGAAAGAGAAGCCAAAGGCCAGGGAAGATCAGGAAGGGAGCCTGCAGGATTCCGGGGAGGTTGTTTCCGTCCCGGAAACGGAGACGGCACCTGAAATAACAACCGGGGCCTCTGCCGAAACTGAAACGGTAACGCCTCAGGAAGGGCCAGCGGAGGCGGCTCCAGAGGAAATGTCAAAGTACATCGAAAATGTCCGGGACCTTCTGCACGAGGGAAGGGAAAAGGGTTTTGTCACCTATGAGGACATCGAGAAACACTTGCCTCCCGAGTACATCAACGCTGACACCCTGGACAACCTTTACTTCAACCTGATGGAACTTGGAATCGATGTCATGGAGGAATCCAAGGGCAAGGAGGAAACCCCCGAAGAAGCCGCCCCGACTCCAGCAACAACGGCTGCGGACGATTCCGGTGACCTGGAGGACCTGCCCCTTTCGGATCCGGTCAGGATGTATCTCCGGGAGATCGGCAAGATCCCTCTGTTGACTCCCGAGGAAGAGGTGGATCTTGCCAAGCGGGTTGAAGCGGAAGAGGCCGAGGCAAAGGCCAAGCTTGTCGAAGCCAACCTCCGGCTAGTCGTCAGCATTGCCAAGAAGTACATCGGGAGAGGGATGCTCTTCCTGGACCTGATCCAGGAGGGAAACCTCGGGTTAATACGTGCCGTGGAGAAGTTCGACTATCGAAAGGGGTACAAGTTCAGCACATACGCGACCTGGTGGATCCGCCAGGCCATTACGAGGGCGATCGCCGACCAGGCCCGCACGATCCGGATCCCCGTCCACATGGTGGAGACCATCAACAAGCTTATCCGTGTTTCAAGGCAGCTTGTACAGCGGCTTGGCAGGGAGCCCCGGGCGGACGAGATCGCCAGGGAAATGGAAATCACCTCCCAGAAGGTGGAAGAAATCCAGAAGATAGCCCAGGAGCCTGTTTCCCTTGAAACCCCGATCGGGGAAGAGGAAGACAGCCAGTTGGGGGACTTCCTGGAGGATAAGGACCTTCCTAGCCCGGAGGATGCGGCCTCTCGACAGCTTCTCCGGGAGCAACTCGAAGAGATGCTGGACGACTTGACCGACAGGGAAAGGGAAGTCTTGCACTTGCGGTTTGGCCTGGAAGACGGGCATGCCTATACGCTCGAGGAGGTCGGGAAAAGATTCGGCGTCACCCGTGAAAGGATACGCCAGATAGAAGCCAAGGCGTTGCGGAAGCTTCGTCACCCCAGCCGAAGCCGGAAATTAAGGGACTTTCTTGAATAAGTCGGAAGGGCATTTGTTGGGAAAAGCACGTTTTGCTATACTTCTTAAGGTTTGTGACAAGGGGATCAATCATGCGCATTGACCTTTTCCTGAAGCTGGCGCGCCTGGTCAAGCGGCGTACAGTTGCTCATGAAATGGTATCGCTGGGCGCGGTCAAGCTGAACGGGCGCATTGTTCGTCCCTCGGCGAATGTGCGCGCTTCAGACCGCATTGAGGTCGCATACCCTCGCAGGCTGGTCGTGCTCGAGGTCCTGGCTGATGATGAAAAACGGATCAAGAAGGGAGAACCACCGTTCAGGATACTGGAAGATCGCCGGGTGGAGGATGATGAACCGCTCGAGGCTCCAAGACCCTGCTAGCTGCAGAAAAATCCTAGAAAGGAAGTGTCCGGGTTGAAAAAAATCGTTTCCACCACTCATGCTCCCGCTGCGATAGGCCCATACAGCCAGGGGATCTGGACGGGGGACTTGCTGTTCCTCTCAGGCCAAATCCCGATCAATCCCGAAACGGGAGCCTTGGTGGAAGGGGATGCGGCGGCGCAAGCGGAACAGGTACTGAAGAACATTGGAGCCATTCTTTCATCCCAGGGATTGTCCTTCAAGGATGTTGTCAAGGCTACCGTCTTTTCTACGGATATGGGAACCTTTTCCGCGGTCAACGAAGTTTACGGCCGCTACTTCAATGAAGAACCGCCTGCGCGGTCGTTCGTGGAAGTCGCTGCCTTGCCGAAGGGGGCCCTCGTCGAAATCGAGGTCGTCGCCAGCCGCTCTTAACGAACTAGCCAGCACCATGATCGGAGGATTGTGACGATGAAAGTCGCTGAGCCGACCATTGAACGGCTTGTACAGTATTACCGGCTCCTTGAACTCCTTCACGAGGAAGGGCGAAGGGTCGTCTCCTCCCAGGAGATGGGAGAGATGCTTTCGCTGAAAGCGAGCCAGGTCAGGAAGGATCTTTCCTACTTCGGCGAGATCGGGAAGCGGGGGGTCGGATACCACGTCGAAAAGCTTTACGAGCACATCAAGAGCATCCTCTCGACACCTCGTCTCTGGCGTATCGCACTAGTCGGAGTGGGAAGGCTGGGAGAGGCCCTCTTGGGTCACAAGGCTTTCCAGAGCAGCAAGTTCAAGGTCCTGGCGCTGTTCGACAATGACCCGCAGAAGATTGGCCGGACGATCATGGGGATTCCCTGCCACCCGGTTGAAAAAATTACGGAAATCCTCCGGGATGAACAGGTGGAGATACTGATCCTGACCGTTCCCGCGGCATCTGCCCAGGTGTGCGTCGACAGGGCCGTCGCCTCAGGAACCATCCGAGGGATCCTTTCTTTTGCCCAGACGGCGGTCATTGTTCCGAAGTCCGTGCTGGTCTACCATGTGGATATCGCGACGGAACTCGAGAAGCTTCTTTTCTTCCTGAAGCAGCTTGAACGGTAAAGTCGTGTTAGAATTGTCCATGCCGAAAAACGAGACTGAAGATGGGAGGCGTTCGGTTTGACCGGTGGAGCACAGGGTGGACTGATGGGGATGCTTCTTCCCCTCGCGTTGTTTGTCGT
>DAIMJI010000036.1:0-8513 GCA_036722335.1 Synergistales bacterium | reverse complement strand
CTTGGGAGGGTTTTCGGCGAACTGGATCGAACCGTCAGGGCGCCAGCGGAACCATTCCGGGTGGTCGCGAACGTAAGGATGGTCCGGTGAACATTGGAAGGCCAGGTCCAGGGCAACTTCCATTCCCAGGGATTCCGCATCTTCCCGGAAGGCCCTGAGGTCCTGCAGGGTCCCCAGCCCAGGGTCGACACTGTCGTGTCCTCCCAGGGCGGACCCGATGGCCCAAGGACTGCCGGGATCCCCAGGCTGGGCTTCCAGTGTGTTGTTTTTACCCTTTCGGCCTGCGACGCCAACAGGGTGGACGGGGGGCAGGTAAACGATATCGAAACCCATTCTGGCTATTTCCGGCAACCGGAGGCGGGCCTGGTCGAGCGTTCCCTCACGGCTGAAGGGAAGGCAGGCCGATCGCGGGAAGAACTCGTACCAGGAACTGAAACGCATTTTCCGCCTTTCCACCGCCACCTTCCTGATTTCCCTTGACCGCGACACCAGAACCGGATCAGGGTAACGCCGTACGCATCGCAGGATTTCCTCACGGGACAGGATTGCCTGTGCTTCCGCCAGTGTGGCTTCCCCTTCCAGGAACTCCGCGGCCTTCCGGATGACGAGGGCATCCTCCTCCAAAGCCCGGCTGGAAACGCGCCGGAGTTCCTCTGCCAGTATCGTGCGATCGTTTTCCCCGAACTGGCCGGGGTTGCGCTTCTTCAGGTCGCACAGGAGGGTTTCGAAACGATCCACCCAGGCCCGGACTGTAAAGGCGTATTCCCCGCGGGTTTCCACATGGAATTGCCCTTCCCACGCATCGTTGCCCACGGAAGACATCGGCAGGGCTGTCCAATCCTCCGCCCCTGGCGGGCGATACAGGATCTCTGCCCTCACCGTATCGTGACCGTCGGAGAAAACATCGGCGGAAACTCGGACGGTTTCCCCCGGACAACGCCTAACAGGCGCACCCTCCGCGACAAACGGCCTGACGTTCTCGATAACGACGCGCACGCGGCCGCTCATCCAATCACCTCCCATCGATGCAAATTCTAGTTAACATTATAAAGCATCACTTAAGGAGGGGGCGCGGAGGGTGAATCTACCGGCCTGGGCAGGACTCCACCGAGGCCGGCATCGTCCTCTTGGTAATTCTTCCCGAGGGACATATACGGAGGGGCTTCAACGAAGAATATCTCCTGTCCAGGCAAAGGCGGACAGGGCTTTCATGCCGGCAGTCCAGCCTGTTAGAAGGTCCCTAATCAAGACATCTCTGCCGTAAGGGCCAAAATCCAGTCGGAAGGGACAGCCAGGCCTGTCACGCCGGTGACCCATGAGGGCGCTCCGCCTCCCCTGGCCTTCAGTTCCGGATGATCCTTCAAAAACTTCCTGAGGTCGATCCCCGCCTCGGCTCCGCAAGCCAGGGCAAAATTGCCGTCATGTCCCTCCCCTGACGGAACCAGGACAAGTCCCACGGAATAAGGTGAGCCTTCCACCAAGACCTTAAGGGAAGGGGTCGCCATCTCGGGAAGAATCCCCGGCAAAACGGCGGTCGATAGGGTCTTGATCCCCACCCCGCGGTTTTCCCATGGAACCGAAAGCATCCCCTTGGCCTTGTCCACCGCTCGCGAAAGGACCTGTTTTTCCTCCTGCAGGCGATCGTAAACCTTCTCCAGCTTTTCGAGCGGACAGCTGACCTTGCGGAGGAGAACCCGGATGACACGCGAATATTCGTCAAGGAAACGGTCCCGGTGAACGGTGAACTTGACCTCCCATTCGGGGGCATTCCCCCGGTAGCCGGTAACAAGGAGCCCGCCGATGTCCCTGGTCCTTTCGACATGGGTCCCCGAGCAGGCGATGTTATCGAAGCACGGGATGGTCACGACCCGGATCGTCTGTTCCCCGATCCGTTTCCAGTTCGCTTTCAACCCGTCTAGCATTTGGGCCGCTTCAGGGGAGTACAGGCCTATCAAAACGGGGAGGTCGCTAGAAATCACTTCATTGGCGGCTTTTTCCGCCTCGAAAAGAAGGTCCCAGCCCAGTTCGCCTTCCCAGCGCAGGAAAACGGTGGTTTCCTCCGTCCCCACCGCGACCTTGTAAACTTCCAGCCCTTCGTGCGTGTTTTCCAGCACGCGGGAAAGCACGTGCTCTCCGGAATGCATCCTGGAAAGAAGGAACTGCCTTGCCATGTCCACCTCCGCCACCACACGCAGCCCTTCCGAAACTTCCCCCTCAAGGAGCTTTATGGACAGCACATCTTTGCCTTCTTCCCGAAGGCAGTCCGTCACTTCAGCGGAAAACCCGGGGGCTGAAAGCCTACCGGTGTCTCCAGGCTGCCCCCCTCCGGAAGGATGGAACCGGCTTTCCTCGAGCTCGATCCGAGCTTCTTTCGACTTTTTCCAGAGCACGCGGGTGATTTTCGTTTCGTAAACCGTATTCAAGAATCCTGCCCCCTTTCGGGGTCATTATATCCCGCTTTGAAGGCCGATAAACCGGTAGAATAGGCGAGAGGAGAGAGAAAGGAGATGGGATCGATGCCCTCCGAAGTTTTTTTCACCGGGATGAGGACCCGGTCAGGGCAAAACATGCTCGACCGAATGGAAAAGCTTGCCCTTGAAGCGGGCATGGGAGACCTGCCCCTGAAGGGACGGATGGTCGCGATAAAGATCCATTTCGGGGAGCCGGGCAACCTGGCCACTATCCGCCCAAACTATGTGGCCCGCCTTGCCAGGCTCCTGAAGGACCGCGGCGCCAACCCTTTCCTCACGGACGCCAACACGCTTTACAAGGGACAGCGGGCAAACGCCGTCAGCCACCTCCAGGCAGCCCTCGAAAACGGCTACAATCCCCTTTCGGCAGGATGCTCGGTCATCATCGCGGACGGCTTGTGGGGTTTTGACTACCGCAAGGTCGAGGTCAACCTCAAGCATTTCGCCTCTGCCTACATCGCCTCTTCCATCGCGGAAGCCGATGTGGTCATATCGATGAACCACTTCAAGGGACATGAAATGACGGGTTTCGGTGGCGCGCTCAAGAACATCGGGATGGGATCCGGCTCCAGGGAGGGCAAGATGGCGATGCACTGCGATGCCCCCCCGACCATCTCCGCCAGGAAATGCATCGGGTGCGGCGAATGCGTCCGGAACTGTGCCCACGATGCCGCGCGCATGGAACCCGGCGGAAAGGCTTTCATAGAGACCACCAACTGCGTCGGCTGCGGGCAATGTGTCGTGGTTTGCCCTACCGGCGCGGCCCAGATCAGTTGGGGAAGCGGGGGGGCACTGGGAGAAAGGATTGCCGAATACGCTTACGCGACTCTTAAAGGCAAGCCCCATTTCCACCTCAACTTCATCATGGATGTTTCACCCGAGTGCGACTGCTGGGGCCATAACGACACCCCGATCGTCCCTGACATCGGCATCACCGCCTCCCGCGACCCAGTCGCCATCGACCAGTTTTCGGCTGACAGGGTAAACGAGGCGCCCCTGCTGCCCGGCAGCGCTCTCATGGAAAAGGGGTTCTCCCACGGGGACAAGTTCCTGGGACTCCACCCGAAGGCAGACTGGGAAAAATGCCTAACCCACGCCGAGGCAATAGGTTTGGGAAGCCGCTCGTACAAAAGGATCGATTTGGGCTAAAAAAGAGGGGGGCTTGGCCTGCGGCCAAGCCCCCCTCTTTTTGGTTCTAAACCGAGAGGCTCCGCATGTAATCGGAAATCGCGGACAAACCCTCCTCAAGTGTTTCAGTGGCGCAGGAATACCCCACCCTGAACCAGCCTTCGAAGTCGAACGCCTTTCCAGGCACGATAAAGGCACCGTTGAAGTCAAAGAGCCCCTTGCAGAAATCCTCGGACGGAATGGGGAAATCGTAGCGGATGAAGGCCGTGGTGCCTGCCCTGGGCTTGACGTAAGACAAGCCTTTTTCGCCACAGACCCACTTGTCCAGGATCGCCGCATTCCTCCTGACAAGGGGAAGGTTCCTTTCCTTCAGCCTCTCCCTGTGGGAAAAGGCCCGCGTCGCCAGCATTTCGTCGATCATCCCGCAACTGATGGTCGTATAGTCCCTGCGGCTGAAACACTCCCTGATGAAGTCTCCAGGCCCGGCAACCCAGCCCAGCCTCAGCCCCGCTAGCGAGAAAACCTTGGAAAGACTGCCCGTGACAACCGATTTTTCATAGAGGTCGACGACCGACGGAGTGGTTTCGGCAGGATCGTGCTCCAGGCCTCTGTAAACTTCGTCGCAGAGGATCCAGGCCCCGCTTCGTTCCGCGATCCGGACCACTTTTTCAAGGAAGGGCCTGTCCATCAGTGCCCCGGTCGGGTTGTTCGGATTGTTGAGGACAATCATTTTGCAACGCTCTCCGGCGAGAATTTCGAGTTCCTCAAGGTCTGGGAGGAAGCCGTTTTCCGGGCGAAGCCCCAGGATGCGGACATCGGCACCGAAAGCCCGGGGGACAGAGTAAAGCTGCTGGTAGGTGGGCTTGACAGCAACGACCCGGTCACCGGGTTCCACGAGGGTGAAAAGTGCCAGGAAGTTCGCGCCGATGGCCCCGTGGGCAAGCAGGATGTTCCCTTCGTCCTGCATGTCGTAAAGCCTGGAAATATGCGCCCGAAGGTCGAATGAACCGGGGATCTCTCCATAAGTGAGCTTTCGGGCCATGAATTCCTCCAGGAATGACTCCCTGCCCCCGGAAAGATCCAGCAATTCCCCAACGGTCAGCGATTCAACGCAGGTCTCGGCGACGTTGAACCTGGCATTCTCCTCGTACGCGTTCATCCACTCTTCGACTCCAAACGGCTCGATTTTCATTTTCTTCTCCCCTTTGGTCTCACTCCAAATATCGAGCGAGATAAAATCGCAACTGTGAGACAGGGCAACAAGACTTATTCCGAATCGATGATAAAACGGCCTTAAAGGTTTGCGCAACTTTCCCGGCCTGCTGGTATACCCGCTTGCCAGGCCCATGCAAACGCATCATTTACCACAGCCACTCCAATTGGTATCATTCTCCGGGTGGCTGGACGTTTGACCCGGCCCGTGGAGGTATTCATGTTTAACAACAGGACCCGGGCTTTTGCCCTCTTGATGGTGGTGTCCCTTTTGCTCTTCTTCCTTTTCCTGGGAAGTCACGGGCTGCTTGAACCGGATGAGGGAAGGTACTCCGAGATCCCCCGCGAGATGATTGAAAAGGGGGATTTCATCACGCCTACGCTGAATTACGTCAAGTATTTCGAAAAGCCCGTCCTTCACTACTGGCTGACGGCTCTGTCCTTGAAGCTGTTCGGGTACACAGAGTTTGCCTCACGCTTTTGGCCGGCGCTCCTTGGGGTTCTTGGAACAGGAGTCACGTTCGGGCTTGGAGCATCCCTCTATGGAACCCGCACAGGTTTTTTTTCCGGCCTCGTCCTTGCGACATCCTGGATCTATTTCGCGATCGCCCAGATCAACATCATCGACATGGGATTATCGGTCTTCCTCACGATCGCCTTGTCCGGGTTCTTGCTGGGATCAGTCAGGGACAGGCGATACCTGCTTCTTTTCTACGGAGGGATGGCCCTCGCCACCCTTTCCAAGGGCCTGATCGGCATCGTCCTTCCCTGCGCGGTCGCCGGGAGCTGGATCCTGCTGACCCGGAACTGGCGGTTGGTACGCCGATCGCTTTATGGCTGGGGAATCCTCCTTTTCTTCGCCCTAACCTTGCCCTGGTTCGTTGCCGTCTGCCTGAAGAACCCCGAATTTTTCCACTTCTTCTTTATCAGGGAACATTTTCTCCGGTACACCACACGCATCCATGACCGTTACGAGCCCGCATGGTTTTTCCTCCCGATCCTGCTGGCGGGAGGGTTGCCCTGGACCGCGTTCTGGATCCGTCCCCTCGCGGGGCTCCGCGAATCCGGGGAGAGGCTCTACCTATCACTTTGGTTCCTCGTTATCTTCGGTTTTTTCTCTTTCTCGAGCTCCAAGCTGATCCCTTACATCCTGCCCGTTTTCCCCGCGCTTTCCATCCTTGCGGGGATCAAGCTGGACCGTTACCTTACCTCCCCTCATTCGGAAGGCATAAGGTTCGAACTCGTTCTCTCCACCCTCCTATCCGGGCTTTTTTCGGTGGCCTTGCTCGCCTACCCGTTTTTCCAGGATCGTTTTTCACCGGGCATCCTGCTCCGGGTCACGGTCCCGCTCGCAGGAACGCTCCTCCTGACCCTCGTGGCAATGTGGACCTTCCGAAAAAAGCTGAAGACCACTGCCCTTGTGGCCACCCTCTTCATCGGGGCATTCGCCTCCGGCCTGGCCTTGAAGGGAGGTTTCGGTTTTTACGGGTCCTTCCAATCTTCGAGGGAAATGGCCCGAATCATCGAAAAGGCAAGGCAACCGGACGACATGATCGTCAGCTACGAGGACTATGACCAGGGCATCCCCTTCTACCTCAAGACGCGGGTCGTGCTTGTGAACTGGAAGGGCGAACTGGAATTCGGCAGCGGTATCGGCGACCAGTCGGAATGGTTCATCAGCCGGGAGCGTTTCATGGAACTTTGGGAATCGGGGCGCCACATGATCGTGATCTTGAGGGAAAATCGATACAGGAACATGCTTTCGAAAGGAGTGGACAACATGCGCGTGTTGGGCAGGTCAAACGAAGCAGTTGTCATAACCAATAGGACAGAGGGCGAAAACCGATGACAAGGGAGACGTTCCTGCCTTTCGCCCGCCCCTCCATCGATGAGGCCACGATCGAGGATGTCTGTGATTCTTTGAGGTCCGGCTGGATCACCACAGGACCAAAATCCATACGATTCGAGAAAGCTTTCGGGGAACGAATCGGTATCCCTTACGCGCTGGCCGTGAACTCCGCGACCGCGGGTCTTCACCTGGCCCACCTCGCATTGGGAATCGGCCCGGGCGATGAGGTGATCACCACACCGATGACTTTCGTCGCGACCTTGAACACGATCGTTTTCGCCGGGGCACGCCCCGTGCTTGTCGACATCGACCCTGGAACCTTCAACATGGACCCCGGGCGCCTCGAAGCCGCAGTGACTCCACGGACAAAAGCGATCGTCCCTGTTCACTTCGCTGGACTTCCGGTGGACATGGACGCTGTCAACGAAGTGGCCGAAAGGCATGGGCTTGCGGTGATCGAGGACTGCGCCCATGCTTTGGGCGCTTCCTACAAGGGACGCCCAATAGGTTCCGATCCGCGGCACATCAGCGTATTCAGTTTCCATCCCACGAAAAACATCACGACCGGGGAAGGCGGGATGGTCTGCACGGGAATCGAGGAAGTCGCGGAAAAAGTCGCGATCCTCCGCCAGCACGGCATGTCCAAGGGAGCCTGGAGCCGGTATGCCGTAACGGGAACCCCGCATTACGACGTCGCCCTGCCGGGCCTAAAGTACAACATGCTCGACATACAGGCCGCCATCGGGCTCGGCCAACTTGCCCGCCTGGACGAATTCAACGAAAGGCGGAAGGCCATCGTCAGCCGTTACCGCCAGGCCCTGGGAACAGCCCGGGGACTCGTCCTTCCCTCGACGCCGGACTATGATCACGAACACGCATGGCACATCTTCACTCCCCTCCTGGACCTGGAGCAACTGGACATCACGCGTGACGAATTCATGGCCCTCCTCAAGGCAGCCAACATCGGCACGGCCTACCACTACCAGGCGGTGCACCTCTTTGCCTTCTACAGGGAAAATTTCGGTTTCAAACCGGGTGATTTCCCGAATGCGGAAAGGGTGTCCGAACGGATCGTCAGCCTTCCTCTCTTCCCTTCAATGACCGACTCGGAGGTGGAAGACGTCATCGAAGAGGTGACCGGCACGCTCGGAAAGCATTCAAAAAGGGGGCCGGCAGCGTGAGCCGCCCGCTCGTTTCCGTGGTCATCCCCGTTTATAACGAAGAGGAAAGCCTTCCGCTCCTTTTTGACAGGCTGATGCCGGTCATGGAAAGCCTGGGACGGCCGTACGAGGTCGTCTTCATCAACGACGGCAGCCGGGACCGTTCCCTGGCGCTCCTCCTGGATTGCCGCGAACGCTTCCCGGGACGGGTCACCGTCATCGATTTCAACGGGAATTTCGGCCAGCACATGGCCATCATGGCTGGTTTCTCCCAGGCCGGTGGGGAAATGGTCCTCACGATGGACGCGGATCTGCAGAACCCCCCGGAGGAAATCCCCCGCATCGTTGAAGCGCTCGAAGGGGGACACGATGTCGTCGGAACGGTTCGCTCGGGCAGGCGTGACCCCTTTTTCAGGAAGTTCGCCTCACGAATCGTCAACCGGATTTCAAACCGGATCACGGGCCTTAAGCTGAGCGATTACGGATGCATGATGCGGGGCTACAGCCGCCGGATCATCGGCCTCATCAACCAGTGCAAGGAAACGACCACATTCATTCCGGCACTGGCCCAGAAATTCGCGATGAACCCCGTCGAGCGCAGAGAGTATTCGGAGCACTTCTACGACGGGATCGACCCACTGTGGTGGGGCTGGCGCAACCACATGAAGCTCTTCTTCAACAACAAGGGCGTCG
>DAIMJI010000035.1:0-9852 GCA_036722335.1 Synergistales bacterium | reverse complement strand
GTTTTCAGCATAAGTCGTAGTGTATAATTTTCAATACCTTAATATATCGTTATGCCTATAAGCAGGACTTATAAGGAGGGCCTTAAATGAACCTGAACCAGCTCCGGGTTTTTTGCACGGTCGTTTCGGAAGGAGGCTTTCTCCAGGCCTCCCGGAGCCTCTACATGTCGCAGCCCGCGATCAGCCAGCATGTGGCGGCGCTCGAGAAGGCCATCGGCGTCCGCCTTTTCAACCGGAAGGGGAGGAATATTTCCCTGACCCCGGAGGGGAGGACGCTCCTCGTCCTGGCGAAGGAGGTCCTCGAGAAGGCCGACGGGATTCCCGACCGCTTCCGGGAAATGAAGGAACTTAGGCTGGGCAAGCTGGCCGCCGGATTTGAGGCACACCCGTCGATGACCCTGCTGCCCCAGGTCCTGAAACGTTTCAGGACCGATTTCCCGGAAATCCAGGTGGCCATCGTCACGGAAAGGCAGGAAACGCTTTTGGAGAAGCTCACGGCCGGGGAAATCGAGATGGCCGTCCTGGGCGGCAACAGGCGAAACCTCCCGACCACGGGGCTGGTCACCCGTTCCCTCGGGCTGGACAGCCTGATTCTCATCGTTCCCCAGGACCATGCCTGGTCAGGCCCCTCCCCGGTCGCGGCTTCCAACCTGGAGGGAGAACCCCTCGCCCGGTACCTTCCTTCCTGTCCCCTCTCCCCGGTGGTGGAAGACTACCTGCTCCAGCACCAAGTCAAGCCCCGGGCCGACCTGTGGGTGGACGACCCGGCGGTCGCCGCGCGCCTGGTCTCGGAAGGAATCTGCCATGCCATCCTGAACAGGGGGAGCCTGGCGGGAAAAACCGGTTTCCCGGGAATCCGGGAAGTCCCCCTGGCCGGGCTCGAAAGCCTGAGCTGGGAAATCAGCGTGGCCTATTCGACAAGGCTGGGGCTTTCGTACGCGGGATGGGCCTTCGAGAAAATCCTCGAAGCGGAATCACCCAGGGTCCTGAAAACGGCCTGAAACGACACAAAAGAGGGGAGCCGGGTGGCCCCCCTCTTTCCTTACCCGTATCCTGTACCCGGGTTTACCTGTTTTTTCCCTTCAGGAAGAGGAGTGGCACAAGAAAAACGATCGGGAAGAAGGGGAGGGAACCGGTATTGCAGCCGCCACTTCCCCCGCTGCAAGGCTCGTCCACTTCATCCTGAAAGGCCCCCTCGCCGAGAACGACAGGATCCCGGAACTGTCCGTCCCGGTTCCCGTCATAGACGAAGAGGAGCCCTTCCCGGTTTTCGCCCCCCACCGACCAGCCGATGTCCTCGAGGGAGAGCGGGCCTCCGGCAGGCGATTCGTCGAGCAGGACATAGACGAGCCCGACGGAAAGAACCCGGTTGTCGAGGTCGCGTGAGAATTCGACCGACCCCGAAAGATGCCCCCCGTAGTCGTCCTTGATGAAAGCCACAAGGTCAACCGGGTCGAGCGCCGGGTCGGCATCGGCAAAGGCCTTGAAGGCGGAAAAACGGTCAAAGAAATCTATCGCGGCGACGTCATCCGAAACCGAGCCGTCGAAAATCGCCCCGATATCCTCGGAAGAAAGACCTCTCTCCGCCAGGTCCGCCGAAGTCAGGGTCAGCGAGACCCTCACGAGGACAGCCCCCACCTTCTCCGTGTCTCCCCCCGTCGGATCGCCGGAGGCCACAAGGGTGAAAGCGGCGCCTCCCAGGGACGTTTCGAACACGACCCCCGAAGCCCCTTCCGCCCATTCGGCCCCGGAAGCCCCTTCATCGATCTGGCTGCCCGTCACGAAGACGACTTCCTGCCCGTTGAGGGAAAAGGGCGCTTTCCATCCGGACACCGCCCCGAATTCGACCGCCAGCCCTTCGATGGGCAGGGCCCCGCCGGACGAAAGCGTTTCCGCGATTGCCAGATTCACGTCGTCCATGCCGACATTCCCGAAATCAGCCGTCGGTCCCTGGACCTCGAAAGCCCCGATATCGGCACCGGTGCCGCTCGAGCCGCGGGCGAACCCCCTCTGGTCCAAACCGGGAAAACCCTGGGAATCCGGGATCGCATCGATGGCCACGCTCCCGGGAAGCAATGCACAGGTCGGGGTGGGCCCGCCGTTATCCTCGAGGCTTCCCAGGCGAACGTCGATCCCGGACTGGATCTCGTTGTAAGGGACCGTGCCGTCGTCATCGTACAGAGTCGTCGCCGCCCAGGAGAAAGAGTTGTTGAAGGACATCCCGATGATGTTGTAGCCTTCGTCCGTGACCACACCCGCATCCTGCCCGAGGTCCCGGTAAAAGGAGGCATTGGCGTTGGTCAGGATATTCTGGTAAACGATGCTGTTCTTGAAGGACACGCTCAGTCCAGCGACCCGGACACCCGCGCCATACCCCCCGGCGCTGTTCCGGGTGATCGTGCAGTTCTCGAACCTGACCGGCCCCTCGCTGTTCCAGGACCAGACCCCGCCTCCGCCGGAGGTCGAACCGCCCTCGTTCGCGTCATTCCCGTAAAAGGTGCTGTTCCTGAAAACCGTGGCGCCGCTGGAACCCGGGTATCCTTCAACCATGGCCCCGCCGCCCCCCCGGGCGGAGTTTCCGGAGAAAGCGCATCCTTCCACCAGGGCTTCCTGCGCTCCGTAAATATAAAGGTACAAACCACCGCCCCGTACCGCGGAATTCCCGCGGACCGTGCTGTCTTTGAGGGAAAACGTCCCGTCGAAATGGTAGATCGCCCCGCCTGCCCTGTTGGTCAGGGTATCGATTGTCGTCGCGTTCCCCTGGAACAGGCACCGCTCGATCGCCAGGCTTCCGCCTGTCGAGTAGATCCCGCCGCCTCCCATGGGAGCGAAGCTGTTCTCGACAACCATGTCCTCCAGCCTCAAGTCGCCATAGCTGAAGATCGCCCCTCCGGTCGTCCCGATGGCCACATCGGAGGTGACATCCCCGCTGGCCAGGCGCAGGCCCGAGATTTCCGCGGAGGTCCCTTCGGTGATGTAGAAGATCCGGCTTTCCCCGTTTCCGGAGATCGCAAGATTTTCCGCTCCGGGACCGTGGATCCCCAGGCTCTTGTCTATTTCCAGCTGGCCTGTCGTCAGGGTGATCGTTGCCGCGCCGCCGGAGGTCAGGCCCGCGTCGAAATCGATGACATCACCTGGAACCGAATCCAGGATCGCCTGGCGCAGGCTCCCTGCCCCGCTGTCATTCGTGTTGGCCACCGTCAGCGTCGCCGCAAAGGACGCATGAATCCCCACAAAGGCCGAAATTGAAAGGAAAATACCGCACAGGAAAAAGACCGTCTTCCATTTCTTCACCGCAATTCCTCCCTCCGCCGCATGACTCGCCCTTCGTCAGGCGGTACCGCCCCAACCCCATGGATTGACGCTTCAAGACCAACTTTCGTCGAGGGGAAACGGGACTTTACTTCACCCCCTTTTGTTGTTTTTAAAAAGTATTTAAATCATCTTCGAGCCTTCACTTCCTGTCAATTCTTCCCCAAAAAAAGGGGCCGAACCGGTCTGCCCGACCGGTTCGGCCCCTGCGAAAAAGCGTCTTGCCCTGTTTCAGGCTTCGAAGCCCTGGTAGAGCGGGAAGGCCTTGCAGAGTTCCACGACCTCTCCCTTGATCCGGGCCAGTTCGGCCTCGTCCTCCGGGTCGCGCGCGACGCGCTCGATCCAGGACGCGATTTTCACCATTTCGGAGGAGCCGAACCCCCTCGTCGTCACGGCCGGCGTCCCGACACGGAAGCCGCTCGTGACCATCGGCGGCTGCGGGTCGAACGGGATGGCGTTCTTGTTCACGGTCATCCCGGCCTTGTCCAGGGCCTTTTCCATCACCTTGCCGGTCAGCCCGCGTTCCGCCAGGTTAACGAGGATGAGGTGGTTGTCGGTTCCCCCGGACACGAGCCTGAAATCGCGCTTCAGCAGTTCTTCCGCCAGCACCCGCGCGTTGCCCACGACCTGCTGCTGGTAGACGGCGAAGCCGGGTTCCAGGGCTTCCTGGAACGCCACGGCCTTGGCGGCGATGACGTGCATCAGCGGCCCGCCCTGCATACCCGGGAAAATCGTCTTGTCCACGGCCCTTGCGTAGGGTTCCTTGCAGAGGATCATCCCGCCCCTCGGGCCCCTCAGGGTCTTGTGGGTCGTGGTCGTCACGAATTCGCAGAAGGGCACGGGGTCCTTGTGGAGCCTGGCCGCGACTAGCCCGGCGATGTGGGCCATGTCGAACATCAGGAGAGCCCCCACCTTGTCGGCGATCGACCTGAACGCTTCGGCGTCGATCACCCTCGGGTAGGCGCTGGCCCCGCAGACGATCAGCCTGGGCCTGTGTTTCAAGGCGAGGTTTTCGACTTCCCCGAAATCGATCGTCTCGGTTCCGGGGTTCACCCCGTAGGGCACGATGTTGTAGAGCTGGCCCGAAAAGTTGACCGGGGAACCGTGCGTCAGGTGCCCTCCATGCGCCAGGTTCATCGACAGGATCGTGTCCCCCGGCTTGAGGAAGGAGAAGTAGACCGCCATGTTGGCCTGCGACCCCGAATGGGGCTGCACGTTGGCATGGTCGGCCCCGAAAAGCCTTTTCGCCCTTTCCCTGGCCAGTTCCTCGGCCACGTCGACTTCCTCGCACCCCCCATAGTAGCGCTTGCCGGGGTAGCCCTCGGCATACTTGTTCGTCAGGACGGAACCCATCGCCGCCAGCACCGCGGGTGAGACGACGTTCTCCGAAGCGATCAGTTCTATCTGGGTCTGCTGCCGGTGCATCTCCCGGCGGATGACTTCCGCGATTTCCGGATCGCTCGTTTTCAGGATCTCCCAGGATTTCCCATACATGGCACTCACTCCTTCAAGACCATATTAACCACTTTAAATTTTCTCACAGATTGCCTGTTTAGCAAAATAGATAAAACATTTAAATCGAAGCGAATCTAAAAGTCAACCCCAAGCCGATGATTGGGCTTTTGCTATAATTGTTCCGTAAGCATCGCCATCTTTTCCCGCCTGGAGGTCACTTCCGTGTTCCTGCCGCTCGAAGAGGACGGACTTGTCGATCTTGGCCGCGTTGTAGCCCTCGTCCGCGAGGGCAACGAGACGGCCATAATCTTGCGTGACGGAAGCGTCATGGCCACGGGGTTCACCCCGAGGACCCTGGCGGACCGCTACGAGCGCACATGGAAAGCCACCTGGAACGGGAAAATCCATGACCTGTCTCTGAAGAAAAGGAAAGGATCGATCAGGGAATGACGCCATCCGCAAAGTACACAGCAAAGGACATCCAGATACTGGAAGGACTCGAGGCCGTCCGCCGCCGCCCGGGCATGTACATCGGGGACACGGGGCCGCGAGGCCTGCACCACCTTGTCTACGAGGTCGTGGATAACTCGATCGACGAAGCCATGGCCGGCATCTGCACCGAGATCGAGGTCTGCCTGGAAACCGACGGCAGCGTTTCGGTGACGGACAACGGCCGCGGCATACCGACGGACCTGCACCCACAGACCGGACGCCCGGCCGCCGAGGTCGTCCTGACGAAGCTCCACGCCGGGGGCAAGTTCGACAAGAAGGCCTACCAGGTTTCCGGCGGCCTCCACGGGGTCGGCGTCTCCGTCGTCAACGCCCTGTCCGAGTGGCTCGAAGTGACGATCTGGCGCGACGGGGCCACGCACCGCCAGCGCTTCGAGAAGGGCATTCCGGTCACGGACCTCGAACGCGGGGAACCCACCGAACGCCGGGGGACACAGGTCCGCTTCCTGCCCGACTCCACCATCTTCACCGAGCTGGGTTTCTCTTGGGAAGTGCTTTCCGGCCGGATCCGCGAGCTGGCCTTCCTCAACCCGGGGCTCTGCATCACGCTCAAGGACGAGGCCGAACCCAAGGAAAAGATATTCAAGTACGACGGGGGGATCACCCTCTTCGCCGAGTACCTCAACCGCGGCAAGACGACCCTCTTCTCGCCGCCCCTGACGGTCAAGGGGGAAAAGGAAGGGGTCATCGTCGAGGTGGCCATGCAGTACAACGACTCCTACCTCGAACGCATCTTCGCCTTCGCCAACCTGATCCACACCGTCGAAGGCGGGACTCACGTGAGCGGTTTCCGAACCGCCCTGACCCGGGCGGTCAACGAGATGGCCCGGCGCCAGAAGCTGCTCAGGGAAAAGGACGAGAACCTGGGCGGCGACGACCTGAAGGAAGGGCTCACCGCCGTCATCTCGGTCAAGCTTCCCGAACCGCAGTTCGAGGGACAGACCAAGACCAAGCTGGGCAACGGCGAAATCAAGGGCCTCGTGGATTCCATCGTTTACGAGGGCCTGATGGAGCTTTTGGAAGACCGCACCGACGTGCTGAAACCGCTGGTGGAGAACGCGGTGAAGGCCCGCCAGGCCCGTGAGGCGGCCCGGAAGGCCCGGGACCTCGTCCGCAGGAAATCCGCCCTTTCAGGGCTGGAGCTGCCTGGAAAGCTCGCGGACTGCTCCAGCAAGAACCCGGCGGAATGCGAGATCTACATCGTCGAGGGAGACAGCGCCGGTGGGTGCTTTTCCGGGGACACGAAGATCCGGCTTGCTTCAGGCAACGCTTTATCCTTCCAGGAACTGGCGGAGGATTGGCAGAAAGGCATCTCCCACTTTGGCTACGCAACGAGCGAAACGGGAGATGTCCGCATCGTTCCTCTCGTTGAACCCAGACGAACCCGTACAGAGGCTCCGCTTGTAGAAGTCGCGCTGGATAACGGCCAGAAGATCCGCTGCACGCCCGATCACCTTTTCAGGCTTCGAAACGGATCATACCGGGAAGCGAGGGACCTGGCGGAAGGGGACAGCCTGATGCCGCTCAGGACGCGTTTTACGGAACGCGGCGAAAATCCGGGCCCCGGCTACGAAATGGTCTGGATGAACGGGGAGCAGAGGTGGGTGCATACCCACCACCTGGCGGACAGGCACAACCTGGTCTCTCACGTTTACACGAAAGCACGCGGCCCGATGAGACACCATCGCAACCTCGACAAGAAAGACAATGACCCACGGAATATTGTTCGTTTGACCAGGGAAGAGCACCTGTCGCTCCATGCCGGCATTGCCGGGGAAACGATCGCCAGGCTTTGTCAGAACCCTGAATACCGGGAGCGGAAATTGCGAAGTTTGAGCGAAAGCGCGAAGAAAATGTGGAAAGACCCGACCTATAGACGCCGTATGGCGGAAAGAGTCCGGTTGGAACGCCAAAACCCCGAAATCAACAAGAAAATCAAAGAAGGTTTCTTGAAATGGTATGGCACCCTTGACGAGGAAGCGAAGACGAATTACGCGGAACACCTCAGGCAGTTGAACGATCAGTACTGGTCAAGTGAGGAGCACCGCGAACTCCAGGCAAAACGCGTTCACGAATATTTCCTGGCTCATCCTGAAATTCGTCAGGAACTTAGGGATAAAGCCCGGTTGGAGTGGGCAGACGATTCTCTTCGAACCTGGCGTTCTGAAATGACTCGCGAACAGTGGGCGGACCCCGAATTCAGGAAGAATCACTCTGAAGCCGTCCGTGCCTGGTGGCAAGAGCACCCGGAACACGCGGAAAAATTGTCCAGAGCCTGCTCCAGGCGCTGGAACGACCCCGCGGCGAGGGAAAGAGTCACCAGGGCTCTCGAGCGCTGGCGCCGCGAAAGCAGCCACGAGGAAAGGTCCAGGCGAATTCGCGAAGGGCACAGGGACAAGGGACTCAAGCTTCTGAACCGTCTTCTCAAGGAAGCCCCGATCGACCTGGTTCAGGCCTATGACGAATTACGGGCGGCTGAAGCCCCGACCGCACCCAGGTTTGACACGCTCCTCGAGAAGGATTTCCGGGGCGACCGCCAAGCTCTGCTGGAGGCCGCTTCGAATTACAACCACAAGGTCAAGGCGGTCAGGTTCCTTGAAGAACGGAAAGATGTCTACGACCTGACCGTCGAGCGCTACCACAATTTCGCCCTTGCGGCTGGCGTTTTCGTCCATAACAGTGCCAAGCAGGGCAGGGACCGGCATTTCCAGGCCATCCTTCCGCTTCGGGGCAAGATCCTGAACGTGGAAAAGGCCCGCATGGACCGCATCTTCAGCAACCAGGAGATCAAGACGATCATCCAGGCCTTCGGGGCCGGGGTCGGCGAGGAGTTCGACGTCGGCAAGCTGAGGTACCACAGGATATTGGTCATGAGCGTCGACGGCGAGTCGTGCACCCTGGTTCGCGACAAGGCCCGCAGCGTCCGGTTCGTAAAGGTCGGCCCCTTCATCGACGAACTTTTCGAGGAAGCGTCCAGCCCCAATGAATGGTCCGTCCTCTGCTTCGACCCCCAAACGGGAGAATCCCGTTACCGGCCCATCAAGGCCATTTTGAGCCACACTCACGACGGAGACCTTTACGAGATTCGCACCGCCTACGGACGATCCGTCACCGTGACCGGCGAACACAGCGTCTTCGTGAGGGGAGGCGACGGCAAGCCCGTCCTGAAGCGAGGCGACTCCATCAAGCCGGGAGACGTTCTGGCCTGCCTTTCCAGCCTGCCGGCCAACGAAACGGCCCCCGAGCGGATTGACCTGGTCCGAGCCCTCCGGGAAGCCGCGGCAGACGAGGATATCGTCCTCCGTGGGACTTCCGTCGAGGAACTCCAGAAAGCGCTTGTCCGGACCGAGCACGCGGGTGAACCCGAGCTCGTGGAACCGCGGGTGCAGATTTCGGAAACACTGGGAAACCTGCTCCATGACCGGCGAACAACCATCGGGCTCCCCCTGAAGGAGGCGTGCCTCGCCCTGGGCGTCTCCCAGCCCTGCACACTGCACGCATGGGAAAAAGGAACCTCCCGGCCGACCGAGACCCACTTCAAGGCGTACACCGGCCTGCTGGGCATGGAGCAAGAAGTCCTGGAAGGGCAATACTCCGTTGTTTCGAGCGCCCTCGACAGGACATGGGAAGAACAGTACAGGGGAGCCCCCGCAAACCGGGTGCGCCCTTACCTCAACCTGGCCGACCTTCCCATGGAGTCCATCGAAACCCTTGGCGAGGAAGTCGTCCTCACCCCGAGGCACTACGCGGACCAGCCGGTTCCCCGGATGATCGATGTTTCGAGGGACTTGCTGTTCCTGCTGGGTTTCTTCGTCGCTGAAGGATCCTTCAGCCTGAGGGCCGGTGTCCGGCTGGCCATCGGGAAAAGGAACGAGCCGATCGTCCCGAGGCTGGCCGCGGCTTTCCGTTCCACCTTCGGGATCGAACCGGCCTTGTACCGGTCAAAGGACGGACGGGCATCCGAGCTGAGGGTCCTGAACCGCGTCATCGGCTCGACTTTCAGGCACCTCTTCGGCTTCGAGAACCCGAAAGCCTGGACGAAATCGGTACCCGACCTGGTGTTCAACGTCTCGCCGGAACTCCGGGACTCCTTCCTCGAAGGCTACTTCCTCGGGGACGGAACCCTTCACAGGCACGGCATCGCCTTCACGACCACTTCCCGCCTCCTGGCCGAGCAGATCCAGTACCTTTTCCTCGGCAAGGGGATTCTCGCCGGCATGACGGTTCGGGAACCCAGCGGCCGCCCTTCCGGCCTGATCAGGGGCAAGCCGGTGACGACCCGGCATACGGCCTACACCCTCTCTGTAACCAACCCCGCGGACCTCTCCGCTGCCAGGGAAATCTGGAAGGGTCACGCGAATGCATCCCAGCTGGATGAAACCCTGGCCAGCCGGAAAGCGCCACGCAGGAAGGCGTTACGGTCACCGATGCCCGGGAACCTGGTGGGGCTTTCCGTGAGGGAGGTCAGGAAGCTTCCCTGCGACGGCCGTCATGTTTACGATTTCTCGGTCGAAGGCGATGAAACCTTCGTCTGCGGCACCGGCGGCGTCTGCTGCCACAACACCGACGCCGATG
>DAIMJI010000034.1:6593-10285 GCA_036722335.1 Synergistales bacterium | reverse complement strand
CTCGCCGCGTTCATGCGGGATTTCGCTGCGAAGAACGGGTAGGTCTCCCGACATGGAAGACGTCAAGCTGAACCTGGAAAAGATCGGGATCGGGCTTCCGGAAGTCCTGCTCCCGAAGCAGGGAACGGACCTTTCGAAGTGGTCCGTGGTGGCCTGCGACCAGTTTTCCTCCGAGCGCGGCTACTGGGAGGAAGTGAAGGAATTCGTCGGCGATGCCCCTTCGACGCTTCGCCTGATTTTGCCCGAGTGCTACCTGGAGGACGGCGACACCGCATCGCGTGTCGAGGCGATCAACGCCGAGATGAAGGCCTGTCTTGCGAATGTCCTGGAGCCCGTCGGGGAAGGGTTTGTCCTCATCGACCGCAAGACCGCTTTTGCCCCTTCCCGAAAGGGGCTGGTCGTGGCGGTGGACCTCGAAGCCTACAGCTTCGAGGCGGGTGCCACTTCGCTTATCCGGCCCACCGAAGGAACGATCCTGAAACGGCTGCCCCCGCGCATGGCCGTTCGTCGGGGTGCGACGCTCGACCTGCCGCACATCCTGATCCTGCTCGACGATCCGGACCGGACCGTCATCGAGCCGCTGTTCTCGGCGAAAAAGAGCTTCCGCAAACTCTATGACTTTGAACTCATGCAGGATGGCGGTTCCATTGCGGGGTGGCATGTTCCCGAACCCGCCATGGGCGAGGTTTCAAAGGCCCTGGAGAAACTGGCGCTCGACGGTTTCCTCTTCGCGGTGGGCGACGGAAACCATTCCCTCGCAACCGCCAAGAGCCTCTGGGAAGAGCGCAAGGCCGCCGGTGCGAGTTCCGACGACCCGGCCCGCTGGGCCTTGGTGGAGGTGGAGAACATCCACGACGAAGGCCTGCACTTCCACCCGATCCACCGCGTTCTCTTCGGCCTGGAAACGGAAGCGTTCTTTGCCGACATGACCAAGGCCCTGGGCGGCTGGTTGGAAGTGGCTCCGGCAGAACCCACGGCAAAGACCGAGCAGGGGCATGTCATAGGGATCGTTTCCGAAAAGGGTGATGCCCGTTTCGTCTTCAACCCGCAGGAAGAACGGATGACCGTGGAATTTTTCCAGGAATTCCTGGACGGCTACCTGGAAAAGCATCCCGAGATCACCATCGACTACATCCACGGGGAAGACGCCGTCCGTGAAATGGGCTCCAAACCGGGGAACGCCGGGTTCTTCATGCCTCCCCTCGACAAGTCGACCTTCTTCAGGCGGATCATCGAAGTGGGCCCGTACCCGAGGAAGACCTTCTCCATCGGCGAGGCCACGGAGAAACGCTACTACCTGGAATGCCGCAAGCTGGTCCGGTAGGAAACGAAAGGAATGAAAAAGGGAGGCCTAAACCTCCCTTTTTTTCATGTCTGATAAGGGCTAGTCTTGCATGGTTAATTGGCTTGACGTTCCCCAAGTCCGGTCATAAAATCAAAAACATGAAAGGGGGTTTAAGAATGAAAAAGGCTTGTTGGCTTGCCCTGTTTTCCGTTTTGATCCTTTCTTTGTTCGGCATCGCAATCGCAGCCCCAGTTGCACCCGAAAACCTGCAACCCGGGGAAAACAGCGTCTCGGTTCCCCTCAACCCCACGTTCCGTTGGAATCTGGAGGGTTTTGATCCCGCCACCATGCATTTTCGGTTCTACCTCTACGAGGGGATCGGAACGGGTGGAACCCTGATCGAATCCAGGGACAACTGGTGGGCGGAATCCTACTATTTGAGTACGCCACTCAACGAGGACTCCGACTACAGCTGGCAAGTGGTGGCGGTCGACGGAACGGGTGAAACCTCTGGGGATGTTTGGAGTTTCCATACCCAAAAAACCCAGGCTTCAGGAAACCGCGAGCCATATCCCGCTTCCGAACCGACCCCTGCGGACCTGTCGGACAAGATCCCCCTTTCTCAGGTCCTTTCCTGGACAGGAGGAGATCCGGACCTGACAGAAGACCCCCCCTCTCCGCTCTATTACAGTGTCGAAATTGGAACAGACCCCACATCTATGGCTCCTGTTGCGTCAGACATTCAGGTCAATCGATATGTGCCGACACTTGCCTTGAACACCACCTACTACTGGAGAGTCACGACACGGGACGGCCTGGGGGCGGAAAATTCAGGGCCTATCTGGTCGTTTACGACCGTGAAGGAATCCGGAACCAATCAGCCTCCGACGGTTCCGGTGGCGGTGGACCCGACGAACGGAGCGACGGGCGTTCCGGTCACCAAGACCCTGAGGTGGGGTGAATGTACGGACCCGGATGGAGATCCCTTGACTTACGACGTCTACCTGGGGACGAACGCAGGTACCTTCACGAAAGTCGCAAGCGACGTGCTTGTGCCGATGTACGACTTGCCGGGCACTACCCCCTACGATACGGTGCACTATTGGAAGGTAGTGGCGAAGGACGGGCTTTTGTCGACTTCCAGCTCGATATGGTCGTTCAAGACCGAACAGGAACCGGCGGGGCCGGTGAATCGGGCACCCAACGCGCCCGTGGCGGTGGACCCTGCGAACGGAGCGACGGGAGTGCCGATCACTAAGACCCTGAGGTGGGAATGCTCGGATCCGGATGGCGACACCTTGGCTTACGACGTTTACCTGGGGACGAACGCGGCCACCTTCACGAAGGTGGCAAGCGACGTGCTTGTGCCGATGTACGACTTGCCGGGCACGACCCCTTACAATACGGTTCACTATTGGATGGTGGTGGCGAAAGATCCGGACGGTTTGTCGACATCGAGTGCCATCTGGACCTTCAAGACCGAGCTGGAATCTGCGTCAACGCTTAACCATGCGCCAAACAGCCCGGTTGCCGTGGATCCGACGAACGGAGCGACGGGGGTCAGCCTGACGAAGACCTTGCGTTGGGAGGCAACGGATCCGGACGGGGACACACCTCTCCGTTACAATATTTGGATCGGCAGCAGCGCGGGGACCTTTTCGAAGAGAAATGGTAGCGAGTTGACCGTTCCTCTCTTTGATTTGGGAGATATATCTCCGGTCGCGGACACGCTTTATTACTGGCAGATCGAGGTGCTGGATCCGGACGGAGCTTCGACCCTGGGGCCGATCTGGACCTTCAGTACGGCGGGTTCGGGCGGTTCCGGAATCGGCGCGGCTCCGAACGTTCCCTCCGCTTTCGATCCGGCCGACAAGGCAAAATCGGTGCCGGTCAACAAGTCCTTCACCTGGAACTGCACGGATCCGGATGGCCAGGCTCTGACTTACGAAGTCTGGATGGGGAAAAATCTTGGCGACTTCACGATGAAGGCTTCAGGGTTGACCGATCCTTTGTACACGCCGAGTTCCAAACTGAATTACGACACGACTTATTATTGGAAGATCGTAGCAGTCGACCCGGACGGGAATCGAACCGAAACTCCCATCCTTTCTTTCGCGACTTTCACGGAGGCTGAGGATCCGAACCTCGAAGGAGGGCTCTCAGGCGGCGGCTGTTCCGCGGCTCCCCTTGGCGGCCTGGCCGCCATGGCCCTGCTGGGCGGGCTGGCCCTGGTGAGGCGCCGCAACTAGCGCGAAACCGCAACCCGACGCATGCAAAAGGGCCCGGGCATTTGCCCGGGCCCTTTTTTCGCTTGATGGGAGTCTTCCTAGAAGCTCTCCTGGGTGGTTCGGGAGATGATCTCCTCCTGGTGGTACTGGTCGAGGTCGACGAAGTAGTCGCTGTAGCC
>DAIMJI010000034.1:0-6493 GCA_036722335.1 Synergistales bacterium | reverse complement strand
CCCTTGGGGCTGTGCTGCCCCTCGATGGTCCGGAACAGGGAATCGTAGACCCTCTGCATGATCGAGTCGGCGTAGTCGTCGTCGTTCCCGAAGAAGGGCGTCTTGTTCCAGACGAACTGCCTCAGGGGTTCCTCGCCTTCCCAGTTCTTCTTGAGCGCGTCAAGCAGGGTCCCCATGGTGATCGTGTTGTCCTCGAAGACATGCTTCTTCAGCACCGCCAGGCTGTCCGTGATCGTGGCGATGCCGCAGCACTGGATGTAGTCGGCGTTGTAGCGGGGCCCTCCGTCGTAGTAGTCGCGGCCGTTCCTGATGCAGTCGTTGATCACCACCGAGAGGAAGGGGGCCGGGGCGTAGGTGGCGAACATGCGCTGCAGGAAGTTGTCGGTCTCGATCTTCGTTTCGACGACGAACCGGAGCTGTTTCTCGAAAGCGGCGTAGAGTTCATCGAAGTTCGCGAAGCCCTTCGGGTCGCCGGTTTCCAGGCCGATCTTCCTGCCGGTCATGGGGTCGACGCCATTGTTCAGGGTCAGCTCGAGGATCTTGGGGACGTTGAGGTAGCCGTGCAGGATGTAGGCTTCCTTGCCGAAACTGCCCGTCTCGACGCAGCCGCTGGTGCCGCCCTCCCGGGCGTCTTCCGGCGTCTTGCCGACCCGGACCTGCTCGGCGATGACCATGTCCGCGTTGAAGACGGAGGGATAACCGGATCCGCGACGGATCACCTTCCCGGCGAACTTCAGGAACGCGTCGGGCGTCTTGGAGCTGATCTGGACGCTGACCTGGGGCTGGAGGAGCTGGAGCTCGTCAAGGACTTCCAGGACCAGGGTCGAAACCGGGCTCGTCCCGTCGGATCCGTCCGCCTTCAGACCTCCAAGGTTGATCTGGGTGAAGTCGTTGTAGGTGCCGCTTTCCGCTGCCGTGACTCCGACCTTCGGGGGAGCGGGGGTGTTGTTGACCTTGATCCAGAAGCATGACAGCAGTTCCCGCGCCTTCTCCCGGTCCAGGGTCCCCTCCGCCAGGTCCTTCTCGTAGAAGGGGGCCAGGTGCTGGTCCAGGTGGCCGGGGCTCATGGCATCCCAGCCGTTCATCTCGGTGATCGTACCGAGGTGGACGAACCAGTACATCTGGACGGCTTCCCAGAAGTTGCGCGGGGCGTGGGCGGGAACCCACCGGCAGACAGCTGCGATCTGGAGCAGTTCAGCCTTGCGGGCGGGGTTGGTTTCCTCGGAGGCCATCTTTTCGGCCAGTTCCGCATGGCGCTCGGCGAAGAGGATCGCCGCGTCACAGGAGATGTCCATGGCGGTCAGTTCCTCGAACTTCTCGGTGGCGTGGGGGTCGTTCAGGTAATCGAGCCGGGCCTTGCTTTCGGCGATCTCACGCTTGAAGTCGAGCATGCCCTTCCGGTAGATCGTCCCGTCCAGGGCCGTGTGCCCGGGGGCGCGCTGTTCCATGAATTCGGTGTAGAGGCCCGCTTCGTAGAGGGACTTCCATTTTTCGGGGATCAGGGCGAAGGCCTTGTCGCGCATGCTGCGCCCTCTCCAGTAGGGAATGACCTTCTGGGCATAGAGGTCGATGTCCTCGGGGGAAACCGTGTAGCTGGTCATCTTGCGGGAGTTCAGGATCTCCAGGTCCTCGCGGGAATGGCAGTTCAGCTCGGGGAAGGTGGAGACGCTGCGCGGCACCGGGCCTCGCTCTCCCACAATCAGGTCGTCGGTGCCGATGAAGATCGTCTTCTTCTCGCAGAGGTTCTTGAAGTTCAGCGCCCGCATGACCGGGGTGGAGACTTTCCCGGCGTTTTCCTCGTAGAACTCGGTCACCAGGATCGCCCGCTCGATGGAGATGGACGGGTGTGTTTCAAAGCTTTGCTTCCGGAGTCTCTCGATTCGTTCGTTCACGATCTTCACCCTCCTATGAGGACATTGAGTCCGAATGACTTCAGGTTCAAGGCCGCCGCCCGTGTGTTTTCCTCGCTGGGAGGAAGCGTGTCCGGAAGGCGGTACGTTTTGCCCCACTTGGCGTACTTGTTCCTGGCCGACGTATGGTAGGCCAGCAGGTGGACGGAAACGATCCCACTCAGGCGCGAAACGAACTCCCCCGTCCTGGAGATGTTTTCCTCGTCGTCGTTCACCCCCGGGATGAAGGGGATGCGGATCGCGACCTTCGCCCCGGATTCGGTCAGGGTTTTCAGGTTCTCCAGGATGAGCGTGTTGTCCACCCCGGTGTAGAGCCTGTGCTTCTCGGGGTCCATATGCTTGATGTCGTACAGGAAAAGGTCGGTCAGGGCAGCGGTTTCAAGCAGGACCGAAGCCTGTGCGAAGCCCGTGGTGTCGACCGCGGTGTGGATTCCGGATTCCCTGCAGCCGAGAAGCATTTCCTGCAGGAACTCAGGCTGGAGGAGAGGTTCTCCCCCTGAAAACGTCGCGCCGCCGCCTGATTCGTCGTAGAAAAGGATGTCCTTCCTGATGACCTCCAGGACTTCCCCGGAAGTCATGTTCCTGCCCACCAGTTCCCGGGCCGTGGACGGGCAGGCTTCGGCGCAGGCCCCGTTGCCCTCGCAAAGGGCGGGGTCGGCAAGAAACCCCTCGTCCGTCGGCCGGATCGCCTTGCCGGGGCACGCCAGGATACAGGCCCCGCAGCCGATGCAACGTTCACGGCGGTAAAGGACCGCCGGGCGGGGCGAGATGCTTTCGGGGTTGTGGCACCACCAGCAGGCCAAGGGGCAGCCTTTCAGGAAGACGGTCGTCCTTATCCCCGGGCCATCGTGGATGGAATACTTTTTAAAATCGAACACGATGCCGCTTTTCATCTCTTTTTCCCCTTTTCTGGTGGCACACTTTTCGAATTTTCTACTGATGTATGATATATCAGACGACTTCGCCCGTCAAGAAAGAAATTCTTTCGTGCCGGTCAAGGCCTGTCGTTCCTCAGGGCGAGGGCTGTACGGAGCATCAGGATTCCCCTTGCCTTCCTCAGGTCCAGTGAAGTCAGTCGTGCGATCTTGTCGAGGCGATAGGACAGCGTGTTGCGGTGAATGGAGAGTGTTCCCGCGACCCGTGCCGGGGAGAAGGGGTCCTCGCACCAGGCCAGGAAGGTCTCGATCAGTTCGGGGGCATCGGGACAGGAGGAGAGCTTTTTCAGGACGGTTTCGCAAAAGGCTTCGGAGCGGTCCCTCGGGACCGCGGAAAGAAGGGATTCGAGCCGCAGGTCGTCGATGTAGAAGACCTTGCCCACGTTTTTCCTGCTCCCCAGGCGGGCCGCCTCCCCTGCCGTGCGGTAGGCCTGTCCCAGCTGGGAGGCTGAGAGGGCGATCTCCCCTATCCCGACGGAAACGGGCATCCCCGCTTCCCAAAGGGCGGACGACAGGGAGGTTGCGGCCCGGCCGACTTCCGCGAGGGGGACCTCTTCCCTGGCGGCCAGCCCGAGGAAGGCGAGGATCACGACCTTGTCGTCGCCAAGCCGCGCGACGATATCCTGGGGGTGGGCAAAGATCCTTCCAGCCAAAGATTGGGCCTCCCGGCGGCGTTCGACCGGAACGGCCTCGGATCTCAGGATTTCCACCACAACGACAGCCCTGGCCGATTTCAGATCGTACCCCAGTTCCCTTCCCCTGATCACGAGAAGTGAATCGTCCGCCCGCTGGGGGTCGAAGGCGGCGATTTCCAATATGAGTTCCTGGACGGCCTGTTCACGCAGCAGGGAAGACCGGAGCAGGGCGTTTTCCCTGAGGAGGAGTTCCGCCTGTTTCTGCACGAGGCGCCCATACCGGGAGACCTCTTCCGGGGGGCCGGCTATGGCGATCGAGCCGACCACTTTGCCCGCAAGCGAGATCGGCAGGGTGACGCCGGGCTTCACCCCTTCGGTGAGCCGGTTGGCCTGTTCGAAAGTGGTGATCTCCAGGCGACGGGTCTGCATGACCCCGAGAGAAGGGCTGTGCAGGGTTCCAAGCCTTGAAGCGTCACTGGAGCCGATCACGACCCCGTCCTCGTCGGTCAAAAGCACGCTGTAGCCCGCAATCTCGGAAGTGTTTTCGGCCAGTTCCTGGGCACAGGCCCTAAGCATGGGGACACCCCTCCATTCTATTCAAAAGCCCAAAAAAATTGCGTCCAAATGCCATTATTATAGTGCAATAATCCAATGAAAACGAGAGAGAGGACCGGGTAGACTATTCTTCGGAAGATTTCCTGCCGGCCGGACAAGGGTGCCAGGCTTCGGCGACTGGGCGGGAAAAGTGAAGGGAGGGCCCCGAATGAGGTTGGAAATGCACGAGGTTCAAGTTTCGGATATCCAGTGGGGGCAGAAGACGGAGGTCAGGGATCATGTCCTCTGGGTGAACCGGGAGGAGGCCGCTGCGTCGGTTTCCGGGGACGAAAGGTTCGCCTCGGTCCGTCTCGACCTGGCGCGTCCCGGGGAGAGCGTGCGCATCATTCCGGTCAAGGACGTGGTGGAGCCCAGGGTCAAGCTGAAGGGCGGCAGGGGATATTTCCCCGGGTTCTTCGCTCCGCCGGAGACCGCCGGGGAAGGTGTCACCCTTGTCCTCAAGGGGGCGGCCGTCGTGACCTGCGGCCCCATCGTCGCTTTCCAGGAAGGATTTATCGACATGTCCGGGACAGGGGCCGACTATACACCCTTTTCCGGGACCCAGAACCTTGTCCTGACCGTGGAACCGGTGGAAGGACTCGGGAAGCATGCCTACGAAGAAGCCCTTCGCCTGGCCGGGCTTAAGCTCGCCCTCTACCTGGCCGAAGCCTGCCGCGAGGCTTCCGTGGATGAAGTCCGCGTGTTCGACAAGGGCTCCATCAACGAAGAAAACGAGAAATACCCTGGTCTTCCGAGGATCCTCTACGTCTGCATGGCCATCACGCAGGGGCTGCTCCACGATACGTTCCTCTACAGCGCGGACATGAAGACCGTCCTTCCCACCCTGATCCATCCCAACGAGGTCCTGGACGGGGCACTCGTTTCGGGGAACTGCGTATCGGCCTGCGACAAGAACACGACCTACCACCACGTGAACAACCCGGTGGTGGAGGCCCTTTACAGGCGTCATGGCAAGGACCTGAACTTCCTGGGCGTGGTCCCCACGGTGGAAGATGTGCGCCTGGCGGGGAAGGAAAGGGCTTCCTCCATGAACGCCAACCTGGCCTGGAACCTGGGTGCCCATGGAGTGATCGTCACCGAGGAAGGCTACGGGAACCCGGACACGGACCTGTGCCTCAACGCGAAAAAGTGCGAACGGTTAGGGATCAGGACCGTCGTGATCTCGGACGAAGCGGCCGGGACCGACGGGGCGAGCCAGGGCCTGGCGGATGCCACCCCGGAGATGTCCGCCTTCGTGTCCTCCGGGAACGTCAACGAGATGATCGAGGTTCCGCCCATGGAAACGGTTCTCGGGCACCCCGAGTCGATCGAGAACCTTTCCGGCGGGGCCGCCGAAAGCCTTCGTCCCGACGGCAGCATGTTCGTCGAGCTGCAGGCCGTGATCGGGTCGACCTGCGAGCTGGGCTTCAGCCGCATCGGCTGTGAATGGATCTAGGCGAGGGAGGGTGAACACGATGACCATAAGGGTTGTCCATTACATCAACCAGTTTTACGCCGGACTTGGCGGCGAAGAAGCGGCAAACAAGCTTCCGGAAGGCCGGGAGGGGTTTGTCGGGCCCGGCATGCAGCTTGACATGCTCATGGGCGACGGTGCGGCTATCGTCGGCACGGTGATATGCGGGGACGGTTTTTACGGCGAGCACACGGAAGAAGCCAGGGAAGAGTGCCTCAAGCTCATCGCTAGCTTCAAGCCCGACCTTCTCGTAGCCGGGCCGGGATTCAACGCCGGCCGGTACGGGTTCGCCTGCGGGGACATCTGCGCTACGGCAGGCAAGGTCCTGGGCATCCCCACGGTGACGGCCCTTTACCCGGAGAACCCCGGAGTCGAGCTTTACGCGAAGAACACCGTGATCGTCCAGGCCGCCGACAGCGCCCGCGGGATGAAGGCCGCCCTGGAAGGGCTGGCCCGCGTTGGCCTCAAGCTGGCTACCGGCGAACCCATGGGCCCGGCACGGCTCGAAGGAACGATCTCGAGGGGGATCCGCAAGAACTTCTTCTTCGAGAAGAACGGGGCCGAAAGAGCCGTGGAAATCCTGCTGGACAAAATCGCGGGACGCCCTTTCAGGACGGAGTACGAGATGCCCGTTTTCAACCGGATCCCGCCGGCGGCTCCCATAAAGGACCTGAAAAAGGCCACGATCGCCCTGGTCTGCTCGGGCGGGATCGTCCCTAAAGGCAACCCTGACCATATCCGGGTTTCCTCCGCGGAATCCTACGGCCGTTACGACATCTCGAAGCTGGACGACCTGACTCCCGAGACCTACGAATCGATCCACGGCGGCTACGACCGGGTTTGGGCCAACGAGGACCCGGATGTCGTCCTTCCCGTCGATGTCATGAGGGAGTTGGAACGTGAAGGCGCCTTCGGGAAGCTGTATGATTTTATCTACACGACCAC
>DAIMJI010000033.1:0-10775 GCA_036722335.1 Synergistales bacterium | reverse complement strand
TTGCCGTTGACGATTTCCCGCAGTCCGCGTTCCGTGCGGAGCATGACCCGTTCGACGAACAGCCCGTTGCTCTGCTCCGCCGCTTCGAAACGGCCTTCCGGCGTGAACCAGAAGGGCGCTCCGCTGACGAACACTAGCTTGTTTCCCATGCGTTTTTTCCTTGCCTTTCCTTGCAGATTCCGAACGAGACGGCGCGCAATGCAGGATGTTTCGGTTCCATCGTGATTGTGTGGAAGGGATGCGCCGCCAAAACAAAAAAGGCCTTCCGGGGTTTTCCCAGAAGACCTTGACGTTTTTCTGGATTGCCTGAGCTTCTTATACCATGCGGTTTAAAGACTTGGAGGCGGCACCCGGATTCGAACCGGGGGTGAAGGATTTGCAGTCCTCTGCCTTACCGCTTGGCTATGCCGCCCCACAAATAAAAATGGAGCGGAAGACGGGATTTGAACCCGCGACCCCAACCTTGGCAAGGTTGTGCTCTACCCCTGAGCTACTTCCGCACATTTCAGTTATCAAAGTGGTGGCGGGACCCAGAGTTGAACTGGGGACACGCGGATTTTCAGTCCGCTGCTCTACCAACTGAGCTATCCCGCCGCTTCTGACGGAGAGAAATTTATGTTGGCGGGGCTGACGAGACTCGAACTCGCGACCTCCGGCGTGACAGGCCGGCGCTCTAACCGACTGAGCTACAACCCCGCACCAACTCTGATTGCCAAATTGCGAATTTCCTTTTGGTGGGCGAAACAGGGTTCGAACCTGTGACCCCCTGCTTGTAAGGCAGGTGCTCTTCCGCTGAGCTATCCGCCCGAACGCGAGGGATAGTATATCCGGCCTTCAAAAACCTGTCAACTCATTCTCGCACCCAATCCGCTGCGTTCCCAGAAAGCCCTTATGGAGTCGTCCACCTGGTCGAAATCGATAAGGAAGGCATCGTGCCCTTCGTCGCTTTCGATCTCGTCGTAGGAAGCCCGGACTCCCGCCTTCCCTGCCAGGTCCACAAGCTCTTCGACCTGCCATGTGGGAAAAAGCATGTCGCTCGAGATCCCGAGGGCGAGCAGGTGCTTGCCCACGAGTTTCTCCAGCGCCGCTTCGGCTCCTCCCCTGCCCGCCCCGATGTCATGGCGATCCATGGCTCGCGTCAGGTAGACGTAGCAGCTGGCGTCGAAACGCCGGACGATTTCCTCCCCGTGGTGGTGGAGGTACGATTCGACCTGGAACTGCCCCGACCAGTCGCCCAGGTCTCCGTTGCGTACCTGCCGCATCCACCTTTGGGTAAAACAGTTGTCGCTCTTGTAGGTGATCATCGCCAGCATGCGTGCCATGGCGAGCCCCTTCGCGGGAGTGGGCCCTCCATGGTAAGCCCCTTCCTTCCAGTTCGGGTCGGAGAAAATGGCCTGGCGCTGGACCTCGTTGAAAGCGATAGCCTGGGGGTAGAGATGGGCAGGAGCCCCGATCACCACGATCCGGTCGACGGCCTCCGGGTAGAGGATGGCCCACTCCAGTGCCTGCATGCCGCCCAGGGACCCCCCGACGATCGCGCCTATCCTCGGGTACCCGAGGCTGTCGAGCGCCGCCTTCTGCGCGTTGACGATATCCCTGACGGAGAAAAGCGGGAAATCCATCCCCCACGGTCGGCCGGTCTTTGGGTTGGGAGAAAGTGGGGAGGTCGACCCGTAAGGGCTGCCCAGCATGTTGAAGCAAAACACGCAGAGATGGCTCGTGTCGATGGCCTTGTGGCGGCCGACGACCGGTTCCCACCAGGGCTGGGGCTGCTCCGCCAGCACCTCCCCGCTTACCCGGTGGCTTCCGGTCAGGGCATGACAGACGACGACCACATTGCTGCCGTCGGGTTCCGGCGTGCCGTACCGGGAATAGACCTGCCTCACGTTTTCAAGGACGCGACCGGACTCCAGCTCCAGGCACGGGAGTTCGACGAATCCGATGTGTTCATCTGGCCGGTCCGGCATCTGGGTTTCTCCCGGTCAGGGCGGATCGTCCCAAAGCCTGGTCAAGGTCTTCAAGGAGGTCCTCTGCGTCTTCTATCCCGATGCTGAGGCGGATCAGGCCGTCATCGATCCCGGCTGCCTTTCGGTCCAAGGCGGAAAGCTGGCCGTGAGTCGTGCTGGCCGGGTGGAGGGCCATGCTTCGTGAATCCCCCAGGTTGGCCACGGAAGCGAAAAGCCCGAGAGATTCGAGGAAGGTGCGCCCTGCATCGACGCCGCCCTTGATGCAGAAGGCCATCATGCCTCCGCAACCGGAGGGTAGGTATCGCCCGGCCAAGCCATGCTGGGGATGGCTTTCCAGCCCGGGGTAACGAACCCATTCCACCTGCGGGTGGTTTTCAAGGAACGAGGCGACCTTCCGGCCGTTTTCGCTGTGCCTGGCCATCCTCAAGGGGAGGGTTGCGAGCCCCAGGTGCAGAAGATAGGCGTTGAAGGGCGACAGGCATCCTCCAAGGTCACGAAGGGTCGAACACCTGATCTTCGCCGCGAGGGCTCCCTTGCCGAAGCGCTCGGAGAACACGAGCCCATGGTAGGAAGCGTCGGGCGCGGTCAGGTCCTGCCACTTGCCGGAGGCCTCCCAGTCCATGTTGCCGGAATCGACGATCGCCCCCGCGATGACGTGCCCCTGCCCGGAGATGTACTTCGTGGCGGAGTGGATGACGATGGACGCACCCCACTCGATGGGCCGGCAAAGCGCAGGGGAAGCGAAGGTGTTGTCCACCACGAGCGGGATCGCGTTTTCCCTGGCGATCTCGGCGAGCCCTTCGAGGGGCGCGACGTTCATGACCGGGTTCCCGATCGTCTCCGTGATGATGCACCGGGTCCTGGGCGTCACCGCCGCGCGGACCGCGTCAAGATCGTCCGTTTCCACGATCGTGTTGGAAACGCCCAGTCTCCCGAACACGTTTTTCAAAAGGGTCAGGGTTCCCCCGTAAAGCCGCCTTCCCGCGACGACATGGTCCCCCGAGGAACAGAGAGCCGTCAGCACGTGCGTGAAGGCCGCCTGGCCGGATGCGGTGGCGACGCAGTCGACGCCACCCTCGAGCGCGGCGAGCCCCTGCTCGAAGGCCGCGACCGTGGGGTTCGAGATGCGCGAGTAGATATGCCCGGGTTCTTCCAGTTCGAAGAGGCGCATGGCCATTTCGGGAGAATCGAACCGGTATCCGGCCGTCATGTAGACGGGCAGCCCGAAAGACCCGGTGGACTTGTCGTGGCTCCAGCCGGCATGAAGGGCCCTGGTCATCATTCCCATCTTTTCTCCCTTTTTGCTCACCATGGACAATGCACCTCCATAAAAATCGCCCCTTCCTCAAGAGGAAGGGGCGTATATAAGATCTTCCTCTCCTATCAAGCAGCGTCGCCGCTGCCGGTCTTGGCACCACACCCCCTGATAGGGGGCAGGTTGCCGGGCTTCATCGGGCCGTTCCCTCCGCCGCTCTGGATAAGAGTTTGCCTGGGGCAGTTTTTAAGGTTCAGGGTAAATTGGAAGAGATTTTATGCTGTGGAACTTCTCACTGTCAAGGGGTCAATTCCCGAAAAAGCGTTCCTCGTTCACTCCCAGCAGCGCGGCCTCCTGCTCGCCCGTAAGCCCCGCGGCCTCGATATGCCTGGCGTGGCGATCCCATTTCAGTATCGGAAAATCGCTGCCGAAGAGGATTTTTCCCCCGACCCCGGCTGCCCAGGCGGCCCGGTAGATCGCCGGGGCGTAGAGGAAAGGCAGGGCGGCCGTGTCATACCAGGCGTTCTGCAGAAGGGTGCCCATTTCCGGCATCAGTTCGTACAGCCAGAGGCCCCCTCCCATGTGGGCGAAGACGACCTTCAGTTCCGGGTGGTTCGAGCAGAAAGCCACGGCCTCGGCCGGGCCGACGGTTCCCTTTCCGGGGTAATCGTGGCCGACGGGTTCCGCGGTGTGGACGACCACAGGAATGCCGCACTCGTGGCAGGCTCCCGCCAAACGCCAGGTCTGCCTGATATCCGAGAGGTCGAATCCCTGCCCCTCCGGGAAAAGTTCCCCCACGCCGCGCAGCCCCTTTTCCCTGCATCGGATGATCTCGGCCTCTGCCCCCCTAGCCAGCGGGGGAACCACGGCAAAGCCCTTGAAGCGGCCAGGGTGCCGGGACTGTGCCTCGATGACGAAATCGTTGCATTCCCTGCAAAGACCGAGGTCCTTGAAGGCGAACCCGAAAATCCAGCTTTCGCTGATTCCGGCTTCATCCATCGCGGCCAGCGCGTCCTCGGCGGTAGCCCACCGGTGCACCTTGCCGCGGGCCAGCCGGGCAAAATAGGGTTCGTCCTCCGCGATCCTTTCCCAGTTCCTGATCACTTCTGGCGGGTAGACGTGAACATGGCAATCGACTTTCCTCACCCGTTCATCCTCCCTTCCGGGGAAGCCGTCTTTCGGATAAGAGCGATATTTTCCATGATACGCCTTGTCGTGCCCGGCCGGTTCATCGTGTAGAGATGGATTCCTTCGACGCCCGATGCCAGCAGGTCGATGACCTGGTCCGTCGCGTAGGCGACCCCGGCCTCTTCGAGGGCTTCCGGCGAATTTGCGTACCGGGCCATGATGCGGGTGAACCTTGGGGGCAGGGAAGCCCCGCAGAGGGAAACGATCCTCTGGACCTGGCGGGCGTTCAGGACCGGGAAAACTCCGGCCACGAGCGGGACGTGGATCCCCCGTTTCTCCGCGGCGTCACGGAACCGGTAAAAGAGTTCGTTGTCGAAGAAAAGCTGGGTTACAAGGAAATCGACGCCGGCATCGACCTTGGCCTTGAGGAAGTCGAGATCCTTCATTGGATCGGGACATTCCACGTGCCCTTCCGGGTAAGCGGCGGCGCCGATGCAGAAGTTCCCGAAATGGTTTTCCCTGAGGTGCTTCACAAGATCGCAGGCATAGGAGAAGCTGGCGTTTGGGTTTTCTTCCTCTCCAGGTTGAGGGTCTCCCCTGAGGGCAAGGATGTTCTGGACCCCTTCGTCAAGGAGCTCCTCGCAGATGTCGTCGATCTCTCCCGGGGTATGCGAGCGGCAGGTCAGGTGGGCCAGTGCCTCGATCCCGAAATGGTTGCGAATCCGGGACGCGATCTCGACCGTGCGGTCGCGGCTTGTGCCTCCCGCGCCGTAGGTCACGCTGATGTAGTCCGGGGCGAGGTCCTTGAGGGCCTCGATCGTCCTGTAGACGCTCTCGACCGGGGCATCGGCCTTCGGGGGGAAGACCTCGAAGGAAATGACGGGTCTCGCTTTCCTGAAAAGTTCCCGGATGAACATCGTCATTCCTCCCTTCTCTTGTCTTCCATGAGCCTGTCCACGAGCCTGGAGGCTTCGACGGCATCGAGCGCGAACCCGTCTGCCCCGGCCTTCTCCGCAAAACGGGCATTGACCGCGGCCCCACCCAGGATGAAGCGACATTCCATGCCGCGGGCCTTCCCCATTGAAACCACGTCCGCCATCTTTTCCACGGTCGTGGTCATCAGGGCGGACAGCCCCACGATATCGGCCTTTTCCCTCAGGGCGGCCTCCAGGATCGCATCGGCCGGGATATCCTTGCCGATGTCCACGACCCGGTATCCCCGGCTCTTCAGGACCATGGCCACGACATTCTTGCCCAGGTCGTGGAGGTCGCCTTCGACGGTCGCCAGGAGGACCGTCCCGCGCGTTTCGAGGGTTTCCCCTCCGGCCAGCAGGCGCTCCTCAGCAAGCCCGCAGACGGCCTGGGCGGCCTCGGAGGAAGCCAGAAGCTGCGGGAGGAAGGTGTCCCCGCATTCGTAAAGGCGGCCCACTTCTTCCAGTGCGGGCAGGACCTTTTCCTGGATGAGGCTCATCGGTAGGCCCCCCTCCTCCAGGAAGGCCTTTCCCGCGGCCGTGGCGGCTTCCTTTTCTCCCCGGACGATCGATTCCTCAATCCCGGGCAGGGAAGCGGGTCCTGCGGGTTCCCTGGCAGGGGTGGAGTCTTCCCTTCCGCTCGCCGCGGTTATGTACCGCCGGATCCCGGGGTCTTTCCCCGTCAGGGCATTCGAGGCGTCGATCGAGGCCATCAGGGATGCGTCAAGAGGATTGGCGATGACGGCCTCGAGCCCGGCCGATATCGCCATGGAGAGGAAGGTCCTGTTGAGCAGCCCCCGGTTCGGCAAGCCGAAGGAAATGTTGCTGATCCCAAGTATCGACCGGGTTCCGAGAGCCTTCAGCCCCCTCAGGCTTTCGAGGGTGACGAGGGCGTTCGTGTCTCCCGCGCCGAGCGCCAGGGTCAGGGGATCGATGAAAAGGGATTTCCCCGGAAGCCCGATCGATTCGGCAGCGGCCAGGGCTTTTTCCGCCAGGGCAAGGCGCCCTCTCGCGTCCTCGGGAATCCCCTTGCTGTCCATGGTCAGGACGACGATGGACGCACCGCAGCGGCGCGCGATGCCCAGCCCTCTTTCAAGGGCCCCCGGTTCGCAGGTGACGGAATTCAGCAGGGGAACCCCGGCAATCGTCCTGGCCGACGCTTCCAGGATATCGGGATCGTCGCTGTCGATCGAAACCGGCATTTCCGTCGCGGCTTCAACCGAGGCGATGGCGCATGACATGAGTAGCCTCCGGTCGACCCCGGGAATGCCGGCGTTGACGTCGATGACGCCGGCCCCCGCCTCGGCCTGGAGCCTCGCCTCTTCCCGGATGGGAATCCAGTTCCCGCCTACCATGGCCTCCCGTAAAGGGCCCTTCCGGGAGGGATTGATCCTTTCACCGACCACCAGCAACGGGTGCATTCCCCCGCATGCGGAAACCCGCGTCCGGCTCGCCAGGAAAGTCCCTTCCGGCGCCTTGCCCGGCAGGGGCTTGAACCCGGCAAGCCTTTTCGCAAGCGCAAAGATGTGGAGGGGCGTCGTGCCGCAGCATCCCCCGATGACCGAGGCTCCCGCCCGGGCCAGCCCGGCGCACGCTTCGGCAAAAGGTTCGGGGGCAAGCCAATCCCCCTCTGAGGGAAGTCCACCGTTCGGGTAGGCGAAAACGGGCAGGTTGCACGCACTCCGGAGGCGTTCCACGGTTTCCGTGTAGGCTTCGGGACCGACCCCGCAGTTCGCGCCCACTCCCGAAGCGCCGACCGCCATTGCCCAGGTGGCCGCCACTTCGGGCGGTGTTCCTGTCATCGTGCAACCGTTGCGGTCAAAGGTGAAGCTCACCACGAAGGGAAGGCCGCATCCGGCTTCTTTTATGGCCATGACCGCGGCTTTCGCTTCCCGCAAGTCGAGCATCGTTTCCACGAGGAAAAAATCCGCCCCGCCCTCCATGAGCCCCTTGACCTGCGGGACAAAGGCCTCCACGGCTTCCTCGAAGGCCAGTTCCCCCAGGGGCTCCACGAGCCGGCCGATCGGGCCCATCGAACCGGCGACCAGGGCCCTGTCGCCGGCGGCACTCCTGGCAACCTCGGCTGCCCGCCGGTTGATTTCCTGGGTGCGGTTCCCTATTCCCCTGTGGGAGAGCTTCAGGGCCGATCCCCCGAACGTGTTCGTCTCAACGACGAGGGCCCCTGCCTGGACATAGGCCTCGTGGATTTTTCGGACCGCTTCCGGGGCAACGAGGTTCATCTCTTCCGGAAGGAGGGGCGGGCGCCAGCCTGCCTCGGAGAGCATGGTTCCCATGCCTCCATCGAGCATGACGACCGATCCTTTCTCACAGAGCCATCGAACCAGGTCCAACATCGCCCTTCCCCCCTGTCTTTGCCGTTTGTTTTAAGCAAGCATCATAACGGCAGAGCGGGATGCTGGCAAGCGAAAAAAAAGCAGGACAGGCCACATGGCCTGTCCTGCAAGGTAAACAGTCTTTGGGGCCGAACTACTTGACTTCGACTTCGGCTCCGGCTTCGACGAGCTTCTTCTTGATTTCCTCGGCCTCTTCCTTGGAGACGGCTTCCTTGACGGCCTTCGGCGGGTTGTCGACGAGTTCCTTGGCTTCCTTCAGGCCCAGGCTGGTGATCTCGCGGACGACCTTGATCGTTCCGATCTTGTTGGAGCCGGCGCTCTTCAGGATAACGTCGAACTCGGTCTTCTCCTCTTCGACCGGGGCGGCGGCGGCAGCGGCGACGGGCATGGCCATCATGGCCGGGGCAGCGGCGGAAACGCCGAACTTCTCTTCCAGGTCCTTCACAAGCTGGGAAAGCTCGAGAACGGACATCTCTTCAATAGCCTTGATGATTTCTTCGCGGGTCATTGATTTCATCCTCCTTGGATTTTTATTATTCTACCGGTGGACGGCCATTTGCCTGTCCATCACGAGGCTAGGCTGCTTTTTCCTTTTGCTCTTGCACCTGCGACAGGCAGGTAACCAATCCGCGGGCAGGTCCGCTGAGGACGGTAACCAGTCCGCGAAGGGGTCCGGCGATCGTACCCACAACCTGGGCACGCAGCTGATCCTTCGAAGGCAGGTCGGCCAGCGCAAAAACCTGGGCCTGGCTCAGGGCCTCCTTGCCCATGATTCCACCCTTGACGACCAGGGCTTCGTTGCCCTTTTCCTTGGAAAAGTCGCGCAGGGTCTTCGCCACTTCCGAAATCTCGCCGTAGACCAGCGTGTAAACGTTCGGGCCCGAGGTCAGCTCTTCGGGAGCCGGGTGTCCCATCTCGTCCAGGGCCAGGCGCATAAGAGTGTTCCTGGCGATCTTCATTTCGCCGCCGGCCTTGCGGATACGGGAGCGGATATCCGTGATCTTCGCCACGGTAAGGCCACGGTACTCGCAAATGAACACGGTCTCGGCCTTCCCAAGCATTTCCTTCAGCATCTCGACTTGCTGGATTCGGAATTCTGTCGGCAAAACATTCACCTCCTTCGTCAAGACATGCAAAATCCCCGGACCCTCCGGGCCCGGGGATAAAAGACGTGCGGTGCAAACGCGAACATCTCGCGTCCATGCAGTCTATTCCCTGAACCTCGGCGGGCGGAGTTGTCTCCTTTAAGTGCGCGGGGCGCACACCGGCTGTCTCTGGTTCGTAGCTTTCAGTTGTTAAGGTTCGTTCCTGCCGGGGTTCTACTCGACAGCTGTGATTTCCTTCTGGGCCGCGTTCGGGTCAACCTTGATCCCCACACCCATCGTCGAGGACACGGCGAAGCTCTTTACGTACGTCCCCTTGGCGGCGGAGGGCTTGGCCTTGATGATCGCCTGGAAAAACGCCCTCGCGTTGTCGTAAAGCTGGTCGGGGCTAAAGGCGGTCTTGCCGATGGCCTTGTGGATGATGCCGAACTTGTCGAGCCGGAATTCAACGCGCCCGGCCTTGACTTCCTTGACGGCGTCGGCCACGTCGAACGTGACGGTGCCGGTCTTGGCGCTCGGCATGAGCCCACGGGGACCGAGGATCTTCCCCAGCTTGCCCACGGACTTCATCATGTCGGGGGAAGTGATGACCGCGTCGAAATCAAGCCAGCCTCCCTCGATCTTCTGGACCATGTCTTCCGAACCGATGAAATCGGCGCCGGCCTCTTCTGCTTCCTTGAGCTTCTCGCCGCTCGTGATGACGAGGACCCTCTTCGTCACGCCCGTGCCGTGGGGAAGGGGAACCGTTCCGCGAACCTGCTGGTCTGCCTGCCGGGGATCCACGCCCAGGCGGATGTGAACCTCGACGCTCTCGTTGAACTTGGCCGTTCCGTTCGCCTTGCAGAGCTCGAGTGCCTCGCGGAGGCCGTAGAGCTTCTCACGGTCGACGTTGGCCTTCAGTGCCTTGTGCCTCTTGCTTTCCTTGGCCATTGAGATACCCTCCTTGTGGTCATCGTGGGCCTTTTTAGGCCCTGCCACGACTTCTTCGCCGGATTATTCGGCGATCTCGATGCCCATCGACCTCGCGGTGCCCATGATCATCTGCATCGCTGCGTCGATGTCGTTCGCGTTCAGGTCTTCCATCTTGAGCTGGGCGATTTCCTTGACCTGGTTCTTCGTGACCTTGGCGACCTTTGTCTTGTTCGGAACCGATGAGCCCTTGTCGACCTTCGCGGCTTTTTTCAGAAGCACGCTCGCGGGAGGGGTCTTCATGATGAACGTGAAGCTCCTGTCCGCATAAACCGTGATCACGACTGGGATGATCATTCCGGGCTGGTCGGCCGTTTTCGCGTTGAACTGCTTGCAGAATTCCATGATGTTGACGCCGTGCTGGCCCAATGCCGGGCCCACGGGCGGGGCTGGTGTGGCCTTGCCGGCGGGAAGCTGCAGTTTGACTGCTCCAACGACTTTTTTGGCCATATTCCGTGCAACCTCCTTTCCTGGAAAGTTCCGTTATAGCTTTTCGAGCTCCTGGTAGTCGGCCTCGACCAGGGTTTCCCGTCCGAAGACCGTGACGGAGAACTTGACCTTGCCCTTGTCGGCCATGACCTCGGCTACCGGGCCCACTTGCCCCTGGAAGGGACCGCTCTTGACCCGGACGACATCGCCGGGCTTGACGTCGATTTCAACTTTCGGCTTGACCTGGTCTTTGCCGATCTTGCCGATGATATCCTGGATTTCCTTCTCGGTCAGGGGGATCGGGTGGTTCCCCGCCCCGACAAAGCCGGTTACGCCGGGGGTATGCCGCACAACGTACCAGGACTGGTCGTCAAGGATCATCTCGACGAGGACGTAGCTGGGAAAGACTTTCCGGTGAACCCTCTTCGTCTTGCCATCCTTGACGTAAACCCGCTCCTCGACAGGAACCAGGACACGAAAAATGCGGTCCTCCATCCCCATGGAGGCGATCCGCTGCTCCAGGTTTGCGAGGACACGATTTTCGTATCCCGAGTAGGTTTGGACGATATACCAGTGTCTGTCGTTTTTTTCGTTCATCA
>DAIMJI010000032.1:0-10783 GCA_036722335.1 Synergistales bacterium | reverse complement strand
TCTCGGCCATGGAACTGACAAAGGCGATGACGTCATGGTGGGTGACCGCCTCAATCTCGGCGATCCTATCGATATCAAAGCCTGCCTTTGCCCGTATCTCGGCCATCGCTTCGGCCGGTATGCGCCCATCCTCGGTCCAGGCTTCACAAACGGCGAGTTCTACAGCAAGCCATTTCTGGAACCTGTTTTCATCCGACCAGATTCGTTTCATCTCAGGGGTTTCATAGCGTTCAATCATTGAACGTTTCTCCTTTCCATAAAACGCCCTTGTCTATGCCGAGAAGGGCCCCTACGAAATCCTTGGGACTGAAAAGTGCCAGGTCGTCGATACCTTCCCCGAGACCAACATAACGCACGGGCAAACCGAGTTCATGGATCACGGAGAGGATGACGCCTCCCTTGGAAGTATTGTCATATTTTGTCAGCACGATACCGGTAAGGGGAAGAGATTCGCTAAAGACCTTGGCCTGTCTGAATGCGTTCTGGCCCATCACTGAATCGAGGACAAGCAGGAATTCAGAGGAGCCTAAACCTATTTCCCTTTCGACGACTCGTGCCACTTTCTTCAATTCTTCCATCAGGTTGTGCCTTGTATGCAGGCGTCCCGCTGTGTCTGCGATAACCAGGTCGGCTTCACTGGCCTTGGCGGAGCGGATCGCGTCAAACACTACGGCGGCCGGATCGCTTCCGGGTTCATGGCTGACGATCCTTGCGCCTGATTTTTCGCTCCATACCGACAATTGCTCTATCGCCGCCGCCCTATAGGTGTCCGCGGCCGCAAGGATGACCTTCCTGCCTTCCGAAGAAAATTGCGAAGCCAGCTTGCCGGCTGTCGTGGTCTTACCGCTTCCATTAACACCCGCGAGGAGTACAACCGTTGGCTTGCCGCTAAGTTGAATAGGTTTTCCGTTAAGCGGGTTTTTCTCGAAGATCTCCTCGAGTTGCCTGGCAAAAAGCAGAAGAGGGGAAACCTTTCTTCCCTCAGGCGTTTCCCGGTATTTACGGAAATCGGCAATAAGCTTCTCGGATAGTTCCAGGCCAACGTCACCTGATATCAGTGACTCTTCCGCGTTCTCCCAGAAATCGGTCCCCTCCGGGGTCGCCGTGAAAGCCCGGGCGAGAGAGTTTCCCCACCTATCCTTGACTCCTTGGAGTCCTCTCTTGAAACGGTCGAAAAAATCCAGGGATACTCACCTCCGTGGCGATTGATTGCTGTCTATTCGTCTGTCGACGGTTTCCTAGGCCTTCTTCTCCGCGTGTTTCTCTTTTTTCGGGGTTTTTCCCCTACAGCCGGCGGAGTTTCCGGAGCCGGCTGCTGTTTCTCCGGAGCCTGGCTCTGGGTTCCGGCTGATGATTGGAGAGCGGGGCCCTTCCTTTTCCTTCGCCTTGGCCGTCGTTTCTTTACGGGCTCGGCAGCTGCAGCGGGCAATTCCGTCTCATGAGCTTGCCTGGCTGGAACAGGCTTTTTCTGCGTTTCTGAAGTATCTTTGTGCGGCCTCTCGCCTGTTCGCCTGGATAGGCGGTCCTTCGGCCGGTTTAGTGCCGGACGTGACCGCAAAGGCATTTCAACGGCACATACCCCGTCTTCGAGGATCGGTTCGGAATCGGAGACGGCCTCCTGGAGCAATTTGTCGAACGGGAGCGGCACAACCTCTTCCCGCTGGGGCTCCCATACCTCGCCTTTCTGGATCGCTTCCTTGAATTTTGCGAATTCGGAAACAGGGACAAGGAGTTCGGTCCTGTCGGGGCAGAATACGCGAAGGGACTTTCCCATAAGGTCGACTCCGGAAATAAGGTATGTTTCACCCGTCTGGGATTTCAGTTTTGTGCCCGGGTTTGGAAGCCCCTTCCAAAGCTCCTGGTATGTCGTGTGTTCGTATCCCATGCAGCACATGAGGCGTCCACATATGCCGGAAATTTTCGTCGGGTTGAGGGCAAGGTTTTGCTGTTTCACCATCTTGATGCAAATGGGCTCGAAACGGTTAAGCCAGGTGCTGCAGCAACAAGGCATGCCGCATTGGGAAATGCCCGCGGCGACCTTGGCCTCGTCTCTTCCGCCGATTTGCCTCAGCTCGATTCGGGTCTTGAATTCCCGTGCGAGATCCCGGACAAATCCCCGGAAATCGATCCTCTGGTCCGCGGTGAAGTAGAAGAAAAGCTTTGAACGGTCAAGGAGGTATTCCACGTCTACGAGTTTCATCACGAGGTTGTGTCCCTTGAGCATTTCACGGGCTTGAAGGAGGATTTCAGCTTCTTCGCCAGCCCTCTCCTTATCGTCGGTGGCCTCGTCAGGCAGCGGGAATCCTACGAAAGTGACATCTTCGCTGGGAACACCGGCCTTTTGCCCACCTTCCCCCTGGTCTCCCGAAGGGGCTTTGCGGTATCTCTCTTCCTGTTCCGGCCCGATAGGACCCGCGACGATCCCGATTTCCCTCCCCCTGGCGCTTTCAATCACGACGGAGTCGCCTTTGCTGAAGGGAACGTTTTCTTCCGCCTTTAGAAATCCTAGGTATCGAGGTTTACCGTAAAGAATCAAAAAAGTTTTCAAGCGAAACTTCCTCTCTAGTCATCAAAAATAAAAGATCAGTCGCCATGGAAGTGGAAATCCTGGATTTCTGGGCAAGCGCGACGAAGGAATCCAGGTCGGCGGCTTTCTGGAATTTTCCCTGAAGAGCATACCATCTCGCCCAGGATGCTGCATTCAAAAGGATTTCCTCAACTTTTTGCGTCGAGGAAACACGAAGCCATTCCAGCCAGGAACTGTCGTCCGACGGGGGCTGGACCGCCCGGACGAAATCTTCAAGAGGAAGCCTGAGGCACCAACTGCGGCTCCGGAGAGTAGGCAGGAGCGTCTCTTCTTCGAGAAGGAGCAGAAGGCGTCCGCGAGGAGGGGGTTCCTCCGTGATCTTGAGAAGGCTGTTCGCCGCAGGGGGGCTAAGCCTGTGTGCGGCATTGACCGCTGCCAGCCTCACTGGTGCTGAAACAGGGGTACTGGAAAGTTCCGGAAGAAGTCCCCGGCATTCATCGATGCCTGGGGGGGATCCAGGCTCACCGAGAACGAGAAGGTCGGGATGGTTCCCTCCGCTCCAGCCCCTTGTGGACTCGCTTCCCTGCTTCCCTCCAGAAAAGAGAAGTTCGGCGTATAGGTGAATAAAGGGGACGTGAAGGTACCCCGGCGAAAAGAATACGACCGACTGCGGGAAAATTCCGCTTGAAACCGCGGATTCAAGCTCAGCCCATGGGCGGCTCGCGAGAATAATCCTTTCAAGGTTGGCGCCGCTTTCTTCACGGTTGTCACCTGGTTCGGAAGGAAAAAGCGGCATACGGTTATCGAATGGGGAGGTCAAAGGAGCCCCTCCAGGGATCTGAGGACATCGGAGAAGACCTTTTCTGGCTTTTGTTCTCCATCGACAGGGATAAAGCGTTCCGGTTCCCTGGACATGAGAAAGCGATACCCCTCCTGGATCCTGGAAAGGAAATCCCTGCCTTCCCTTTCGTAGCGGTCGAGCCCGGATCGACTGCAGATCCGTTCCAGGGCCGTCTCGACACGTATATCAATGAAAACCGTTTTTTGCGGCGCGGGGTGATCGGCAATTTCAATCGCTTTTTCCACAGTCTCCAGAGGCAAACCTCTGCCCCATACCTGGTAGGCGAGCGTGGAATCATCGTAGCGTTCACATATGACCTGGATCCCGGAGGAGACTGCGGGCTCGATGACTTTCCTTGCATGTTCGCATCGATCCGCCAGGAAAAGGAAAACTTCCGTCCAGGGGTGCGCCAGGTCGCCGGAAAGCAACATCTCCCTTAGCGGGCCTGAACCCGGCCACCCTCCCGGTTCCCTCGTCCAAAGGACATTGCCGGCGCCGAACCTCCGGCTGAGGAAATCCGAAAGGTATCGGGCCTGTGTCGATTTTCCGCATCCGTCTATTCCTTCAAAGGTTATGAACAAAGCATCCTCCCGCGAATCATCAAAAACGGTAGAAAACGCCGAGGGAATCACCGGGACTTCCGTGTCCGGGTTCAAGCCTTTCGTAGAAGAGCCCCCAATGGTCGTCGAAATGCCATTTCGCTTTTGCGGCCCAGCTGCCCCCCTGCTCATCCCACCATTCCGCGGTCAAGGAAACGGGAAGGCGCGACGTTCTAAGGTCAAAAAGAATACCCGCACCGACATCGCTCCTGACAAGGCCGGCCCATACCCTCCCCCAGGCCGTCCTATAGGAGGCTGAAAAGGTGCCTTTGGCTCCATCGCCAAGTTCGTTGGCGGCAAGATAAAGCCCCCACGGGGTCTTTTCCCTGCCTATCGCCACCGAGAAATCCATCAACCAGTCTTCGGCGTCGTTCTTTCCGTTGTAACGGTTGTGAACGGCAATCTCGCCTTCCGTCCGAATGCCTTCGACAGAGGAAAGAATTTTTTCCGCGCCCCTTATGGCCTTCTGCAATCTCTTTCCTGTCGTGCCATCCCGCTCCGCAGCCGGGTCAAAGAAAGTCTCGGAAAGGTCTCCCGCAAGCTTTTCCACGCTTTTCGCCGCGTTAGAAATATTCCTGACCGCATTTCTCAAGTCGTCACCGGAAAGACCGTCTGCGTCAAAGCGCGAAAAGGCGTTGTCGAGCCTCTTCAGCAGGGAGGAAAGCGAAGAGACGGAAGCCCTGATGTCCTTTTCATTGTCGAGTACAAGGCGGTCAAGGTCTTTCGTGAGTGAATCAAGGTTGGACGAAATCGCCTTGAGTTGCATGCGGGCCTGGCGGGCCAGTCCTGTAACTTCCGCACCGGCGCTTCCAACCTGGTTCATGGCGTGCCTTCCGTCTTGCACAAGCTCTGGCAGGTCGTCAAGTGCTTTTGCGAGCCTCGCCTTTCGATCCGGGTCGCCGAAAAGATCATTGAAGTGCGAGAAAGTCGACTTGAGCGCCTTCAGGTTGTCCCTGAGCTCCTCAAGAATCGCGTCGAAATCGGGAGGGATTTCTCCCGTTAATCTCTCTCCCGGAGAAAAACATTCGGGGCTTGTCCCCCGGTCTATCCGCAATAGCGGCTTCCCCAGGAGTCCCCCCGTACCGATCAGGACACGGCTGTCTCTTGGTATCCGGACACCCGGATCCAGGACGACTGTCACGATAACACCCTCCGGAGCGAGGGTAAGCGACCTTACGGCTCCTGACTCCAGGCCGGACACGTACGCGGGTGCACCTTCCTCGAGGCCCATGGCGTCGGTGAACAGGATTTCGAAAGTGTTGCCTCCATGCCTGAAAAGGGCTCCTCCAGTTATGAAAACGATGCCCCCAAGGGCGACCAGGGCTATAAAAACGGCTAGACCTACCTTGAAGTCCCGATTCATGGGCACACCGTCCTTCCTTCGCGAACAGGTCTGAGCCCGTTTGCAAATCTTTTTACATTCTCATCCTTGGAAGTCTTCCATTCCGCCGGAGTTCCTTTCCAAGTAATGGTTCCGCGGTCCATCAGCAGTATCGTGTCGGAAATTCCGACCGCTGTGACGAGGTCGTGGGTAACGGCAAGGATCCCTATTTCAAGCCGATTCCCTATCTCGAAGACCAACCGGTCAATGTGCCTTGCGGTCTCGGGGTCGAGACCCGTCGTGGGCTCGTCAAGAAGAAGTATTTCGGGTTCGTGGACAAGCGCACGCGCAAGCGCGACGCGTTTTCTCATTCCCCCTGAAAGTTCCGCTGGCATAAGATCCTGTATCCCTGGCAGTTCAACCTGCTCCAGAACGCGGGCTACCCTTTCCCCGATTCCTTTTTCGTCCGTCATGGAGAGGCAATAACGCAAGGGAAAAGCAATATTTTCAAACACATTCAGGGAGTCGAAAAGGGCGCCTCCCTGGAAAACGATCCCTATCCTCTTCTTGAATTCCACGATCGTATCGTCCTCTTCGAGTGCGGAAATGTCCTTGTCGAAGAGGACCACTCGCCCGCGGTCAGGGTTGATAAGGTTCACCACCATCCGAAGGACCGTCGTTTTCCCGCAACCGGAAGGTCCCATGAGCGACAGGATTTCCCCGGTTGATAGGGAAAGGTCAATTCCACGAAGAACCGTGTTGTTCCCGAAACTTTTTTCGATTCCCTCGATCCTGAGAACTTGTCTATTCACTGTACTCCCCCGAAAAGAAGCGTGGACAGGATGTAATTGAATGTCAAGATCAGCATGTTGCTCCAAACGACGGCCCTTGTCGTCGCCTCTCCAACGCCGATTGCCCCGTTTTCAGCTCGAAAACCTTCAGCGCAGGCAGTTGTAGCGATGATGACACCGAACACCGCTGCTTTCAGAAGCCCGCCAAAGATATCAGAAGGCTCGAGCAGCGCTTCCAATGATTTTAGGAAAACTGAACCATGGATACCTCTCGTGACAACGAACAGATATCCGCCACCAATTCCGATGACGAAAGAATACACAGTCAATATGGGCAGCATGACCAGGCTGGCGAAAATGCGAGGTGATCCGACAAAGGCAACTTCGTCGAGTCCGAATGCCCGGAGAGCATCGAGCTGTTCGGTGATCCTCATGGAACTGATCTCAGCGGCCATTGCGGCTCCTACGCGCCCGGTAACGACAAGCCCGGTCAGGACTGGAGACATTTCACGCACCATGCTGAGGCCGATGACTCCGCCGATATAGTTGGTTGCGCCAAAACGCACGAACTGGTCAATTGTCTGTACAGCCATGACCATTCCGGTAAAAGCGCTGGTGATGGAAACGACGAGAATCGAACTGACACCGACCCTCTCCAGCTGTTTTGAAAGATCAATTCGGCTCCAAGTGCCGCGAAACAGGCCTCTGCATGATTTCACCAGGAAGATCGCGAAGAAGCCGAGGGATTCGAGAAAAGAAATAGCGACCCTTCCGACCCAGCGGATCGCGTCCATCAGGGTTGAGCGCCCCCTTGAAAGTTCCCTGTCACGGAGATATCCCGTTTCTGAAGTCCGTCCACGAAAAAGTTCGAGTTAAATAGCCGCATCGAGCCTTCCTTGATTTTCTTTTCCGTGATTTCGCTGAGAAGTTCCGGCTTATCGTCGGGATCCTCGATGTCTTCGTCTTCCGGCAGGGCCTTACCGCCCGTTCTTGCCTTTGGCGATTCCTGGGCCAGTATCTCCACCACCACCTGGTTGTTCGTTTCCCTTACCGATAATTCCTCCAGCAAGGCAGGGAGGTTCCGAATGGTCGTCTTGCCTTCGAGAATCGAATCCTGCTCGGGTTCGCCTATCCCTCCGCCGCGAACGATGATCGAAGCTTTCCCGATAGCGTTCTGAGGCACCGTCAATTCAAAGGTTCTCTTGAACGGAACCTTGCGGTATGGCCTCAGTGTGACTTCGACCTTCACCTTCTCGCCGGGCCGGAACTTCTTCTTTTCCAGCTTCACATCCTCGATAAGCAGGATGCGGGGCGTCGCCGTCATTTCGACATCCAGCCTGAACCCAAGGGGGGCAATTTCGGTGAACGGGTTCAAGGCGATGATATCGACGAGTTCCTTGAATTCCTTCAGTGTTTCCTTTGTCAGGTCCTTGTCTGAGAAGAAGATGTTGTTCCTCGTCCAGCCGCGCGGGATATCGGGGCCCTCGACCGTCAGGGAGAGTTTTGCAGTCCCTGCACCGATTTGTCCCCATAAGTCGTCAAGAAGGCCAGAAAGGGCTTCCGGTGAAAGTTTTGAAAGCAGGAAAGGGGCCATCGCGATATGGAATCGTTTCTTATCCTTTCGCTTATTGTCGACGTCATCGAAGTTGACCGTGAAATCAAACGAAGGCGGGTAAACATTGAGCCTTCCCCCTATTGCCTGTGGCCTGTCCTGGGTGACGGTTCCAATGATGCTCAGGGGCGTCCCGAGCTTGAATGGGGATTCAATGCTGGGTATCACATCGTGGACCCATGCCTTGGTCAGAGGGTAGGCAACGGCGCCGCCATTGATGAATGGGTGGGCGAAGGCAACGAAACGCCCATCCTTGGAGACTGTTGTGAGAGTCCCTGTCGCACCCAGGTTTACATCTCCCCAGGCCAGGAGGACTCCAACGGCTTCCCCCGGGACCATGTTCCCAACTTTTTGCACTGGAGGGACATCGAGTCCGGGGTTGCCCCCGACCGAGAGAATACGATGGTTCAGCTTCCCGGACAGGTTTTCAATCGCCCTTTCGCTCAGTCCATCAGCAAAAAGAACCGAAAGCCCTTTAGTCTCTTTATCAGGTCCGGTCGTCTCGTCAACTTCGCGGCCTGGTGCGCTCCCCGGTTCCGCACCCTCCGGTTCGACATCGCCGGAAGTCACGTCCGCGGAAACCACATCATCAGAGGATGGAGCGGGTGCCTGGGGAGGGGCCCTGTAAAAATCCGGCTTAATGTCCTTCCAGTCGAAAACGGAAACCATGTCCTCGATCGGTGTGACAAGTCCAAGCTTGTGATCGCTGAAGTTCCAGCCGTACCCGATGGCGCCTATGAGCTTTCCATCGATGAACACCGGGCTGCCGCTCATACCGGCCGCGATGCCGCCCGTTTTCTCTATGAGGGGTCCGCTCGCGCGTATAAGGACCAGGTGTTTGGGTACGCCCTTTTTGGGGATAACGCTCACGATGGTAACAGGGAACTTCACAACGGACTGTCCCTTGAGGACAGTGTGTGCCTCTCCGCTCATGCCGGGCCGCAACTCGCTTACGGCCAAAGTCGGCGAAACCGGCACGAAAGAAGTGGCCATGCCGGGAACCGCAAGGCAGGCGGTGAGGAAAAAAGCGAGGAGAGCGGTCCTGAAGGCTGTTTTTGTTTTCACTCGATCGTCTCCTGTCACCTCAGGATTGCTGTGCTTTACGATAGTTCAGGGTCGCCATGAGGAAGTCGTCAATTTCACCGTTAAGGACCGCCTGGACGTTACCTGTTTCGCAACCTGTCCGATGATCCTTGACTAGCGTATAGGGATGCAGGACGTACGACCGGATTTGGCTGCCCCAGCCGATTTCCTTTTTTTCCCCCTTAAGGGCGTCCAGCTGTTCCTGCCTTTCCTTGAGAACGCGTTCAAAAAGCCTGGCTCTAAGGACCTGCATGGCGACTTGCCTGTTCATGTGCTGAGAACGTTCATTCTGGCATCCGACGATGATTCCTGTCGGTATGTGCCTGATCCGCACTGCCGAATCCGTCATGTTGACATATTGTCCCCCTGCCCCGCTAGCTCGGCAGGTCTGGAGCTCGAGATCCTCGGGGCGGATTTCAATTTCCACGCTTTCCGGCAGCTCCGGCGCGACTTCAACGGAAGCGAAGCTCGTGTGCCTTCTCTTTGCCGCGTCGAAAGGCGAGATTCTCACCAGCCGGTGCACTCCCTGTTCCCCCGATAGGTACCCGTAAGCGTAAGGGCCCTTGATCATGAAGGTCACGCTCTTGATTCCCGCTTCATCATCCTGGAGGAGGTCGAATATGCGCGTTTCCATGTTATGGGCTTCTGCCCACCTCAGGTAGAGGCGGAACATCATTTCGGCCCAATCCTGGGAGTCGAGACCACCTGCTCCAGGGTGAATGGAAAGGATGGCGTTGGAATCGTCATACTCCTGGCCCATCAGGAGGATAAGCTGGTCATTCCTTATCGACTTTCGAAGTGCGGAGGCGCGGGCATAAAATTCCGAGAGGAGTTCCGGGTCTTCGCTTTCTCCGAGAATTTCCATCAATGTTTCGAGTTCGCCCAGCTCTGAAATGATCCCATTCCAAAGATCCAGCCTTGTGTTGGCCTGGGAGAGCTCACGGAGAATTTCCTGCGAGTTCGGTCTTGACCAGAAATCCTGGACAAGTGTTTGTTCAGTGAGTTCCTTTGAGCGTTTTTCAAGATTTACGGGGTCAAAGGCTGTCCCGGAACTCGCGTGAAAGCGAGGCCAGTTCCTCCATTACGGTTCGTATCGGTAAAAGCGCCATTCCTATGCCTCCAAAATGCTAGAAATCCGGTCATTGTCCGGTATTGAAAAAGATTATAACATCGTGTTACTGCAGACCGAAGGGGGTTGGGCTTATGCAGAAGACTTCGACGACCAAGCTAGCCGTATTGCGGCGGCTTCTTACGACGCCTTCGGAAATGGTCTCCAGCGGGGAACTCGTGGAAAGCCTTGAAGTAAGCAGGCAGGCGATCTGGAAAGCTGTTGAAAGCCTCAGGGCGGAAACGATAGGGATAGAATCGATACCTAACAGGGGCTACCGGTTGCTTTCCCCGCCAACCTTCGACCTGAGTCCCTCCTGGCTTGAATTGCGACTCCGGGATTGCCCCTTGGGCCACCCGATACTCGTTTTTGAAAGTGTCGGTTCTACGCAGGAAATCGTGAAGGAGGCTGCAAGGCAAGGTGCCGGAGGGGGTTTGGTGGTCCTTGCCGAAGAACAAAAGGCAGGGAGGGGGAGGATGGGTCGAAACTGGTTGTCCCCCACCGGCGGTAATATTTATGCCTCGGTCCTTTTAAGACCGAGAATCCCTCCGATGAAGATACAGTTGATCAATCTCGCGGCAGGACTTGCGGTCCATATGGCGCTTGAATCCCTTTACAGGATACGGTGCTCCCTGAAATGGCCGAACGACCTCCTTTGGAAAGGGAAAAAGCTTTGCGGGATCCTAAGCGAGACGGCGAGCGAGACCGACCGTGTTCACTATGCGGTAACGGGTATCGGGCTGAACGTGAACATGACCGAGGAGGACCTCCTTCGGGCGGGAGCCGACAATCCGTCTTCCCTGCGCGTCATCAGGGGGTTGGAATCAAACCGCGGAGAAGTGCTCGAAAAGTTGCTGGTTAACTTCTCGAACCTCCTCGGGCTCCTTGAAGAGGAGTCTCA
>DAIMJI010000031.1:0-11256 GCA_036722335.1 Synergistales bacterium | reverse complement strand
TCACTTAAAGGCACAGCAATCCCCTCCTGTGCGGACGCACCGAGACATAATATCAACCGGGGGGAACCCTGTCAAGAAAAGAGTTCCCCCCGGTTCAAGCGCTTTCCCTTAATGACTTGAAAAGAGCTAGATGGTTTCCTGCATCTCGACTCGCTTGTAATTATCCGCCCCCGTCCCCGCGGGGATGAGGTGCCCGATAATCACGTTCTCCTTGAGCCCCTTCAAAGTATCGACATCTCCGCGGACTGCTGCCTGGGCCAGGATCTGGGCGGTCTGCTGGAACGAGGCGGCGCTCATAAAGCTATCCGTAGCCAGCGCGGCCTTCGTGACACCGTGGACCACCGGGCGCCACTGGGGCTCTTCCCGCATCCGGCGGACAAACGAAACCCGCTGGATAAGCCTCCGTGTTTCAAGTGACCCGGAGATGGGACGGAGGACAAGTTCCTTGAAATCTCCCTTCGAGAGACGGTCGATGACCTCGCTGTTGATTTCAGTCCCGGCGTCCGCGAGGAGATTTCCCTTCGCGTCGCTTACCTGCTCCAGCAAGACCTTCCCGTAGGCGAGTTCGCCAAGTACCTGGGCCATGAGTTTTTCGCGAGTGACGATTTCCTGTGTGTCCCCTTCAAGTTCCACCGCGGCTATCTGTCCTTCGACAAGGCCCCTCACAACCCTGCCGTCAAGGATCCGGCCTATGTCGTTTACGGGGTTGCCCTGTTCGTTAATGGCCTGCTTGATCGGCCTGCTGAAATACTTTTCGATCAGGTGATGGTTCAACGCGTCGTCTATGTTGTGACGGCTGATCGTCCTCCAGACCTTCACGACCGATGCGTTCGCCTTCCTTAGCCTTTCCTGGGCCTCGGGGGTCAGCGACCGATCCCGGCTCAACACGACCTGTCCCTCCGAGAGGACGTCCTCGGCAAGGTAGGCTCCCCTTTCCAGCGAAGCAAGGGTATCCGTATCCCTGACGCAAAGGGTTTGAGGTTTGCCCCTGGTAATCGCGAGCAAATCCTGCAGGCTAAGCGACTCTGACGGATCAATCTTCCCGTTGTCGGAAAGGGTAACGGGAGCGATCAGTTCGAGCCCCTCCATTTCCCTCCGGAAGGAAGCCTCGCCAAGAATGACCCTGACGTGTCCAGCCTCATCCTCGACGACGATTTCCCGAACCGCGGAACCGGGCGCCAGGAGGCGCTGTATCGTATCGGGCTCCAGAGGCCTTCCTTTCAACGACAGGATGTTGTCGATCCCGCTATGGCCGTCGATTTCCCGCAGGGCCTTGCCTTCCAGGAACTCCATGGCCTCGTCAAGGCACCGGTCATTCTCCTTCCGGATGCGGTCGAGTTCCTGGTCAAGGTCATCCACCCAGGCCAACTCGTTGGCGACAAAGGAACTGTCTCCTTCCTCGGTGATCCTGACACGGTTGACCGGGGCAACCTTTCGGAGGATGACCTCGATGTGCTTATTGTTGATCGAAACGCCCTGGGAGAAGTAGACTTCCTGGATTCCGTCCACAAGGTATTTCTGGACCGCCTCCAGTCCCTCGACCTCAAGAAGCTGCTGCGGGTCGATGTATCCCTCCGTCAGGGTCTGCCCTTTCTTGACAAGCTGGCCCTCCTCCACGAGAAGGTTCTGGGAAGCCGGTACCGTGCAGACGACCTTGTCTCCCTCATCCTCTTCCCTGCCAATGATGACCTTGCGCTTGCCTTCCATCTCCCTGACCTCGAGTACGCGGCCGTCAGCCTCCACCAACTGGGCGACTTTCTTGGGACGACGGACTTCGAAAAGCTGTTCTATGCGCGGCAACCCCTGGGTGATGTCTTCACCCGTCAGTCGCACGCCTCCCGTATGGAAGGTCCTCATCGTGAGCTGCGTGCCGGGCTCCCCGATCGACTGGGCCGCAACAACTCCCACTGCTTCGCCGATCGAGACGGTCTTCCTCGTGGCCAGGTCACGTCCATAGCATTTCTGGCATATCCCGTTCCTGAGGCCGCAGGTCATCGGGCTTCTTACCCAAACAGCCTCGATCCCCGCCTTTTCAATCCGGGAAGCGAGGGACTGCGTAATTTCGTCCCCGCCCGGAACGATGATTTCGCCTGTCGACGGATCCTCGATATCGTTCAAAGCAGTCCGGCCCGCGATTCGGTCGGCCAGCAGGACCACAGTCTTGCCATCCTGGACCAGGGCGCAGATGCGTGTCCCCTTGTCTGTTCCGCAGTCCTCCTCCGTGATGATGAGGTCCTGGGCCACGTCAACAAGGCGACGAGTCAGGTAGCCCGACTTGGCGGTACGGAGAGCCGTGTCGGCCAGCCCCTTTCGGGCGCCATGAGTTGAAATGAAATACTCCAGCATGTTCAAGCCGTCACGGAAATTTGCAACGATCGGGTAATCGATGATGCGGCCGGAAGGATCAGCCATTAGCCCTCGGATGCCGGCCATCTGGGCGACCTGGTTCTTGCTGCCCCTGGCGCCTGAATCGATCATCATCCGTAGGGGATTAAGCTGGTCCATGTTTGCCACGATGTCGTCGGCAATCTGCCTGGCCGCTTCCGACCAAAGGATTTCCTTCTGGCGCAGGTACTCCTCTTCTGTCAGGACTCCCATTCCGTACTGGGCCGAGAGTTCTTCCTCCCGCGTCATGGTTTCGTCCACGGTCGTCTTCTTGCTGGGAGGTATGACCGCGCAATCAAGGCCAAAACTGATTCCGCTCTTTGTCGACCAGTGATAGCCCAGCATCTTGATGGCATCTAGCATGTCAACAATCGCAGCCTGGCCCACCCGGTCGTAAGCCTTGTCAAGGAGCGAACCAAGGTCCTTCTTGCCGATCTGCCGGTTGATATAGCGCAATTCAGGGTGGATAACGCTGTTGAACAGCGCCCTGCCTGGCGTGGTTTCGATCCACTCGTTCTTCCAGAGCAACCGGACCTTCGTGTTCGGATGGACAACGCCATGATCGATCGCGATCAGGATGTCTTCCACGCTGTTGAAGGCCATGCCCTCCCCCCTCAGCCCTTCCCTCATGCCCGTAAGGTAGAAGATGCCGAGGACGATGTCCTGCGTGGGCGTCACTACGGGCCTTCCGCTGGCTGGAGAAAGCAGGTTGTTGGCGGAAAGCATGAGGATCCTCGCCTCTGCCTGCGCTTCCAGGGAAAGGGGAACGTGGACAGCCATCTGGTCGCCGTCGAAGTCCGCGTTGAAGGCGGTGCAAACCAGCGGCGGGAGGCGAATGGCCTTTCCTTCCATCAGGACAGGTTCAAAGGCCTGTATCCCGAGCCGGTGCAAGGTCGGGGCACGGTTCAACAGGACAGGGTGATCCTTGATGATCTCTTCGAGGATCGCCCAGATCTCGTCGCGTCCCCGCTCAATGATCCTCCGGGCACTCTTGACGTTGGGAGCAAGACCTCTTTCCACCAGCTTGTGCATGACGAAAGGCTTGAAGAGTTCCAAGGCCATCTGCTTGGGCAGCCCGCACTGGTAAATCCGGAGCTTTGGCCCGATGACAATGACGGAACGGCCGGAATAGTCGACGCGCTTGCCCAGCAGGTTTTGCCTAAAACGCCCCTTCTTGCCCCGCAGGAGGTCGCTGAGGCTCTTCAAGGTCCGGTTTCCTGCCCCTAGCACGGCCTTGCCCATCCTGCCATTGTCAATCAGGGCATCCACCGATTCCTGGAGCATCCTCTTCTCGTTTCGGATGATGATTTCCGGCGCCCGGAGTTCCTGCAGCTTCCTCAGTCGATTGTTGCGGTTGATCACTCGCCGGTAAAGGTCGTTCAGGTCGGAGGTGGCGAAACGGCCCCCCTCAAGCTGGACCATCGGGCGAAGATCGGGAGGGATGACCGGCAGGACCTCCAGGATCATCCACTGAGGCTTGCTGGCGCTCTTTCGGAAATCTTCCACCACCTGCAGGCGCTTGATCAGCTTCCTCTTTTTCTGCCCCGTCGTTTCGGAGATTTCCTCACGGAGGGAAGCCGCCATCTCGTCCAGACCCAGTTTATTCAGCAGCAGCTGGACGCCTTCCGCACCGATCCCGGCGGAAAACTCGCGGTCGTATGAAGTGCAGAGGTGCTGCTCCCTTTCCAGGATGATGTCGCCCCGCACAAACGGGGATTCTCCTCCGTCGATCACGATATAGCACGGGTCTTCAATCGTTATCGTCTCCTGCTGCGTCTGGAACCTGCCCGTGTATTTCTGGTTATAGAGCTGCACCTCGCTGAGAGCGAGAACATCGTTCTTCTGGAAGGGCAGGTGCGCAACGGCCGTGACGATGAAGGCCTCCTGGTTGCCGACCAGCGCACGTTGTATCCCTGGGATCGCCTCGGGCCCGCCGCGCTCTTCGAGTTCAGTCGCCGAAATGATCTCGCCAGGGCCTTCCGAGTCATCCCGCTCGATCCTGAAAGCGGGTTCGACCTTGAAAATCTCGTCCCCGTAATCGGCCTTGAAGCGAGAAACCTGGCTCGCGGAGACAAGATCCCCCTCGTCCACGGGGACATCGTCCACCTGGATGACTCGGTGGGCTTCCTCCGCCTTGAACTTGGGATCGTAATGGGAGTGGATCCGCTCCTCGGAAGCGTCAATGAGATCCCCGCGCCGTGCGAGGTCCGTTCTTCGCCCTTCCATGACGACCTTGAAGAGAGGCTTCCTCTTCCGGATGGGGGCAAAGTACACGACTTTTTCGAGGTCCTTGGTCGCCGTACCGAGGAGAAGGCTCAGGCGGCTCGGGATTCCCCGAAGGTACCAAATGTGGACGACCGGGGCCGCCAGTTCGATATGCCCCATCCTCTCGCGCCTGACACGGTTGTCCGTGACTTCGACGCCGCACCGGTCGCAGAGTATCCCCTTGTACTTCGGGCCGCTGCGCTTGTATTTTCCGCACGCGCACTCGTAGCTCCGCGTGGGACCGAATATCCTTTCGCAGAACAGCCCGTCTTTCTCGGGCCGAAGCGTACGGTAGTTGATCGTTTCGGGCTTTTTCACTTCACCACTGGAAAGCTCCCTGATCCGTTCCGTGCTTGCCAGCTTGATGCGCACTCCGACGATTTCGCGACGGCTCATCTACGCATCCTCCCCCTCGTCGGCCAAATCCTGTTCATCAGGACCTTCTTCCTCCTCGTAGGAGGAATCCATCTCTTTCGGGTCAACGAAAAGCATTTCCTCCGTGACGCCGCCGGCAGGCTGAGGAACGATGTCCTCCTCGGGCTCCAGGTCAATCACAGCCGGCCGTGGACGGGTAGCCCCCTGGACGACGACCTCCTCGTCCTCGTCCTCGAGGAGAACCTCTCCTACGGTCCCGTCGTCATACATGATCTCGACATCAAGCGCGAGTCCCTGCAATTCCTTGACAAGAACCCTGAAACTCTCCGGTACGCCCGGCTTGGTCAGATTCTGCCCCTTGACGATCCTTTCGTAGGTCTTCAGTCTCCCCCTGATGTCGTCCGACTTGACCGTAAGGATCTCCTGGAGGATATGCGATGCCCCGTACCCTTCCAGAGCCCAGACTTCCATTTCCCCAAAGCGCTGGCCACCGAACTGGGCCTTACCGCCGAGGGGCTGCTGGGTAATCAGGCTGTATGGACCGATAGAGCGGGCATGAATCTTGTCGTCGACAAGGTGAATCAGCTTGAGCATGTACATGTAGCCCACGGTCACCTTGTTTTCCATGGGTTCACCGGTCCGGCCGTCGTATATGGTGATGCGTCCGTCATCCGCCATTTCGGGGTAGGCCCCTTGAGAAAGAAGCTTGACCCCGTCGAAAATATCCTTCTCGGTGGCTCCTTCGAAGACCGGGGTCGACACTTTCCAGCCATTGTGAACGGCCACAAACCCCATGACCGTCTCCATGACCTGGCCTAGGTTCATTCGGCTGGGAACGCCGAGAGGGCTAAGGACGACGTCAACCGGAGTCCCATCAGGCAGGTAGGGCATATCCTCAACCGGAAGGATCTTCGAAACGACACCCTTGTTCCCGTGACGCCCGGCGATCTTGTCTCCCTCGGAGATTTTCCTGAGCTGGGCGACATAGACCTTGACAACTTCGTTAACGCCAGGGCTGAGGTCGTCACTATTCTGGTCGATGGTCAGCCTCTTGACCGAAACGACCTTGCCGCCCTCACCGTTCGGGACGCGCATGGAGGTGTCGCGGACTTCTCTCGCTTTTTCGCCGAATATCGCCCTCAACAGTTTTTCTTCGGGGGACTGGTCCGATTCACCCTTCGGAGTGACCTTGCCAACGAGGATGTCTCCGGCCCTCACATCGGCACCAACCCGGACGATTCCATTTTCGTCAAGGTTCTTCAGGGCATCTTCCCCGACATTCGGGATATCGCGCGTGATTTCCTCCGGTCCAAGCTTGGTGTCCCGGGCTTCGACTTCGTATTCCTCGATGTGGATAGAGGAATAATGATCTTCCTGGACCAGGCGCTCGTTCAGGAGGATGGCGTCTTCGAAGTTGTAGCCCTCCCATGAGACAAAGGCAACGAGCACGTTACGGCCAAGGGCGAGTTCCCCCTGGTCCACGGATTGCCCGTCGGCGATGATCGTCCCTGCCTCCACGCGGTCCCCGGTGGACACGATGGGCCTTTGGTGAATGACGGTCCCCTGGTTCGACCTCCTGAATTTGGTCAGGCTGTACGTGTCAAGGCTTCCACCTTCCGAACGGACTTCTATGCGGTTTGCATCAACAAAATTGACGGTGCCCGCACGCCGGGTCTTCATGCAGCATCCCGAATCCTTGGCGATGCGGTGCTCAATCCCGGTCCCGATGATCGGCGCCTGGGGAAGGACCAGAGGAACCGCCTGGCGCTGCATGTTCGAGCCCATCAGTGCCCGGTTTGCGTCGTCATGTTCGAGGAAGGGGATAAGAGCTGTCGAAATCGATACGATCTGCTTTGGAGACACGTCAAGGAAATCGATCCGGTCCGGCTCGATGGTCTCGATCTCGCCCCTGAAGCGGACGTGGACTTCCGCGCCCTGGATCCTTCCATCGTTGTCGATAGGCGTGTTTGCCCGGCCGACGAAGTACTCGTCCTCCTCGTCCGCGGAGAGATAGAGAATCTCATCCGTGGCATGGCCATCCACTACCCGTCTCTTGGGTGTCACGAGAAACCCGTATTCATTGATCCGGGCATAGGTCGCCAAGGATGTCACGAGCCCGATGTTCGGACCTTCCGGGGTCTCGATTGGGCAAACCCTTCCGTAATGGGTGTAGTGAACGTCCCTGGCCTCGAACCCTGTCCGCTCACGGCTCAGTCCACCGGGACCAAGGGCCGAGAGGCGTCGACGGTGAGTCAGTTCCGCCAGGGGATTGGTCTGGTCCATGAACTGCGACAGCTGGGCCGACCCAAAAAATTCCCTCAGTGATGCGGAAATGGGACGAACATTGATCAAGTCCTTTGCCGTGGCATTCGTGAGGTCGGGAAGGGTCGTCATTCGCTCCTTGGCGATCCTTTCCATCCTCAAAAGCCCGATCCGGACCTGGTTCTGGAGGAGTTCCCCGACGGCTCTCACCCGGCGATTGCCCAGATGGTCGATGTCGTCTTCCTTCTCTTCACCGTTCCGGAGCCGCAGGATGCCCTGGATGATCGCCACGACGTCCTCAATCGTCAGGAGACGCTGGGTTTCCTGGATTTCCAGCCCAAGGCGCTTATTGAGCTTGTAGCGGCCAACACGCCCGAGATTGTACCTCCGGGTATCGAAGAAGAGCCCGTACACGTACTCCCTCGCGTTCTCCATCCGGGCCGGCTCGTTGGGGCGGAGACGCCGGAAGAGTTCCAGGACCGCCTCTTCACCCGACCTGGAATTATCCCTTTCAAGCGTGGCAGCTATGGCATTGTCCACGTTCCAGACCCAGACTTTCGTCATTCCTGCTTCGAAAAGCAGTTCAAGGTGTTCCTTCGTCAGGCGATCGTTGCGACGGATCAAGACCTGCCCTTCCTTGTCGAGAACCGCCTCCGCCAGAAGTCGTCCTCTGGCTTCGTCGTGAAGCTCGACGAGGTCGATTTGTTCCGGCGATGCTCCGAAAAGCTTCAGGATCTCCTCGTCGCTTGTCGCTCCAAACGCCTTGAGCAGCATCGTGACGGGAATCTTTTTCCTGTTGTCGATATTCACGGACAGGATATCGCCCGGGGTGAGGTCGAATTCAAGCCACGCTCCCCTGTCGGGGATAACCTTGGCCGCGTAAGACTCTCCTCCGGGAACCGTCGTGTCCGAACTGAAATAGACCCCTGCGGAACGGGCCAACTGGTTGACGACGACACGCTCCGTTCCGTTGACGATGAACGTCCCGCGATCCGTCATGACCGGGAAGTCCCCGAGATAGATCTCCTCTTCCTTGATCTCCCCGTTCTTCCGGTTCACAAGCCGGATCGTCGCCCTCACCGGCATGGACCAGGTCAGGTCTCTCTGGCGTGCCTCTTCCTCCATGATCGGCGATTCGTCCACAAAATAACGGACAAACTCAAGGGCGAATGACCCGTCATAACTCTCGATGGGGAAGATCTCCGCCAGGATTTCCTGGAGGCCCTGTATTTCGCGGGCATCCGGCTCCTTTTCGGCCTGGAAGAACCATCGGTAGGAATTCCGCTGGACCTCGACAAGATCGGGCAGATCAATGAGGTCCTTTGTCTTTCCAAAAACTCGGCGCTGAATGTCGTGCTTCGTGGGGACAAAAACTGTCATGGGAGTTACGACCTCCCTTAAGGGGTTTATGGGGACTTTCCTAGAGGTGACGAAGGGGCATAATAGCAAAAAGGCCGCGCGATGTCAACAGACAGGCACGACCTGAGGTCATTTGACTTTAGCTGAATTTTTTATGGTGTCGAGGGGGGGAGTTGAACCCCCACAGGCTAATGCCCACTAGAGCCTGAGTCTAGCGCGTCTACCAATTCCGCCACCCCGACATCAAAACCAACAAACGGGATTTTAGCAATCCGTTCCCTTTTTGGCAAGGGTTTTCTCTAGTCCGCGAAAAATGACCCACCCGAAGCCCTCTTCAGCCGGTCCCGCAAGGCAAGCCCCAGCCTGTCTTCAGCGGGCCAGTCCGCAACGATCACGCACGCTCCCGACCTCTCCAATTCCCGCAAAGCCGAAAAAAGACCGCGGGCATACGATTCCGTATCCGGGAAAAGACGAACGAACGCAAATTCCCCCTCCGGGGGGCGGATGCCTACGTAGGCTCTTCGGGCAGGCTCCCATGCCGCTGCCTTGGACCACACGCTCCCATCCTCTCTCAACAAGAGGGGTATCCTCGGGGCGTAGTGCCTGTATCGGGTACCCGGGGAACGTCCCGCAACCGCCCCCCCCGCCCCCGGCAGGATAGGGCAGTAACCCAGGAATTCCTCCAGGGCCTCCAGGGAAAGCCCACCAGGACGGAGCAGCGCGGCCTTTTCCCCGCTAATGTCCAGGACAGTGGATTCCACTCCGACTTGCGTTGCTCCCCCGTCCAGGATCATTTCCACGCTATCCCCCAGATCCTCTTCGACTGCCCCGGCCTCGGTTGGACTAGGACGCCCGCTGAGGTTGGCACTCGGCGCGGCAACGGGCACTCCGGCCAGGCGGATCAGTTCAAGCGCAACCGGTTGGGCAGGCATCCTGACAGCCACCGTGGCAAGTCCCGCCGTAACCTCAGGAGGAACGATCCTTCTGGCGGGCATGACGAGGGTGAGCGGTCCGGGCCAGAATTTTTCCATCAACCTGGTTCCAAGCTCCGGGACAAAGGCAACCTTCTGAACATCCTGGATATCCGCCACGTGCACAATCAGCGGGTTGTCCCCAGGCCTCCCCTTAGCCTTGAAGATCTTCCTGACCGCTTCACCGTCAAGGGCGTTGGCGCCAAGCCCGTAGACGGTCTCCGTGGGGAAAGCCACGAGACTGCCTTCCCTTAGGAGCGTGGCGGCTTTGCGCAATGCATCCCCCGGGTTTTCCCTGACATCGACGATCATTGCGGTCATGCGCTCGGCCTGCCTTCCCCGAACTTCGACAGGAACGCCGCCCTGAATTCAGGGAAGCGCCCCTCGATGATCGACAACCTGGCCTCCCTCATAAGGTTGACCAGGAAGTGAAGGTTGTGCCAGGAACAAAGTCTCGCGGCCAGGATTTCGCCGGCCTTGTAAAGGTGCCTCAGGTAGGCGCGTGTAAAACGTCGGCAGACCATGCAGTCGCAGTTCGGGTCGATTGGAGTGAAATCGCGTGCGAAAGCCGCGTTCTTGAGGTTGAGACGGCCGCCGGAAAAGAAAACGGTGCCGTTCCTTCCCGTTCTGGTCGGCAGCACGCAGTCGAACATGTCGACGCCTCTTGCCACTCCTTCGACAAGATTCGAGGGCAATCCGACCCCCATCAGGTACCGAGGGCGGTCACAGGGCAACAACGGGTTTAGCGCATCGAGGATCCTGTACATTTCCGAATGGGGCTCTCCCACGGACAATCCTCCGATTGCGTAACCATCGAACCCGATCCCCATGAGACTCTCCGCCGACCTTCTGCGGAGGTTCTCGAAAACCGATCCCTGGACTATTCCGAAAAGGGCCTGGTCCTTCCGGCTGTGGACCGCCTTGCACCTCTGCGCCCATCGGCTCGTCCGGACCACCGCCTCCAGCGAGGATTTCTCGCTTGAAGGGTAAGGCACGCATTCGTCAAAACACATCGCGATATCGCTTCCGAGGTCTTCCTGCACGTGAACCGCCAGCTCAGGGGTCATGAAATGCTGGGAACCATCCAGGTGTGAACGGAAGGTCACCCCCTCGTCCGTCACCTTCCGAAGGTCTGAAAGCGAAAAAACCTGGAATCCCCCGCTGTCGGTCAGGATGGCACCTTCCCAGTCCATGAAGCGATGCAGGCCGCCGGCCTCCCTGATCAGTTCGGACCCGGGCCTAAGGTATAGGTGGTAGGTGTTCGAAAGGATGATTTTCGCTCCCATGCCTGACAATTCGCCGGGAGTCATGGCTTTAACCGTTGCCTGGGTCCCGACAGGCATGAAAACCGGCGTTTCGATTACCCCGTGAGGAGTCGTCAGGCTACCTGCCCTGGCGCCGGTTACCGGGCAAAGGGCATCCAGGCGGAATTCAAACATTTCCTTCCCCCCACTTGAAAAGCCTGGCCGCATTCTGCCAGACGGCCTCCGCGAGTTTTTCCACCGGAATCCCCCGCACGGCCGCGATCGTTTCATACACGGCCGCAACATAGGCCGGCTGGTTGGCTTTCCCCCTCCAGGGCTGGGGCGCCAAATAGGGAGAATCCGTCTCGCACAGCAGGCGGTCCAGCGGTATTCTC
>DAIMJI010000030.1:0-11304 GCA_036722335.1 Synergistales bacterium | reverse complement strand
CGCTCAGGATCAGGTATTCTTCGCCTTCGACCTTCACTTCGGTGCCGGAATACTTTCCGAAGATAACGCGGTCTCCGACCTTGACTTCGGGCGCGAGTTTCTGGCCGTTCTCCAGGACCTTGCCCGAGCCGACAGCCATAACCTTTGCTTCCTGGGGCTTTTCCTTCGCCGTATCAGGGAGCAGGATCCCGCCGCGGGTCTTTTCTTCCTGGGTCAGGACCTTGACGACGATGCGATCCGCCAGAGGCTTCAACTGCATGGAACATCCCTCCTGCAATTTGGTTTTATGGTATTAGCACTCGTCTCTAGCGAGTGCTAATTTCTCGGAGAAAAGTGTAGGGGGCGACCTCCATTCCCTCAAACGCAGCCTCAGGCTATAGGAGAGAAATAGCGTCTTTTTTCCCCCTATGTACCTGTTTTTCTGTTTTTTTCTTCATTTTCAATCCGAAATGAGTTGCAGGGAAGGATCCGGTGAAAGGTCGAGCCCGCTTCTCCGCCCCCTCCAGAAGCCGTTATAGGCAGCCGCCGCAATCATTGCCGCGTTATCCGTGCAAAGCCTTGCCGGTGGCAGGTAGACCTGCCAATCCTTCCTTTCGAGCAAGGCCCTCCTAAGGCCGCTGTTCGCCGCCACCCCTCCGGAAATGGCAACCTTTGCGACGCCCGTCATGCGGACAGCAAGGTCGACCTTTGAGAGCAGTGCGGCGATGACAGCCTTCTGGAAAGAGGCGCAAACGTCCTCCAAAGGAATCCGGTCCTGGTCTTTCAGCTTTCGCAGGAGCGTCAGGACCGCCGTTTTAAGGCCGCTGAAACTGAATTCAACATTCGGGGAGTCCGCCATGGGGACAGGGAGCGAAAACGCCCCGGGATCGCCCAGCCCTGCCAGCCTGTCCACAGCGGGCCCTCCCGGGTATCCAAGACCCAGGACCTTCGCCAGCTTGTCATAGGCCTCCCCTGCCGCGTCATCCCTCGTGCACCCGAGGACCTTGTAATCACCGAAAGCCCTGACCAAAATGATTTCCGTGTGCCCGCCGGATACCAGGAGGGTCAGGAAAGGCGGGGCAAGTTCCGGGGAATGGATCACATTCGCAAACAGGTGCCCTTCAAGATGGTTCACTCCAAGAAGAGGCAGTTTCCATGCCTGCGCCAGGGCCTTGGCGGTCATGACACCAACCAGGAGGGATCCCATTAGCCCCGGCCCCGCCGTGACCCCGACGAGCCCGATTTCACGGCGCGGATCCTTGACCTCCGCTTCAGCAAGAGCGGAAAAGACGAGCGGGAGTATCCGTTCCTGGTGGTCCCGGGACGCAAGTTCAGGCACGACTCCTCCATATGGAGCATGGAGCTCGATCTGGCTCGAGATCAGGGATGACCTTACCTGGGACGGCCCTTCGAGAACCGCCACCCCGGTATCGTCACAGCTGCTTTCTATACCCAGGGTCAGAAAGCCCTCTCTCTTCAATGTCCCCCGCATCCCTTGCAACCTCCGCATGATCCGCCGCAACTGCAGTTCTTCGAACGCCTCCTGGGACCCCCTTCGTGCAGCAGGACCTTTCCACGGCACTCGGGGCACCGGCTGGCGAAACTCGCGGAGCCGAAACGATGGCCACAGGAAGCGCAACGGTAGGCATGCACCTCGCTCACTTGGCCGGAACTTTCCATTTCACCGTCTCCTTGCCGTAGCCAAGAAGGACATCGGTGCCAGGTTTCAACACGGTCCTGGGTACCGAAAAGGGAAGAGTTCCCGTGAAATCGGCCGGCAACTCGCCGCTCGGGGTGTACTCCTTTTTGGAAAGGATATCTTCAGAAGAAACGACATAGGTCCCCACGGCAAGATTTCCCGGAACCAGCTCCCATGGGGTAAAGGTTTCAAACCTGAGGACGAAGAGTCCCTTTCCCTTGAGGTATTTTTCCCCGACATGCCTCGAATGCCAGACCAGCCACTCCGGGGAAGCCGAGTCCGCCCTTGCGGAGGATGCGAGGACAGGATCCACGTAAACGAAGGTCAGCCTCGCCTTGGCTCCCAGGACAAGGTCGCCCAGCACCTGTCCATCGATCCAGACACTAGCCGATCTTTCCGCCAGGAGATCGTCCAGGCTCTTCGGCTGGCTTGATGCTGCGCCTTCCCTTGTACCGCCAATAACCAGGAACAGGAACAACAGGGATAACAGGGTCACTCGTTTCATCCGCTTCATTCCCCCTTGTTGCCTTCTGCCGGAACGGTTGTCCCAAGGCCTGTCCCGGAAAGGTCCCCTTCCGGGAAAAGGTATGACGTTCCGCAGAAATGGCATCGCACTTCCATCGTTCCTTCCTGCCGCTCATTCCCCAGGGATTCCTCCAGCAATGCCCTTGCCAGGTCCCGGCTGCAGCGGCAGGAAAGCGTGAATTCGACATCCTCGAACCACTCGGTTGCCAATCCCGGGAAAAGCGTTTCAACCGCGCTCCGGGCATTCGGGTGAGCCTCCATGAGACGGCTTACGGAGGGAGTGTGCCCGATCCTCTCTTCGATCATCCCGATCAGGGACTCAGGGGCTCCCGGAAGCACCTGGACCATGTATCCTCCCGCGGAAACGACCCGCCCGGGGGAAGCGAGAACCCCGAGCCCCACGGCTGTCGCGGTCTGTTCGGAGAGCCTATAGTAATGGGCGATATCCTCGGCGACCTCTCCGGAGAGGAGAGGGACTTGGCTCGATACCGGTTCTTTCATCCGGACGTCCCTGAAAACGCTAAGAGTCCCCTTGTTTCCCACCCCAGCCGATACGTCCAGCTTTCCGGCCGCTGTGGGGGGCAAATCCACTTCCGGGTGGGTCACGTAGCCTCTAACCCGACCCGAGGGCTCCGCATCGGCGACAACGAGCCCCAGAGGGCCTCCCCCATCGATCTTGAGTGTAATTCGTGTTTTTTTCAGCTTGATGTCGAGAGCCATCATCATTCCGGCCATCATGAGGCGGCCAAGCGCCGCCGCCGCGACCGGACTCAATTTCTGCCGGTGCATCGATTCCTCGACGAGACGGTCAGCCTTCACCGCAAAGACCCTGAAATGACCTGCCAGCAGCCCTCTCGAAACAACGGCCGCCGGTTTTCCCTCAGTTTTTACCGCTTCATTCAAGCTGCTCTATCCTCCTTTGCAAGGGCCCCAAAAACCCATTTCCATTCCGGGCATCCCATCTTCCAGGACACCAGGCCATATACCGCTGCCCCGGTTGTTACGCCGGCGAGAACCCAGGCAAGTTTACCCCAAAGCCCGGCCGCGGGATTGTAAGGTAAAAAAGCGCTTGCCCCAAGGATCACCCCGGCCATGACTGCAAGGGCCCCTCCATGTGAAACCAGCCAGGCCGGCTCAAGAACCCGGATAGGCTGCTGGAGATGGCGCTTGAGCCTCCATAAACCCATGAGAGCCCCTCCCGTAAAAGCAAGGGAAGAAGCCAGGGCGAGCCCCGCATAGGAAAAGAAGCGGACGAGGACCACGCTGAAGACCAGGTTGAGCAATACCGTCCCCCCAGTAACCTTCAGGGCCTCCCTGGGCAGGCGCCTCGCGTAGAGCCCCCTCATCACAACGGTTGAACAGGCCATCCCCGGAAGCCCCAGGGCGTAGAGCGCCAAGGCCCTGCTTGTCGCTCCCCATGCCCAGTCGTTGAATGCTCCCCTGACGAAGAGGACGTGGACGATCGGCCTTGCCAGCAATGTCATCCCGACGACAACGGGCAGGATCACGAAAAGCGTGAAACGAAGGGCATCCCTTACCATCAGGGCAAATCCTACCGTTTCATCAGTCCCCAATCTCGACAGCATCGGCAGGACGGCCTGGGAAATCGCGATGACAAAAAGTCCCAAGGGAAGCTGGATGACGCGGTCCGCGTAACTCAGGACCGAGATGGTCCCCCCCTCGAGGAAGGACCCCACCATGCGGCTGATCACCGGGTTCACCTGGTTCAGAGACAATCCCGCCATGTAAGGGAAGAAGAGGCAGATGACTTTCCTGAGTTCGGGATCTCCCCAATCCGGCCTTGTAGGCACGAGCTTCATACCGAGGACGCTGGCCCTCCACCACTGGAGAAGCATCTGGGCCGTGCCACCGACAAGAACCGCAACCGGCAGGGCCCAGATCCCCAGGCGAGGTGCTAGAATGGCCAGAAGCGCTATGTAAAGCAGGTTGCTCAGCGCGGGGGCTACCGCGGGTATGAAGTAGCTGTCCATGGTGTTGAGAACCCCCATGGCGAGAGCCGCAAGGGAAACCAGTAGCAGGAAGGGAAACATGAAGCGGGTCAGGACGACCGCGAGCCCGGCCTGCTCTCCCGAAAAGCCGGGCGCCATCAAGCCTACGAGGAGCGGCGCTCCCAGCAACCCAAGCAGGATCGTCCCTCCGCCCGCCAGCAACAGGACCGTGGTCATCTGCCTTGCGAGTCGCGCGGCCTTCTCTTTCCCCTCTTCCGCCATGACGCGCGAAAAGACGGGAACGAAAGCAGCCGAAAGTGCCCCTTCTGCAAGCAGCTGCCGCGAAAGGTTCGCAAGCGTGTAGGCCACGAGGAAAGCGTCCAGCTGGCGAGTCGCGCCAAACAGGGCTGCAGTGATGATCTCCCTCAAAAGCCCAAGGATCCTGCTCGTGAAGGTTCCGACCATCATTCTCATGGCATGGCGAACCATCTTGCTCAAGGGAGCGGCCATCACAGGACCTCCTGAAATTCAGGTTGAAAGGAGAGTTCCCCATGGGGGAGAAACGCACGACAGTCTGGTGTCTCGGGAACCCTCTTCGCGGAGACGACGGTGCCGCGGTTCGGTGCGGGGAAATCCTCCAGGAAAAACCGGTGCCGCATCTTGAAATCGTCCTTTGCGAAGCCGTTCCGGAAAACTTCGCGGCTCCTCTACGCAGGAATCCGCCTGATAAACTTGTTATCCTCGATGCCTGCTTGATGGGATCGATCCCCGGCACGATCAGGATATTGGAATTCGATTGCCTGGACGGTTTTACGGAAACAACTCACGGCCTCCCCCTGGGAGAGATCATCAGGGAGGTTTTTCCGCCTGAACGGGTTTTCGTCATCGGCATCGAGCCTAAGGATACGGAGTTTTCCCTGTCCCTGAGCCCCGAGGTGGAATCCGGGGTACGGGATTTGGCAGAAGCCTTGCTGGACGGCTCCTGGATCCATATCCCCAAGCTGGCCGACCTATAGCGTGAACCGGTCCCCCAGGTAGTATTTCCGTGCGACCTCGCTTTCCGCGACTTCCCTTGGCGCCCCTTCGACCATGATCTTTCCCTGGTGGAGTATCGCGGCCCGATCCGTAATGGCAAGGGTATCCCTGACGTTATGGTCGGTGAGAAGGATCCCGTACCCCTTTCCCCGCAAGCCGAGGATCATCTGCTGGATATCGAACACCGCGATGGGATCAATCCCGCTAAAGGGCTCGTCCAACAGGAGGAATTCAGGCATCGCCGCAAGGCAGCGCGCCAGTTCGACGCGCCTCCTCTCGCCTCCGCTCAAAGCATAACCAGGAGTATCGACAATCCGGTCGATCCCGAATTCCGCTACCAGGTGATCGACCATCCTTTGCCTTTCCAGAGGGGTTTTTTCGAGTTCCTGGAGGACCAGTTCGAGGTTTTCGCGTACCGTAAGATTCCTGAAAACCGAGGGTTCCTGTTGAAGGTAGCCGACCCCCATCCTGGCCCGGCGGAACATCGGCAGCCCCGTTATATCCCTGTCGTCGATGAGAATGGAGCCCGCATCGGGCTTGACTAGGCCTACGATCATGTAAAAGGTCGTCGTCTTTCCCGCACCGTTCGGCCCCAGAAGACCTACGATCTCACCCTGGCGGACCTCTATGGAAACCGAGCTGACAACTTCCCTACCCTTGTAGGACTTTTCCAGGGAAACAGCCCTGAGGACGTGGGAAGCCTTCAAGGCGACTTACTCTCCTTGCCTGGAGTGAAAATGAGTTGAGGCCTTCCCTGGGCCTCGATCCTCCTTGACGCGATGTCGTAAAGAATGGTTTCCGAACGGACGTTACGCCCCGCCTGGAAGGCCTCGGCGTTCCCCACAAGGGCCACGGTCCCCTTTGCCTTCGAGTAAAGGAGCCGGTCACCTTTCAAAGTGACGGGGATCCCGTTTTCGCCCTCCAGGACAGCCGAAACCTCGCCACTCGCCGCCAACTCGCGAAGCCCTTCACCTTCCGCGCGGGCCTCTATCCTGCCAGCCCGCAGGGAAATCTTTTCCCGCCGGTCCTCGAAACGTTTCACCTGTGAAGCCCAGAGGAGATCCCCCTTGCGGCCCGCTTCCCCGGCTTCTAGAACCCTTCCCGGCATTTCCGCCGTCACGCCCCCCCTTGCGACGTATTCCGGGGTTTGCCCAAAAATCCATTCGAGGGACGAAGCCGCCAGTTTTTCGCCGGGACGGGTCAGTAAGACCCGGCCTGCAGCCGTTATTTTCTGGGGCAACCTGTCAAAGAGTGTCACTTCGTCCGCCGAGAGGTCGATCTTTTGTCCGCTCCACCTCGCCTTGACCGAGCTCCATGCCCGGAAGCGGTCACCTCCTGTATCCCCTTCCGCGGACCCGGCGGAAAGCTCCAGCCCCTGCCTCTCAAGCCTGACATTTCCCTCAGCCCTGACCAGTCGGGTTTCCGGGTCGAACGTCAGGGTATCCGCAGTCAGCTTGACCTGGCTGGCGCATCCGGCTTCAGGGCCTGCCAGGAGGATCCCGGCTGCCATCAGCAAAGACAACAGGACGGACAACTTTTTCCTGGAACCGCTCATTGCCTTAGTTCCTCCTCTCGGCTCAGCCACACTTAAAATGACACCCTTTCGCCCGGACTTAGGAGAATCCCTTCTACCCAGCTTGGCAAAGCGGCCAGGAATTCCCCGGGATCGGCCTCGATCCCCGGAAAGGTTCCGTAATGCATCGGGACGACCTTGCGTGGCCTGACCAGTTCAACCGCCCTCTGGGCATCGGCGATATCCATGACGTAGCAGCCCCCTATGGGCAGCAGGGCCAGGTCGATTTTCAGGGCTTCGAGCAATCCCATGTCAGCCGTCAACCCGGTATCCCCTGCATGATAGATCCTGAAACCCCCGATTTCGATGACGATCCCCACGGCTACACCGCCATAAATCGTCACGCCCGCTTCGGTGATCCCGGACCCATGGACAGCCGGAACGAACTTGACCCTGCCAAAGGGGAAGGAAACCCAACCGCCAACGTACATGGGGCGGGTTTTCAGGCCCTTCCCTGAAAGGAAACGGCAGATCTCCGCGTTCGCCACCACCGTTGCCCCTGTTTTCTGCCCGATCTCGACCGTGTCCCCAAGATGATCCCCATGGCCATGAGTGACAAAAATATGGGTCAGGGATTCGAAGTCGCCAGGCCCCGCACAGGCCTGGCTGTTGCCCCGGAGGAACGGGTCGATCAGCCCTTCCAGCCCTGTGGCACTGAGGTGGAAAACCGAGTGTCCCATGTAGCGGATCACGGACATTGACTCAACCTCCCCTCGACCTGCACATCCGTTTCACTATAATGTCCCGATTCGTGGACCCTGACTCCCAGTATCCTCAAATCGAGTTCGCAGCCGCTGGTTTTCAGCACGAGCCGAGTCGCCCCCATGCGGTGCGCCTCCGCCCAGTCGGCCATTGCCCTTGCTTCTTCCCAGCCTTCAACCGCAAGTTCACCGTGAAACTGCCCGGATTCGGGATCGAGTTCAAGCCGGTAGCGCCAAGGCCAGAAGGCAAAACCTTCCATGATGCCCCGGCCACTGAGCGGCTTCAAGCCCTTTCTTCCCCCTCTTCGACGCAGACCCCAAGTTCCTTGAGCTGCTTCTCATCCACCTCTGACGGGGCTCCCGACATGAGACACTGGGCCTTTGCGGTCTTGGGAAAGGCCATGACCTCCCGAATCGAGCGGCATCCGCAAAGAAGGGCCACAAGCCTGTCGAAACCGATTGCCAGGCCTCCGTGGGGAGGGGTCCCGTAGCTGAGCGCATCAAGCAGGAAGCCAAACCGTTCCCTGGCCTGTTCCTGTGTGAAAGACATGACTCCAAATACCTTTTCCTGCACTGCCGGTTCATGGATCCGTATCGAGCCTCCCCCGATCTCGCTCCCGTTGAGGACAAGGTCGTAAGCCCTGGAACGGACGCGCCCCGGATCCTTCTCCAGCAGGTCAAGGTCCTCCGGGTGCGGCGCAGTGAAGGGATGGTGCATGGCGGACCATCGTTTTTCTTCGTCGTCCCATTCCAGGAGCGGGAAATCCCTGACCCAGAGGAAAGACCATGCCGAACGGTCGACAAGTTCCAGTCGGGAGGCGATTTCCAGCCTCAGCGTCCCCAGCATCGAGCAGGTCTGGAGCCAATCTCCGGCAGCAACGAAAAGGACATCGCCTTCCTGTAACCACGAGGAGCCGATAAGTCCACCCTTCCCCTCGTCGTCGAGCGTCTTGGCGAGCGGTCCCTTCAATTCGCCCCCCTTGAGCTGGAAAGAGGCCAGCCCCTTGCCTCCAAGCGCCTTGGCCCTCTCTTCCCACTCCGAAAGATCCTTCCTCGAAAAAGAGGCGCCACCCGGCACTCTCAGCCCGCGCACGGCTCCGCCTTCTTCCAGTATCTTGCGGAAAGGCTCAAACCCCGAGTTTGCAAAGATCCTGTCGAGATCGCAGATCTCCATGGGAATCCGGAGGTCAGGCTTGTCGCTTCCGTATTTTTCCATGGCTTCCTTCCAGGTCAGCTGGAGAAACGGGGTTTCGATCCCCTCCGAAAGAATCTCGGAGAAAAGGCCCTTCACATAGGCTTCGAGCAGGTTGATGATGTCTGTTTCCGTAATGAAACTCATCTCGAGATCAACCTGGGTGAATTCGGGTTGCCTGTCGGCCCGCAGGTCTTCGTCCCTGAAACACTTGGCGATCTGGAAATACCGGTCACAACCGCTCACCATCAGGATTTGCTTGAAAAGCTGGGGCGATTGCGGCAGTGCGTAGAACTCGCCCTGGTTTACGCGGCTTGGGACAAGGTAGTCTCTCGCCCCCTCGGGGGTCGATTTCGTGAGGATCGGCGTTTCGACTTCGAGGAAGCCGTGCCGGCCCAGGAAACTCCGGGTAAAGGACGCCGCGCGCGCCCTGATGCGCAGGTTCTCCTGCATCCTCGGCCTTCTCAGGTCCAGGTAGCGGTATTTCAGGCGCAGGTTCTCGTCAACCCGGTCCACCTCCCCCATCTCGAAGGGGAGAGGCGAAGAGGGAGAAAGCACGAGAAGGTCTTCCGCAAGGACTTCCCATTCTCCCGTCGGGAGCCCTGGATTCTCTGTCCCCGCGGGCCTTCGTCTCATCGTGCCTTTTACGGAAATGACGTATTCGCTCCTCAGGTCCTTTGCCCTTTCATGGACATCCGGGGTCCCCTCAGGGTTGAAAACCACCTGGACCGTTCCCGTATGGTCCCACAGTTCGAGGAAAATGATCCCGCCGAGGTCGCGCCGCTTCCTGAGCCAGCCGTTCAAGACAACCGGCTGTCCTTCCTGGCTGGAGCAAACCTTTCCGCAATAAACCGTCTTTTTCCATGAATCGTCGAAATACCGGACACTCACCGCTTCAAGACTCCCTTCCCACGCAGGACTCAAGCTAACCTGGAACAGGCCTTGGCGGCGAGACCGGATACGACCTTGTCACGTTCAATCTCCGCCTGGGTTCCGGTTTCCATTTCCTTAACCGCGACAACACCCTTTTCAACTTCGTTCGATCCGAGAAGGCAAACGAAAGCCGACCTGGATGCTCCGGCCGCTTTCATCTGGGCCTTAACGCCCTTCCCGGAATAGTCCATCTCCGAGGGAACCCCTGACTTCCTCAGTTCGTAAAGGAGGCGCAGTCCCTCATCGCGCGCATTTTCATCCGCAACGACCACGGTGACAAAGACGGCGGGCTCGTTCCCGAAATCGCGGCCCTGCTGTTCCATCGTCAGGACGATCCTGTCCAGGCCGGCCGCGAAACCGACTCCCGGGGTGTGAGGTCCGCCTATTGCCTCGGCCAGGTTGTCATATCTCCCTCCACCGCAAACCGCGTTCTGGGCACCGAGGTCACCCGACAGGACCTCGTATGCCGTCTTCGTGTAGTAATCCAGTCCCCTGACGAGTCGCTTGTCAATCCGGAACTTCGCTCCGATGAGTTCGAGTCCCTGCAGGACATCCTCGAAATGTTCCCGGCACTCACCGCAAAGATGATCCCGGACATCCGGGGCTCCATCGGTTATCTCCTTGCACGACTCGACCTTGCAGTCAAGGATTCTCAGCGGGTTCCGGTCAAAACGCCCCTGGCAGGTCGGGCACAACGTCTCGAAATGCTTCCCCAGGTATTCCTGAAGGGCGGCACGATAAACCGGCCTGCAGGCGGGACACCCCACCGAGTTCACCAGGACTTCAAGGTTGGAAAGCCCGAGCCTCCTGAAGATTTCCAGGGATAGGGCGATGACCTCTACGTCAACGAGCGGGCTGGAAGAGCCGATCGCTTCGAAATCAAGCTGCCAGAATTGCCGGTAGCGGCCCTTCTGGGGTCTCTCGTAACGCATCATGGGCCCGGCGCACCAAAGCTTCGAGGGTTGCGGTCCTTTCGCCATCGAGTGTTCCAGGTAGGCGCGAACCATGGAAGCGGTCGCTTCGGGACGGAGCGTCAGGCTCCTGCCGGATCGGTCGGAAAAGGTGTACATCTCCTTCTCAACGACGTCGGTGGTCTCCCCGATACCCCTCGAGAAGAGCTCTGTCTGTTCGAATATCGGGAGGTGAACCTCCCGATATCCGAAATCGGCTGCAATCTTGCGTGTCGTTTCGAATATGAAAGCCCATTTCCAGGATTCTTCGGGGAGTATGTCTCTCACGCCGCGAGGAGCCTTTATGTTTTCCATCCGCTTTGACCTCCTGCTGATATTAAGTTCGTGACGAGTATTTTACCCGAAAGGGAGAAAATTCACCTGCCTCGCAAAAAAAGCGGCCTCGCTCCTCGCGGAGTGAGAGCCGCCGAACGGCGTTGTTTCCCGGGAGAGGTGAAACTATCGCGCTTCGAGCTGGAACTTGATTGCTGTTCTTTCCTCCCCGTCGATTTCGATTTTGGCAAAAGCCGGTATGCAGATCATATCGATCCCGTTCGGGGCAACATAGCCTCTCGCGATGGCGATCGACTTTACGGCCTGGTTCACGGCCCCCGCGCCCACAGCCTGGACTTCCACGGCCCCCTTTTCGCGCAGCACCGCGGCCATGGCCCCCGCAACGGACTTGGGTTGCGAACTAGCCGAGACCTTGAGGATTTCCATGCTCTCCGACCCCCTTGCGCTGTTGTGATGTCGTTCGAATGTCCGAAT
>DAIMJI010000029.1:0-12999 GCA_036722335.1 Synergistales bacterium | reverse complement strand
CTGTCCCTCCGCGTATCCCGCAGACTTGCTCTCCGACATGTGCTCCGTCCCCTCCGGCTGGTGAAATCAGAATTGAGTGATGAATGCGTCAGGAGAATAATAGGAGTTAGCTGCCACAGGGTCAAACCTCAAACAATTTGGGAAAAAGTGCAAACTCAAGGCGCTGGTTTCAACGATGCAGGATGTCGATCCCGGCAAATGAGTAAAAGGCAAGGGTGATTGCGGCCGCGAAAAGGAAGCCGAGCAAAGTCCTGAGATAGATCACCCACATTTCCCCTCCGGGCCATTTGCCTCTCTTGATGTTCATCACGGCCCTGGCGATGAGGAGGCAAAGCAGGAAACAGACAAGCGCGATCAGGGCTTGCAAGTTGACTCCGGACAAAATCTTCACCTACCCGCTGTCGAAAGAATTGAACCAACGGAATCATAGCAGAAAAAAAAGAGGGGAAGGCTTAAAGGCCTACCCCCTGAGGAATCGATAGTGGAAAGAGCAGGAAAACCTCATCCTTGCGAACTTTCCCTTATTTCGGGCGCTTTCGGCAAGTGGATCTGGCGTAGAACGGAAATGGCGACTTCCAGGGCCCGTTTTCCGTCCATTATCCCGACGAGGGGCTGGCGCCCTTCCTTGACGCAGGAAACGAAATGGTGAAGTTCAAGCTTGAGGGGTTCCCTCTTGGGGAAAACGGGGTGTTCTATGACTTCCACCAAACCGCTGCCCTGCTGGTTCAGGCAACGGTGAATCGAAACTTCCTGGGCCTGGTAGTCAATATTCAGGTACCTCTCTGGTTCCATGATCTCGAGCTGCCTGAGCCGGCGTTCCGAGACCCGGCTGACAAGGATGTGCGCCATCGTGCCGTTGGAAAATTCCACCTGTGCCGAGGCGACGTCTTCGTGATTGGTATGGATGCACCTGCCCATGGCATTGATGTTGACGATATCGGCACGAACCAGGGAGAGGATGATGTCGATGTCATGGATCATGAGGTCCAGGACCACGCCGACATCGGAAATGCGGTTCGAAAATGGTCCTAGACGGCTGGATTGCAGGAAGATGGGGTCCCGGACAACGTTGCTGAGGTACTGGACGGCGCTGTTGAATCTTTCGATGTGCCCCACCTGGAGGACTAGGTTTTTCCGTGCGGCAAGCCTGAGCAGCTCTTCGGCTTCCAGGACTGTTGTCGTAACGGGTTTCTCGATGAGGACGTGAAGCCCCCTCTCGAGGGCCTGCCTGGCAATTTCGTAGTGCTGGACCGTAGGAACGACGACACTGACCGCATCCGGTCTTGCCGTGTCAAAAAAACGGTCGAGGTTCGAGAAGAAAGGAACACCCAATCCTTCACCGACCGAGGCTGCTCGCTCTTCGTCAAGATCGACGACACCCACCAGCTGGGTGCCAAAAAGTTCCGTATACACCCTCGCATGATGGTGACCAAGATGGCCGACGCCGATCACGCCTACTTTTACGGGCTCCATCGAATCACTCCCCGGATTCCTGGGATTATTCTTTCCTATATATTCTCCCACCACGGCCTGAAGTTGTGGACTTTCGATCCGGCCCTCACAACAAAGAAAGTTCTCGATTCCCTATCCCCGGAACGGTAGGAATACAGTTCGCCCGGGTGGCAGGAGGAGCAAAGCCCGTGCCTGAAGATGCGCTCCTCTTCCAATCCAGAACGAAGGAGCTGCAACCTGAGGGCTTGGGGAACATCGAAACGGATTTTTTCCCCAAGGTCTGTCCAACTTTCCCGCGGCAGCCTGGAAAGCCCAAGCCCGGTTTTCGGGTCCCCGTCTTTCTTCCTCGTGTAGCAGCACGGCCCGATCCCGGGCCCGATCCATGCATAGGTTCTTTTCAGGTCCGCCGTGGGGAACCGTGACCGAAGGAAATCCAGGGAGTCTTTCACGATACCTTTCGCCGTTCCCTCAAAACCGGCGTGGATCATGAGCGCCCAGGGGCGGGGGACGGGAGAAGCAAGCAACAATGGCAGGCAATCCGCGAAACGAAGGCTTCCAGCGCATTCTCCCCCATCGAGGAGTATCCCGTCCGCTTTTGGCCTTTGAGGAAGGGCCCACATCCTTTTCTCCTCAAGGACGGCTGTCCCGTGGACCTGAACGGGGGCAATCAGGGACAGGCCGGTTGACGGCCCGCCAATCTCCTTCCAGGCTTTTTCAGGATCCCCTTTTGCGCGGTCCATCAACTCTCCCCTTAGGAAAAACGTCGCTTCAAGGAATCCCTGGAGTTCACCAGGCGGGGTGATCCTCTGGATGGTTTGTCCCTTGACTGTAAGGGGTGGCGAAAAGCTCATCCTTCAACCTCGAACCCTTTCCAGCAGAAGACGCCGGATACTCCCGATGAAATAGAGGCTCCCGGTGCAAACGACAAGGGGAGCTTCTCTCATGGCCTCAGTCAAGGCTTCGCCCGGATCCGGGATTGCTTTTACCGGCCCCGGCCATGGAAGCGCGATGGCCTCGGCTGCGAGCCCGGCGGCCTCCTTGCAGCGATCAAGTCCCTGTATTTCGGTGCAGAAAAGCCCGCCCCCACCGATCTTTGAGAGCGCTTCCAGGATTCCGTCAATATCCTTGTCCTTCATGACGGCCATGACGATGTTTGGGCGGACATTCGGCCAAAGGCCGCGAAGCGCCCTTGAAAGAGCTTCCGCCCCGTGGGGGTTGTGGGCCCCGTCCAGCAGCACGGGGGGATCCAGAGGGATTCTTTCAAGCCGTCCGGGCCAGGATGTCTTTTCGAGCCCGCGGCCTATGCTCTCCATGGTTATCCTTGGCCATCGGGACGACAATCGCAGGCAGGCCAGGGCTGCGAGCCCGGCATTGCCAACCTGGTGGTTTCCGAGAAGAGGCGTCGTTAGTCGAATCGGCGGTTGACCGGGTCGTGAAAGGTTGAACGTAGAGCCTTGAAGGCCCGAAACACTGGATTCGAGGAACGCGTCCCGGCCAAGGGCTGAAAAAAGGTTGCCCAAACGCTTTGCCCTGCTTTCGACGAGATCGGAAAGTGATCCGTCTAGTTCCGGGCCGACGATTTCCACCCCTGGACGCATGGCTGAAATCTTTTCCAGTGCGATCCTCTCGATGCCCAGGCCCAGGATGTCCTGGTGGTCGAGCCCGATGGGGGTCAGGACGGTCATACGGACGTCTCCAAGGAGATTTGTCGCGTCAAGCCTGCCGCCAAGCCCGGCTTCGATGATCGCGATATCCCTTTCGCCTCGAGATATCAGCAGGAAAGCCAACGCGGTCAGGATCTCGAACACCGAAGGGGGATCCTCGCAGAGAAGCGGATCGTTCCGGATCGCTGCCAGGACACGAGCAAGGGCCTCTTCCCAGGCTTTCGGGTCAAGGGTTTTACCGTCAAAGGTCAGCCTTTCCCCGATATGGTCCAAATGGGGACTGGTGTAGCGGGCGGTCCGGTAGCCGGATTCCCTCAGGATCGAATCCAGGGCCGCGCAAACGGATCCCTTGCCGTTCGTGCCAAGGACGTGGATGGCCGCGAAGGTCCTCTCAGGGTGTCCCAGCGCCCGGCAAAGGCGGGCCATCCGTGAAAGGCCCGGACGGATTCCGGGGGAAGCGGCTCCCAGAATCCGTCCTTCAATTTGGTCAAATCGATCTTTCTCCCGTGCGAAAGTGTCGGTTGGATTCTCAGTCACCGCTGCCGAGGCTCCTGATGTTCTCTTGAATCCTCAGGATCCGGGCTTCGCTTTCGCGAAGCCTGTCCCGTTCCTTTTCGACGACTTCTTGCGGCGCGTTTTCCACGAAACGGGCATTCCCGAGTTTTCCCCTTGATTTGGCGAGGTCGGATTCCAGCCTTGCCATCTCTTGCCTTAGCCGGTCCACCTCTGACGCGATGTCGATCAGCCCCTCCACTTCAAGGTAGAAAGACCCCTGGGGCAGGACAGCGCTCAGGCTCTTTCCCGGGGGGGGAGTGCCCGCCCCCGTCATCTCGAATTTTTCGAGACGGCAAAGGAGGCGAAGAATGTCCCCGTTTTCACTGAAAAGGGGTTCAACCTCTTTACCCAGGGAAGCCCTAACGACAGGGGCCTGTTTCTGGGGAGCAAGGTGGGCCTCGGCCCTCAGGTTGCGGATAGCTCGAACCGCTTGCTGGAAAGCACTCATTTCTTCGACGCAGGAAGGAAGGGCTTCGTTTCTCAAAGGAGCAGGCCATGACGACTCTTCAAGCGATTTTTCCGAGAAACCGAAAGCCCGCCAGAGTTCTTCGGTCAGGAAGGGGATAAAGGGGTGCAGGAGCTTAAGGACGGATTCGAAGACTCGGCAAAGGACGGCCTGTGTAGCCGCCTTCCGGCTGGGGCCTTCATCTCCCTTTAGGGCGGGTTTGGCCATCTCCAGGTACCAATCGCAGAGTTCGGCCCAGACGAAGTCATACAGGAGTTTTGCCGCTTCACCGAAATAGTAGCCGTCAAGGAAACGGGTGGTCTCGGCGATGACCGCGTCCGTGCGCTCAAGGATCCATCGGTCGTGGAGCCTCAGGCCATTCTCGATTATTTCCCTGTTCCTTGATTTTCCTTCAATCGAGGAAAGCGCGAGTTTGCTTGCGTTCCAGAGTTTGTTCAGGAAGAAACGGTAGGTCTCGATCCTGTTCGTGCTGAGAAGGATATCCCTTCCCTGGACGGTCAGCGCGGCAAGGGTGAGCCGTAATGCATCGGCTCCGTACTGTTCGATGATATCCAGTGGATCGATGACGTTTCCCTTGGATTTGCTCATCTTTTGCCCGGATTCGTCCCTTACGAGGGCGTGGATATAGGTGTCCCTGAAGGGGACTTCATCCATGAAGTGAAGACCCATCATGATCATCCTTGCAACCCAGAAGAAAATGATGTCGAAGCCTGTAACGAGAAGGCTTGTAGGGTAATAGTGCGAAAGCTCGGGTGTCCTGTCAGGCCAGCCCAGTGTGGAAAAGGGCCATAACGCGCTGCTGAACCAGGTGTCCAGTACGTCCTCGTCCTGGATGATTGTGGTTGAGCCGCAGTTTTCGCAACAGTCGGGATCTGTTTCCGAAACGGTGATGTGACCGCAGGATCCGCAGGTCCACGCGGGAATGCGGTGACCCCACCAAAGTTGGCGGGAAATGCACCAGTCCCGGATTTCATCCATCCACTGGTAATAGGTTCCCGTCCATTGTTCGGGAACGAACCGGATCCTGCCGGCTTTCACCGCTTCAACGCCCTTTTCGGCGAGAGGCTTCGCCTTGACGAACCACTGCTCTGAGAGGTAGGGCTCGACGATGGTCCGGCACCTGTAACACTGCCCCACGGAATGGAGGTGTTCCTCCACACGGAGCAGGTTCCCCGCAGCCGAGAGGTCTTCGATTATGAGCTTCCTTGCCTCGAAACGGTCCATTCCGCTGTATCGACCGGCGATTTCGTTCATTCGTCCCTCGGAATCGATGACCTGGATTGATTCAAGGCCGTGCCGCTGTCCGACAAGAAAATCGTTTGGGTCATGCGCAGGGGTGATCTTGACACATCCCGTTCCGAAATCGGGATCGACCATTGGATCTTCGATGATCGGGATTTCCCTCTCCACGAGCGGGACGATGACGGTCTTCCCTATCAGGTGCCTGTTCTTCTCGTCACGAGGATGGATAGCGATCGCCACGTCTCCCAGGATCGTCTCGGGTCTTGTCGTGGCAACCGTGACGGCTCCTTCTCCATCAGTGAAAGGGTAGGTGACGTGGTACAGGTTCCCGTTGGATTCCTGGTGTTCGACCTCAAGGTCGGAAAGAGCGGTTTGGCAACGGGGGCACCAGTTGATGATGTATTTGCCCTTGTAGATGAGCCCCTCCTTGTATAGACGGACAAAAACCGCGCGGACCGCCCTGGAAAGTCCCTCGTCCATGGTGAAGCGTTCGCGCCTCCAGTCACAGGAGGCCCCCAGCTTTTTCAGCTGGTTGACAATACGGTTGCCGTATTGTTCCTTCCACTCCCAGACTTTTTCAACGAAGGCTTCCCGGCCGAGTTCGTGGCGGGAGATACCCTGTGACGAAAGGTTCCTTTCCACGACGTTCTGTGTGGCAATGCCCGCATGGTCGGTACCGGGCAGCCAAAGCACGTCGTAGCCGTTCATCCGCTTGTAGCGGCATTGGATATCCTGGAGGGTGTTGTTCAGGGCATGTCCCATGTGGAGCGAGCCCGTTACGTTCGGAGGCGGGATGACGATGCAGAAGGGATCCTTTTCGGTATCCGCGTTTCCTTCGAAAAGCCGGTGCTCGGTCCACCAGGCATACCATTTGTCTTCGATAGGCTTGGGATCGTAGGTCTTCCCAAGGTTGCCGCTGGCGTCACTCATCGTCATTCCTCCTCGAGACCGTCGTTTGCCAGAGAGCGGTCCACGTAATCTTCCAGAAATTCACGCAGATCGTCAACACCCGAGCCGGATTCCGCAGAAGTGACGAAAGCCGGTTCTTTCCCTTTGTAGTAGCTTGTGAGCAGCGTTTTCCATTTTCCCCTGGCGATCTTGTCCGCTTTCGTGAAAACGATGATGCTGGGGGCTTCCTGGTGTTCGAGCCATTCCCTTAGTTGCTGGTCCGCCTTGAGGAACCCGTGCCTGAAATCCACGAGATGAAGGTGCAAAATGGCGGTAGACCTTGCGGAATAGGAATCGACAAGCCTTCTCCAATCCTCCCTTGTTTCCCGGGAAACAGCTGAATAGCCGTAACCCGGCAGGTCCACCAGGTAAAAGGGGTTCTTGCCGGTTATGCGGTAAAAGTTAAGGCTTCGGGTTTTTCCCGGCGTGGAGCTCGAACGGGCCACCTTTTGCCCAACCAGCCTGTTGATCAGGCTGGACTTGCCCACGTTCGACCTTCCAAGTACCGTGATTTCCGGGAGTCCTGGGGGTGGAAGCTGGTTTTCGAGGAAAGCGGTGATGACGGATTCGTATTTCCAGCGGAGCGGCATCAGCATGATCCTCCCTTGATCGCCACGTCGAAGACCTCTGCCGCAGATGAAACGAAGCGTACATCCATGTCCGCCCTTGCCCAACCGGGGAGTTCGTCCCAATCCACCCTGTTGGCTTCAGGCAGGATGATTCGCCGTATCCCATGCCGTCGAGCCGCAAGGGTCTTTTCCTTTATGCCTCCCACGGGAAGAACGTTTCCCCTGAGGGTGATTTCGCCTGTCATGGCGAGGTCGTGCCTCACCGGGCGGTTCGTCAGCGCGGACAGGATGGCGGTCGCAATAGTAATGCCGGCAGACGGTCCGTCTTTTGGTATTGCTCCTTCGGGGACGTGAACGTGGGTGTCGAGGGACTGCCAATCGACATTTTCCAGGCCCCACTTGCCCGCCGTGGAGCGAAGGTAGCCCACGGCCGCCGCTGCGGATTCCTGCATGATCTCCCCAAGGTTTCCGGTAAGGGTGAGCCCGCCTTTTCCTTTCATCGTTACACCTTCGACGACAAGGACCTCGCCTCCGGCTTCCGTCCAGGCCAAGCCTACCGCCGTCCCCGGAAGGTCGCCTTCTGGAAGCGAAGGGTGCCGTTTCCTTGGTGCGCCCAGGTATTCAACAAGATCGCCGGGGCGGATGCGAAACGAAGGGCGGGATGCGCCCGTCCTGTTTCCATCCGACTCGAGTATCCTTATCGCGAGCTTTCGGGCGATCCGGGCAAGGAGGCGTTCGAGTTCTCTCACTCCGGCTTCGCTCGTGTACCGTTCGACGATTGCGCCCAGGGTCTCCCCGTCCATCTCTATGGCATATCCCTTGAGGCCGCTTGATTTCAACACCTTGGGCCAGAGATGTTTTTTCGCGATTTCCACCTTTTCTTCTGAGATGTAGCCAGGAAGGCGGATCAGTTCCATCCTGTCCATAAGAGGGCCTGGAATCGTGTGGGTAACGTTCGCCGTGGTGATGAAAAGCGTCCGCCCGAGATCGAAAGGCACCTCCAGGAAGTGGTCGGTAAAGGCCGCATTCTGTTCCGGGTCCAGAACTTCCAGAAGCGCAGACGAGGGATCACCCCTGAAATCGGTCCCAATCTTGTCAATCTCGTCAAGCAAAAGCACCGGGTTGCAGGTCCCGGCCTGCCGTATCTTCTGGAGGATCCTCCCGGGCAGGGCTCCGACATAGGTTCTGCGGTGCCCGCGGATCTCCGCCTCGTCACGAATGCCTCCGAGAGACATCTGGACAAATTTCCGATTCATCGCTTTCGCGATGGAGCGTCCGAGTGAGGTCTTTCCGACCCCGGGAGGGCCGACGAAACAGATAACCTGTGCCCTGGATTCCTTGGCGGCGAGTTTCCTCACAGCCAGGAATTCAAGGATTCGTTCTTTCACCTCTTCGAGCCCGTAATGGTCATCGTCAAGGACTTTTCGTGCCAGGCGGATGTCGAGCCGGTCCCTGGAGGTTCGGGACCACGGTAGCTCGCACAGCCAGTCGATATAGTTCCTTGCCACCGTCGCTTCCGCGGAAACCGAAGGCATCTTGGAAAACCGTTCCAGTTCGTGAAGTGCTTTTGTCTCCACATCGGCAGGCATGTTCGCTGCCTTTATCCTTGCCTCCATTTCCTCGGTTTCGCTCAGGCCCTCACGGGATTCCAGCTCGGTCTGTATGACCTTCATCTGCTCTTTGAGGTAATACTCCCTGTGGGTTCGGTCCATTTCCTGGCGCACCCTGTCGTGGATCTCGTTTTCCAGTTGCAGGATTTCCGTTTCTCGAACGAGGATCTTGAGGAGGGTTTCGGTCCTGGCGTCCGGTTCCGGGATTTCCAGAAGGCGCTGTTTTTCCTCGACCTTGATGTCGACATGCGACGAGATGATGTCGGCTATCACCGAAAGTCCTTCGATTTCCGCAAGAGAGGCGACGATCTCGTCAGGGATCTTGCTGCTGTGGGAGACCAGCCTTTCGAACTGGTCGAGAAGGGCCCGCCTTAGCGGTTTGTTGACCACCGTTTCTCCAGCCGAAGGCACAGGCAAGGTCCAGGCTTCGATCATTTCCTCGGAAACGTCGAAAGCCTCGATTTGCATACGGACCAGCCCCTCCAGCAGCACCTTCGTTGTTCCGTCAGGGAGTCTCGCTGACTGGACGATGGCCGCAAGGGTTCCCACCTCGTAGAGGTCTTCCGCTCCCGGGTCCTCCTCGCGTAGGCTTTTCTGTGCGACGACCATGACCTTCCGTCCAGTCGATCCTGCAGCCTCGAGAGCCTTCAGGGATTTTGGGCGTCCGATGAAAAGGGGGGCCATGACGCCCGGGAAAAGGACGGTATCCCTGACCGGGATAACGGGCAGCTTCCCCTTGGGCAAGGCTTTCCTCATGAATCAGGCGACCTCCTTGGCGGCTTTAGGCTCAATCAAGGGAGGGCATCCATCCTCGACGGTTTCCCTTGTGATCGTGATGGTGGAGATCCCCGCTGCCTTTGAGGGCAGGTCGAACATCAGGTCAAGCATGATCGATTCCATGATCGATCTTAGGCCCCTTGCACCGGTATTCCGTTTCGCTGCAAGCCGTGCGATGCTTCGAACGGCCTCGTCCGTGCAAAGGAGCCTAACGCCTTCAATTTCGAAGGCTTTCTCGTATTGGCGAATCAAGGCGTTCTTGGGTTCCCTCAGGATCCTGACAAGAGCTTCCTCGTCAAGTCCTTCCAAGGGGGCAAAGATTGCCAGGCGGCCCACGAATTCGGGGATGAATCCGAAGGCGACAAAATCTTCCGGCTGCACCCTGGAAAGGAGTTCGTAACGCGCCCTCTTGTCGTTGCTAAGGACTGTCCCCCCGAAACCGATCGTCTTCCGGTTTATGCGGTGGGCGATGATTTCCTCAAGTCCCTCGAAGGATCCTCCGCATATGAAGAGGATATTGCGCGTGTCCATCTGGATGAAATCCTGGTAGGGATGCTTCCTTCCACCCTTTGGGGGCACGTTGGCGACCGTGCCTTCGATTATCCGGAGCAACGCTTGCTGGACACCTTCACCGGAAACGTCCCGGGTTATGGAGGCGGATTCGGACTTGCGCCCGATCTTGTCAACCTCGTCGAGGTAGATGATGCCCCGCTCGGCTGCTTTCAGGTCGTAATCCGCTGCCTGGAGGAGCCTGACAAGGATGTTTTCAACGTCCTCTCCCACGTAGCCCGCCTCTGTGAGTGTCGTCGCATCGGCCATGGCAAAGGGGACCTTCAGCAGCTTGGCCAGGCTCTGGGCCAGGAGGGTCTTGCCACTTCCGGTCGGGCCTATCAGGACAACGTTGCTTTTTTGCATTTCAACCTCGCCCTGGCCTTCACTATTGCTCTGGACCCTTCGGTAGTGGCTGTAAACGGCCACGGAAAGAATTTTTTTCGCCAGGTTCTGGCCAACAACGTAATGGTCAAGGAAACTGAAGATTTCCTTGGGATTGGGTACATGTTCGATTGAGAAAGGGGAAGGCGCGGCTTGTTTCGCTTCCTCCGCCTCTTCCTTAAGGATCAAGTTGCAGAGATGGACGCATTCGTTGCAAATGGTCACACCGGGTCCCGAAATCAATTTTTGTACATCTTCCTGCGCCTTGCCGCAAAAGGAGCAGCGGAGGTTCCTCCTCTTCCGGCCATCGCCTTCGTCTTGCTGGAACATGATGGTCCTCCCCTCTGGGGCTCAGGAAAACCCGAGCCAGGAACAACTTCATAGTCTAGCGCATGCGGGGAAAAAGCAGAAGGGGAGAGGTTCACCTCTCCCCTTCCGGCAGTCTGTCCTAAAGGTGGGTTACCCTAACGTTTTTCTATGATTCTGTCGATGATTCCGTACGCGCTTGCTTCTTCCGCGGACATGAAAAAATCACGGTCAGTGTCCTGGGCGATCTTCTTGATCGATTGTCCCGAATGCCTGGCCAGTATTTCGTTGATTTTCTCCCTGACCCGAAGGATTTCCTTGGCTTGGATGTCAATGTCGGTCGCCTGGCCTTGGGCACCTCCAAGAGGCTGGTGAATCATGATGCGGGTGTTCGGAAGGGCGATCCTCTTGCCCTTCTCGCCAGCGGCAAGGAGGACCGCCGCCATGCTCGAAGCCTGGCCGACACAGATCGTCGACACAGGGCTTTTCACGTACTGCATGGTGTCATAGATAGCCAGCCCGGCCGTGACAATGCCCCCGGGACTGTTGATGTAAAGGTAGATATCCTTGTCCGGGTCCTCGCTCTCAAGGAAAAGGAGCTGTGCGATGACGATGTTGGCTACGTGGTCATCGATTTCCTGGCCGATGAAGACGATCCTGTCTTTCAACAAACGGCTGTAAATGTCGTAGGAACGCTCTCCCCTGCCCGTTTGCTCGACGACGATCGGGACGAGTACTGAAGACATGGACTCACCTCCCCTACTTTTCGGGCCCGGGTTCTGCCTGCCCTTCTTCCGCTTCTATTGCAGCGCCGACGGGAACTTCCTTTATGGTGACCTCTGACATCAACTGGGCAACCGCCTTGTTCATCCTGATCCTGTGCAGAAAATCGGTCATCCTGTCCCGGTCCTTGAAGAGCAGGGAACGGATGCGATCCGGTTCGGACTTTAGGTACTCGGCAAGAGACTTGATTTCCGCATCGATGTCTTCTTCCTTGACCTCGATCGAGCGATCATCCGCAAGGGCCTCCAGGACAAGAGTCTGGCGAACGGTCCTTTCTGCCCTTTCCCGGAGGCTTTCATCAAAGATTTCAGGGGTTATGCCGTTCTTCTCCAGGTACTCTTCGATGGAAAGGTTGAACTGTTTTTTGACCTGCTCGGCTTCTTCTGCCTTCAAGGCCTCGACCTGGCGGTCGACAAGCTTTCCTGGAACCTCTACCACGGCAGATTCCCGGAGTTTTGAAAGAGCGTTCGCCTCTGTCGCGTTTTGCGTATCGTGCCTGATTTGATCGGCAATGCGCTCGGAAACCTCCTGCCGGAAACCTTCCATGCTGTCAAGCCGGTCCTGGGAGTATTTCCTGATGAAGGCTTCGTCAAGTTCGGGAAGGATCCTTTCGAGGACCTCCTTGACCTTGATGCTGTACCTCAGGGTCTTGCCGGCGATAGAAGGATCGGGGTGTTCCTTTTCGACCGTGAATTCCACGGACTCCTCGTCGCCCGGCAGCTTCCCGGTAAGGGCGTTCTTCAGCTCTTCCCGCAAGTTTTCGGGATCCAGCTGGATCGTGGCGTTTTGCGGGGCAGACGCGGCGTTTTCCTTTCCCTCCTCGACAAGGAGGGTCGTATATTCGACCGAAACGGAGTCCCCTTCTTTGGAGGACCGATCCGCTACGGGTTTTAGCTCTGAGTGGCGAAGGCGGATCTGTTCAACCGCTGCGTCAACCATGGCCTCGGTCACTTCTACGACGGGCTTCTCCACGACGATCGAGGAAAGATCAGGCAGAGAAACTTCAGGGCGCACCTCAAAGGTGAACACTGCAGTAACGGGTTTGCCCTCTTCAATTTCTCCCTCAAGATCGACTTCAGGTTCCCCGATCAGGTTAAGGTCGTATTCTTCCACGATTTCACTCATCGCGGGAGGGAGAATTTTCTCGAGGGCTTCCGAGTAGATCCCTTCCCGGCCGAAATACATTTCGATAACGTTGCGCGGGACCCGGCCTTTCCGGAAACCCTTGATGTTCGCTTTTCGAGACAGTTCTCCAACGACCGTGTTAAGAGCTTTCTGGAAATCCTCAGCGTCGATCGTGGCCTTGATTTTTAAACGATTGCCTTCCTGTGAGATAATCTCGGATTTCAAGAGATACAACTCCTTTCATATTTCATCCATTGATTGTCCGGAGTCTTGCGTGGAAAAGTATACCACGGTAACCCGGGCGAAAGTTTTGGACACATAAAGAAAGAACCCGCCGGATTCCCTTGGAAGTCGGTGGGTTCTCTTCATAGTGACACCCCGTCGCATCGGTTCAAGGCCTTTTCCGGGATGGTACCTTCCCTGGTGCGAGAGGCGGGACTTGAACCCGCAAGGCTTACGCCACTGGATCCTAAGTCCAGCGTGTCTACCAGTTCCACCACTCTCGCAAAGAATAAAAATGGTGGACCGTACAGGAATCGAACCTGTAACCCCCTGATTAAGAGTCAGGT
>DAIMJI010000028.1:0-13279 GCA_036722335.1 Synergistales bacterium | reverse complement strand
ACTCCAGTATGGGATGCTCCTTGATCAGGTCCATCTGCTTTACACCCCTCCCTGACGAATCTGGCAAGAAAAAAGCAACGAGCTGAAACTGAAATAGACCTCCCCTCTAGTGGATTGAAGTTAATTATAAATTTAAATATGTGTACATAATACTTCCCACGCATATATATCATTTTCGGGAAGCAATCGCAATAGCCCTTTTAGCCGATATCGGGTGGCCTCAGGTACGTACCGGAAACATCAGAAAAAGAAGTTTCCCTTTCAGGAAAAAGGTAACCAAGGGTAGATAGCCTTCCTCCCGAAGGGATATCTGCAGAATAAGCAAATGGAAAATCACCAAGTAAGGGGTAAGACCTATCTTTTGGAAGTATCAGAAGGGGTCTTTCATCTAAAGAAGAAAGGGTTTGCAAAAACTCCGTTTCGGTAAAAAAAGAGGGCATATGGAGGGGAGAAAGATTCTTGACATCGTCGGTTATAAGGTAGACGGCTCCGTAAAGAAACCCATGTTTGGCCCAAATGACCGGAGCGAGAAGGTTGACACCCGCGAACCCCTTGAAATCGAGGGCTCTAAGTTCAAGCGAATTGAACGGGACGACAGGACAACCCAATGCTGCGGCAAGGGAGAGACCATAGCTTAGGCCGAGCCTCAACCCGGTGAACGAACCCGGTCCCGTGTTGAGCACAACCTGGCCGATTTCGTCGAGAGTGAGCCCTGAAAATCCTAGTAGCGAATCGACCGCTATCGGAAGATTCCTCGATTGTTTCCGGCCTTCGTTTAGCTGGATTTCCGATAATACCGTCCCATCCCGTGAAAGCCCAACGGAAGTCCAATTGAAGCAACAATCGATCCCAAGGCTGATTTTCACGGTTTCCATCCTCCCAAAACGTCAAGGGCTTCTCGCAGTTTTTCGAGACTGGACACGGCCTCGGCTCCATGGGCATGAATCCTGATCAACCGGGTTGTTCCTGTCTCGTGCCGGTTCCGGGTTTCCAAAAGGCAATGCCATGTTTCCACTTCGGGGGGGTCCTGCCAATGCTCCGCCCACTCGACAAGGACAAGCCTTTTCTCCTCCAGGGCTTCTTCTAGGCCTACATCGCCGAAACGGCATGCTGAAATCCTGTATAAGTCGGCATGTGTCACCGGAATAACGGCGTCGTATTCGTTGACGAGTGTAAACGAGGGGCTCCTGACCGGCCCGCCGGAAAGCCCTTCGACGAGGCCCCTTATGAGGACCGTCTTTCCGGTCCCAAGTTCACCAGAAAGAAGGATCAGAAGACCAGGGAACACGAACTTGGAAAGGAGCTTCCCGAAGGCATGCGTCTCGGATTCGCTTCCTGAAGAAAAGCAAACAGGGCGGTCCTTTCCGCTGGAAGTCGTCATCATTGTGACGGTAACCTGTAAGGCCCGGGAAATAAACGCGCAATCGTGTAAGGGAGCGCGTCGGCGATCTCGCTCGAAAGGAGGCCTGTTTCGGATTGGAAACGCCGGGCGAGTTCCTTTCCGGTGCTCGCGTGGACCACGGCAGCCGCCAATGCCGACTTCAGCGGGCTGAGCCCCCTTGCCAGCAGACTGCCCGCGATTCCGGAAAGTACGTCTCCTGACCCCGGAATGGCTAGGGCAGGGCTTGTTTCGAGCACGATTCCCGTCACCCCTCGGTCGCAGCAGAGGGAATAGGGGCCCTTCAAAAGTGCCGTCCCGAAACGGGCGGATAGTTCCTTCGTGGATTTGAGCCGGTGTCCGGCTGCGGTCCCCGGTTCGACTCTCAGCATGTTGTCCGCTTCCCCCTCATGAGGGGTGATGAGTGACGAACCGCTGTATGGCAGCCCTTTAATGAAATGAAGGGCGTCAGCATCGAACAGGATCGGCTTCTCCCAGCTAGAGGAAAAAAAGTCCACAAGGCAAGCGGTCGAATCGAGCCTCCCGAGACCGGGCCCGAGGACGAGCACGCCAGCCTTTGGTTTCCAATTGCTGATGCTGTCTATTGCAAGGACAGGGTCGATTTCCTGGTCGTCCACGGTCGAGGCGGAGATGACAATGGCTTCCGGGAGGAAAGAAGAAGCCGTACGGGCAATACACTCGGGCACGATTAGAACGACAAGTCCGCTCCCGGCTCTCAAGGCGGCCCTGGCCGTCAAGAGAGGAGCTCCCCTGTAGTTTCGGGAGCCTCCTAGAACAAGCACGGTTCCTTTCTTGCCCTTATGGTCGGAGAAAACGGGCCGAGGCCAATCCGCGGCGGCATCTTCGAGGGTATATCCTGTTATTGTCGCGGCAGGCAGGATGTCTTTCGAGGGAACGCCTATTGGCAGAGTCTCGATTTCTCCGGCTAAAGCCGCTCCGGGCATAACCCTTAACCCGATCTTGGCGCCCAGGAAGGTGAGGGTTAAGTCCGCACGGAAAGCAACGGAAGCGATTTCACCCGTTGACGGATCCACCCCGCTCGGTATGTCCAGTGCCACCTTGACGGGTCCCTCTTCCGGAATAAGTGAAAGCAACCTGGCGCACTCTCCCCTGGCGGGTCCCCTGGAGCCCGTTCCGAGGAGGGCGTCGACGATTCCACCGGATTGGGAGAAGAGTCGGGCCAGTTGTTCATCGTTGAGGAGTGTGCTCTCCTCTACCTTGCATCCAAGTCTTTGAAGCACATCCAGGAAACGATGCAACTCCTTGCTCGTCTCAGGAATTTTCCTGGAGAGAATGACGGTGGGCGAGATTCCTGCCACGAGGAAGTGCCGTGCCAACACGAGACCGTCTCCACCGTTGTTGCCGGGCCCGCAAAGGATAACCCAGGAACGTTCACCGAAACGCCTGCAAAGGGATTCCGCGGCTCCCCTGCCGGCATTTTCCATCAGCAGGTCAAGTCCGAGCCCGAGGGTTTCGATTGCGGCCTTGTCCGCGCATTGCATCGTTGCCGCGTCATAGAAGGGGATCATCCCTTACCTCCAGTATGACGACTGCGATCGCCATGTCGTTTTCGTGAGAAAGGCTCAGGTGGATACGGAAGCCGGCATTCGCGGGGAGAAGTTGTTTGGCTTTTTCGGTAAGGTGAAGCCGAGGAGCTCCTTGCTCCCTTGAAACCCAAACCGATTTCAGGCCGACCTTCGCAAGCCCCCATCCACCCGCTTTGGCGAAAGCTTCCTTGGCCGCGAAAGCAGCGGCATAGTGTTTCGCAGGGCTTTGGCCGGATTCCGCGTAGGCGCGCTCTTCTGGCACAAAGGTCCTTTCGATGAAATGAAGGCTGTTCATCGCGCGGGAAATCCTGGAAACCTGGCAAAGATCGACTCCGATTCCGTAAATCACGGGAAGCCTCCCTTTTGGACTGGTATGTGGCGATTATAAGGGAATCAACGAGGCAGGAAAAGAAAAGGGCACCTCCCGGAGGAAGTGCCCGTATTTTTGGTGGGTGGTAGAGGAATTGAACCTCTGACCTCTTCCGTGTCAAGGAAGCGTTCTTCCGCTGAACTAACCACCCGGAGCACATGCATTTTAATGGGCGCTACCCGCCTTGTCAATCATCCTTTTCCATTCATACATCGCAATCGCGGCCGCTACCGATGCGTTCAGGGATCCGGTAAAACCGGAAATGGGGATCTTCCGTTTCTCGTCACATCTCGTTTCGACAGGCCGGCTTATGCCCTGCCCTTCTCCTCCCACGACAAGGGCCAGTCGGGCAGGGAGGGGCCTTTCGGCCAGGCTTTGCTCAGCCCGGTGATCCATGGCCACAGACCAAAAACCGGCGGGCTCCAGCTGGTCGAGTGCGAAAAGGAGGTTGGGTGCGGTAAAAATCGGAAGTCTGGCAGCGGCTCCCGCGCTGGATTTTAATACGGTCCCGGTCGGGAGAGCGGAGCGCCTTTTAGGGATGACGACTGCACAGGCACCGAAGGATTCGGCGGAGCGGATGACACTGCCAAGGTTTCCGGGATCCTGCAGGTGATCCAGGAGAAGGACCAGTGCGGGTTCCGGGTTAGGCGGAAGGTATTCATCGAGTTTCGCCGCGTCGTGCATTTCAACAGGAGTGATGAAGGCTGCCACCCCCTGGTGGGCGTTCCCTGGGCAAAGCCTGTCGATGGTCGAACGTTCCACTTTCTGGAAGGTGATACTCTCTCGCCGGCATATTTCTTCTATCCTCCGGATGGCCTGGTGATGAGAGTCCCTGGCAATAAGAACCTTCCCTATCCTTGACGGTGTGTCCTCGACAAGGGCGAGAATCGAATTCCGGCCCCATGCGATTTCACGTTCCTGGTCCCCGATGTTTTCATTCATGGTTTCCGTTCTCCAGTTCCTCCAGGTATTTTTTCAGGCAGTGGGCAGTATGCCCTTTGCCAAGGCTGGCAATCTGGCAAGGGTTGCCCAGGGCGACGATCTCCCCGCCACCTTCTCCCCCTTCAGGGCCGAGATCGACAAGGTAGTCGCTCGACGCCAGGACATCGAGGTTATGCTCGATCATGACCACCGTGTTTCCCTGGTCGACTAGCCTGTTCAGAAGGAGAAGCAATTTCCGGACATCGGTGTAATGCAGACCTGTGGTCGGCTCATCGAGCAGATACAAAGTCTGCCCGGTAAATCGTTTTGACAACTCGGCTGCGAGCTTGACTCTCTGGGCTTCACCTCCGCTCAGTGTCGGAGCGGGTTGCCCAAGCCGAATATAACCTAAACCGGCTTCCTCGATAACCCTGAGCTTGGAGGCAATCCTGGGAATATCCGCGAAAAAGGAGAGAGCTTCCTCCACCGGCAGGTCGAGTACCTCCGAGATATTTTTACCCTTGTACCTGACCTCCAGCGTCTCATGGTTATAACGTTTGCCGCGGCAGATTTCACACGGCACGTAAACGTCAGGCATGAAGAGCATCGAAATTCGGTTTTCGCCCTCGCCCTTACAGGCTTCGCACCTGCCCCCGCGAACGTTGAAACTGAAACGGCCCGGAAGGAAACCTCGGATCCTTGCTTCCGGGAGTTGGGAAAAGAGTTCCCTGACGGGGGTGAAAAGCCCCGTGTAAGTCGCTGGATTCGACCGTGGGGTTCTTCCAATCGGGTCCTGGTCGACCAATACGACGTTCTTGAGTTTTTCCCATCCGCGGATTTCCCTGTGCAGCCCCGCTCTTCCCCTGAAGTCCCTGTCGAGCAGGCGTTTCAGGCCACGGAAGAGAACGTCGTGCATAAAGGTGCTTTTACCGGAACCGGAAACTCCGGTTATGCAGGTCATGACGCCTGTCGGGATGGAGACATCGAAACCCTTGAGGTTGTGTTCCCTGGCTCCGAGGACTTCGATCCACCCTCCCGGGGTCCTTGCCTTTTCGCGAATGACTGCACCGAACGAATCTCCCCTGAGGTAGGGACCAGTCATGCAGTTGGATTTTACGATCCTTTCCAGGTCACCGGCAGCGACGACCTTTCCGCCATGTTCACCTGCCCCCGGGCCGAGTTCCAGTATATAGTCCGCAGATAACATGGTGTCTCTGTCGTGTTCAACCACAATAACGGTATTCCCAAGGTCCCGGACAGCCCTCAGGGTCCTCAGGAGCCTGTCCGTATCCCTTGGGTGCAGGCCAATTGTTGGCTCATCAAGGACGTATAGGACGCCGCTCAGTTTGGAGCCTATTTGGGTGGCAAGCCTGATCCGCTGGCTTTCGCCCCCGCTCAGCGAATCGGCGCGCCGCGACAGCGTCAGGTAGCCGACGCCCACATCGACCATGAACGAAAGGCGTTTATGCAGTTCATCCAGGATTTGCCTCGCTATTTCTCTGGCGCCGGGAGAAAGGTCCAGGCCGTTTAAACGTTCCAGTAGATCTGCCACCGGCATTTCCGTCACATCCGCGATGTTCATGCCGTTGACTTTTACCGCGAGCGCTTCGGGCCTTAGCCTTCGGCCCAGGCATTCCCGGCATATTTCCTCTGTCCTGAAAGAAACCAGTTCTTCGGCAACGGAATCGGATTCGGTTTCCGTCCATCTCTTTTCAAGCCAGGGGATGAGGCCTTCATACCTTCCCATGTAAACCTGTTCCTGACCGTTTTCTCGATAGCTCATGGGCACTCTTTCGGGTGTACCCTCAAGAACCGTCCTTTTCAGTTCCTCGGACAGGTCCCTGAAAGGCAAGGAAAGATCCCAACGCTTTTCGTCAGCCAGCGATTTGAGTTTCCTTAGCATGTAATGGCTCGTCTTCCAGGGGAGGATAGCTCCTTCCCAAACGGATCGGTCCGGATCAACCGAAAGGTCGAAAGAAAAGTGTTCATGGCTCCCGAGACCCGAGCATGCCTGGCATGCTCCGAAGGGGCTGTTGAATGAAAAGAGGCGGGGTTCAATTTCAGGGAGGGAAATTTCGCAGCTTGGGCAGGCGAAATTCTCGGAAAGGAGCTTTTCCTCACCCTCGCCGGCGACAAAAAGGACATAGCCACCGCCGATACGAAGGGCAGTTTCGGTGGATTCGCTGAGGCGATCCCGGTTTTCTTCTGACGGGGTCAGCCTGTCAACCACAATCTCGATAAAGTGTTTGCGTTTCTTATCGAGCTGGATCTCTTCCTCGAGCCAAAGTATCCTTCCGTCAACCCTTGCTCTCAGGAAACCTTCCCTTCGCGCTTCTTCGAGAACATTCCGGTGCTCACCCTTTTTTCCCCTCACCAGCGGAGCGAGGATTTCAACTCTTCTGCCGGAATAATCCCTCAGGACAAGGTCGAGTATTTCGTCAAGCGAGTAACGGTAAACGCTCGCGCCGCACGAAGGGCAATGGGGAGTGCCCACCCGGCTGAAAAGAAGGCGGAGGTAATCGTAGATTTCCGTGACTGTGCCGACGGTTGAACGGGGGTTGTGGGAGATTCCTTTCTGCTCGATAGAGACTGCGGGAGAAAGACCCGCTATGTCGTCAACGTCGGGTTTGTTCAGGGCTCCCAGGAACTGCCTGGCGTAGGCTGAAAGCGACTGCACGTAGCGCCGCTGGCCTTCCGCGAAGATGGTGTCGAAAGCGAGTGATGACTTGCCGGATCCTGACGGACCGGTAAAGACGACAAGCTTATCCTTTGGCAGTTCGACGGTTACGTTTTTTAAATTGTGTTCTCTTGCTCCCTGCACGAGGATGCAATGGTCCGCTTTCACTTGTACCGATTCCTCCCTGGTCTTTCTGAAGAATATCCCGTATCCTTGCCGCTTCCTCGAAATCGAGTTTTTCCACAGCCCTCCACATCATCTCTTCCAGCTGTTGCGTGGTGGCGTGTATCGCTTTCGCCTTTGTCGGCCCTGTTTCAGCGGTTTCTTCGGAGGTGAGGTCCGCGGGAAGGATGTCGATAATTTTCTTGAAGATCGTCCGCGGTTCTATCCCTTTGCTTTCATTGTAGGAACGTTGCACTTCGCGGCGGCGACCCGTTTCTTCGACCGCCTTCCTGATGCTTTCGTTCATCATGTCCGCGTAAAGAACGACTTTCCCGGACACATTCCTTGCTGCCCTGCCAATCATCTGGATCAATGACCGGTGGGATCGGAGAAAACCTTCCCGATCCGCGTCCAGGATTGCGACGAGGGAAACCTCAGGAAGATCGAGTCCCTCCCTCAGGAGGTTCACTCCCACAAGAACCTGTATTTCCCCGGTACGCAGAGCCTTGATAAGGTTTGCCCGTTCGAAGGTGTCGAGCTCGGAATGGATATACTGCACCCTAATGCCGGTTTCTGCCAGGTACTCCGCGAGATCCTCGGCCGAACGCTTCGTCAAGGTCGTGACGAGGGCCCTTTCATGAAGTCGGTCCAGTTCCGAAAGGCGGCCGATAAGGTCGTCAACCTGGTTTTTCGCCTCTACGACCAATACTTCAGGATCCATGACCCCCGTCGGTCTTACCAGTTGTTCGACGATCCTGGATGAGATCCGTGTTTCCCAGTCTCCCGGCGTTGCGGACACGAAAATGACCCTGTTCATGTAGGACTGGAATTCCTCCCATTGCAAGGGCCTGTTATCAAGGCTCGAAGGGAGCCGGAAACCGTAGCGGACAAGAGTTTCCTTCCTCGATCGGTCCCCGTTGTACATTCCCCTGATCTGGGGGATTGTGATATGGGATTCATCGATCACCATGAGGAAGCCCGGAGGGAAAAAGTCGAGCAAGGTACCGGGAGGCTCACCCGCAGGGCGGCCCTCCAAGTGGCGGGAATAGTTCTCTATCCCTGAACAGTAGCCCACCTCGGAAAGCATTTCCATGTCGTAACGGGTTCGCTCCCTGATTCTCTGTGCCTCGAGGAATTTTCCCTCAGCGTTGAAAGCCCTTTCCTGTTCTTCCATTTCGGCTTCGATGGTCTCCAGTGCCCGTGTTATCTGCTCTCTCGTCGTCACATAATGTTGTGCCGGGAATAACAGGGCTTGTTCCTTTACCTGTGTTATTTTCCCTGAAACAGGTTCTATTTCCAGAATTCTTTCTATTTTTTCGTCATCGAAAAGAATGCGAATTGCGGTATCGCTGTAGGCAGGAAAAATTTCCACCCTGTCTCCCTTAACGGAAAAAAGGCCGGGTTCAAGAGTTGCGTCATTGCGCTGGTAGTAGTTCCGAAGGAGTGCTTCCAGGAAGTCTCTCCTCTTCCAGCTTTCGCCGACCCTGAAACCAAAAATCGCTTCCTCGTAGTTCTTTTTCTTTCCGAGGCCGTAAATGCAGGAAACACTTGCCACCACGATGACATCTTTTCTTTCGATTAGGGACTTCGTCGTGGCGAGGCGCAGCTTTTCGATCCGTTCGTTGATTGAGGCGTCCTTCTCGATGTAGAGGTCATGAGCCGGCACGTAAGCTTCGGGCTGGTAGTAATCGTAGTAACTGACGAAATAGTGCACGGCATTTTCCGGGAAAAAGGTCTTGAACTCCGTGTAAAGCTGCGCGGCGAGGGTCTTGTTATGGGCGATAACCAGCACAGGACGGTCGATCCGGGAAATGACATTAGCCACCGTAAAGGTTTTACCGCTTCCTGTAACCCCGACCAGCGTCTGTGCGGGAAGGCCTGCACCAAGTCCCTCCGAGAGGGCTTCGATGGCTTCGGGCTGGTCACCTGCCGGTGGCCAGGGGCTATGTATCTTGTAAATCCCCAAGATAACACCCTCCTTGTTAGGGAAAGGAAGTGGCGCACGGGTTCCCGTGCGCCACTTCCCTCAAAAAACCCGAAACCTTTTCTCAGGCTGCAGGAAAGGCTTCAACTTGCCCGTCAGCTTCTGGTGGAGTCTCCTGTCGAGCATCTTCCTCGATTTTCTCAACCGGAGCGAGCGGCGGGAGTTCACCACCCTCGATCAGCGTCTCCAGGTCTTCTCCCTCGAGGATTTCACGTTCCAGGAGGGACCTTGCCACCTTGTTAAGGAGTTCATAATTCTCCGAAAGGAGCGTTTTCACCCTTGAGTGGCAAGTGTCGATGATGCCCCGCATTTCCTGGTCGATCGCGAAGGCCACCTCATCGCTGTAATTCCTGTCGTCTACAATGTCCCTTCCAAGGAAGACCTCATGCTGTTTCCGACCAAGCGTCATGGGACCCAGTTTTTCGCTCATGCCGAATTCAGTCACCATCTGCCTGGCCAGCTGCGTGGCACGTTCGAGATCGTTTTGCGCCCCGGTCGTGACGTCGCCCTGGGTGATCTCCTCGGCGACTCGGCCCCCAAGAAGGACGCAGATTCGGTCGATCAATTCGTTGCGCGAGATGAGGAACCTGTCTTCCTCTGGCAGTTGGAGCGTATAACCGAGGGCCATGTGCCCGCGGGGGATGATGGAAATCTTGTGTACCGGGTCACAGCCGGGAATCATGCGAGCGACTAGAGCATGCCCTGACTCGTGATAGGCGATGATCTCCTTTTCCTTGGCGTTGATTAGCCGGCTCTTTCTTTCCGGTCCAGCTATGACGCGATCGATGGCCTCTTCGAAATCTTCCATCGATAAGGCTTTTCGCCCGTTGCGTGCTGCAAGGAGGGCCGCCTCGTTCACGAGGTTCGCCAAGTCAGCCCCGACAAAACCGGTTGTCCGCCGCGCGATTATATCGAGGTTTACGTTCTCCTCGAGCTTCTTGTTGCGTGAATGGACTTCGAGAATGGCCTGCCGGCCTTTCCAATCCGGTTTGTCCACGACGATATGCCTGTCGAAGCGTCCAGGCCGGAGTAGCGCCGGGTCGAGTATGTCGGGCCGGTTCGTCGCCGCGATCAGGATTATTCCCGTGGAAGCGTCGAAGCCGTCCATTTCGACAAGCATCTGGTTAAGCGTCTGTTCCCTTTCGTCATGGCCCCCTCCAAGCCCCGCGCCTCTCTGGCGGCCGACAGCATCAAGTTCATCGATAAACACGATGCTGGGCTGCATTTTCCGGGCTTGTTCAAAGAGGTCCCTCACTCGCGCGGCACCGACTCCGACAAACATTTCAACGAAATCCGATCCGCTGATGCTGAAGAACGGGACATCAGCCTCACCCGCAGAGGCTCTCGCAAGGAGGGTTTTACCGGTTCCCGGAGGCCCGAGAAGGAGGACTCCCTTAGGAACGTTCGCTCCGAGCCTCGCGAAACGCTCCGGGTCACGAAGGTACTCGATGACCTCCTGGAGTTCTTCCTTCGCCTCGTCACACCCGGCGACATCCTTGAAAGTTACTTTTGGACGGTTGTCCAGGAAGACCTTGGCCTTGCTTTTGGCAAAATTCATGACCTTGCTTCCGCCGCCCTGCATGTTGTAAAGGATGAATATCCAGGCACCGATCAGGAGGAGGGTCGGAAAAAGTGAAGTCATCATACCGGCCCACCAGGGAGCTTTCTGGGGCGGGACGAAATCGACCGCGACCCCGGCCTTGACGAGTTCCTGCGCCAATGGCCCCGGGTCAAGCACGTACGTCTTGAAAAGCTTTCCGTCCCGGGTCGTTCCCTTAACGACGTTTTCCTCTATCGACACCTTTTCGACCTGACCGGCTTGAGCCGATTTCAGGAAGTCGCTGTAACTCAGGGAAGTCATCTCCTGGGCATTCTGGCTGGGCGTCAGGAACGCGTTGACGAGGCTGACGACAAGAACGATCAGGATAAGGTAAAGGCCCAGGTTTTTCGCCATTCTATTCAAGCGGGGTTCACTCCTTGGATCACTTCAGAATTGGAAGACTAGGCTTTCGCCCTCGCAACATGTATGTCCGGCAGGTTTCTCCAGTAGCCGGAGTAGTCAAGACCGTATCCTACTACGAATTCGTCAGGAATCGAAAATCCCTTGAAATCAACATCCACCAGGACCCGCCGGCGATCAGGCTTATCGAGGAGGACACAGGTGTTGAGGCTCTTCGGTGCCCTGCCCCTCAAGAGTTCCTGAAGGTAAGAGAGGGTCAGCCCGGTATCGAGTATATCCTCAACGAGAAGCACGTCTTTTCCTTTGATGTCCGTATCGAGGTCTTTTACGATTTTCACGATTCCGGAAGATTTTGTGGAGGCTCCGTAGGAAGAGACAGCCATGAAATCGATTTTTACACGAGAATCTTTCGGCAGGGCCCTAACGAGGTCGGCGAGGAAAAATATGGCCCCCTTGAGAATCCCGACAGCGACAAATTCCTTGCCCGAATAGTGCCGGGCAACGTCCGAAGCCAAGTCAGAGACTTTCTTCGAAATCATTCCTGAATCAATCAGGATGTTCCCGAGTTCGTAATCCATCACGAGACACTCCCATGTCCTGATCCGGGGTATAAGTCAACCGGAGGCAAAATGAATCGGTGAAACCGGCGCTTTTGGAAAAATTCCAGAAAGGCGTCCACGACATTTTATCGCCAAAAACCACTGTAGGCCAGCATTTTCGGTAGAACCAGGGTATTTTGCCCAATGCAGATGACGGAAGAGCCTCCCGTGAAGGAAGGATGACGGGTGACTCCATTGCCGGGAGTAAGGCCGTGAAATCCGATACGGCCATTCCTTTCGAGGATGCTCTCTCCCAGGAAAAGCGGCCTGCTCCCCACCTTGCCGTTCCGGATGGAGAATCGATGACGATGGGCTTATCCGGCGCCCTGTCAAACAGCCTCCTGTCTAAAAGGGCAACGAAACCGGCGCCGGTCCTTATTTCAAAAGTCTGTTCCCACTGGAATCTCCAACCCTGCCTGGAAAGAAGCAAACCGATCAGGCGGTCCATTTGCCTGTAATCAAGTGTCGACAAACCGAGCCTGGAACCCTCATGCCTGAAAAGTTCGCTTCTGGCATTGTTTTCCAGCTGACGAAGGCTTTTTAGGTCCCAGGAGGAAATGGCCAGGGGAAGGTTTCTCCTGAGAAGGCGTGACGCAAGGCCCCCTCTCTCCTCGAGGAGTTCACGGCAGGGAAGGAGTGTTTTCCGAAGGGAAAGAACCTTTTCATTAAAGGCAGGGTTGTAATGGCTGGAGATTTCCGGTAACAATTGCATCCTTATGCGGTTCCGGAAATAGTGAGTATCCTCATTTGACTCGTCTTCGCGCCAGTCCTGGCCCCGGGAACGGAGGAAATCCCTAAGTTCGTCCCTCGAACAGTTGATCAGGGGACGGATGATTTCCCCTCTGCGGCCCGGAAGCCCGCAAAGGCCCGCGAGACCCGTCCCACGGAGAAGGTTCAGGAGAACGGTTTCGACAACGTCATTGGAGTTGTGGCCTACGGCTATCCATGAACCATTCACCAGTTTCCGGGCCTCTTCGAGGAAACTGTAACGGATCCGCCTGGCCGCCTCTTCCATCGATTCTCCGTGTTTCCTCATCCGGGGTACCGGGGTTGAGCGGAAGAAGAAAGGGATCCCGTTGCTTTCGCAAAAACTCCTGACGAAGTTGGCATCCGACAACGAAGACCCTTCACGGATGCCATGCTCCAGGTGAGCTACAGTAATTGGGCCCTTGTAGATTTCACGAAGCGCCGTGACGAGGGCAATCGAATCCCCTCCGCCTGAAACCGCGGCGACCATGGGGTCAGTCGAGTCTATCCAGCCCTGTTCCTTTCCTGCGCTTGCGACTTTTTCGAGAACCCTGTCCTTCATCGCGCCTCCATAAAGAAGTCTACAAAAAAAACGGCGGGTATTAACCCGCCTGGCAGAAAAATGATATTCGGTTGGTGGCGGTGAGTGGAGTCGAACCACTGACACTGCGGGTATGAACCGCATGCTCTAGCCAACTGAGCTACACCGCCATTGGTTGCGGGGGCAGGATTTGAACCTGCGACCTTCGGGTTATGAGCCCGACGAGCTTCCTGACTGCTCCACCCCGCGATCAATGCTTTCTGGTGCCGGGCGCGGGAATCGAACCCGCACGGACTTTCGTCCACAGGATTTTAAGTCCCGTGCGTCTACCTATTCCGCCAGCCCGGCCAGCGCTGACCTATTATATGCAGG
>DAIMJI010000027.1:0-13381 GCA_036722335.1 Synergistales bacterium | reverse complement strand
CCCGTGCGTCTACCTATTCCGCCAGCCCGGCCAGCGCTGACCTATTATATGCAGGCTTGGGTATAGAGTCAACCGTTGCCGAAACCGACTTAACAGATCAAGTTGTTTGACAACCCTTTAAAAAGCTGGTAGACTCTGCCCCGTGTGACACCGCTATCGCTTTAGCGCGCTAGCATGACAATGGAGGCGAAATCCCTTGCATGAGCCATTTTCCCCTGCGCTACAGAAGAAAGAAGAGCCGATATTCCTGGACAAGAACGAAAACCCCTTCCGACTTCCTCCTTCCCTTCGGGAGGAGATAAGACAAATCGTTTCATCGATCGACCTGAACCGTTATCCTGACCCGGAAGCGAAGGGCCTGAAACAGGCTCTTTCCGAAATGACAGGGATCCCGGCGAAAAGCATCGTCGTTGGAAACGGTGGCGATGAGATCCTGACCATGCTTTTTGAAGCCTTTGTTGAAGCGGGGGCAAAGGTCGTTTCGCTTTCACCCACGTTTTCGCAATATCCCGAACTCTGCCGACGCCACAAGGCGGAATGGGTAAAAGTCCCCCTAAATATCGGTCCTGACGAGATTGCGCTGGATGAAGAGCTTTTTCTGAACACCGTGGAGAAGTGTTCCCCGGCTTTGGTGCTGGTGGACTCGCCCAACAATCCGACCGGGCTATCACTGAAGGAAAGTTTCGTGGATCGGCTTCTGGAAGTTGCCCCGGGAGTCGTTGTGGTGGATGAAGCCTATGGGGAGTTTGCCGACAGGACTTTCCTGGAAGGCTTGAGAAACCGGCCCCCGCAAGGAAAAGTCTGTGTCCTGAAAACACTTTCCAAGGCATGGGGCATGGCTGGGCTAAGGCTGGGTTACGCGGCCTGTTCGTCCGAAGTGGCGGAAAAACTTGAAAGTGTCCGAGACCTATATAACGTCGGCCTCTTCGCACAGGAAGTGGCCCCTGTCGTGTTGCAATACCGCGAATGGATGGATAGCCGGGTACTCAGCATCCGCTACATGAGAAACCAGCTCATAAGAACGATCAACCGCATTAAGGGGTACCATGCCTTCCCAAGCGAGTCGAACTTTGTGCTGGTGCGGGCCGATATACCAGCCGAGATCCTGAGGGGAAATATGGAAGAGGAGAATATCTTCGTCAAGTTCGTTCAAGTCGATGCGCCTGGAAACTGGCTGCGAGTTTCCATAGGAAAGGAAGATGAACTGGGACGGCTTGTCAACGCACTGCAGAACTGTGTTTAAATGTCTTGAGGGCTTTATTTAGGAGGACTAATCAACACTTGAACGAAGTAAAGTTTATGCTATAATCCTATCAATGACGCTCTGTTGCGTTAATATCCGCGGAGGTGAAAATGGTGGCAGAAAAATGGAAAGACCGTCTGACGGATCAGCTTTGCAAGGCGATACTGGCTCTCGAGACCGAAGAGGAAGTTTATCGGTTCCTGGAGGATATCGCAACGATTGGCGAGATCCGTGCATTGGCGCAACGGCTGGAAGTGGCAAGACTGCTCAACGAGGGATACACCTACCCGCAAATCGCGCAGCAGACGGGTGCCAGTACCGCTACGATAAGCAGGGTCAAGAAGTTCCTGGAGTATGGCGCTGACGGTTACAAAATCGTGCTGGACAGGCTTAAGGAAAAAGGTTAAGCGCAGGAGGCAAGGCATAAAGTTTTAAAAGCCCGTAAGGCGGGAACAAGGCCTTACGGGCTTTTAGTTTTTCGACCGGAAAGGAGGACCCTGGCCAAGAACCCCTGCTTGACCCCCATTGCCCCGGTCGGGCACATTTCGTTACAGCAAAGGCAGCGGACGCAGAGACTTCTTCGAATCCGGACCTTCTCCCCCACTTGTTGAATCGCCCCCACAGGGCAGACTGCCGAACAAGCCCCGCAAAAGGTGCAATTGGTGGAATTCCACGATGGGGACAATCTCACGAACGAGTGCGCAAAGCCGCGTAGCGGAGTCGGAACGAAACGCCGAAGTGCGGTTGGGGCCTTTCGGAAACCTGGGACGGGGAGGTCACGCCATTCGGCTCCCCGAAGCTCGATGCTTTCCTTTTCAACAGGACCCAACCCGCGTTTCGCCGCCTCCGAAAGAAGGGGAATCGAAAACGGGTTTTCATAACCCATTATCGTCGCCGCGACGAAATCGACTGCCAGCGCGTTCCTGGAGGCAATTATCCAGCCGGTGGGCCGTGGGTCGCCATGGGAAGGCCCGTTCCCTTCCATCCCAATAACAGCATCAAGGATGTTCCAATCCGGCATTCTCGATACGTGAGCGTCCAGTATCGCGTTGCAAAGTGACCTTAGGGACCCGCTCCTGTGGGCTCGCTTTCGCGTCGCCGTGTCAAGGTAGCCGAAGGTGTTCTTCAGGCAGCACGTGATTTCGGTTTCGACATGGGTTTTAAGCTTGGCAACGTTAAGAACGGTCTCCATTCTCGAGACCTTTGCAGGAATACGGAGTCCATTAAGCATAAAGAGGTTTTTCGCCTTCGATTCGACGAAGCCCTCGTCGTTAAGGGGTGAAATAGTACAACCGCAGTTTTTACGAATCGTTTCAAGACCGCAGTTTGCGATAAACAAAGGCCATTGCCCGGAAAATAGGTACCCGGGAGAGTCCGAAATTATGACTGCCGAAGAAGGGGACTTTTCCATCGACCATTCGACGAGTGCTTCTAGTACCCGGGGATGGGTCGTGACGGCAGATTCGGGGCGAACAGGAGCAAGAAGGTTTGCCTTGAGAAGGATGTTGCCTCCCATTTCGGGACCGCCACCCGAACGTTCCATGGCTAAGGCTACAGCCTCTTGGACCTCACTCGCTTCGTAAGTACGGCATCGTGCCAGGCCAACACGGAATGGGCTTTTCAGCGGAGAGTTCCCTCCTTGTGCTCATGGGAAGGGCAAAGATCCCCGAGGACGCATTTGAGGCAGAAGGGTTTTCGGGCATGACAAACGTTACGACCGTGCAAAATGAAGTTAAGGTGACCGCCCGCCTGTCTGGCGGGGGGTACCTGTTCCTCCATGTTTTCCTGTATCTCCACAGGTCCCTGTTTTTGATCGAACCAGCCGAGCCTCCTGACTATCCTGGCAACATGAGTGTCAACGGGGAAAGCGGGGACTGAAAGCTCGAAAGCGAGGACGCAGGCAGCCGTCTTGGGTCCAATGCCCGGAAGGTTGGTCAGGTATTGCCTTGCCTCTTCCGCCGGGACGGAAAAAAGCGCGGAAAGGCTGTAATCGCCAAAATCATGCTTGACAATCGAAAGGATCTCCCTGATCCTGGCTGACTTCGTCGGGCCTAAACCAGCTACCCGAATTGCGCTGGCAAGTTCTTCAACTGCCGTTACGGCGACCTTTTCCCAGGAAGGCCAGCGCCGCTTCATTTCGTAAAAGGCTTTTTCGCTATTCGTGTCATTCGTATTTTGGGAAAGAAGTGTTGCCACGAGGCCGTCAAGAGGACTCCCGAAAGAACGGTCCGGGGGATGGTTCTCCATCCCCCAGGCACTTTCGAGCCGGTCGAGCACCGTTATCAGCAAGGTCGGGTCAACGGTTGTTCTCTGGTTCATCTTCCTTTGCACCCGGCTTGTCGTTGTTGGTGGACCCCTTCTTGAACCGGGCTGACTTTTCGTGCCAGGTCTTTAGAAGTTCAAAGACCTTCCGGTAGACAGTCCCTTCGGGGAATTCTCCATCCTTGTCGGGGACACCCGCTGGAACCCCTGTAAGGATCTCTATTCCCTGCTCTACCGTTTCTACTGCCCAGACATGGAAAAGTCCCTTCGATACGGCCTCGAGGACTTCGTGGTCAAGCATGAGGTTGATGACGTTCTGTTTCGGAAGCAGGACCCCCTGTTTGCCTGTAAGCCCCTTGAAGGAGCAATACCTGAAGAAACCCTCGATCTTTTCGTTTGCCCCGCCTATGGGCTGTATGTTGCCGAACTGGTCAACCGACCCCGTCACCGCGATGGACTGGTCAATACCGAGCCCGGAAAGGGCAGACAGCAGGGCATAAAGTTCTGTGGAGGAGGCGCTGTCACCTTCGATCCCATCATAGGTTTGTTCGAAGGCAAGTCGTGCGGAAAGGGAAAGAGGCATTTCAGTCGCGAACTTTCGCCCAAGAAAACTGCTCAAGGTCAAAAGCCCCTTATTGTGTATCGGGCCTGTCATCTTCACTTCACGCTCGATGTTGACGACACCTTCCTGCCCCATGAAAACGTTTGCGGTAATCCGGACCGGATGGCCGAACATGTATTCCCGGAAATCAAGGACTGTAAGCCCGTTGACCTGACCTACGGCGCTTCCCGCGGTATCGATTCTTATCTGGCCGTTTTCATAGGCTCGCTGGATCCTTTCCTCAATCAAGTTGGACCGGAAACGTTTCGCATCGTTGGCTTTCCTGACCACGTCGGAAGTGACGACTTTCCTTGACAACTTCCTCGCCCAGGCGACCGATTCAACGAGGACTTCCTCTATCTGGTTGAAGTGAGTTGACATCCTTGCCTGGTTTCCGGCCAGCCTGGAAGCGAACTCGATGACTTCCGCCACACCGTCCGCGGAAAAATGGATCCCGCCTTCTTTCTGGACGTAGCTGGAAATGAAGCAAGCCAACTGCATCTCCGTAGCCTTGGTTCTCGGCATGTCGACGTCGAAATCCGCCTTTACCTTGAACAGTTTCTGGAACTCCGGGTCATAGAGGTTTAGAAGGTGGTATATCCAGCGGCTACCGATTATGACAACCTTGATCTGTATCGGGATTGCCTGCGGTCGAAGCGAAGACACCGGGACGAACCCAAGCTGCTCCCCGAGGTTCTCAATTGAGAGTTCCTGTGTGCGGAGCACTCTTTTCAAAGCTTCCCAAGACATGAACTGCCTTAGGATTTCCTCGGCGTCAAGAACAAGGTAACCGCCGTTCGCCCTGTGGATTGCTCCAGGAACGATCTTCCTGAAGTCCGTGTAAAGGTAGCCCTGGCGACTTTCATATTCGACTTTCCCGACGAGGTTGTAGTAGGTCGAGTTCGTTTCGTGGACGACAGGCGCTCCCCCGTCAGGGTCGTTTGATACAAATACGTTGACACTGTATCGGCTGAAGTCGACCTCGGCGTTTTCATCCCTGGCGGCGGCGATGAAGATGTTGAAATTTTCGATGATGTCCTCGGTGAGGGCATCGATCCATTCCGCGAGCTTGTCGCCTTTCCCGTATTGTGCCTTTAGGTCCGAAAGGTAAGGCCGAATGGCATTCCTGCAGATTTCCGCCTCAAGGTTCTTTATCCGCTCTTTCAGGGCCTTTTCGTGATCCCGGATCTTCCGGAGGACTTCAAGTGTCTTCTGCGAAACCTCTTCCGATTTCGACTGCAGATCCTTTTGGTCCGTATCGGAGAGGGATTCGAATTCCTCCTGCTGCATCTCTTTCGTGACCAGGTTGCCTTCGTCGTCCTTTGTCTGGGAAAGGGGGATGTTCACGAAACCCTGGGGAGTCCTCTTTATTGAGAAACCCTTTTCCTGGGCCCAGGTCTTGACGGATTCCATCAGCCCGTTCACCTGTTCCTGAAACTCCTTAACGAGCTGAGCCTTCGAATCTTCATACTGGTTGTTCTCAAAAGCCTTGCTCAAAGTCGTCTTGAGCTCGTCGACGAGTTCCGCGAGGCTATCCGAAAGCTTTTTCCCCATCCCGGGCGGAAGGCTGATCGCAAGAGGTTCCCCGGCATTCGAGAAATTATAGACGTAAAGCCAGTCCTCCGGGCTTTGTAGCGCGTTTGCCCTTTTTTGCAACTGGTCCAGCGAATAGGTGGTCCTTCCGCTGCCGTGGTCACCAACAACGAAAATGTTGTACCCCTTGCTAGCGACATCTAGCCCGAATCCCATCGCTTCAACTGCCCGTTGCTGGCCGATGAGGCCTTCAAGGCAACCGATTTGCGCGGTTGTTTCGAAACCCAGGGATGAAATGGATGTCTTTTTCCTTAGCTTCGACAAAGTGAGTTCATACCGCTTGGATTTGGCCATCCCTTTCCCTCCAGTCATTCTTTCTGAACCATCCGATGCGATTATGTTAGCACATGAGACCCGGCAGGCACCGCTCAACGCCCTAGCAAGACCTTGTGGAACTGGGCAACCAGGGTTGGCAGAATCGCCCCCGCCAGAACGATTCCCCATTCATGGATGTAGAGGGGGGAAATCGAGAGGACTTCCTGGAAAACCGGGATTTGCGTAATGCCGACCTGCAGCGCAATGGAAAAGAGGACGGCTCCCACAAGCCAGAGATTTGAAAGGAGTTGCCCGGGTTTGCGGAAAAGGCTGTGGTCCCTGACATTGAAAACAAAAAGGAGCTGGGAAAAAACCATCGCGTGAAATCCCATGGCGGTCGCGTTCTCGAGGTTACCGGGACGGCAAAGGAAAGCCGCCAGCACGACCGAGAAGACACCCACGGTCATCAGCGTCCCGTAGGAAAAGATAAGCCGGTGGTGCCGGGGGGTCAGGATATCCTCGCTTCTCTCCATCGGAGGCCGTCTCATGGAACCCGGTTCGGAGGGGTCCAGAGCCAAGGAAAGGGCCGGAAGGACATCCGTAATCAGGTTTATCCAGAGGATCTGCAGCGGCAACAGGACGGCAGGCAGCCTGAATACAAGGGCGAAAAGGACAGTGAAGACTTCGCTCAGGTTGCAGCACAGCAGGAAGAGCACCGACTTACGGATGTTCCCGAATATCCTCCTCCCCTCGTCTATGGCTTTTACAATGGTCTGGAAGCGGTCGTCCTGAAGGATGATGTCGGAAGATTCCTTGCTGACTTCCGTCCCCTGTATTCCCATTGCAATGCCGACGTCCGCCTGCTTCAGAGCGACGGCGTCATTCACGCCGTCCCCTGTCATTGCCACCGTCTCATTCAAGGCCTGGAAAGCCTGGACAAGCCTTAGTTTGTGTTCAGGCGCCACTCTCGCCAGGACGGATACCTTTCCCGCTTTCTCGAAAAGTTCCTTTTCTTCCAACATTTCAAGCGCCTTTCCGTCCATGCATTCAGGGAACCGGGAGGAATGTATGCCGACTTCCCGCGCGATGGATTTTGCCGTGTCCAGGTGGTCCCCGGTCACCATGACAACATGGATACCGGCTTCGTGACAAGCCTGAACGGCCTCTTTGACCCCTGGCCTAGGAGGGTCGATAATTCCCATGAGCCCCACGAAAGCGAGTGGCCCGTCCTCCGTGCCCCATGCAAAGGCGAGAGATCGCATTCCTTCCTTTGCAACCCTCTCGACTTCCTCGAGCCAGTTTTGACGGTCACTGGAGGTCAGGGGCCGAGCCCCTTCTTCGGCCCAGATATATTCGAGCCCGTCAAGCAACCGCTCGGGAGCCCCCTTTTGCGCCGTGCCTGCCCCATGTTGCGTTTCCATCATCATGGTTCGAGAGTCGAAAGGGATTTCAGACGTGCGAGGGTAAGACTGGCGAAGGCTTGCAGGGTCAACGCCTTTTTCCTTTGCTACACGGAGAAGGGCGACTTCCATGGGGTCACCAATGGGGACCGGGCCGTCAATGGAGGCATTATTGCAAAGGACCGCGGCTCTCAGGAGGGCACCTTCACTGGAGGGGCATACCGGGAGAACAAGCCGCACGTTCATGTCGTTAAGGGTAAGGGTCCCCGTCTTGTCCGTGCAGATGACCGTGGTGGACCCAAGGGTTTCCACCGAGGAAAGGTTTCTAACCAGGGCATTTTGGCGAGCCATGCGGTGTACGCCAATAGCGAGAGTCATCGTCGCTACGAAAGGCAATCCCTCTGGTACAGCCGCTACGGCAAGCGCGATCCCCGTTTCGAACATCTTGAAGATGCCTCTTCCCTGGAGGACCCCTACCGCGAAGACAAGACCGGCTATCGCCCCCACGAGCAGGATCAAGTGCCTGCTGAACTTCTCAAGTTTTTCCTCCAGGGGGGTGCGTTTTTTCTTGACGCCGCCCAAGAGGGTGCTGATCCGCCCTAATTCGGACTCAAGGCCGGTGGCGGTGACGAGTGCTTTGCCATTTCCCCTTACGACAGCCGTCCCCGAAAAGACGCAATTATGCCTGTCGGCAAGGGGTATCTCAAGCGGTAGGACCTTCGTGTCCTTTTCGACAGGCATCGACTCCCCTGTCAAGGAAGACTCGTCGACGGCCAGGTTGCGTGCATCAACAAGCCTGGAATCCGCGGGGACCAGGTCGCCCGCTTCAAGGAGCAGGATGTCTCCCGGGACGACGTCTTCTGCGTTGATGAGGGAAGGGACACCGTCCCTGATCACCCTGGCATTGGGGCTTGTCATGGACCTTAAGGCTTCCATCGCTTTTTCCGCGCGGAATTCTGTAAAAAACCCGATTAGGGCATTCAAAACAATAACGACGAAAATCGCGGCGGCATCGAGGTTTTCCCCCATGAAGAGGCTTACGGCCGCGGCCAGGGACAGAAGGCCGACCATCGGGCTCCTGAACTGGGACAAGAAAAAGGACCACCAGGGGCGGGTTTCCTCCTGGTCTAGCCTGTTTGGCCCGAACCTTCCGAGGGCTTCCATCGCGAATTCGGAGGAAAGGCCGGTTGAAGGGCTGGAACAAAGTGCGGAAAGAATCTCTTCGACAGACTGGCTATGAGCATCCTTCGCTTTAAACATGGATTCCTCCTGGTCATGTCCTCTCTGCTTGCCGCCCGGTGTTTCTGGACTTAAAATGCGCCGTGTATGGAGGGTTGTCAATGACTGAAAAAGTTCGTTTCCTCGTAAGCGGAGTTGTCCAGGGTGTGGGTTTCAGGCCCTTTTGCGCAAGGCTTGCCAGAGAGATCGGGTTAAAAGGACATGTAAAGAATACGACATCCGGTGTGGAATTAGAACTTTGGGGAGATACAACCGGTCTCGAGTCGTTTTTGCGCCGCCTCGAGAGGGAGTGTCCCACCGCGGCTTATATCCACTCGATTTCAGAATTGGAAAGGCGACAAGGGGCGGGGGAAACCCCCGTCTCTTTCGAGATTTTGAAAAGCGAGGCACGGGATGTTCGCCGGGTTCTCATCCCCCCTGACATCGCAACCTGCGGCGCCTGCCTCGAAGACATGAAAGAAGCCGGTAACAGGCGTTACCGGTATCCCTTCACGAATTGCACCCTTTGCGGCCCCCGATTCACGATCATAAGGGACCTTCCTTACGATCGAGCCAAGACGACGATGTCCCGGTTCTCCATGTGCCAGGCTTGTGAAACCGAATATCGGGATCCCGTTGACCGAAGGTACCATGCACAGCCGAACGCCTGTTCGAGTTGCGGCCCGGCCTTGTGGATAAGCGATCCGGAAGGGAACGCCCAGGAAACTGGGGAAAAGGCAATCCGCCTGGCGGTGCAATTGCTAAAGGAGGGAAAAATCCTCGCGTTGAAAGGCCTCGGGGGGTTTCACCTCGCCTGCGACCCATTCCTTGATCCCCCCTTGGAAGCCCTTAGGGAAAGGAAAAGACGCCCGGACAGGCCTTTTGCGATTATGGCAAGAAACGTGGCCATCGCGGAAAAACATGTGTTCCTGACTGAAAAAGGAAGGGATTGCCTCAGTTCGTCCCGGTGCCCGATTGTCCTGTGTCCATCGAGGCAAGGATCCGGTCTTTCTCCCCTGCTCAACCCGGGTATGGATTCTCTAGGCGTCATGCTTCCCTATACCCCACTCCACCACTTGCTCATGGAAGACTTTGAGGCCCTTGTCATGACAAGTGCCAACCTGAGCGAAGAACCGATTATCGCGGACAACACCGAAGCTGTAGATAAGCTGGGGAACATTGTCGATGGATTTCTCATGCATGACCGGGATATATGCATGAGGGTGGACGATTCAGTCGTCTCCGTTGCGGGCAACCGGACTTTTTACATAAGGCGGGGCAGGGGCGTCGTACCACAGCCTCTCTTCCTCAAGCGTCCGGGACCCTCGATTCTCGCAGCGGGAGGTGAGATGAAGTCTACCTTTTCGGTAACCCATGAGGGGAACCTGTTCCCAAGCCAGTACCTTGGCGATCTTAAGGAGATGCCGGCGACTGAATATTACAGGGAAGCCCTTCGTCATTTTCTTTCCCTTTATGGGATGAAACCCCGGCACCTCGTTCATGACCTTCACCCGCTCTACCTTTCAACCCGGATTTGCAGGGAAATCCTGAAGGAACCGGAGGGTGTCATGGAGGTCCAGCATCACCACGCACACCTTGCGGCCTGTCTTTTTGAAAACCGCATAGAGGAAGCCGTGGTAGGTTTGATCCTCGACGGAACCGGTTATGGAACGGATGGTACCGTTTGGGGGGGAGAAATTCTTTATGGGGACACGGCCTTTTTTGAACGCCTCGGACATATCCAACCCTTTTCGCTCCCGGGGGGAGAACGGGCGGTAAAGGAACCCTGGCGGACTGCCCTTTCGCTTGTGACCGAAGCGTGTGGCCCGGGATTCGCAGAAACGTGGCTTTCCATGAACTGGCCTGCTAAAGTTGCAGAAATGAACGCGCTTAAGATCGCTATCGAAGCAGGCGTGAAAACGACTTCCTGCGGCAGGTTGTTTGACGGGGTATCCAGTTTGCTTGGCCTTGCAAGCAGGGTTTCTTTCGATGGCCAGGCCCCCATGCAGTTGGAAGCCGCAGCGAGGGGGGCGGGCTCTCTACCCTTTAAAGTCGATTCATCGGCTTCCGGTATCGTCATTGACTGGAGGCCCGCTGTCAGGATGATTATGGAAGAAAAGGAAAGTTGTGAGCCCGGGAACGTTTCCGCCGCGTTCCACGGCGGTTTGGCCCGGGCCCTCGCCGAAGCGGCGGAAAGAGCTTCGGAAATAAAAGGATGCAGGCGAGTCGTCCTTTCAGGAGGAGTCTGGCAAAACCGGCGCCTTTTCTCTCTTACGGTCGCTTACCTGAAACGGCGGAGGCTTGAGCCCGTCGTGCATAACCTGCTTTCTCCGAACGATGAATGCGTTTCGGTGGGACAGGCTGCAATCGGGCAATCGTACTGGGCAAAATAAAAAAGGGCGGGCTGGTTTTTCAACCAGCCCGCCCTTTTTTTTGTCCCTAAAGAGGCTTGATATGAGCCGCCTGCGGGCCCTTAGACCCGTCAACTACTTCAAATTCCACGGCCTGGCCCTCGTCAAGGCTCTTGAACCCTTCCATCTCGATCGCGCTATAGTGGGCAAAGACGTCTTTGCCTTCTTCGGTCGTGATGAAGCCGTATCCCTTTGTCGCATTGAACCATTTGACGATACCTTTCATCTGTCAGATTCCCTCCAAATATGTTTTTTTCTGTACCTATGAATATTAAACAGACATCGAAAATATAACACCGAAAAAATGAGGAGTCAATCTACCCGGTGGCTAATAAAGCAATAGTATGGTTTAGTAGTCTATTCCGCTTATCATTTCCAGTTTCGAAAGTTTATGAATTGCTTCGATGTACCTTATCGTGCCGCTTGCCGACCGCATTACGATGGATTGGGTCCGTATCTTGTCTCCTTCGTAGCGGACTCCCTGGAGCAATTCCCCATTCGTCACGCCGGTAGCCGCGAAAAAGACATTGTCGCTCTTGACGAGGTCATCCAGGCCGAAAACCATTTCGAGATCCATTCCGTGTTCACGGCATTTCTGGCTTTCCTCCTCATTCCTTGGCCAAAGAGTGCAAAACATGGCTCCGCCTACGCATTTCAAGGCGCATGCCGATACGACCGCTTCCGGGGACCCACCGATCCCGGCGAGGATGTCGATTCCCGCGTCCGGTTTGCAGGTCATGAGCGCCCCGGCAATGTCACCGTCAGAGATTAGGCGGATTCGTGCTCCTTCTTTACGGATGTCGGCTATCAGCTGCTCATGCCTCGGACGGTCAAGGACAATAACGGTGACATCTTCGACGGACTTGTGTTTTGCCTTGGCGACACGTTTTATGTTTTCGCCGATGGGTAACGTGATGTCGATCGCATGTGCCGCTTCCGGCCCCGTCGCGATCTTGTTCATGTAAAAAATATGACGTGGGAAATACATGCTTCCCCTTTCCGCTAGGGCAACCACGCTGATGGAATTCTGGCGGCCCAGTGAAAGAAGTCTCGTGCCGTCTATGGGATCTACGGCGATGTCAACCTTAGGTTCCTCCCCTGTTCCAAGGTGTTCCCCGTTGAAAAGCATGGGGGCTTCATCCTTTTCGCCCTCACCGATGACAACGGTGCCATCCATTCGAATCGTGTTCAGCATGTACCTCATGGCGTTGACCGCGGCTCCATCGGCCCCATTCTTGTCGCCGCGGCCCATCCATCGACCTGCGGCCATCGCCGCGGATTCGGTTGCCCGGACTAGTTCAAGAGCCAGGTTCCTTTCGGGAAGGGACATTGAAGACACCTCCTCAGTCTATTCGGGGAAGTTCCTGTTCCCCATCTTGGAAACGGGAAAAAATGTCATCGACATAACGGGTGTAGTATCCATAATCGAATAACCGGTCGAGCGTTCCTTCATCAAGTACGGAATCGACCCTGGGATCTTTCGCAAGGAGGCTCTTCAGGTGTCCTTCACCCTCCCAGCACTTCATTGCGTTATCCTGCACTATGGCATAGGATTCCTCTCGGCTGAGTCCCGAGTCTTCGATGAGGAAAAGTAGGACCCTTTGGCTGAATAGGAGCCCCTTTGTCAGTTCAAGGTTTCTTGCCATCCTCTCGGGATTGACCGCAAGGTTGCCGACAATTCGCGACATCGTCCTGAGTGAATAGTGAGCCAGGTGGAACGCGTCGGGCCAGACGATTCTCTCTACTGAAGAATGACTGATGTCCCTTTCGTGCCAGAGGGGAATGTTTTCCATCGCTGCAATGGAATATCCGCGCAAGAGCCTGGCCATGCCGCAAACCCTTTCCGAGAGGATCGGGTTTCTCTTGTGAGGCATGGCTGAAGACCCCTTCTGTCCCTTGGAAAAGGGTTCGGAAGCCTCAAGAACCTCGGTTCTCTGCAGGTGGCGTATTTCCGTTGCCATGCGTTCGAGGGTGGAACCGAGGATGGCAATGGCTGTGAGGACCTCGGCATGCCGGTCACGCTGGAGAATCTGGTTTGAAACCTCTGCCCTATCCAGGCCTAGCCTGGAGCAGACTTTTTCTTCAATGTGTGGTGGGCAGTGGGCATATGTACCTACGGCGCCGGAGATTTTACCGGACGAGATGTGCTTTCTCGAAAGTTCTATCCTTTCCGTGTCCCTGCGCAACTGGGAGTACCAGTTGAGAACCTTGAGGCCGAAAGTGGTGGGTTCACCGTGGATGCCATGAGTCCTGCCTACACAAGGCAGATGGCGGAATTCACGGGCCTTTGCAAGGACGACCCGGGAAAATTCGGCCAAGGCTTTCTGGAGGACATCAAGAGCCTCCAGGATAAGGAGCGACCCGGCGGTGTCCACGACGTCGCTGCTCGTCAGCCCCA
>DAIMJI010000026.1:0-15137 GCA_036722335.1 Synergistales bacterium | reverse complement strand
CTTTGATAAAATACGCCATCGAGTCCAGCATTTGTCTTCCTTTTCAAGGAGGCCCGACATGTCAAACGTAAAAACAGCAGAAGAACAGATTACCATGACCCGCGAAGGATACGAAAAGTTAAAGAGCGAGCTCGTCCATCTTCGAAGTGACGGAAGAATGGAAATCGGGCGCCAGCTGGAGGAAGCGAGGTCATTCGGCGACCTCAGCGAAAATGCGGAGTACCATGCCGCCAAGGAAGCACAGGCAAAGCTTGAAAGCCGGATCCTCTGGCTGGAATCGCAACTTGGCAAAGCCAAGGTCATTGACGCCAAAGACCTTGACACGAGCCGGGTTACCCTGGGAACAACGGTCGAGATGGTTGACCTCGAAAGCCAAAAGGAATTCGTTTACACCATCGTTGGTTCGGAGGAATCAGACCCGGCGCGCCTGCGCATTTCTTCCGCAAGCCCGGTGGGACAGGCCCTCCTGGGAGCCGAGGTTGGCAACGAAGTCCTGGTCAGGGCCCCAAAAGGGGTCAGGAAACTCAGGATCACGCGAATCTCCATTCCTTAGAAAAAAAACGGGGCCTTTGAAGGCCCCGTTTTTCCATCTCTAGGATCGCCGGCCGACCTTTATGGATCTTTCGGCTATCCGTGAAAGAAGCTCGGGGAACTCCCATCCCTCGGCCCTTGCGGCCTTTGGGACAAGGCTTGTTCCCGTCATTCCCGGCGCGGTGTTGACTTCAAGCACATAAGGCTCGCCTTTCGGGGAAAGCCTCAGGTCCACGCGGCTGTAAACCTGGCATCCGAGCGCCCGGTGCGCCGCGACCGAGGCTTTCTCCACGTGCGAGACAACGCTCTCATCAAGAGGCGCTGGACAGAGATATTCACTCGAACCGGGAGTGTACTTGGCCTCGTAGGTATAGAAGGCCAACCTGGGACGAATTTCTATGACGGGCAGCGCTCTTGCCTTTTCACCCTCTCCCCAGACCGCCACGGTCAGTTCCCTGCCTGGGACATAAGCTTCGACCAGGACCCTGCCGCTGAAGGATCTCGCATGGTCGACAGCCTCCTCGAACCCTTCGCCTCCATGCAGGATAGTGACCCCTACCGTACTGCCCGAACAACAGGGCTTGACGACGATACCGCCATTGTCTGCCTTTTTCTTGAGCTCATCCGTCGTGGCCTTTCCCTCGATCTCTCCCTCGGGGGAGATTTCCACCGACCATGGAGTCGGCACACCCCTTTTCTGGAACAGGGTCTTGCTGACCGTCTTGTCCATGGCCAGCGAGCAGGCTGCCGGTCCGGAGCCGGTATAGGAAACGCCCATGAGTTCAAGGGCGGACTGTATCCGGCCATCTTCCCCCCACCCCCCGTGAAGGGCGATGAAGACCAGGTCGGGCCGCTCGGACCTCACCATGTCAAGGAGCTCCATGGGCTTTTCCACCCGGCCGTCGATGAGCGGGAATCCCGCCTTTCCCAAACCTTCCAAAACCGCTTTGCCGCTATTCAGCGAAACCTCTCTCTCGGGACTGTCTCCCCCGTAGGCGACAAGGATTCTCAATGGAAAACCTCCCCGTATTCATCAAAACTCCCGCCGTCGGGCCCAAGAGGAGAGAACGCCGTGTCAGGGAAAGCCGTCAACTGGAAACGAATCCCTATCTTGTCATCGTCCCCGGCCCGGTCGTCGACAAAGAACAGTGAGGCATGATAGCACTCCCTTTCGTAACCGATCCGGTAAGCCATCTCATGGATGCGGTTTCCCTGGAAATCGTAACCGCCCCTTATTGCAAACCGCCAGCGATCCGAAAGCGGCCAATCCACCGTCTGGTAGGCTTCCTCGACTTCTTCAAGTCGATCCCAGGACATGGGGGTTTGGCCCTCGACCCACCTGCGGTCATATCGGCTTTCAAAGCGCCAGCCCGATCTCTCCCAGCGGATCCCAAGGCTTCCCTCGATGACCGTCATGTCATCGTCCGTGTCGTATTCGTAACGGATTCCCCTTCCGTGCCAGAAAGGCTCGAAGCTGTCCCTCGAACCGGCATGCCCTTCGAATTCCAGGCCAAGGCCCTTCCTCTCGAAATCCAGCCCGGATTCCTCGTAACGGCCCCAATTCCCCAGTAAGCGGTAACGGGATTCTCCAGGGACCTCCCCGCCCCACCACGGTGAAACCACGGTCACTTCGGGATCTCGCCAAAGAGTCCCCTTGTAAGTGACTCCCGTGCCCTGGCGAATGTCAATGCTCTCCCGCTGGGACCACCTTATCATCCAGGTCCAGCCATCGGCATTCCCTCCACCCATTGACCGGAGTCCCCAGGAGGGACGCCATTTCTTTTCTCCTTCATCGTCGTTGAACAGGTACGACGAATCGAGGAAGAACTCCCCTTCGTCGAAAAGGCGGAAAGCCAGCCCGAGCGAACCCTCAAGCCCCTGATTCTCGGACAACCGGAGGTCCAGGTCGGCATCAAGCCTTTCCCCTGCTTCAAAACCGTAACTGAAGGCAATTCCCGCTCCTCTCGTACTGTCGTGAAATAGAGAGGGAAGAAGCGGCTTGGCCGAACTTTTCCGCAGGTCAATACGGTAGTCGAAAGGATAAGTCGCAAGCAGGTGTTCCTCGATGAAGATCTGGGGCTTGACCGCAATCACGCGGTCGCCGGGAATGATTAGCAGCTTCCGGGTCTTCAAACGGTAGGCGGGCATGGCCTCCGTGCATGTCGTGAACGACATGTCCGCCCCCCTGATGAGGAGGTCGTCCGAGGCGGCCCCACTACCCTGCCTAGCCTTAATCCAGCCTTTTACCCTGGCCGCCGCGACGGAAGCAAACTCGACCGATTCCCCGTCAAACCGGATCGCGTTGGCTTCTCCCCTGGTATTCCTCATTAGCCCGACCTGTTCGTCAAGACGGTACTCAAGGTCGTTTCCCTCAAGTGACCGATCCCCGTAACGGACCTTGACCCCGCGCGTATCTCCCGACGAGGCCTTCAACCTTGTCATTTCCTGGTCGAGTACGATCCTGTCGGCAGCCAGCCTCAACAATCCGAACCTGACCCGCGCGTTTCCGGCAGCTTCAGCCGTTCCAGCCTGTTGGTCGTAAACGACACTGTCGGCTTCCAGGATAACCGCTCCAGGCTCTTCTGCGGCAACCGGAAGGGGCAAAAGCGTTGCCAGGCACACGAGGAGGAGCACTCTTGCCTGTATGAAACGATTCAATGTCTTTCCCACGTTGCCCAGGCCTCCCCCGACAAAGTCACAAGACCTCCCGGTTTCGCCTTTCCTTTGCTGCCCCCTGCAGAAAGGTTTCCCTGCGTGATCGTGACAGGTCCATCGAATTGCCATATCCGTGATTCGGGGTCCCACGAAGCGATGGGGGCCTTCACGTCCATGTCCAGGCCATCCCCGACGTGTTTTGCGGAAACCTCCGATAACAGGATTGCCCCCTTGTTTTCGAGCTTCCCGGAAACGGCATTCAGTTTCCAGTCCCCTTCTCCGGATAGGAAAGCGTGTATGTCCAGAGAGGACGCCTCAATCAATCCATCCTGCATTTTACGGGCTTGAGAGGCCCGGATCTTGAAAAGGTCACCGGAGATCTCCCTTTCCATCTCTAGATCATCGACTACCAACTGCGTTTGGGCCTTTTCCCGGGCTCTTTCCGGAAGCGAGAGGTCTCGCCAGAGAACGGCTGCCGCCACTAGCAAGCCGAGCAACAGGACAAGCAGGAATCGATCCCTGTGTCTCACTCCTCCCCCTCCCTTCCAAAAAGCTGCGGCGGAACACCCGCCGCAGCTCCGTTCGACTTCGGATTCCGCTCCTTGCTCGATTACAGGCGTAGATCGATGACAGCTGAAACGCCGACTCCCTGCACCCTCCTGATACCCTGGAGCGGGTTATCGGAATCCATAGGGACAAGGATTTTAATCCTCAGCCTCCCCTGGAAAGCAGTCTCGATCTGCGCGACCGCTTTAGTCCGGTCAACCGCGGCCTTCGGCCCTGCAACCTGGGCAGCGCCGATCGCGGTTCCACTGCCGATCGACACGATCGGCACCACCTTCGTCGTCTCGTTGACTCCAACCTTCTGGTTGAAGGTGATGGTGTTGATGAAGTCATTGGCAGGTCCCGCTATGGCGCTGACGAGGAAGCCTCCCCCGACGACACCGATAAGGTCGGTCAGGTCGACGGCAAACGCCGCTCCTCCAAAAAGAAGGCCGATCGCGGCAAGGATGCCGAGGATCTTGCTGGACTTTTTCACGGCTTCGTTTCTCCTTTCATGTCACCCGGGACGGGTTGTCCCAGGCTTGTCTCGACAGGGTTCAGCATGCCCTTCAGGCCCTTGGGGACCGGGTAGGACATCACGCTCGTCGCGGTCGAGGTTTCCAGGTAAAAGGGCGTCCCCTCCTGGAGCACCGTCGCGTCTCCCCTGACAAGGAGTCCACCTGCCAAACCGACCGGACCAAGCAGGATCAGGCCCAGGAAACTGGCTCCAGCAGCGGCGACGATCGACTCATCCGCCTTGGCGGCCTTTCTCGCCTGTTCACCCATGAATACCGCTATCGGGTCGGGCCCCAGCGGAAGAAGATTGTCAAAGGCAAGCCGAACCTCGGCTTTCCGCCCGAAGGACCTCGGCGGCTTCACCGAGTCGACGTGGCCGATCACAAGGCTTCCCTTGGGGGCCACAAGCAGATCACCCACGGTCAGGTCCCCGGCCAGCTTCATCATGACAGGATCGCCGGCCTTCGCAGTCTTGGCCGAAAGCGTCTGCCCCAGTTCCACCTTGAACACCAACTGGGCCGGTACTTCCGCGGTTCGACCGGTGACAGGCTCGGGAAGGAGCATCCCTGATAGTCTCTCAAGGCGCATCGCCAGGGGTTTCCCCTCCTGGACGGATCCTTCAAGCTGCTTCTCGAGGTCGCCGATTCGTTCGGAGGCGGACATCCGGGGTCGAATCTCCTGGTGAACCGCCCATTCGGCAACTCCAAGCTTGAACAGGAAAGAGGGCTGGACCGGTGTTCCCTGCTTGAGGAAGGACAAGAGGGATTGCTGTCTTTCAGAAAGGCTGCCCGGAAGTTCGCGGCCAAAGAGGTCCTTTTCCACCTGTCCCAGGCGCGCGACCAACCCGCCACCCTGGATTTCCTGCCCGTAGACGAGAGTCTCGATTTCCCCCAGCGTCTGGAACACCGTTTCTTCCGCACACGCCATGACCGCGAAAGTCATGACCGCCACAAGGGCCAGGAACAACCGCAAGCCTCTTTGAAGGTTCTTCATCAATGTCGCCCTCCTTTCCGAATTTTTTACAGGGCTTTCCTATCCCTAGTCTCCGTATCGAACCGCCGCAGCGACAAATTCCCGGAAAAGCGGATGGGGACGGACTGGGCGAGACTTGAATTCCGGGTGGAACTGGACCCCCACAAACCAGGGATGGCCCGCGAGTTCGACAATTTCCACCAAGTCCCTTCCCGGGCAAATGCCTGCCGTTCTCAGTCCGCTAGCGCCAAGCCTTTCGCGGTATTCGTTGTTGAATTCGTAGCGATGCCGGTGACGTTCGTAAATGAGCTCCTGTCCGTACGCCCCATGCGCCAGCGTACCCGGCACGGGTTCGCATGGATAGGCGCCAAGCCTCATTGTACCGCCCATGTTGCAGATGTGCCTTTGTTCCTCCATGAGGTGGATGACCGGGTTTGGGGTGCCGGGGTCGATTTCCGAACTGTGCGCGGCAGCGATCCCGCAGACGTTTCTTGCAAATTCCACCACGGCGACCTGCATTCCAAGGCAAAGCCCGAAATAGGGGATTTTATTGTTCCTGGCATAACCAGCCGCCGCAATTTTCCCTTCGATCCCCCTGGAGCCAAATCCTCCCGGCACGAGGATGCCATGCACGCCATGCAGGACGCTGGGCGCCCCCAGCTTCTCCACTTCCTCCGCCTCGACGGGACGGAGCCTGACCTTCACCCTGTTATGGACACCCGCATGCGTCAGGGCTTCAACCACGCTCAGGTAGGCGTCTTTGTGGCTGACATACTTGCCCACCATCGCGATCTCGACCTCGCCCGCCGGATGAATGAAGCTGTCGACGAACGCGCTCCAGTCCCCCAGGTCGGGTTCATGATCGGCAGGAAGCCCAAGGCGCCTGAGAACGATCCTGTCAAAACCCTGCCGGTAAAGCTGGAGGGGAACGTTGTAGATCGTTTCCTCGTTGAGGGCCTCGATCACGCAGTCCTTGGCGACGTTGCAAAAAAGGGCGATCTTGTCCTTGATTTCGTTCCCAAGTTCGTACTGGGATCGGCAAACGATGATGTCAGGCTGGATCCCGATTCGCCGGAGTTCATTCACGCTGTGTTGGGTCGGCTTGGTTTTTAGCTCCCCGGCTGCCGAAATGAAGGGGACAAGGGTCACATGGCAATAAAGAACGTTTTCCCTGCCCACTCGAGACACAATCTGGCGAATCGCTTCCAGGAAGGGCAGGCCCTCAATGTCCCCGACCGTCCCGCCAATTTCCGCGATGACCACGTCGTTCTCATCGGCAACTTTCAGTATGCGTTCCTGGATTTCGTTGGTGATATGCGGGATGACCTGGACCGTGGCGCCCAGGTACCGCCCTTCCCTTTCCTTGGAAATGACCGAGGAATAGATCTTCCCTGTCGTGACGTTATTGTCCGAAATCAGTGATTCGTCCACGAACCTTTCGTAATGCCCCAGGTCGAGGTCGGTTTCGGCACCATCGTCCGTGACAAACACCTCTCCATGCTGGAAAGGGTTCATCGTCCCCGCATCCACGTTGATGTAAGGATCCATCTTGATGATGGATATTTTCAACCCCCGCTTTTTCAGGAGAGTCCCGAGGGAAGCTGCTGTGATCCCCTTCCCGAGTGAAGAAACAACTCCTCCGGTCACAAAGACAAACTTCGGCATTTTTTCCATGGCGCCTCCCCAGGTATTCTGCCCCTTCCATCCCTTCAGGGCTCTTGATTTCTCACAAACCAAAAAGGCCCCGTCTCGCTCCTCTTTATCATAACCGAGTCGATCGAGGCCTTCATGAGTTTTCTTCTGGAAATCGATCCCTTATCGTAAGACCTTCAGCGGGTTGATCGGCCTCCCGTTGACGCGAACTTCGAAGTGCAGATGGCTCCCCGTCGACCGTCCCGTGCTGCCGACGGCCGCGATCGTCTGTCCCTGCTTGACCCTGGTGCCCGACCTCACGAAAAGCCGGCTGCAATGACCGTAAAGGGTGGCATAACCGCCCCCGTGATCCACGACAACCGTCCTTCCGTAGCCACTCATCCACCCGGCGTAAGAGACCACTCCGGCCTTCGCTGAAACGATGCCCCTGCCGGTCGGCCCCTTGATGTCCAGTCCGGTGTGATAGTCCCTCCTGCCAGAGAAGGGATCACGTCGCCAGCCGAAACGGCTGTTGATCTTGCCGACCACGGGCCAGCAGAACGATCGTGAATAGGCGACACCGGAAGCGGAGGGAACCTTCACCCCGGCAATTTTCCTCGAGGGCTTCGAACCCGTCTCTGTTGCATCTTCGAGAGGCTTGGCTCCAGGAACGAAAATTTCCTTGCCGGCAACAAGCTCCTTCTCGCTGGCCATGCCGTTTGCCGTCAGGATGGATTCAGGGAAGCTGCCAAAGCGCTTGGCAATGCCCGCGATCGTATCCTTTTTCCTGACCTTGTAGAGGACACCGTCCTGGTTCGGTATCTTCAGGACCGTCCCCAGCTTGAGGAAATCGGGATTCTTTATCGTGTTGCACCCGAACAGGGTGTTGACGTCCAGGTTGAACGCGTTCGCGATCGACCAGAGGCTGTCTCCCTGCTTGACCGTGTAGTTCGCGATGATCAGGAGCTTGGCCTGCTTCTGCCTGTCCAGTTCGAGCTTCTGGAGGCGGCGGACTTCGCTGAGGGTCGCGAGGACATCCTCTTCCGTGTCGGGGACGTAGATTTTCTGTCCTCCGAGGAGCGAGTCGGGGTCCTTGATTTCGTTGGCCACGCTCAGTGACTTGACCGAGATATGGTAGTGATCCGCGATCTGTGACAACGTCTCACCGTCTGCCACGGTGTGGACCTTCCACGGTTTATGCAGCGTGTCGGCGGAAACGGGTTCGTTATTACCTTCCTGGCTGGACGGAACTTCCTGCAGGATAACCTCCTCGTCGTTGAGGGAGGGCGCCCCCGGCAGGGGGCCGATGCCAAGCCCCTTGAACAGGGAGGAGCCGGCTCCGCCGGCGGAGGCCTCTTCCTCGGCCGCCTCGGCGATATCCGCTTTCAGGGTGCTCGACACATCGACAATCAGGAATCCTTCCTCGACCTTTCCCGAAGATTCCGGCATCTCGGTCGGAAGGTCGCTCCACAGGCCACCGGCCCGGTTGCCGGCCGAAACGGCGAGAACCGTCGCTCCGCATAGGAGCAGGACCATGACAATCCAGAAGCCCAGCCTCCCGCTTCGAATCCTGTGTTTTCGATGTGGCCTGAAACCGCGCTTCCGCACGCCCATCACCTCGCAGGTCTTCTCAGGAAAGCTTTATCGTCGCCAGGAAATCCTTGTTGCAGGCGGTGTTTTTCAGCTTATCGATAACCAGGCCCAAAACCTCGGCCTCATCAGCGTTGACGATTCTGCGGCGAAGGATCCAAAGCCGCTGCAACTCGTCCTCATCCATGAGGAGTTCTTCTTTGCGGGTACCGGAGCGAGTGATGTCTATCGCGGGGAACAGGCGCTGCTCGGCCAGCTTGCGTGAAAGCTGGACCTCCATGTTGCCTGTCCCCTTGAATTCCTCGTAGATGACATCATCCATGCGGCTGCCCGTTTCGACCAGGGAAGTGCCGATAACCGTCAGGCTTCCACCCTCCTCGATATTTCTCGCCGCACCGAAGAAACGCTTCGGGAAATAAAGAGCGGCCGGGTCCATGCCCCCCGAAAGGGTCCTCCCCGAAGGCGGCACAATCAGGTTTGAAGCCCGTGCCAGCCTGGTTATCGAGTCAAGGAGCAGGACAACGTCCTTGCCGACTTCGACGAGACGCTTGGCCTTTTCCAATGCCAGGTTGGCCACCCGCATGTGCTCCTCGGCAGGACGGTCGAAAGTGGAGGCAATGACCTCTCCATCCACCGAGCGGGCCATATCGGTGACTTCCTCGGGACGCTCGTCGATCAGGAGGACCATCAGCAGGACCTCGGGGTGGTTCATCGTGACCGCGTTGGCGATTTTCTTGAGGAGAGTGGTTTTCCCGGCTTTGGGGGGCGAAACGATCAGGGCTCGCTGCCCCTTCCCGATCGGTGCGAAAAGATCGACCAAGCGGGTAGATACTTCCTTGGGCTCCGTTTCAAGTTTTAGCCTTTCATTAGGGAAAATCGGCGTCAGGGCTTCGAAATGAGGGCGTTTTCGCGCGTTTTCGGGATCCGCGAAGTTCACCATCTCAACCCGGAGCAGGGCCTCGTAGTGTTCCTGGTCCTTGGGGGGTCTTATCAGGCCCCATACGACGTCACCGTTCCGCAAACCAAAACGCCGTATCTGGGAAAGGGACAGGTAGATGTCATGGTCGCTCGGGAGGAGTCCCTTAGGCCGAAGGAAACCGAAACCTTCCGGAAGCGTCTCCAGGGTTCCACCCCCGAAACGGTATCCCTGGCTCTCGGCGTTGGCCTTCAGGACCGATACGAGCAGGTCTTCCTTGCGCCGGCAGGAAGAGCAGCCGGAAACCCCCAACTCCTTCGCGATCTTCTTAAGCTCGGTGACGGTAAGGGAAGCCAGCTTTCCGTAGGAGTACCTTGGCTTCGGGGCTGGCGTTTCGGGGACCTCGCTTCCGTTTTGCGGGGTTGTTTCGACCTGCACCTGGCCGTTTGCCATCTCGTTATCCGCCATGCGCCTTTTTCTGAACCTCCCAATCCGACAGGAACTTCTTCAATCCGCTGTCAGTCAGCGGGTGATGGAACATTTGCTCAAGCACTTTGAATGGGACCGTTGCGATATGGGCCCCGTATAGCGCCGCCTCGAACACGTGCCGGGGGTGCCTCAGGCTTGCCGCAATCACCTGGGTCTGGATGCCCTGGACATCGAAAATCTCGACGATGTCCCTGACGAGCCCCGACCCATCCTCGCCAATATCGTCAAGACGGCCGACAAACGGGCTGACATACGTCGCACCGGCGGCTGCGGCCAGCAGGGCCTGCTGGGGCGAAAAGACAAGGGTGACGTTGGTGGGTATCCCTTCCTGGTAAAGGGCCCTGACCGCCGCGATCCCTGCGGGGATCATGGGAATCTTCACGACGACGTTCGGAGCTATCGAAAAAAGCCTGCGCGCTTCAAGAATCATGGCATCCGTCGAAGTGGACAGGACCTCCGCGCTGACGGGCCCATCCACGATAGCCGCAATTTCCTTGATCCTGGAGGGGAAGTCGACGCCTTCCTTCGCCACCAGGGTGGGGTTGGTCGTGATTCCCGCGAGGACGCCCCATTCAACACCTTGCCTTATTTCATCGAGATTGGCCGTATCGAGGAAAAATCTCATTCTTCTTATTCCTTTCACCTATTTATTTTCCTGGAGGTTTGATCGTGAACTCGACCTTCGCCCTCTGGCGCCCGTTAAGGTCGATAGAGACGTGGTTTTTGCCTGAAGGCAGCGGGGAAGCGTCTTCTTTCAGGAGGTAAAAGACCTTGTTCCCGTTGCCGGAAGCCAGAGAAACATTTTCCTGGTATATCAGGCGGTCTTCGTGGACCCATTCGATTCGCAGGCGATCCCCTTCATGGGCCCCCTGGTAATTGAACGTCAGGCAAAGCTGCCGACTGCCGTAAGGGAATGTCGAACCCGGGTTGAGAGGTTGGAGTTTTTCGTCCAGGTCCTCACAAACGATGACCTGCGACAACTGGAAAGGTTCCCTGATGAAAGCGTGACGTACTCCCCAGGCGATCAGGACTACGGCCATACCGACAATGACCATCAACCTCAGGAGCGCCATTTTCCGGATTCTGGCCATAGCTTAACACCCATCCTCCCCGAATGGCAACCAGAAAGAGAGGGTTTCCCCCTCTCTCTGGCACTACCCCGAACACTTTACCATGGGTATAGTGGAGGCGCAACAAGACGACCGGGCAGGAGTGATGCGCAATGAACGACACCATTCGCAACAGGAACATCGGCGCAAGGCAGGTGGCCCTCGGAGGCCTGTTCGCCGCATGCGTGACTGCCGCAACGCTCCTGAGCGTACCCTTGCCGGGTTTTCGCCTTTACTTCAACCTTGGCGAGGGAATCATCTACACGATCGCACTCACAAGGGGCCCCTTCTACGGTGCCGCCGCGGGTGGCATCGGGGCTTCCCTGGCCGACCTCATCCTCGGCTACCCGCTATGGGCTCCCTTTACCCTCGTCATCAAAGCCCTGGAGGGATTCCTTGTCGGGAGCCTCCGGAAAAACAGGCTCCTTGCGCTCGCTGTAGGGATGAGCGTCATGATCGCGGGCTATACCACCCTGGCTGGACTGCTTTACGGCTGGAAAGCGGCCCCGGTGGAATTCCTGACCGACGTTCTGCAGACCTCCATAGGAGCTGGGGTGGCCTTGCTCCTGACCAAGGCTCTGGAGCGCCTGGCAAGGAAAAGCTAGCTGCTCGCCGTTTCCAGGAAAGAGTCGAATTCCTCCCGTACCGCTTCAACAAGTTTCCGGTTTTCGTTTTCGGAGAAACCGTCCACGGTCCTCGTGTTCTCCCTCGTCGCCCCATCCACGGCACCCTGCAGCGCCATGCTTTCGAGCATGGCGCTTTCCTCTTCTTCCGAATGCCCGAGCCATTTGCGGGAAAATCCCGAAAGCAGGGCCGTAAGGGCGTAACAGCCCCAGTTCGACACATCCACCGGCACGCAGATATCCGATTCCACGCAGCAAAGACAAGACCTGAACCCCGGAGTAACGAGCCTCTCCAGGTTTTCCCCCAGGGAACCCATCCCTGCTTCGTTCCCGCCGTCCCCGATAGCGATCACACCAATGCCCGCCTTCCTCGCGAGTCCCGCCGCGCGGTCAAGAGGGGACGTCCATGCAGTTATGTCGGTTCCCCTCATGTTGTAGTAGCAACCGTCCCGCGCGTGCCCCAGGCGTTCCACGAAGACGAGGCAATCCGGGCATGCCTCAAGGATCTCTTCGGCGGTCGAGACACCCAGCACCGGGGGACCTCCGACCGATTCCGCGCAAGCTTGCAGGACATCCAGGCAGTGAGGGTCCGTCGCAATCAAACAGGCCTTGGCAAGCAGGGCCAATGCCCTTCCAAGCACAACGCTCCCAGGCGGGCCGTCAGTTTCCGCTTTTCCCGCATCAGGCACAAGGAATCCCGTAACGATCACAACCCGGGAGGCTTTTTCAAGCAGAAGGGCCGCTTCGAGCAGGGTCAAGTCCCCGCAAAGCAAGGGGGCCTTCCTTCCCGCCCGGTCGGACGCGACCAGGCTACGAAGCCGGCCGGAAAAAAGGCTCAGATGCTCAGGATATCGATCAGGGACATCAGTTCCGGGTTCAGGCATTTCTTTTCCTCCCAGGCCACTGGCAAAGGCGAAAGCTTCATGCGGCCGCAACTTACGCCCACCATCATCCCTCGTTCTCCATCTCCAAGCGCACGCACCGCCCTCACCCCCATGCGTGAAGCCAGGACCGTATCGAAGGAGGTCGGGCTTCCCCCTCGGAGAACATGCCCCAATACCGTCACACGCGCTTCGTACCCCCCTGTATCCATGAGGGCCTCTTTCAGTGCCTGGGCCGGCATGACTCCCTCGGCGAGTATGATCAGGGAATGGGTCTTGCCCCGCTTGCGCGAGTAATGAAGCTTCTCGACAATGCGGCCCAGGCTGAAAGGGATCTCGGGAACGACGGCGACTTCCGCGCCGCTGGCCATACCGACTTCCAGAGCCAGGAAACCCGTCTTTCGCCCCATGACCTCCACGATGAAAAGCCGGTCATGGCTCGAGGCCGTATCCCGCAGCTTCTGCACCGCCTCAAGGGCCGTGTTGACCGCGGTGTCGAAACCGATCGTCTCATCGGTCCCGGCAATATCGTTGTCGATCGTTCCAGGAAGTCCAATGACCGGGAATCCCTTCTTGTGGAGTTCCCAGGCCCCCTTGTAGGACCCCTCGCCCCCGATGACAACCAACCCGTCGATAGAAGCCGCCCCGAGGCGGGACAACGCTTCTGCCTGTCCTTCCCCAGTCTTGAACCGTTCGCTCCGGGCCGTGCGGAGGAACGTCCCGCCCCGGTGTATGATGCTCCCCACGCTCCGTTTTTCAAGGGGTATAAAGTCTCCTTCAAGCAACCCTTCGTAACCCCTCTGGACCCCTACGACCTCCATCCCGTCGTAAATCGCCGCCCGGGTCACCGCACGTATCGCCGCGTTCATTCCAGGGGAATCACCCCCGCTGGTAAGGACCGCTATTCGCTTGAGGTTCGACATTTCCATCCCCGCCTTTTCCCTAGACCTTTGCTCTCATTCGCCATCCTATCACACCCCGAAAACAAATTAAAAAGGGGGGCGCCCTCTGGCGTCCCCCCTTTATTTCTGGAATTCGGGCTACTGCTTCTGCAATTCAGTCATACGGGCCTGGATCTTCTGTATCTCCGCCTGCAGGGCTTCAAGTTTCTTTTCGAGGTCCTTCTTTTCGTCGTTCATTTTATCGAGCCTCTTCAGCAGGCGATCCATTTCGAGCTTGCTACCCGCCTTCCCGGCAAAGAGGCGTTCGGGGTTGTCGTTCGCCACGTCCCAGATGAAATCGGCTGTCTTCGCCCTCATCGTCATGCTGATGGACCCGCTGATTTCCAACTTTACGGACTTCGCGCCTTTTAGTAGATCCTTCCCGGTCTTCTCGTCGAACCTGGGGAAATAAACCAGCCCGTCGATCTTGTCCATGACCCTCATGTTAAGCCTAGGGTCGTAATCCTTCGGCTTGTAACGCTTGCCCCCGACCCAGAGCCAGATCTGTTCTCCGAAGGGAGCCATGTGAAGGGCCGCCCCCCTGTTATCGAAAGCAACCTTTACGGGGATCGAATCTTCCATGTTAAGAGTCTTCAGGAACTGGTACTTGTAGCGCTCGAGTTCGTCAGCGGTCCAAAGGTTCCTGTCTGCTTCCTGCTGGACGGTCGCCTCGATGAACTCGGCAGAATAGTAGGTCGCGGTGATCGAAAGGGAATCTCCCCGATCCGCATAGTCTTTCGTCTTCGACCACCTGTTCAGGACGGCATCGTAGGGATCGGCCCAAGCCGCCGCCGAAACAAGAACCGCAAGCAGAGACACGAACCCCAGGATCCAGGTCTTGCGCATGCACCAATCACTCCAGTCAAAAGAATAAAAAAATGGGGCGGGAGCAAGGCTCCCACCCCAAGTCTAGCACAAATGCCTAGAAGTTGACGGTGGTGCGGAACCACACCATGTTGTCGCCTTCGTACCTGCTGGCGCGCCACTCGTGGTCGAGGTCGATCTTGTCATAGCCGAGCTCGAACCAGAGGTTCGGGGTGTAGTTGTAGCGAACGCTGGCGGTGTAGCCCGTGTAGCTGTGCCAGTCGGCGTCGGAATCAACGTTGATGTAGCGGACATAGGTCCACCACTGGTCGTTCCACTTCTGGTGGGCGACGACGTTCAGGATCGTGGTGTCCTGATCCACATAGTAGCCCCAGTCGCCTTCATGCAGGAAGGGGCTGCTGCCGGCCCATCCGTAGGCATCGTTCTTGAAGGTGAAGCCGTCATCGATCTGGGCGTACTCGATCCAGAGGTCGGTGTACTTCAGCATGTCCTGGCTGAACGTCAGGATCGCCTTCCAGGCGGCGGGGTTCTCAGACCACTCTTCCCAATCCTGGGTGAAGTACTGGGCCTTGAAGGCCACGTTCTCGTTGAAGTTGACGATGAGGTCGCCCCACAGGGTGGAGTAGTCCTCGGCATCCTTGTAGTCGTACTTCACGTAGTTGGCGGCGGCGGAGAGGTTCTCGTTGAAGCTGAAGGCCAGGCGCGCGCCGTAGCGGTAGTAGTCGGTCATGTAGTCGTCTTCGTCATGGGCGACGAACATCTCGAAGCTGCCCATCTCGAAGGGCTTCTTGAACCAAACGGCCGTGGCCATCGGGTCGTAGTCGGTGACGTAGGCGTCGTTCATCATGTAGCCGGCGAAGTCGGTGGCGTAGAAGTCGCCTTCCCAGTCGAGCGGGAAGCGGCCGATGTTCGCG
>DAIMJI010000025.1:0-15561 GCA_036722335.1 Synergistales bacterium | reverse complement strand
TAAGAATGGGGGCGACTGGTTTCGACGGCAGTCGGAGGGCCGAGAGGAGCGAGCCAAGATTCCCGAGACCTTGTAAAACGCGGGGCAAACAAGAAGTGCCAACGAAAACTACGCACTGGCTGCCTAACGAGTAGCCACGTCGATAGGGACCTCCGCCTTTCGGGTTCCTAAAGACGCCAATTAGGAAGGCCGCTCCGGAGGATCCGCACCCGCACTCCGGCTAAGACAAGGGGGCTTGGGAGGAGAGATCCGGTCACCGGGAGCTCGAATCCGACACGAAAGCGGTGACTACGCTCGTAGAGCCTGTCTGGTTGGCCACTGTCGGACCGGAGTTCGATACTCCGCGCCTCCACCAAATATGAAAGGGCTTTGCCGCAACAATTAGCGGCAAAGCCCTTTTTGCTCGCACAGTTCCTAGAGAAAGGAAAGGATCCACTTCCGGCAGGCCTGGAGGAAAATACCGTAGGGGCGGCCTGCAAGGGCGAAGATCAGTGTCATGCTGGCGGCGGAAACGACCATTTGCCTCAGGGAAGCGCCGGCAATCATGAGGACGATGCCGTAAAGGGGCACCTGGAAACTGAGGAAGGCGACCGTATCGACCACGGCGGCCTGGACCCACGAATCTTCCCTGAGCCTTGAGAACCGGAAGAGCCAGTCCCTGTAAATCCCGTAAGCCCTGCCGGTCAGCAGGTTAGTCGGGATGGCGGCCAGCCTGGCCGTTAGGGATTGCCCGAAGGTCAATCCCGCCAGGAACACCTCGATGGTCATGCAGAGGACGGCCGAGAAGACTGTCATCGACAGTGTGTCCGCCAGGAACATCTTCCACCGCGAGTTCGCTTCCATCTGTTACATCAGCGTTTTCAGGAAATTGATGGCGTCTTCGTAGTCGGGTTCGTTCGACTGCTCGGGGACCACCTGGACGTAACGGATCACGTTTGCCGGGTCGACGATGAAAATCGAACGGGCCAGCAGGCGAAGTTCCTTGATCAGGACGCCCCAGTTCGTCCCGAAAGAGGCCTCCCTATGGTCGGAAAGGGCAGTCGCCTTGTCGATTCCGGCTGTCGCGCAAAAACGGCGTATGGCGAAAGGGAGGTCCATGGAAACGTTGATCACGGCCACGTCCTTTGGCTGGTTCGCGGCGTCCTCGTTGAACCAATGGATCTGGAGGTCGCAGACGGGCGTATCGAGCGAGGGCGTGACCGATATCACCTTGAATTTACCTTCGAAATCGGAAAGGGATTTTGGGGCCAGCCCCTGGTCGAGAACGGTAAAGTCCGGAGCCTTGTCGCCCGGCTTCAACTGGGGGCCGACGAGGGTCAGCGGGTTGCCTTTCATCGTGATAATTCCGGTTCTTTCCATGCCGTTCACCTCCTGTCCAGATGTTAATTATTTTATCACTTTACGGATGCCGCTAGAACGGGACGACGGTCCCGACGCCTTTTTCCTCGGCGCGTTTCAATGCGATCGCCCCGACAACCAGGTCCTGGATCGCCATTCCCGTGGCGTCAAAAAGGGTCACCTCGGAAGGATCGGATCGTCCGGGGGACATCCCTTCCAGTACGGCTCCGATTTCAGTGATGCAATTTTCGGAAATGAGGCCGAGTTTGCCCGCGTGCTGGCATTCCCCCTTGGCGAGAACCTGGGCGACCGAGTCAGCGAAGACCTTGCATGAAGCGACGAGCGCGGGCTCGAGTTCCTGCTTGCCCGGCATGTCGGCCCCGATCGCGTTGATATGGGTGCCGGGAGAGACCCATTCCCGTTTCAGGAAAAACTCGCGTGAACGCGTGCAGGTGACGATCACGTCCGCCTCGGCGGCTGCCCGCGGCAAGCCGGTGAAAGGGACGGCCTCCAGGCGGAACTCGGGGTAACGCCCTTTCTGCTCGGACACGAAACGGGACGACTGCCCGTCAACGATATCGCAGACCGTAACGGATTCCAGCTCCGGCATAGCAAGGCTCAGGCCCCAGAGTTGGGCTCTCCCCTGGTTTCCCGCACCGACGATGAGGGCCTTGCGGCTGTCCTTTCGTGCGAAAGCCCTGGCTCCAACGGCTCCTGCAGCCCCTGTCCTGAGAAAGGTGACGGGTGTCCCGTCAAGGATGCCGATAGGCTGCTGGCGGTCGACGTCCATGACGACGATCAACCCGGCGAGGGGGGGCAGGTTTCGTTCAGCGTTTTCTGAACACCAGCCCAGCATTTTCATGCCGTAGACCCCGGCCCCGGCCAGGTGGCCGGATTTTAGGTCCATTTCCCTTTTGCCGGGTTCGAACTGGTGCACGATGACCGGGAATACTCCGGCCTCTTTGCGGGAGAAGAGGCGGTAGGCACGTTCGACGCCCTCGATCGCTTCGGCCATGCCGACAAGGGCTTCAAACTGTGAACGGTCAAGCAGCCTAAGAGAGTACATGCCTGCTCCCCGGTCCTATTTCGAAAACCGGGCCAGGGTCCTGTCGATGCGCTCGAGGCCCCTGGCGAGGAAATTCTTCTCGACGCCGAAGTTCATGCGCAGGTGCCCCTCGATCCCGAAACAGCTTCCGGGGATCACGAAGACGCTGTCCTTTTCCACCATGTCCATAACCAGGTCCCACGAGGTTACGGGCAGGTTGAACTTCACGAAGGCGAAGCACCCGGCCTGCGGGGGAGTGAAGGAAAGGACCCCTTCGTGGGAATTCACCCAACCGGTGAAGGTCGCCAGGTTCTGCCGGACGATTTCGCGGTTGCGGCTGAAAATGCGGGCGCGCATCTCCGGCTGCAGGGCGCGGGTGGCGAGCATGTCGCTGAACGTGGTGACGGTCGTGGAAAGGTAATCGTGGTAGAACCACGCCTTCTCGGCGATTTCCCTGGGTCCCGCGACCCAGCCGACCCTTAGTCCGGGCAGGCCGAAAGACTTGGAAAGGCCGCTGATGACGATGACCTTGTCGTAGAGGCCCCAGAACGTGGGGGTCATCTCGTCGCCCTGCTCGGCGCCGCGGTAGACCTCGTCTGAAAGAATAGTGGCCCCGACGCTTTCGGCGACCTTGACGACTTCGAGCATCTGCTCCCTGGAAAGGACGGTGCCGGTGGGGTTGTTAGGGTTGCAGACGCAGATCAGCTTCGTTTTGGCGCTGACGGCCGCTTTCAGGCTTTCCACGTCGAGGGACCAGTTTCGGGAAGGATCGAGGTTGAACGTCCTGACGGTCGCGCCATTGGCTTCGACAACATGCGCGAGAAGCATGAAGTTCGGAAGCATGAAGGCCACTTCGTCGCCGGGCTCGATAAGACTCCAGGCCAGGAGGTAGAGGGCTTCCGCGGAACCGTTGGTCATGAAAACGCAGCTGGGATCCATCCCGTCGTAGAAGGTCGAAACGGCCTCGCGAAGATGCTTCGTTCCGGCGGTGTGGACATATTTCAGGTGGAGGTTGTTGTAGACATCCTCCATTTCTTCGGTGGTCAGGATCTCACGGATGAACATGGGGTAAATTCCGGAAGCGCTCAGGTCGTACTCGACTTCGTTCTGGAAACGGGCCAGTGTGCGTTCCAGCTTGAATTCCGCGATCTTCAAAAGGATCACCTCCAAAGAATGACGACATGCATTCATGCATGCTATATAATCGTAGGGTGTGCAGGGGAGAATGTCAAACCGTTCTCCCGAGACTGTCGAGGGAGGTTGGCTCGATGAAGGAAAATTTGTCACCGTCACAACTCGCCTATAGGGAGATCATGCAGCTGATATCCGAGGGGGAATTCCACCCTGGGGAGAAGATGCCTACGGTTCCTTTGGCGGAAAGGATCGGTGTAAGCCGGACCCCTGTTACGGAAGCGCTCAAGAGGATGGAGTCGGAGGGTATCGTCACCTTCACGCTGGGGAGCGGGGCCAGGCTGATCAACCCCACCAGCAAGGAAATCCGCGACACTTACCTCGTCCGAGCGAACCTGGAGGCCTTTTCGCTGAGTCTCGGTTTCGAAAGGGTGTCGAGGCCCATGGTCATCCTGCTTGAATCTTACGTCGGGATGGAGAAGGAGTACTTCGATACCGGGGAAAAAATCAACTGTATCCAGGCCGGGCTGGATTTTCACAGGGAATTGGCGAAGGCATCGGAGAACGACCGGCTTGTTTCCTATATAAACAACGCCCTGACGGCATCTTTCGTTTACCTGGTCCTGCTCGAACCTTCACGGCACGGCCTTGCGGCTCAGCATCCCGGCCAGCACCACGAACTGCTCGAGTTGATTTCGGCCGGGAAAAGGGAAGCCGCCGTTTCCTTCCTCGAAAGCCACATCCTCGAAAGCTGTCGTATAAACATTCCCGGTCTCTAGCTCCGATTCCCTCGGGATTGCATTTTGCGTTTCAACCAAACGCGGAACGCGTTGGAAAGATACCCGGGGACGAGGTTGAAGAAGGTTCCGGCCAGGCTTGTCACGTGACTCGCCGGATGGGATGCCTGCTTCATGGAAATGGCCTTGAAGCGGCAGGAAACGACACAAAGGCCGCAACCGATGCAGCGGGTCCTGTCGAGTAAAAGCTTTCCCTCGAAAAGCGAAAGAGCTCCCATTGGGCAAGCACCTACGCATTTTCCGCATCCGACGCAGTTGGCCTCAATCGGTTCTGGAATGAAATGGGGGGTGGCGATCATCCCCGGCGAACTGAACTGGGAAATACTGCGCATCGCATGACAGCAGCAGCCGCAGCAGGAGCAGCTGGAATTTCCCCTGGGAACCCCTCCGATGTTGTTGTTTATCCAGCTGACGCAGCCTGCTTCTTCGGCCTGCCTTTTCAAGGCAAGGACTTCGTTCGCGTCGGTACGGCGCATCAGGCCACGGTCAATGAATTTCCTCGCGTTCGGTCCCATGACAACGCAGTTCTCCAGCGGGCGGCCACACCCTTTCCCCACAAGTTCCATGGCGAGCCTGCACTGGCAGTTCCCGACCGCGAAATCGGAATAGTCCGAGATGATTTCGTCGAGTCTTTCGGAGGGCCAAGCGAGAGACAGGGGGTCCACTGCCTTTGGCAGGGGGAGGTAACGGATTCCTGGTAAAACTCTTTTCGTGTAATCCACGATATAGCCTTCGTTCCAAAGTTCCTCGAAAAGCAAGGCGAATTGCCGGTGCCATTCGTTCCGGGTCCTGAGGTCCGGCGTCATGAGCGCCAGTTCGAAAGTACCCGGGACAACAGGGAGGAGGGTGTACTTTCTGGGTTTTCCGTACGAAAGGACAACACGCTTCTTTAAGGAGAGGAAATCCATTATCCTTGCTGTTTCCGGGATAGTCCTGCCGGATAGTTCGGCGATTCGGGCCGCGGTCCGCGGGCGAAGGGGGGCGAGGTGCTGGACAAGGTTGGCTTCTTCCTCGGTAAAAAGGTGGAGGACGAAGGCCAGCAACTTTTCAGAGGGAGTCGGGCCCAGCAGCAGCGGAGAGGAGAAATGCCTCATGACCCTGAAATGCGAAGGGGCAGGGAAACGGGCACTCCGGAAATCCTGAATGCCGCTGCCAATGGACAGATTCAACGAAACGGATTTAGTCGTCATCGCAACACTTCCCCTAAAAGCCATAAAAGACTATTCTATCAGTATATGTTTAATAGGCACGCAAGGAGGGACTGCATGAAGGACCTGACCCTTTCCATTGCGCAAATGTCTCCCGCTTTCCTCGACGTTCGTGAAAACCTGGGGAAGATCCTGGGGTTCATGGAAAAAGCTGTCCTTGACGGCAGCGACCTGCTCCTTTTGCCGGAAATGGGGCTGACAGGATATGGGATTGGGGATAATATCAAGGACCCTGGCGAGAGAAGCCTGCTGAAAGGCGAGACCCGCAGGGCGCTCGGCGGAATCAGGAAGGCAAGCAGGCAGCTGGGGCTTGATGTCCTTGCGAGCTATCCGTTTTTTTCCGGAGAGCGGACCTTCATCGCGGCGGAATATATCGGGTCCGGGAAAAGAACAGCCCTGCACAGGAAGATCAACCTCTGCAACTATGCCCACTATACTGAACACCTCCATTATGAGGAAGGGAACTCCCCCACGGTTGTCACGACGGAAGGGGGTACCTTCGGGATTCTCATCTGCGAAGACTTGTGGCACGCGATGAACGGGATCGTGGAAACCCTGCTAGGGGCGGAAATCCTCCTCGTTCCTTCGGCTCCCTGCGTGATGGATATTTCGGGAGGAGAGTCCTGCCTTGGGAGGTGGCACCTGATAACAAGAAGCACCGCCTTTCTTCAGACAACCTACGTTGTCATGGGCGCACTTGCTGGAACGGAAGGCAACAACCACTTCCTGGGGGGGTCTCATGTCGTTTCCCCGGAGGGGGAGATTATGCGCCAGTTGCCGCTTTTTGAGGAAGCGGTAGCCCAGGTCAGGCTGGAAGGAGGTTTCCTGGAAGAGGTCAGGAAAAAGAGGCCCCTCCTCCGCAACGAGAGGCCCCCGTTATATGGGAAAACCTTGGCGGGAATGGTCGAAAGGCTCGGCGAAACAGGCAGGGGAAGGAAATAAAGAACCCTTTCACAAGAGGAAGAGGTGTAGAATAGCCGCGGCATTCTTCTGGATAAAGTATATTTTCTTCAGGGAGGTGAGTTGATTGGTGATTTTTGCTGCTTCGGCCCTTACCTACCTGCTATTGGTCTGGGCCGGCGGGTCCATCGAATGGCTGGAAGTCGTGATTGCAATAGTCTTCGGAGGCTTAATCGCGATCATGGCCAAACGGTGGAACCCCGACATCACCCTTCGTCATTCCTGGCTCAACCCGGTACGGCTCATCAAGTTCGTCATATACCTTTTCGGGCCCTTCCTTCTGGCTCTGGTACAGGCAAACCTCGATGTCGCAATGCGGGTCATCACCGGGAAGATCAACCCAGGAATCGTCCGTATCCCTACGGGGCTGGCTAGCGACGGGGCACTGACCCTTCTCGCGAATTCCATCACCCTGACACCGGGGACCTTGACGGTCGATGCCAACGACGAATCCCGTGAACTTTACGTCCACTGGATCAACGTCACGACGGAGACGCCGGAGGCCTCGGACATTTGCGGGACTTTTCCGGAATGGGCGAGGAGGATTGCGGAATGACAACCGAGGCGCTTTTTTCCTATGCAGCGGTGGTCCTGGGCTTTGCCGCGCTAGTGATGCTCGGAAGGCTTGTCGCAGGTCCGACCCTGGCCGACAGGGCCGTTGCCCTCGATGCGATGAACACCCTTGTTGTCGCGCTCATGATCATTCTCTCCGTGGTTTTCGATTCGGTGGTGATGGTCGACGTGGCAATCGTCTACGCCGGTCTTTCCTTCGTCGGGACGATGTTCATCGCCCGGTACCTGGAAGGGAGCATGTAGGATGGACGTCGCAATCGGGCTTCTCCTTGGGATTGGGCTCGTCTTCAACGTGCTGGGAACGGTTTCGCTTTACCGTTTCCCGGACGTTTACACCCGACTTCACGGAACGACGAAGTGCACGACATTCGGAAGTCTCTTCACTTCGGCAGCCGTGGTCGTCTACGGGCTGACGAGGTTTTTCGAGGGTTACGAGGGAAGGTTCGTGACCCTTTCGCTTCACGTCACGGTCGCAATACTTGCGCTTCTGATCAGTAACGCCACCGGGGCCAATGCAATCGCCCGGGCGGCCCATAGAAGCGGAATCATGCCTGTGAGAGCGGTTGTCGACCGTCTTGCGGAGGATGAAAAAAGCAGGGGGAGGCGAGTCAGTTGATTGAAATCCTCCATTTGTCGATCCTTGTCACGATTGTCGTTGCGGGCTTCCTGACCATCTGGTTCCGGAACCTGCTTTCCTCAGTCATTTCCCTGGCCGTCCTTAGCCTGTTTATTTCACTGGAATTTTTCTACATGCAGGCCCCTGACGTCGCCATTGCCGAAGCCGGTATCGGAGCCGGACTGAGCACGGCCATATACATCATCGCGCTCAGGGCATGCGGCAAGAAGCAGTACCGGAAGGAGGGAGAACGCTGATGAAGGCTCGGATCCTTTTCCTCGTTTCCATCCTTGTCGTTGGCGGCCTCCTCTGGTCGGGCCTCCAGGCGGTTCACCCCTTCGGAGAGCCCAACGGGACACCAATGGATGACTACTTCATCGCGAACGCCCAGAGCGAGGCGGCTGCTAACAACGTTGTCACCTCTATCGTTTTCGATTACCGCGGTTTCGACACTCTAGGCGAAGGTGCGGTGCTCTTCACGGCGGTCATTTCTGTCGCGGCACTTTTCCGGAAAAGGGGGCATAACTAATGAACCCGCTTTCCGTTGTTGCCCGTACGGTTTGTAACCTTTTCGCTTGGTTTTTGGCTGTTTTCGGCATCTATGTCATTATCCACGGGCACCTCACTCCCGGAGGCGGTTTCCAGGGAGGTGCGGTTGTGGCGACTTTCATGGCTTTCCTCCTGGTCGCGCACGGCGGCAAGAAAATGCAGTCCTGGGTGAGGAAAGACATCTTCACGCTGATGGAATGTCTCGGTTTGACCGTTTTCATCTCGGCAGGCCTGCTGGGAATGTCAAACACGTTTTTCTTCAACTTCCTGGCTAAAGCGGGCGGGCTTTTCGGGAACGTCGTTCCCATGGGCCCGAACGCAGGGGCCCTGAACACGTCCGGTACGATCGCCTTGATGAACCTCTCTGTCGGACTCGAGGTCGTAGGCGGTCTATCGATGATCCTTCTCTATATGTTTTCAGGGGTACACCCGGAAGAATCCTTTGGAAGGGAGGAAGCCGGGCATGACCGGTAATTTCCCGTATCTTGTGGTTGGAATACTGTTCGTCATGGGCTTTGTCGGCCTTGTCTTCGAGAGAAACCTGGTGAAGATCGCGATATCCCTCTCCGTCATAGAGGCTGCGACAAACCTGTTCATCATTACCCTTGGCTATCGTTCTGGAGGAAGCATACCCGTCTGGACCATGGCTGGCGGAGGAGCGTCCCGGATGGTCCTTCCCACACCCCAGGCCCTCACCCTTACGGCGATTGTCATAGGCCTTGCCACGACGGCCCTGATGCTTTCCTTCGTAATGTCGATTTACAGGCATTACGGTTCGCTGGACGTCCGAGACGTCAGGAGGCTACGCGGATGAGCTGGCAAGCACACCTTCCCGCCCTTTTGCTCGCGGTTCCTCTAATCGGAGCTTTCCTCGCCCCTTTGACGGCCATGGGGGGCAAGGGGCTGCGCAACACCTGGTTCATCTTCGTCAGTGCGGCGTTTACCCTGGTCGCGTTCCTGCTTTGGGCGCACGTTGGGGCTACGGGAACGGCGATTTATGTCATGGGCGGTCAGGCGTGGAACCTGGCCTTGCCAAGCGGAATGTCCATACCGGTGAGAATCCTGATGGAAGTCGATGCCTTTTCCGCGTTCATGGTGCTGCTCAGTGCAGTGGCTGCCTTTGCGGGAGCGATCTTTTCAGTCGCTTTCATGGATCGGTTCTCCGGGCTGGAAAAGTTCGTCGCCCTCTATTTCCTCATGGTTACCGGGATGTTCGGAATGGAAATCACCGGTGACTTCTTCAACTTCTTCGTTTTCCTGGAAATTTCCTCGGTCGCTTCCTTCGGGCTTGTCGCCTTCTGGCGCGACCGGGGCGAGGCGCTCGAGGCGGCCTTCAAGTACATGCTCGTCTCGACTGTCGGTGCTTTGATGGTCCTGGTCGCGGTCGCCTTCCTTTACTCGAGGTACAACGTCGTCAACATGGCGGCACTTGGCAAGGTGATCGAGTGGGGAATGGTCGAAAAGACGGCCCTTGTGCTTTTCCTGACCGCACTTGCGATGAAGTGTGGGGCGGTTCCGATGCACATGTGGATGCCCGATGCCTACGCCGAGGCACCCGCCGGAGTGACTTGTGCGCTGATTGCGGTTAGCCAGGCATCGCTTTACGGGCTTTTCAGGGTGACCTACACGATTTTCGGGGCGTTTATGGGAAGCCCGGTCATTCCCTGGGTCATCATCGTGCTGGGAGTCCTCTCGATGTTCATCGGCGTTTCAATGGCGGTCATCCAGAAGGAAGTGGGAAGGCTGATCGCTTACCATTCCGTCTCCCAGGTCGGGTACATGCTTCTTGGTTTCGGGGTCGGGCTACTTGCACTGTCCGACGCCAGGGCAATGGCGGATTACGGTTTCACTGCCCTCAAGGGAGGGATTTACCACATCGTCAACTACACGATGTACAAGGGCCTGCTCTTCCTATCGGCTGGGGCGCTTTACTACGCCACGGGGTGCAGGAACCTTAACGACATGGGCGGACTGGGAAGGAAAATGCCCAGGACGATGGGGCTTTTCATGATTGCGGCGGCTGCCATTGCGGGCCTTCCCCCTTTCAACGGGTTCGTCTCGAAGCTTCTCATCTATGAATCAAGTTTCGCGGTGCATCCCATCCTGGCGGTATTCGCAATGGTGACTTCGGTGCTGACCCTTGCCTCTTTCGTGAAGATCTTCCAGACGGCCTTTCTTGGGCCGGAGCTGAAGAAGTTCACAGGCGTCAGGGAGGTCCCGGGCTCGATGCTCCTCGGGATGTCTGTTTTGGGCGTGGCGATCCTGGTCCTGTCACTTTTCCCGACCTGGTCAGTCAACCACCTCGTTGAACCTGCGGCAAAAGCCCTGGTGGACCAGGCTTCCTATATCGGTGCCGTGTTCGCGTCAGCGGCAACGGGAGGTGGCCTCTAATGTGGGATAAGGTCTTTACCGGTTTCGGATACTGGGATGTTTATGCCTGGCTTTCCTTCTTCTTCATCGCCGGCGGGATGGTTTATTTCATCAGGTCGATCGGCAGGAAGGATTATAAGCAGGGTACCGAGCAGGACGAAATATTCTTCGGCAGCAACCCCGTGCCTGAGGACGGGGAAGCGCTCAAGGTGCCTGCCAGTTCGGCGTATTGGGGCTACACCCAGGCCCTGAAGCCGTTCTATGACATTTTGGTCGGGTTCCACACGGGACTGGCGACGGATTATGCGGGCTGGTATATCCTGGTCACTGCACTGGTCGCGCTTTTGATACTGGTGTAAGGAGGCGATGCAGATGAAAATGACCAGGGCTTTGGAAATACTTCCGAAATCCTTATGGGTCTTCCATTGCAACAGCGGATCCTGCAACGGGTGCGACATCGAGATCGTCGCGACGATTACGCCGCGGTACGACATCGAACGCTTCGGCATGAAACTCGTGGGAAGCCCGCGCCACGCGGATGTCCTCCTTGTGACCGGCCCTGTTACCAAGTACATGACGGACAGGCTTCGAAGGATCTATGAACAGGTCCCTGACCCGAAGGTTGTCATCGTGGTCGGTAACTGCGGGGCATCCGGGGACGTGTTTTACAAGTCCTACAGCTTGGACGGTCCTGTGGACAATATCATTCCCGTGGATGTTTACGTCCATGGGTGCCCGCCGCGGCCGGAAGCCATTATCGAGGGGGCGGCAAAGGCGGTCCTGATACTCGAGAAGAAACGGGAAGAACTTTTGAAAGCAGGTGCTTCACGATGACATGCCGGCCGGAATACGTTAAGGAGTGCAAGTGCCCTGAGGAAGTGATGAACTGCATACGGGAAACCCTTGGCGATTCCCTGCTCGAAATGGAATTGCGGGAAAGAATGGACGGGATGCCGAGACGTGTTTTGTACCGTGATCTGTGGGTTCGGCTGGAAAGGGCCGGATTCCTGCGTCTCGTGGATCGCCTGAGGGAAATCGATTTCCTCCACTTCCACGTGATGTCGGGAAACGATGATGGGGACGTCGTCACGCTTAACCTGCATTGCAGCCTCTTCAGGGAAGCGGGTGCCGGAAACAGGCTGGGCCTGACGCTGAGCATTCCGATCCCGAAGGGGGATCTGACCTTTCCGAGCCTCAATGACCGGATCCCGGGAACCGAATACAGCGAACGCGAAATGCGCGAAATGCTCGGGATTCATTTTGAAGGATTGCCGAACACGGACTTGCTCTTCCTCCCGGAAGATTGGGATGAGGAAATCAAGCCTTGGCGCAGAGATGAAACAGGCCCGGCTCCCGAAAACATTCGGGAGCTGTCGTAGGAGGGTTGAAAAATGGCTGCCGGATCCCACAAGACCTACCGGATCCCCATCGGTCCCGTACACGTCGGTTTGAAAGAACCGGTAACGACCTGGCTTGATGTCGACGGTGAGAGGATCGTAAAGGCCACTGTAAGGCCGGGCTCGATTCACAGGGGGATCGAGTGGATGGCAAGGGAAAGGAACCCGATACAGGTGATCTACCTTGCCGAGCGTATCTGCGGAATCTGTTCTTTCACGCACATCATCGCCTTCCTGAGGGCAGTGGAGGATGCCGCGAAAATCGAGGTGCCGATAAGGGCACAGTATATCCGCTCTCTGGTCCTTGAACTGGAGAGGATCCATTCCCACATCCTCTGGTCAGGGGTGGCTTGCTACACCTTCGGCTATGACTCCGCGTTCAACCTTGGGATGCTGCTCAGGGAAAAGGTCATGGACGTACTCGAGGCACTGACTGGCAACCGCGTGAACTACGGTGTTGGAACAGTTGGAGGTGTCCGGCGCGACTTGACGCCGAATGCCGCGAAAGCTGTCAGGGAAATGATCGATTTCTACCGCCGCGAGTTCCAGGCCTTCCTCGACGTCGTGACTGAAGACCCGATTGCGAAGGCCCGGATGAGGAACGTGGGAATCCTTTCTTCGGAAGATGCGGTGAGGTATTGCGCACTCGGCCCGACCGCACGGGGAAGCGGCCTTCGGGTGGACTTGAGGTACAGTTCTCCCTACGAGGCTTATGGAGACTTCGGGGTAACCCCCGTGGTTCCCCAGGATTACAACGGGGAAGTCTTTGGGGATGTTTACGACCGTTTCTTTGTCAGGGTCATGGAAGTTGTCCAGTCCCTCGATATATTGGAAAAAATCGTGGACGGCATCCCTGAGGGACCGATCACCTGGGAAGCTAAACTCCCGAAAGTCCTCGCGGCCCTGAAGGCTGCGGATGGTATCGGCTGGGGGATCATTGAGGGGCCAAGGGGCGACGACACACATGTCGTAAAACTCACGAAAGGCGAAGAGAACCTGACGTGGTGGAAAGTTCGGGCCCCCACTTATTCGAACGCGGTTTCGTGGCCCTTGATGTTCGAAAACCAGGAAATCGCCGATGCCCCTTTGATCATCAACAGCATAGACCCATGCATATCCTGCATGGAAAGGATCCTTGTCTCCGACCCCCGCATAGGGCGCTCGGAAATCCTCACGCGGGCAAACCTGATGGATAAATGCCGTGAAAAGACGAGGAGGCTGATGGGCGCATGACCGATTTCCTGATGAGAGTGCTGGGCGGTACCGCTCTTCTTTTCCTGGTCCTTCTCCTGGCGATGCTTTACGACGGGGTTGACAGGGTTGTGCATGCCCGGATGCAAAGGCGCCTTGGGCCGCCTTTCCTGCAGCCCTTCTACGATGTCATGAAGCTTTTCGTCAAGGAAAACATCGTTCCCAGGAGGGCTGTCGCCTGGGTATTCAACAGTGCGCCGTGGCTTGCCGTAACGGCGGTCCTGATGGTTTTCCTTTACGTCCCGATGGGGTCCATGCCGGCCATACTGAGCACGGGAGGGGATGTCATCCTCATTGTCTACCTCTTTGCGCTTTCGGCTGTCGCGATGGTTGCGGGCGGTTTCGCCAGCGGTTCGCCGTATGCGAACATCGGGGCCCAGCGTGAAATGGTCCTGATGATGAGTTATGAGGTGCCATTGGCGATTGTCGTCACGACTCTCGCTTATTTTGCCTACCGCAGCGGCATCCCGGGTGAACCTTTTAGCCTCGCGACTTTTGTGGCCATGCCGGTTTGGGGTGTGGCGAGCTGGATGGGCATACTTGGCCTTGCGGCACTTTTCGTTTCGCTGATGGCGGTCGTTCCCGCGGAAGTCGGCAAGGTCCCGATGGATATCGCGGAAGCGAAGACCGAGATCCTTGAGGGCTTGATATGCGAGTACTCCGGAAGGAACCTCGCGATGTTCAAATTGACATTCGCCCTGAGGAACAGCGCGATGTGCGCCGTAGTCGTATCCCTTTTCTTTCCATGGAACATCGGGAGTGCCCTGGGCATGACGGGAGCCGGCCTGCTGATTGCCGATTTCCTGTTTTTCTGGGTTAAGGTCCTTCTGCTCCAGGTGTTTGGCGTGACCGTGATACGTACGGCTTTCGGACGTTTTAAAATCTGGCAGGCTTCCCAGTTTTACTGGGTTCAGGTAGGCGGCCTCGCACTGGCGGGAATGATCCTTCTTTCCCTCGACGTGCTGGTATAGGGGGCAGAAAAAATGCTTAACCGAATGACGCTCCAGATATTCCGCCAATGGGCACAGAAAGTTTTCACCAACCCTTTCCCGGTTGCCCACATGCCGGACAGCCTGACGGGGGCCCTTAAGGCAGCCGCTAAGGGCAAGGTGGCTATCCAGCCCCCCATCGAAACACCAGAACGCTTTAGGGGAAGGATTGCTTACGAGAAGGGGAAATGTATAGGGTGCAAGCTCTGCATCAAGGTCTGTCCGGCGAACGCGATTTCCTTCGTTCCCGAGGAAAAGAAGGTGCAGTTTCATGTCGACCGTTGCTGTTTCTGCGAGCAGTGCACCGAGATCTGTCCCGTGAGCTGCATATGGATGACTGACGAGTTCATGATCGCTTCCTATGACAGGAAGGAGCAGGTTGTCACAGATTCCGGTCCTAGACCGGCGGTCGTGAAGGAGGAAGGGGAACAGCAGGCTGCTCCGGCGGCGCAAAAATACGAAGTGGATGAAAGCAAGTGTATCGGGTGCACGAAATGCGCGAGGCTATGCCCGGTCAAGGCGATATCAGGGACCGTCAAACAGCCGCACGTCATCGACAAGTCGGTTTGTGTCGGGTGCGGAGCCTGCGCGGAAGGGTGCCCGGTCAAGGCGATCCATCCCTGCGAGTGATCGAAATGAGGGGGACGGGCCAAAGCCGTCCCCCTCTACTATTCCCGGACTTCCTGATTCGGAGGTACTGATGCATGGACACAGAGCGGAAGAAAGTCCTGGTTGCCCTGACGGGCGGAACGATCGCAAGCGCTTTCAAGGGCCAGAGCGCGTGGCCTGACGAATCGGCGGTGAATCACCTCCACCGAGTCATTGGCGAGTTCTTCGGGGAAAGAGGCTTGGAGCCGATCCTTCTCGAACCCTGGGGGAGGCCGGGATATGACAGCTCCGACCTCGATCCGGGACATTGGATCCAGCTAGCCGAAGCCGTAGTCGAAGCCTTTCGGGCGGGGGCTTGTGGGGCACTGGTGCTCCATGGGACGGATACGATGGCCTACACATCGGCATGGCTCAGTCTCTGCTTTGCGGGTACACACCTTCCCGTGATCCTGACTGGAAGCCAGTTCACCCAGGATTTCACCCCGGAGGATGGAACGGTCAACCTCAGAGGAGCCGCCCAGGTGGTAGCCTCGGGCTTCCCGGGAGTCTGGATATACTTTAACTGGAAATTGATTCCAGCCGCGAGGGCGCACAAAGCCAGGGCCGTACATCCCGATGCGTATGTGGCGGAAAACGGGTTCCCCGTTTATTTCAACCCGGCATGGGGGCGTGGCGGGGAGGAAAGCGGACTGCAAGCTGCGCGCGTTAAATCTTGGAAACCTTCCGAT
>DAIMJI010000024.1:0-17160 GCA_036722335.1 Synergistales bacterium | reverse complement strand
GAAAGGAAATAAGGGTCGTGACGGATACAGGGGTGGATTACGGAATTGCCGAAAACGTCACGCCGGATGGGGCTCTCGAAGTCAACGTAGGCGGAACCGTAAGAGCCTATACGGCTGCCGATGTGCTCCATGTCAGGGCTTGTGAGGATTGACCCGCCTGCCGGACGCGTTCCAAATGGCCAGGTAAAAGTCGTTCAACTGGGTCAACATCTCCCTTTCCAGGGAAGGGGCGGGTATCCTGGCGAGACGAGGCGTTCCGGTGACCTTTTCGCGAACCGTGGCCGGGGTCCATGAATCGACCACGACGATCCAGCCTTTGGCCGCCGCGTCGCGAAGGGCGACTGACAGGGATTCGAGTGATTTCCCCTTATTCCAGAGTTCCATGACATGTTCCGGCGGGGTTATCGGGGATTGTACGGCAGCTCTAATCCACTTTCCCGAGGCTCCTGTCAGGTCAAGAACGGTGAGCCCGTGGAGGAGCTTCCTCCCCACATCCACCGTCGTGTCAGTACGTGACTGGAATTCGGCCAGCCTGCGCTGGTAGTAGGCATAATTCGCGGGGTCAATGGAAGAAAGTGTCCCGAGGAGCCGCTGTCCTATGAATGCAAGCGAAGATGGGTCAAGGAATGAGGATTCCTTGACCCCTTTTCCGGGCAAAGATTCAAAAAGAGTCTTGGAGCTTTGTGGCCGAACACCGTAGGACCTCGCTTCAGACTCGTCAAGCGCGATTACGGGGAACCTCCCCGAGGGCCGGGAATAGCGCACAACCCTTCCGTTCGCGTCCCAGCCCGACAGGGGGTGTACCTTTACTTGCAACCCCCCGATGAACCTTGTCATCAGTGAAAGCCAGGGTGACGTAACCGCGATGTCCACGGCGGCAAGGGCTCTACCCTGCAGAAGCAGGAGGAGGGCCAGACACAAGAGTCCCTTAACGGCTGCCTGGTTTTTCAATCGGGATCCCTTCTTTGCAGAGTGGGCACTCCTCGGGAGCATAGGTGGGGAAAGAGGCTTGCCAAAGAGACTCCAAAGCATGCGGGAAGGCTGCCTTCCCGGCGCTCCTGTCGACGATGCACCCGGTCCCCGTCCACTCGGCGCCGGTTTCCGAAACGAGTTTCCCAACTTCAAGGGCCGACCCGCCTGTCGTGATGACATCTTCGATTACAAGGAAACGCACTTTGCCGGGTCTAGGGAACCGCCGAAGCTTCATGGTACCATTCTCCCTTTCGGCGAAATAGAAGGGGATGTCAAGGTGCCGGGCAACCTCGTGGCCGATGATCAATCCGCCGAGAGCGGGAGCGAAAACCGCCTCGGCTTCGAGAGGCTTCAGTTTTTCAGCGAGGAGCTTTCCTGCGAATGCGGCATACCTGGGAACGCTTAACAGGAGCGCGCATTGCATGTAATGGGCGCTGTGGAGGCCGGAACTGAGCCGGAAATGTCCCTCAAGCAAGGCCCCGGTTTCCTTCATCATGGACAGCAACCGGTCGATGTTCATCTTTTCCTGCAACGGAATCCCTCCTCCATCTGAATGAAAATATCGGAAACGGCACCGAGTGGGTCATCCGATTGGATGATCGGCCGGCCGACGACCAGGTAGTCGGCTCCATTCCTGATGGCCTCAGCCGGGGTTGCCGACCTTTTCTGGTCATCGTTGACCTTCCAGGGGCGTACTCCAGGGACTACCGTGATGAGTTCTTCTCCAGCGGTTTCGCGAACCATTCCGAGATCGAGGGGTGAACAGACGAGGCCATCCATGCTGCAGTCTGCGCAGAGCCTCGTACGGCTCTTTATGGCCTCGGTAAGGACAGAGCCCGGGCAAACGGTTTCCCAGGCCGGCTGGTCAAGGCTAGTAAGGACACTGACGCCTAGAAGGACCATTTCGGAATCCGCGTCGTCACGGGCTGAAACAGCGGCTTCAAGCATTTTCCTCCCACCGGCCGCATGAAGCGTCAAAGCCCACAGCCCCAGGTCGGATAAGGCATCGACCGCCCCCGCTACGGTATTTGGAATATCGTGAAGTTTCAGGTCCAGGAAAATATCAAAACCCTGTGAAGAAATTTCCTTCAGGAAGGGTACTCCCCCGAGCGCCCAAAGGCGTGGTCCGACCTTTACATAGCGAAGCATCGACCTAAGGGGGGCGAGGAATTCACGGGCTTCTTGCAAATCATGGGTATCCAAAGCCAAAATTAGCGGATGGATTTTCTCTTCAGCAGGCACTTTTTTTCCCCCTTCCAACCAGGTCCATGGCCGAAGTATAACCTTTCGATTTCAGGTGATCGAGGATTTCCACGCATATTCGCCTGAAGCATCCCAGGTCCGTGAAGTGCAACGTACCGATTTCGACGGCGGAAGCCCCGGCCAGCATCATGGCTAAAACGTCCTCCGTCCTTGAAATGCCGCCGCAACCGATAACGGGAATTCTCACTGCGGAGGAGGCTTGCCAGACAAGCCGGAGTGCGAGCGGAAACACAGCCGGTCCGGATAGGCCTGCAAAAATCCTTCTGAACGCAGGGCTTTCGGAATTCGGATCGATCGCCATTCCCAGCCAGGTATTCGCGACAACCACGGCATCGGCACCGGCTTCCTCGACCGCGGCAGCGACCTCCGCGATGTCATTGCACTGCGGAGTCAGTTTCACCCAGAGAGGTCCTTCCCATTTCTCCCTCGCAATTTTTACAGCCCTGGAAGCCTGAACGGGGTCTGAACCCCAGGTCATTCCCCCCCCATCCACGTTGGGGCAGGAAATGTTGAGCTCCACGCTAGAGACAAACTCTTTCGAGGAGGATAGCCCCGCTAGGACGGCTTCGGTTTCGCAACGGGTTTCCATCGCAACATTGGCGATGACTTTCAAGTTGCCCGAAGCGATGGCAGGCAGTTCGGAAGAGAGGAACCTTTCGATTCCATTGTTCTGTAAACCGATGCTGTTCAAAAGGCCGCAAGGGGTTTCAAAAAGGCGCAGGCCGTCATTCCCTTCCCTCGGTTTTGCCGTGATCGCTTTCGTGCAGGCGGCACCTAACCCTGAAGAAAAGGGGTCTTTCCATGCTTCAGGATCATGAGGCCATGTCCCGGAGGCAACGATAAGGGGAGACCTTAAGCGCAGGTCACCGACGCTAACTTCGACTGTTCTCGCGTCAACTGTCATGCCAAAGCACCTCTCGAACCGAGAAAACCGGGCCGTCCACGCAAGCCCTAAGCGGGCCATTGACTGTCTTTACAACACAGCCGTGGCACCCGCCCATGCCGCAGGCCATCCTTGTTTCCAGGCTAATCCAGGCCGCGATGCCCCTTGAAACGCATTCCGTCCCGACGGCTTTCATCATCGCGTTGGGGCCGCAAGCCCAGACAGATTCACTTAAAGGATCGGTCTTTTCCAGTCGGAGCAGGGGGGTTCCATGCAGGCCGATCGACCCATCGTCAGAGTAAACCGTCAGGTTCCCGACTTTCCTTGAAACCCATTCTACAAGCGGCTTCCAACGCTGACCGGGAACGCCAAGGTGGAATTCAAAGTCTTGCGACCCCCCGCCGAGGGGCAGGAAAGGCGCAATTCCAACCCCTCCGGCGAGGCATATGACCTTCTTTACGCTCGATACGGGGAACCCATTCCCCAAGGGGCCCCTGATCGAGAGGTTTTCCCCTGCTGGAAGGCTGGATAGAAGTTTTGTCCCTCGACCCGTTATCGCCACAAGGATCTCGACCACGTTGTCCGTTGAGCCGCAGAATGCGAAAGGTCGGCCGAGTAGGGGGTCAAATCCCGGAGCAGTCCTCAGCATTACAAATTGGCCAGCCTGGACTCCTCTAAAAGGAGACTCAAGTTCAAGAGTCATCGACATAAGGTTTTCGGTCAAGAAAAGCTTTTTTAAAACACGGGCCTTTTGATCAACTAATGCGTTTGCGCTTTTCCCCGCACACATGGTTCTCAAGCACCCGCTCGTTGAAAGACAAGACGGCCTTCGAGAAAAGTCATTAAGGGCCAACCGGTCAGGGTGCTCCCTTCCCAGGGCGTAACGCACGCCTTGCTTTTCCAATCATTCACGGTAACGGCTCTTTCAAGGACTGCGTCGATAACGACAAGATCCGCGAGTGAGCCAGGCTTGACCGCACCAAGTCCTTTCCAGCGATTAGGCAGGATGGAAGCAGGCCCGCGCGTGAAAGGGGACAACAGCCTTTCCAGGGGGAACGGTTTCCCCCGCTTAAGCCATTTGTCGTAGACCGCAGGGAAGGCGCATTCCAGGGAGGCAATACCGAAAGGAGCCTCCGGAAACGGGAGATCCTTTTCGTCCATATGCCACGGAGCATGGTCTGTTGCAATGGCATCGACGGTTCCATCAGCTAGGCTTTCCCACAGGCTTTCAACGTCCCCAAGGGACCTTAGGGGGGGGTTGACCTTGAAACGGGAATCGAAACCCGAATCGAGAACAAGTTCTTCCGAAAGGCAGAGATGATGAGGTGTGACATCGCAGGTAACCGGGAGGTTCTTCGCTTTCGCCTCCCTGACCAGTGAAAGCGATTTTCGCGTGCTCAAGTGGGTCAGGTGGACAGGCACCCCGGTTTCCCCGCTGAGGGAGATTGCCCGGAAAACACCGATTTCTTCAGCGGTCGAGGGGATTCCTTTCATTCCGGAAAGGGAGGAACAACGTCCTTCATTCACATGGCCTCCCTTCGAAATCGATGTTTCCTCGGGATGTTCCATGATCCTGACCCCCAGGTCCCTGCTGTAAAGCAAGGCGGTCCTGAAGAGCCTTGCGGAAGCGACAGGCGCACCGTCATCTGTGAAAAGCACACAACCCGCAGAGACCATCTTCGCCATTTCGGCAAGCTCTTTGCCTTGCCTCCCCTTTGTCACGGTGCCGGCGGGCAAAACCCGGGCAAACCCAGACTTTTCACCTTTTTCGATGACATAACGGACGAGGGCGTCGTTATCGATTGCGGGCTCCGTATTCGGCATGGCCACGACCGTCGTAAAACCGCCCTGGGACGCTGCCTCGGAGGCGCTCGTAATATCCTCTCTCCACTCGAACCCCGGATCGCGCATATGGCAGTGAAGGTCGATAAAACCGGGAGCGAGGATTTTCCCCTGCAGGTCGAAAACCCTGGCTCCGTTTTCCGGCAAGCCCGTTCCAACCTCCGCTACGACGGAACCATCGATGAGGACTTCGGTTACACCCTCCAGGAACCTATTACCGTCAAAGACCCTGGCATCTCTTAGAAGGATCATGCCATCACACCCCCAAGGCAAAGGTAAAGCAAGGCCATTCTGACTGCGACACCACTTCTTACCTGCTGCAGGATACGACTCTGGTTTCCGTCCGCGACCCTCGAATCGATCTCGACTCGCCGGTTGATCGGGCCCGGGTGCATGACCAGTGCGTTTTCGCTTGCATGCCTGACGAGGTCGTCATCGGCGCCGTAACGGATGTGGTATTCGTCAAGTGAAGGGAAGAGCCCTTCTTCCTGTCTCTCCCTCTGTATCCTGAGGAGGTAGACCAGGTCCGCACCCTTGACGGCTTTCCTGGGGTCGGGCTCATAATCGACACCCAAGGCCTTGACGTCAAGGGGCATTAGCGTTTCAGGCCCGGAAAGGACAACCTCGCAACCGAGTTTGCCGAAAACCTGTATGTCGCTGCGGGCCACCCGGCTATGCAGGACGTCCCCAATGATTGCCATTTTCCTACCCCGCAAGGAGGAGAAGTGTTTCCACGCCGTGTAGGCGTCGAGCAGGGCCTGGGTCGGGTGGGAATAGGCTCCGTCTCCTCCATTGAAAACCGAAGCCCGGTGCAGTTTTTTGGAAAGGTAGTGGGCGGCACCTACCGATCCGTGCCTTATAACCACCGCATCCGCTCCCATCGCTTCGAGGGTCCAGGCCGTGTCCCGCAAGGTTTCTCCCTTTCCGACGCTCGATCCGCTGGCTGACCAGTTGACGACATCCGCGCTCAGCATTTTTTCAGCGAGTTCGAAAGACACGCGGGTTCTTGTAGAAGCTTCAAAGAAGAGGTTGACAACCAGCTTTCCCCTCAATGCCGGTACTTTTCTGATTGGCCTGTCCATCAGGTCATCCATGTTTTTAGCCTGGTCGAGGAGAAAAAGAATATCCTCGCCGGTCCATTCCTTGAGGTCCAGGACATGACGGTGTTTCCATTCCATTCTGTATTAGGCCTCCTCTCTTTCGCAAATGACCACTTCATTGACGCCGTCGACTTCGCTGACTCTCACCTCAACGACTTCATCCCTGGAGGTTGGAACATTTTTCCCCACGTAATTAGGTGCGATCGGCAATTCTCTGTGCCCCCTGTCAACAAGGACCGCAAGCTGGACGATATTTGGTCTCCCCAGGTCCATCAGGGCATCCAGGGCGGCTCGAACCGTCCTTCCCGTGTAAATGACATCGTCCACCAGGACGATTATTTTCCCCGTGATGTCCAGGGGCATCGAAGTGCTATGGACGACCGGATGATCATGGAGGAGGGTTAAATCGTCACGGTAAAGGGTAATGTCAAGTTCACCGGTTGGGACCTTGAATTGCTCGAATTGTTTCAATACATCCCTGATCATTTGCGCGAGGAAGACCCCGCGTCTCTGGATTCCCACTAGGATCACGTTTTCAAGGCCCTTGTTGGTTTCGATGATTTCATGGGCCATTCTCCGTATCGCCCTTTCCATGTCCGTTTCGCTCATGAGCCTTGCCTTTTCCCTGAGTTTCATGAACACATACCTCCTTTTACGATAAAAGGGGACCCGACGCCCTGAAGACGCCGTGTCCCCTTTTCGAAATCCTCGCGACAAAGTCTCGATTGCATCCTTACTCCTCCTTTTGGGCCTCACTGGACCCGATTAAAGGACGTTATGCTGAACTTGCCCTGGTGGATTATACGTTGACTCGGAATAATGTGCAACCGGTTGTCATGTTCATTCTCCCGGCTCAAGCGCTTCCCTTGCCGCCATGAACTCCGCTTCCTTCTTGGAATGGCCCGTTCCAACACCAAGAATTCGGCCTTCTACCCTAACCGCCACGGTAAAAAGGGGCTCGTCGTCGTTTCCCTGTTTTTCGACGAGCACATATTCAGGAAGCGTATGTCCCGCCCGCTGGCATTTTTCCTGGAGCGCCGACTTAGGGTCCGGCAAACCTTGCCCGCAAGAGGCTTTTTCCAGCTTCTCCAGCATCGGGAAGAGGAATTTCCTCGCCTCACCCAGACCACCGTCGGTATGGATTGCCCCAAGCAAGGCTTCAAAAGAATCTGCCCTGATCGAAAGAACTCCTCTTTCTGGTTGCCTCACGATGCCTTTCCCGGTCCTTAGGAATTGGAAAAGCCCAAGCCGGCTTTCTAGATCGAGGAGGCTATCTTCACAGACAAGCGCGGAACGGCGTTTCGTCAGTTCTCCTTCCCTGGCGTTCGGGAAACGGGCGACAAGCCATTCGGTTGCGAGGAGTTGCAAGACCGCGTCACCGATGAATTCCAGCCTCTCGTTGTCGATTCCGGAACCGGTTTCGTTACGGAATGAAGAATGGGTCAGCGCTTCGTAAAGCACCGAGGGATCCCGGAAAAAGTAACCGATGCCCTCTTGAAGACGGTTCAGGCGATCCTGCCAGAAAGGCTCGTTCTTGCGTGACTGCCCGAAGACGTGGTTCATTCCGTAAACTTCTGTATCGCAAGAACCCCGTTGTGCCCGCCGAAACCAAAGTTGTTGACCAGTACCCGGCTGACTTCCCGCTCGACCCCGTCTTGGCCAACAACGTTGATATCGCAGTCGGCGTCCTTGTTATCAAGGTTTAGTGTAGGGTGGACAAACCCTTCCTTAATTGACTGGATGGCTGCGATGGTTTCCAGGGCCCCGGCGGCGCCAAGGCCATGACCGATCATCGACTTCGTCGAATTGACGAGGACATTTCCCGTGTCGCCGGCAAACACTGTCCGGATTGCCTTGGATTCCATCTTGTCATTGAGCGGGGTGGACGTCCCGTGGGCATTGATCAGGTCAACTTGCCGGATATCCCATCCAGACCTTTCTATCGCCTGTCGCATGGCTCTCGCTGCCCCATCGCCTTCAGGATCGGGAGCCGTAATGTGGTATGCGTCGCATGTCGAGCCGTAACCTGAGATTTCCGCGTAAATGTGCGCATTCCTGGCCTTTGCGTGTTCGAGTTCTTCAAGGACGAGAACACCCGCGCCTTCACCCAGGATGAAACCGTCACGGTCCTTGTCGAAGGGACGGGACGCTTTTTCGGGCTCTTCGTTACGGGTGGAAAGGGCCTTTATCGCAGCGAAACCGGCTACGCCAAGAGGTGAAATCGCCGACTCGGCCCCTCCCGCAAGGATGATGTCGGCTTCGTCGCGCTTGATCGTGTTGAAAGCTTCGATCATCGTGTGAGTGGCCGTCGCGCAGGCGGTTACCACACAAATATTCGGCCCTTTCGCCCCATACCTTATTGCCAGGTATGCAGCGGGCATATTGCTGATCATCATGGGAATGAAAAATGGGCTGACCCTGTTTGGCCCCTTTTCAATCAATGTCTTGATGTTTTCATAACTCGTGAAGATTCCGCCTTCCGCGCTTCCGAGGAAGACCCCGAAACGCTCTCTTTCCAAGCTGGATACATCGAGGTTGCCGTCCCGGACAGCCAACTCGCCGGCAGCCATCGTGAAATGAATAACACGATCCGTACGGCGGGCTTCCTTGTGGTCCATCCAGTCGTCCGGCTTGAAATCCTTTACTTCTGCGGCAATTTTCACGGGGTAATTTTCCGCGTCAAAGTGCGTTATTCGGGCAACGCCATTCTTGCCTTCCCGAAGCGCCTGCCAATAATTTTCCCTGCCGATCCCGATGGGGCTGACAACGCCTAGCCCGGTAATGACCACTCTTCTCAAGCCGGGTCACTCCTTCTCCTGTGAGTGAAGATATGCTTTCCCTTAAAAGGGCCGGGGATTAAGGATCCCCGGCCCGGATGAACAAATTTTACTCCTCAACACCCAGCTTGCCGATAACGTAATTGAGAGCTTCGCCAACAGTCGTCAGCTTTTCCGCATCCTCGTCGGGGATTTCGATATCGAATTCCTCTTCGATCCCCATGATCAACTCGACGATGTCGAGCGAATCCGCACCGAGGTCTTCGATGAAGGAAGCCTCGTTCTTGATCTGCCCTTCCTCCACGTCCAGCCGGTCGATAACGATTTCCTTAAGCCTGGAGAGAATTTCTTCCTTTTTCATACTCTTTCACCTCCTTCCAGATGACTTTAAACCATTGTCATTCCGCCGTCCACGGCGATCGTCTGGCCGTTGACATAGGCGGCCCCATCCGATGCGAGAAAAGCGACGACCGACGCGACATCTTGCGGGACACCGGGTCTTGCGGCAGGAACCGACTTGAGCATCGCTTCCCTTATCTCGGGTTTGAGCCCCGCGGTCATATCCGTTTCAATCCAGCCGGGTGCCACGGCATTCGCCGTGATCCCCCTCATCCCATATTCCCGGGCTACTGATTTCGTCAAGCCGATAAGCCCTGCTTTTGAGGCGCAGTAATTCGCCTGTCCCGGGTTTCCGATCAATCCAACCACGGAACTGATGTTGATGATCCTCCCCCAACGCGCTTTGGCCATGTCCCTTACGGATTCCCTAATGCAAAGAAAAGCCGCTTCAAGGTTCAATGTCAGGACTTCCCGCCAATCTTCGTCCTTCATCCGGACAAGCAGGGAATCCCGGGTTATGCCGGCGTTATTGACCAGGATCGAAACAGGACCGAGTTCTTTTTTTGTCTTTTCGAAAAGCACATGGACTTCGTCGCTCTTCGAAACGTCTGCCTTGAAAACGCGGCAGGTTCCCCCGGCTTCGGAGATCATTTCGGCCGTCGCCCTGGCCTCGGATTCCGACCTGCTGTAGTTGATCGCCACAGGGACTCCGCCTTTTGCAAGGGCTAGCGCTACCGCTCTCCCGATGCCTTTGCCGGAACCCGTAACGAGGGCAACTCTTCGTGTTTCATCCAATGGCCCCATCCTCCCCTTCTCGCAAAGCGGTCAGCATTTTTTCGAGGTTCCCCGTCGACGAAGTATCGTATGTGATCGCCTGTCGGCTTCCCTTACGCACAAGCCCTGAAAGGACATTCCCAGGACCGATCTCAAGGTATTCCCTCACGCCCTTCTTTTCCATTTCCAAGACGGACTCGTACCACCGGACAGGACTGAAGGTTTGTTTCCGAAGGGCTTGCCTGATTTCCTCCGGATCCGAGATAAGTGTCGCGTAAACGTTGTTCACGAGTGGACAGGAAGGCCTCTTCCAGGAACAACCCTTAAAGGCTTCGTATAGGCGTTCTGCCACGGGTTCCATCAACCCGCAGTGGAAAGGGGCACTCACCTTAAGGGGGATGGCCTTCTTGGCGCCCAATCTCCTGGCCGCTTCAACAGCCCGCGCCACCGCGTTCGCGTGGCCGGAAATGACCACTTGCCCAGGAGCGTTGAAATTGGCAGGGCTGCAAATCTCCCCCTCCGAGGCCTCTTCGCATGACTGCCTGACGAGGTCGGGTTCAAGACCCAGTATGGCCGCCATGGAACCCGCACCAACGGGAACCGCTTCCTGCATCCATTTTCCCCTGAGGTGAACGAGCCGGATTCCGTCTTCGAGAGACAGGGTCCCCGCGGCGACAAGGGCGGTGTATTCTCCGAGACTGTGGCCTGCGACAAGAACGGGGTTAAGCGGACACCCAAGCTCATGTTCGACAACATTTTTAGTGGCGATAGAGACCGCGAGTATTGCGGGCTGGGCATTTTCCGTCCGGGTCAGCTCATCTTCGGGGCCTTCGAAGATAACCCGACTAAGTGAGAAGCCAAGCGCTTCATCGGTTTTTTCGAAGACCTCACGGGCTGCTGCGTATTTTTCAAAAAGTTCCCTGCCCATACCGACTTCCTGGGCACCCTGTCCTGGAAAGACAAGAGCGTAATTCACTGGCTCACCCCCTGAATTCACGGATAGACGCAAGCCTTTCTATCACTTCGCAGGCCTCGGCAAACATTCCTTTAATTATTTCCGCTGCCGGCTTGACGTCCCTCACGAGACCGGAAATCTGACCGGCCATCACGGAGCCCCATTCGACGTCCCCCTCGACAACGGCCTTCCTCAGGCGTCCAGCACCAAGTTCCTCGAACTCGTGGATTTCCGCACACCTTTCCTCCAGCCTGTCGAACTCGTGCGTCAACTTGTTCTTGATGCACCGGACAGGATGTCCCGTTTTGCGGCCGGTGGTCACTGTGGAACGGTCACCCGCAGCGATGATTTCTTCCTTGTATTTTCCGTGAGCGTTGCATTCGGTGCTGCAGACAAATCTTGTCCCCACCTGCACCCCCTCCGCTCCGAGGGCGAAAGCCGCTGCAATTCCCCTTCCATCCGCTATGCCGCCTGCTGCGATGACCGGGAGGTTGATCGCATCCACGATTTGGGGAACAAGGGTCATCGTCGTGGACTCGCCAATGTGTCCACCTGACTCCATCCCTTCCGCAACGACCGCGTCCGCTCCCTGTTTTTCCACCCTCCTGGCATGGGCAACGGAAGCAATCACAGGCACAACGATAGTCCCAAGGGGTTTCAGCCTTTCGATGACTTTCCCGGGAGCACCGGCTCCAGTCGTGACAACAGGGACGCGGTGGAGCGCGGCCAACTCGATCGCCTCATCCGCAGTCGGTGAAAGAAGCATGATGTTCAGGCCGAAGGGGCGGCTGGTGAGGGACTTGGCCTTGAGTATCTCCTTCTCGAGAAGATGCGGCGGGACATTGGCCGCGGCAATGACGCCCAATCCCCCACCGTTGCTGACCGCCGCAGCGAGGTCCGCATCCGCTACCCACGCCATGCCGCCTTGTATGATCGGGTAATCGATTCCCAGCAGTTTTGCAACGCGGTTTTCTTTAAACATGATCGGCTCCTTGCATTTCCAGGATAATGTCACCATAGGTCATTCCTGCTCCGAAACTCGTAATGAGTATTTTTTCCCGAGATTTGAAGCGGCCTTCCGTCAGCGCTTCGTGAAAAGCCAGGAAAACCGACGCTGCGGAAGTGTTTCCGTATCGCTCGAGGTTAACGACCGCCTTTTCGGGATCAACGGCAAGCCTGCGCAAGACCGAATCGATAATCCTCAGGTTGGCCTGGTGGAAAATCCACCAGGCGATCTCCTTTGCTTCTATCCCGGCCTTTTCGCAGCTGTCATGCAGGAAGCCGGGCAATGCCTGGTTTACGAATTTGAAGACCTCGTTGCCCTTCATTTGGACCGTGTGCAGGTTTTCCTCGACCGTCTTCATCGATGCAGGGTTCTGGACCAACCCGCCGGGAAGGCAGATCAGGTCATGTTTTGTTCCTTCGGAACGAAGATCCGAGGCAAATATTCTTGCGATAGAGCCCTCGGATCGTGCGGAGAGCACCATTGCGCCTGCACCGTCTCCAAAGAGGACGCAGGTATTCCGGTCTTGCCAGTTGATCAGGCTCGAAAGCACCTCGGCTCCGACCACAAGGACGTTGTTCCAAAGGCCGGCGGCAATTCCGGCCGACCCCATGGCGAGGGCATAAACGCAACCGGTGCAACCTGATTGTATGTCTGAGGCTCCCGCATTGGCCGCACCCAGCATTCCCTGGACCTTCGCCGCGACACAAGGGAAAAGCGTGTCAGGCGAGTTCGTCGCGACCAGGACCATATCAATCTGTTCAGGTTGAATGCCCGATTTCTCGAGGGCCATTTTTCCGGCCGCAAGAGCGAGGTCGCTCGTCAGTTCCCCTGACTCCGCAATATGTCTTGACCGGATTCCCGTGCGCTCGATGATCCACTCGTCCGTCGTTTCCACCATTTTCTCGAGTTCCTGGTTCGTCAGGATACGTTCCGGGACTTTCATTCCCGTCCCGAGAACATAGACTGGCCTTCCTGTTAACAGGGGCATTAAAGTTTTCCTCCCTCAAGCAACTCTTCCCTAATAAGCTCGACTCCCTTTTTCTCGACAAAATCATGCGCGACACGTATTGCGTTTGCGACTGCCGTGGATTTTGACCGTCCGTGGGCCTTTATGACGGCTCCGTTGACCCCCAGGAGAGGAGTCCCCCCGTAGCGTTCATAGTCGAAACGCGTCCAGAGTTCCTTGATCATGGGAAGCATGAACACCATACCCATCTTCGGCAATAGCCTGTTACCCATTTCTTCCTTCAGAAGGGCATAAACGGCTTCGCCGAAACCTTCCATGAATTTCAGCAGGACATTTCCCGTAAAGCCGTCGCACACGACAAGATCCGCCCTGCCGAAAGGAATATCCTTCCCCTCGACGTAACCCTTGAAATTCAAGTGGGCTGCCTTGATCATTTCCCTTGCAGCCATCACCGCCTCGTCGCCCTTGATCTCTTCTTCTCCGTTCGAAAGGAGGGCGATTTCAGGTTCCTTGACACCGAAAATGTGCCTCATGTAGATCTGGCCCATCAGGGCGAACTGGTACAGGTTCTCCGGTTTAGCCCGAACAGTCGCTCCAACATCGATCAACATGCTGGTCCGATTCAGCGCCGGGAGGGGCATGCCCAGGCCGGGTCTTTCAATTCCGGGGATACGGCCGATGACGAGCACGCCTCCTGCAACGATTGCCCCGGTATTCCCGCAGGAAACGCAGCCCTGCGCTTCCCTTGAATGGACCATCTCCATGGCGATTCGCAGGCTTGAATTCTTTTTTTTCCTTATGGCCAGAACCGGGGATTCTTCCATACCGATCGCGTCTTCGGAATGGATTACATGGATTCTCTTCGCGATTCCGGGATCGATCGCCTCAACCTGTTCACAGACAAGGCTCTCTTTTCCCACAAGGGCTATTTCAAGATCCGGAAGGCTCTTGCAGGCAATCGCCGCGCCTTTGCAAATCTCGTGAGGGGCGTTGTCGCCTCCCATGGCGTCAACGGCTATGAGCATCTGTTTACCTCCTGCTCTCGTCATTTCTCGTCATTTCCAGCTGAAACCACGATAAAACGGCCGATAAAAATATCTTCGTCCATAATCCTGATTCTCACACTAACGACAGTTCGGCCGTCCTTGTGGGTACCCACTTTAGACCTGCCAATGCATCTTTCCAGGGGGAAAACCGGCCTTACGAACCGAATCCTGGCGGATTCGACCTTGGCGTGAGCACCGCTTATCGATGCGAGGGCCAACGTTGCGGCTTGCGTGTAAAGGTAGTGATCTCCGATGGAACCTTCTTCCGAAGAAATCATCTCGTGATCCGGGCAGAACAGGGAAAGTCCCCACTGGCCAATTTCGAGTCCAAGAAGCTCGCCGAACAGCGTTCCACGCTTCATGCCGGCGATTGAGCCCGAAGCCTTTTCCGCCATTTCCCTCATCCGTTCCCTGAGCTCGGGAATGTTGAGAAGAGCGCGATCCAGCCGCACCGTGCTGACACTGACAGAGAGGGAACGCGCCAGCTCCTCGTCGTTCATGAGGGGGTTCGCCTCGAGTAGTTTTACCAATTTCCGATGCCGGGACCTCTTTTGCGCGTGATCCAAGGTATCGCTCCTTGTAAATAAGACCTGGTCTTAAGAACTTGTACGATGACCCTGTCAGTATAAACAAGGACCGCGGAGAGGTCAAGAAAAAAGTGGGGCAAGCCCCGAAAAGGGGTGCCCCACTTTCTCGCCTGATTGCCTACTTTTCTTCCGCTGTGGCGACCTCGACAACCTTCCTGCCGCGATAATAGCCGCAGCTTTTGCAAGCGTGGTGAGCTTGCAGGGTCTCCCCACAGTGGGGACATGTGCCAACAGCTGGAGCGGAAAGACCCCCAAGCCACTGGGCCTTCCTCTTGTGTGTCCTCGAGTGGGACACTCTCCTCTTCGGAACTGCCAACGTAATCCTCTCCCTTCTTCAATCCTCGGAAACGCCAGGCATCGCATCACGCAAAGCCTGCATTCTCGGATCACTGCTCTCCGTGGGGCAAGAGCAGGGTCCGAGGTTCAGGTCTGCCCCGCAACTCGGGCATAAACCCGCGCATTCTTCAGCGCAGAGGGCCTTTTCCGGCAGCGAAATGACCAGGCTCTCCCAAATCTGGGCAGACAAGTCGATATCGACGGAATCCTCCGGGTATGGCACGGTTGATTCGTCTTCGGCGGCTTGTCCGTTTCCTTCTGCGGACGGAGTATAAAAATACCGGAAAGTGCCGCCGATTTCAAGGGGTGTTTCTTTCAGGCAGCGGGCACAGGGAACGGAGCCTTTGCAAGAAAGTTTCATCTCTACCCAAAAACTCTTGCCATCAGCCGTTTTCTCGACTTCGACATGGAGAAGTCCCGAAAAGGAATAGACCTGTCCGAAGTATTCCAGGTTTCCAGGCAGGTCGAGATCCCACGAAAAAAAGGATGAAAAGGCATTCTCGTCTCCCGTCTCTACGGGGATCCGGGTGTTCCAAGTGGCTGGAATCATTTTTTCCCTGGCCAAGTGTTTCTCCCCCGCCTCAAGCCTTTACAAGGCTTCTGGTGTCGCGAGCGATGACCAGTTCCTCATTCGTGGGAACGACCATGATTTTTACGGTCGAGTCATCTGTGCTCACGATTCTTTCCTTGCCGCGGACGTTGTTCTTTTCCATGTCGAGTTTGGCGCCGAGGAAATCAAGACCCTCACTGACCATCTGCCTAACAAGGACGCTATTTTCCCCAATACCGGCGGTGAAGACGATGGCATCGATCCCGCCCATTGCGGCGGCGTAGGCTCCGATATACTTTCGCACGCCGTAACAGAGCATTTCGAGTGCCAGCGTCGCGCGCTCGTTTCCAGTAGAGGCCGCTTCCTCGATATCCCTCAGGTCGCTGCTGATCCCCGAGATCCCCAGTACGCCGCTTTCCTTGTGCAGGATATGGCTCATGGCCTTCGGAGAAATCCCTTCCTGCTCCATGAGGTGAAGGATCATGACGGGATCGATGTCTCCAGCCCTCGTCCCCATGAGAATGCCGGGCACTGTGCTGAAGCCGAGACTGGTATCGACCGATTTCCCGTTGGCCACGGCCGTGATCGAACTGCCGTTCCCCATGTGGCAGGTCACGATTTTCAGGTTTTCAACCGGCTGGCCAAGAATTTCGGCGGCGCGGTAGGCTACGTAGAAATGGCTGGTTCCGTGGAAGCCGTAGCGGCGAAGGCGGTTTTCCTCGTAGTAATGATAAGGAAGCCCGTAAGTGTAAGCCTTCGCGGGCATAGTCTGGTGGAATGCGGTATCGAACACTGCGACTTGGGGAACCTCGGGAAGGACTTCAAGGACTGCCCTGATACCCATCAGGTTCGCAGGATTGTGTAACGGGGCCAGCGGGACGCATCCTTCGATGACATCCAGGACTTCCTGGTCAATAACGACGGATTTTGCAAACTTCTCTCCTCCGTGAACGACCCTGTGCCCGACAGCCGAAAGCTCCGTCAGGCTCTTCAGCGCGCCGTGGGCGGGGTCCAGGAGGTGTTCCGTAACAAGCCGTATAGCGACCTTGTGGTTAGGGATTTCCACGGTCGTCGAAACGGGCGCCTGTCCCGACTTCGTGTGCTTGATCGTCGAACCCTCGATTCCGATCCGCTCGACCAGGCCTTTCGCAAGAACTTCTTCTGTCGTCATGTCGAAAAGCTGGTACTTCAGTGAGGAACTGCCGCAGTTAAGAACGAGAACCTTCATGAAAAAACCTCCCTTGACCGATTGGATGAGCTTGGTTAACCTGAAAAAATGCCTTATGGCGAGGAGAAATGAAAGGTGACGAAAAATAACGTTATCGGCATAATTGCCGAATACAACCCTTTCCACAACGGCCATGCCTATCATATTAGGCAGGCGGTCGAACTTGCCGATGCCCGGGCGGTCGTTGTCGTCCTTTCCTCGAATTTCGTCCAACGTGGCGAGCCTTCACTCCAGGACAAATGGTCGAGGGCGGAAGGCGCTCTCGCAGGCGGTGCGGACCTGGTCCTTGAACTGCCGGTCCCCTTTTCGTGCCACAACGCCGGCGTCTTTGCGAGGGGGGCTGTAAAAATACTCGCCTCCACGGGCGTCGTGACCCACCTATCCTTCGGCATGGAAACCGAAGTCCCCGAAATCGAAAGAATCGTGGACATTCTATTGCATGAACCTCAGCCTTTCAAGGAAAAGCTGAAATCCCTTCTCGAATGTGGGACCTCTTACGTCGAAGCCCGCGCAAAAGCCCTGGACCTGCTGGTGG
>DAIMJI010000023.1:0-18698 GCA_036722335.1 Synergistales bacterium | reverse complement strand
CTTCCCAGGGCCGGGGCATTTCCCCCGCCCTCCCGGACTACTCCCTCATGCAGTGGCAGATGTCTTCGTTATTCCCGGTTCCCGCCCCGCAACGCACGTGGGTGAGAGTAACCTGGCCCCGGCGCTGAAGGGAAAGAAGGATTGAAAGAAGGGAGGAAGGGGTGATCCCTATGGTGGCGGCCAGTTCCGCGACGTCCACTTCTTCCTTTCCCTCGACCCTGTTGAGGACCTCACGCCCGATGAGCTCGATCCATTGAGACATGAGTTCCTGCATTTCGGGCGTGGAACACGAGGCAATCTGGGCGGTACGGGAAATCGAATCGATAAGTCGGGCGGCGACCTTCGCGCAGATGTCGGCGACCTCCTCGGTATGGTTGGGCCTGGTCTCTTCCATTCGTCGGGACCTCCTAGAAAGTGATTGATGCCTGACCGCGAAACCTTTGGCTGCATCGTTTCGTGTTATTATCCACGGTAACACCATTAGGGGAGTGAATCAAGAAAACGGGGGATTCTAACATGGCGATTCGGGTGGTCCTCCCTGGCTTCGGTAACGTTGGCAGGAATTTCTGCCGGCTGCTGGAGAAAAGGGAAAGCCTCGAAGGGTCCGAAAAGATCATCCTTGTCGGCGTAGCGACGAGGGAGCGGGGGTCCTTATGGTCCGATGGGGGGATTCCTCCAGGCAAGCTGCTCGAGGCGGAGCGCCAGACCCGCCGGGTGGACTCTCTTTCGCTGGATGGCGCCAGGAAAGGGATACCGGCCATCGGGATGATCAGCGAAGGAAACTATGACATCCTTGCCGAATGCACTTCGGGGAATCTCAAGAATACCGAATTCGAGCCGGGGTTCTGTCATATCCGGACGGCGCTGGAAAGAGGGAAGCCCGTCGTCACGACCAACAAGACGACCGTTGCCTTGAAGTTCAGGGAACTCGACGCCATCTCGAAGTCGAGGGGTATCCCCTGGCAGTATGACGGAACCGTCGTGGTCGGGGCGCCTTTCCTGGATTATGCCCGCACCTGGCTTGCCGAAGCCGGGATAAGGGCTTTTGAAGGGACTTTAAGCTCGACATGCAATTATGTGCTGGATTGCCTGATAGAGGGAGCCTCGCTCGACCAGGCCCTTATGGATGCCCAGCGTTCGGGAATGGCGGAATCGGATCCCACACTGGACATCGAGGGCTGGGATACGGCAGCCAAGTTGATGATCGTCGCGCAGGCCCTCCTGGACGAGCCCTGTCCCCAGCTTGGAACCTTCCCGGTGAGGGGGATTCGCGGACTGACCAGGGCAATGCTGGCGGAAGCCCGGCAGACCGGGGGAAAAATCCGTCTCCTTGCGAGGCTTTCACGAACGCAGGATGGGGTCGAGCTTTCCGTTGGGCCGGAACTCTTGCCCCCCTCCCATCCTCTTTCCCTTCTCTACGGCCCGACGAACGGTGCCGTGATCCTTACGGAGGGACTTGGCGAGGTCTGCATGTCGGGCACCGGCAGTTCTCCGCGGCAGGCGGCCTTCGCCATGCTCCAGGATATCCGGAAAATCGCCATGGCGGGGTGGCGGAGGTGACCGGGCGAATTGGGGTCATTGCCGACACGCATGGGGATGCCGGGGCCTGGGAAGCCGCTGTCCGGACCTGGGGAAGGGTCGACCTTGTCATTCATGCCGGGGATGTCCTCAGGACCTGGAAAAGCCGGCCGCAACCCCCAGGCAGGGGACGGAGGAAACTGGCCGAACTGCTGAATGCCTACGACACGCCCATTCTCTGCGCCAGGGGCAATTGCGACGAGGACGAGGATGCGTCACTGCTGAAATGGCCGATGATCGAGCCATATCTTTTCCTCTGGTGGGAGGGGAAACTTCTTCTGGCCGGCCATGGGACGGATTTCACCGATGTTCGCGATAAGGGACTCGATTCCAGGGCGGACCTGGTCATAACCGGGCACACCCACGTGGGGTCACTCGTCCGTGAAGGGAAGACCCTCTTCCTGAATCCCGGCTCGGCAAGCCTTCCCCAGGGGAGGGATCCTGCGAGCGCCGCGCTGCTTGATGGTGACGGGATAAGGATCCTGACGCTCGAAAACAGGCTTCTTCATTTCGAACCCTGGTAATCCGAGGTTATAATCCTTTCATGGTCCTCATTGATCTGCATACGCACAGCACCTGCTCCGACGGCACCCTGAAGCCGGAGGCGCTTGTCAGGGCCGCGAGGAGCCGGAAGGTTTCCGTCCTCAGCCTGACCGACCACGACACGACGGAAGGAGTTCCCGCCTTCCTTTCGGCGTGTCGTCATAGCGGGGTCAAGGGGTTGTCGGGGATCGAGCTGTCAGCGGAAGCTCCCTACACCTTGCACATCCTCGGATACAACATCACCCCCGGAAACGGTCCCCTGGAAAAACGCCTCGAAAGGCTGAGGGAACACCGCAAGGACAGGAATGTGGCCATCTGCCAGCGCCTTCGGGAACTGGGGCTTGACGTGGCGCTCGAAGAGGTTGAGGCCGAGGCGGGCGGTGAAGTGATCGCCAGGCCCCATATAGCGAGAGTCCTGATCCGGAAAGGCTATGTCCAGGACATGGCAGGGGCTTTTCGGCATTTCCTTGCGGATGGGGCAGCGGCTTACATCCCCCGCATCAGGCTTTCGGCCGAGGAATGCATCAGGCTGATTCGCCAGAGCGGAGGGGTCGCGGTCCTGGCCCACCCCGGACAGATGGGGCTTGATGAACCCGCACTGAGGGGGGTCCTGGGAGAACTGAAAGAAATGGGGCTATGGGGACTCGAGTGTCTTTCGAGCCACCACCGCTACGAGGAAATTTACCGATACCTCAAGCTTGCGGCGGAAATGGGACTTTACACGACAGCGGGAACCGATTTCCATGGATGGAACAGGCCCGGGATCCAGCTGGGGATTCCCGTCAGCGAGGATTTCCTTCCCTGGGCCAGGCTCCAGCTGGCGCTTTAGGGAGGCCTGGATGACTGCCCTTGTGCTGACCGGAGGCTTCGTCCTGTTGTTTTTCCTGGTGCTCTACGCCCGGCGTCCATCGGGACGCTGTGTAAAGGGGTGTCACGGATGCGGTGGATGCGGCCCGGGGAAGAAGGATGAAAAGGAGGGGTTGACCCGTGAAAACGATTGACTTGAGGAGCGATACCGTCACGAAACCCTCATTCGCGATGAGAAGGGCGATGGCCGAAGCCGTCGTGGGGGATGACGTTTACGGGGAGGACCCGACGATTCGCAGGCTCGAGGAACTGGCAGCGGAATTGACGGGCCATCAGGCCGGTCTTTTCGTCACTTCAGGGACCCAGGGCAACCTTGCCAGCCTTCTTTGCCACTGCAAACGGGGGGAAGGCGCCATTCTCGGCAAACAGTCCCATATTTTCAACTATGAGGGAGGCGGGCTGGCCGCGTTCGGCGGAATCATGCCTCTTCCCGTCGAAGACACGGGCGGTTTGCCAGCCCTGGATTCCGTCCAGGGCTGGGTAAGGCCGGCCAATGTGCATTTTGCGCCGGCGCGCCTGTTGTGCCTCGAAAACACGCACAACCGTGAAGGCGGAAACGCCGCTGCCCCCGCTCATTTCAGGAAAGCCGCTACCGCGGCCCGTGACTGGGGCCTTGCGGTCCACCTGGACGGGGCCAGGATCTTCAACGCGGCCGTGGCTTGGGACGTCGACGTGAAAACCTACACGGGAGTGGTCGATTCGGTCCAGCTTTGCCTGTCCAAGGGACTCGGTGCCCCCGTGGGATCGGTTGTCTGCGGCAAGGCCGATTTCATCGAGCAGGCCAGGCACTGGAGAAAGGTCCTGGGGGGAGGCCTCAGGCAGGCAGGAGTCCTTGCGGCTGCCGGGCTGATTGCCCTGGAGGAAAACATCTCCCGACTCGCCGAAGACCACGAAAACGCTTCCATCCTGGCCGAACAGGTCGAATGCGACAGCCTTTCGGTTGAAGAATGCCCCAAGAGGACGAACATGGTTTACCTGGTAATACGGAAGGATGGCCTGACAGCCGGTGAGTTGGCGGACAGGTGCCGGCTCAAGGGGGTCCTTTTCAACGTGGTGAACCCGAAAAGGGTACGCCTTGTCACCCACCTTGACGTGACAAGGGGAGATGTCAGGGAGGCAGCCCGCATCATTCTCGAGGAGGCTTCGGAAAGGTGAGGAACGCGATTGGAACCGATCGGATCGAATCTTTTTGCGCCTGGCTCCTGGACAAGGCGCGAAAAGGCGGGGCCGTAGAGGCGGATGTTTTCTACTCCGAGGGGGAGAGCCGGCATGTCAGTCTCCGGGAAGGCCTTCCCGAAGAGGACGTCAACGGCTACGGGCATTCGGTTACCCTTCGGGTCCTTTTGCCGGGGGGGCGGCAGGGCCTGGCCTCGGTGAACCGGTTTGAACAGGCGGACCTTTCGGGACTCGTTGAATGGAGTCTGGCCAACGCGGCAGTTTCCGAGCCCGATCCCTTTTTGGAAATCGGCGAGGGGACGCCTCCAGGCGAGAATGAGGACCTGCTCCTGGAAGACCCGGACCTGCGGTCACTCACGCACGAGCGGAGGATCCGCGCCTGCCTGGACATGACGGAAGCGGCCAAGGCTGCCGACAAGAGGGTCATCTCGGTGAGAAGCGCCTCCTGGAGCGACGGATGGGGATCGATCTTCCTCGCCAACACCCGGGGTTTTGGAGCCTGGCAGAGAGGGACCTCCGCGTCGTGCGGGGTCGCCGTCGTGCTGAAAGAAGGGGAAGAATTCGAGATGGGCGGTTTCGGGGAGGATTCCCGCTTCGCGGGGAAACTGGATCCCCTCGGCGTTGCCCTGCAGGCGGTCCGCAAAACGGGAATGATTCTTGGGGGAACTCCGGTCGAAACCGGCCGGATGAGTGTGTTCCTCGACCCGGAGAGCTGCGCGGACTTCATCGACGCGATCGGGGACCTGTTCCTTGCCCCGAACGTCCTGCGGAACAAGTCCCTGCTCAGGGGAAAACTCAAGACAACGGTGGCCTCACCGGCCTTTTCCCTCGTCGACGACGGTAGGCTTCCCGGCGGCATGGCGACAAGTCCCTTCGACGGTGAGGGGGTCCGCACGAGGCGCACTCCGCTCGTTTCTTCGGGTGTGCTGGAGAACTACCTTTACGATATCAGCTCCGCAAGGGAGGCGGGAACTTCTCCCACGGGCAACGCGACAAGGGGGAACGGAACGGCCCCGGACGCGGGCTGTTCGAACATTTTCCCTCTCCCGGGAGACAAAAGCCCGGAGGAACTCTTCGCCGAGGTGGGGAGGGGACTGCTCGTGACTGAAATCATGGGGCTTCACACGATCAACCCTGTAAGCGGTGATTTCTCGCTCGGCATCAAAGGCGTCCTTATGGAAGGAGTGGAGGCCGTTCGCCCCGTGGCGGAGGTGACGATGGCCGGGAACCTGGCCGACTGGCTCAGGCAAATCCATGCCGTGGGGAACGATCTCCGGTTCTTCGGGGGAACGGGCGGTTGCACGATGGTGATCGACGATGTTTCGGTCGCGGGTTCCTAGCTTCATCCTTGGCTTCATTTTCCTCCTGGCCCTCGCGATGCCCTCCCGGGCATCCGAGGTTGGCTGGACGCTCTGGAAAAACAACGGTATTGCCGGAGTGGTCGGCGTGCGGTCCGTGAACGGTCTTGACCTTGTCGGCATCAAAGGCATGGCCGAGATCCTGGACTGCAAGGCCATCGTGAAGGGTGACACCCTCAAGGTGATCCGCGGCAAGAAATACGCCGAGTTCGTGCTTGGGGCTGCCGCAGCCAGGACGGAGGGGGGACAGATCATTCCCCTTTCGGCGCCGGTCAGGGCCGAGGGGGGAGAGTGGTGGGCGGAAAACAGGGGGGCCCTGCGGCTTTTCGAAAGGGTCCTTTCCGGTTCCGGTCTCACGCCCAGCCTTCGCTTCGCGGGAACCGCCCCCTTGCCTGAAAAAGGCGGTCCTTCCCAGGAAGTCACCCCGGCACCCGTAGCCGATCCCGCGCCGACTGCCCCGACTGTCTATGGTCCCTTGCCCCGGATAGAGGAAATCCGCTGGAGCCGAACATCTGAACGGGTCAGGGCCGTGCTGGATCTTTCCGATGCCGTCGAGCCGGACGTCAGGATCCTTCCCGGCGAGGTCGAGCTGAGCCTCAAGGCAGCAGCAAGCCGGTCCATGGGTGGAGTCCCCTCCCCTTATGCAGGATCGGTATCGGTGGCCGTCACCCAGTTCGGGGACAAGACCGTCCTTCGGTTCAAGCACAGCCTCGGTTCGGTAAAGGCTTTTCCCCTGCACAAGCCGGAACGCTTCGTGCTGGACTTCCTGGCGAAAGGGGAGGATCAACCCGGGTCTCCTCTTCCGGCGCCCGTCATTGAACAACCTGTGCCCCAGCCGGTCCCGACGGTTCCCCCCGAGCCTCTGCCTGGAGCGCTCCCGGCCAGGAAAACTGACGGGAAACCGTTCCTGGTCGCGGTCGACGCCGGGCACGGGGGACACGATCCCGGGGCAGTCGCAGGCGGGCTCAGGGAGAAGGACCTGAACCTGAAGGCGGCCTTTCGCCTTGTCTCGTTGTTGAAAGAAGCGGGCCTCGATAGCCGCCTGACAAGGTCGAACGACACCTATCTCCGCCTGAACGAAAGGACCGACCTGGCCAATAACTGGAACGCGGACCTTTTCGTCAGCCTGCACTGCAATGCCCTACCAAGCGGGAGGCACGCCAGCGGGGTGGAAATCTACCTGATGGCCCTGCCGACCGACAAGGATGCCATGCGCCTTGCCCTCATTGAAAACCGGGAGCTCGGCAAGAACAACACCGTCCAGGATGCGGACGCCAAGACGAACCTCCTGCTGAAGATCCTTGGCGACATGGAGCAGAACGCCAAGATCGGGCAGAGCACGCAGCTTGCGGAAAGGCTTTTCCGGTCAGGCCGGGGGTCCAGCCTTCCGATGTCGAGGGTGGCCCAGGCCCCCTTCTTCGTGCTTCGAGGCGCGGCCATGCCGGCCGTCCTGGTGGAAATGGGATACCTTACCGAGCCGGGGGACAGGCGATTGCTGCAAAACCCGGCTTTCATGGATAAGCTCCTGCGCGCCCTGGTTTCGGGAATGTCGGATTACCTGAACAGCCTTCCCCGTTAAGGAGTTGATAGCCAAGATGAAGGAAGAAATGACGGAACAGCCACAGGAAAGGGATAGAAAGGCATACCGGGCTCCCCGGCAGGCGAAGGCACCATGGCTCCTGAGGCTCGTCAGCTGGTCTGCCGTGATGCTTTTGCTTTTCACCCTCGGCTACTTCGGGACCGGGCTGGCCCTGAAGTGGGTGGACAGGAAAGAAGGCCCTGCCGAAACGAAGATCGTTTCCGGGAAGGAACCCGTTCCCGGCGCGTCCGCCGGAGCCTCGCAGACGGGATACAAGGTCTATTCCCTGAAGGGAGATCGAATCATCGAAAGCCGTGCTTCCACGAACGGCGGTGTGATGGAAGCGGATCTTCGCGAGGTGATGAAGTCCCTTTTCGGGCTTCTCAAGGTTGAGGGACTTCTCGACCCGCAGGCGACGGTCCTTCATGTCTTTCGGACGGGGGACCTTCTCTACCTCGATGTGAACGATGCCTGCATCCGTTCGATCACCTCCCTGCCGAAAGAAAAGGCCAACCTGGTCATGACGGGCATCGTGCGGACCGCGATCGATAACTTCCGCCCCCTGAGCAGGGTAAGGTTCCTTGTGAACGGAAAGGAAAGCCAGGATAAGCAGCCCGTCGACTTGACGGTGGCCTGGCAATTGTCACGCAAGCCGTAAGGATTGCGCTGGACAGGAGGATTCGAGTTGGAAGGGACACTGTTGAGACACGATGGAAGGAAGCCTGACGATCTCAGGCCCGTATCGATCCGGAGGGCCGTGAACCTTTACGCGGAAGGCTCCGCCCTGATCGAGTGGGGCAACACGAAGGTCCTCTGCACCGCCTCCGTTGAAGAAAAAGTGCCGCCTTTCCTCAAAGGAAGCGGGAGAGGCTGGGTCACGGCCGAGTACGCCATGTTGCCGAGATCCACGCATACGCGGACACCGAGGGACTCGGTCCGGGGAATTGGAGGAAGGAGCCACGAAATCCAGCGGCTGATCGGGCGGTCCATGCGTTCCGTTGTCGACATGGCTGCCCTGGGAGAGCGGACGATATGGGTCGATTGCGACGTCCTCCAGGCGGATGGGGGAACCCGGACCGCCGCGATCACCGGGGCGTTTGTCGCCGTCGTGGACGCGCTTCGCCGCATCAGGGCGCAGGGAACCCTGGGGGCGCTTCCCGTAACGGGCCTCGTCGCGGCGGCGAGCGCTGGCAAGGTGGACGGCTCGTTGCTTCTCGACCTGGATTACGAGGAAGACAGCCGCGCCGAGGTCGATTTCAACGTGGTCATGACGCACAAGGGTGAATTCGTCGAGGTCCAGGGGACGGGAGAAAGCGGCCCCTTTTGCAGGGAAAGCCTTATGGATATGCTGAAACTGGCGGAAACCGGCATAACCCGGCTCATACGGGTGCAGGAGGAGTGCCTCTGCCTCTCGGAGGAAGAAAAACGTGGCCTTTCCCGCTGAAGTTGTCCTGGCAAGCGGAAACGCTCATAAGTACGCGGAATTGAAATCTCTCCTCGCCCCTGTCGGCATTTCCCTCGTTTTTGGCCCGGAGCGTGCTTCCCTCGACGTGGAGGAAAGCGGGAAAACGTACGCCGAAAACGCGCTCATCAAGGCAAAAGCATGGTCACGGGAACTGGGGATGCCCGCGCTCGCCGACGACAGCGGACTTGAAACCCGGGCGCTAGGCTGGGAACCCGGCGTTTACTCCTCCCGTGTCGCCGGAAGCGATCCGGAAAGGATCCAATGGCTCCTGGGCAGGTTGAAAGACCGGGCGGACCGGACGGCACGTTTCGTCGCCTGCCTGGCCCTGGTGTGGCCCGAGGCCCGCGGAACGAAAGTCGCCCTGGCGGAAGGGTTGTGCTGGGGGACAATCGCGATGGAAGCTTCCGGGCTTTCAGGCTTCGGCTATGACCCGGTTTTCGTTCCCAAAGGCCACGAAAGGACTTTCGCGGACCTGGGGGATTCGGTGAAATCCAGGATATCTCACCGTTCGGTGGCGAGCCGAGCGCTGCAGGATATCCTGAAATCGCCTTCTATGGTAAAATCTCTTTCTGTCCGCTTTTGTGAAACGGATTAGGGGGTGCTTCTATTGAAGATCGTTTTCGGTATGGTTCACCTTGTTCTCTGTGTGGCCCTGGTCGGGGTCATCATGCTCCAGCATCGGAAGAGCGGCGGCTTCCAGGGCATTTTCGGAGGCGGCACCCAGGCCGACATGGGGGGCGGCCAGTGGCAGCGCCTCAGTTCCATGACCAAGGTGACCGTCGGCCTGATGGGTCTTTTCATGGCCATGTCGCTCGTTCTGGTCCTTTTCACCTACAAGTAGGCTGGAAAGGTTTCTCCCGATGGAAGGCTCTCGTCAGCTCAACTCGATGAAGGACGTGCACGACCTTGACGTGGGAAGGGCACGCCTTTTTAGCGCGACTCACGAAGAGATCCTCTCGGGAAAGACGACGGATGTCTATTTCGTAAAAACCCTTGACCTCCTCCGGAATTGCGGGTGCGCGGAAAAACCTGTCACGGCGGAGGTTTTTGCGCGCGGTACGGGCGTGTTCGCCGGTTTGCCCGAAGTGCTCACCCTGCTGGGAGAGAAACCCGGCCTTGAAATCGAGTCCCTTTCCGAGGGAGACCCGTTTGGTTTCAAGGAAACCATCATGCGGATCAAGGGGCCCTATTCGAGTTTCGGGATGTACGAAACCGTCCTGCTCGGCATGCTGGCCAGCGCAAGCGGTTGGGCGACGGCCGCGAAGGAATGCGTGGAAGCGGCAAACGGGAAGCCCGTTCTTTGCTTCGGGGCTCGCCACGTTCATCCCGCGGTGGCCCCGGTGATGGAACGCACCGCGGTCGCGGCCGGTGGTTGCCAGGGTGCCAGCTGCATAATCGGGGCCAAGATGGCAGGGATCGAGCCGAAGGGAACGATTCCGCACGCCGCCATCATCATCGTCGGAGACACCCTGGAAGTGGCGGAAAGTTACGACCGCTTCCTTCCCGAGGGGGAGCCCCGGATCATCCTTGTCGATACCTTCAAGGACGAAGCCGAGGAAAGCCTGAGGGTAGCGAGAAGCCTGGGAGACCGGCTTTCGGGAATCCGTCTCGATACCCCGGGTGAGCGGGGAGGCGTGACCGCCGAGCTGGTGAGGGAAGTCCGCTGGCGCCTTGACCAGGCGGGATCGGCCCACGTACAGATCATCGTTTCGGGAGGGTTGAACCCCGACCGGATCCGCCTGCTCTCCGCGAGCGGCGCGGATGCCTTCGGTGTGGGAAGTTATATCGCACACGCCACCCCGAGGGACATGACCATGGACATCAAGGTGGTCGACGGCCGGCCGGTCGCCAAGAGGGGGAGGTTGCCCGGCGTCATCGATAACCCCCTCCTGAGGAAGGTCCTCTAGGACGCGGGACGGTCCGGAAGGCCGTTTGCGGTAAAATAGCCAGAGAGAAAACAATCGGGTTTTCAAAGCGGGTGCCCTACCACACACCTGCGGGAGAAAGCCTTTCTTGACAGTGCCGGGTGCCTCCGGTATGATTCATTAGCTTTTTCGAAAGGGACTAGGCAGTTGGAGCCCATGAAGGAGTGAGTGGTGAAATGATTGGCAAGCGCAGCTACCTTGCGAGAAAAGAGACAGTGCAGCACAAGTGGTATGTCGTGGACGCGGCGGACAAGCCGATCGGCCGGGTAGCCGTCATGGTGGCCCGCATCCTCTCGGGGAAGAACAAGCCGATTTACACCCCCCACGTCGATACCGGTGATTTCGTCGTCGTCGTGAACGCAGACAAGGTTCTCCTGACCGGCAAGAAGGCGGAGAGAGAGCGCATCTACTGGCATACGGGCTACCCTGGCGGGATCAAGTCCATGAAGATGGGCGAGATGCTCGAAAAGAAGCCGGAAAGGCTTTTCGAGCGCGTCGTCAAGGGGATGCTGCCGAAAACCAAGCTGGATTACATTCGCAAGCTGAAGGTCTATGCAGGGCCGAACCACCCGCATGCGGCCCAGATGCCCGAGAAAATCGAAGACTGATCCTTCGTTTTCGAAAAGAGGAGGGAACACAAGTGCAATCCACGGCTTACAACTGGGGCACTGGAAGGCGGAAGGAAGCCATCGCACGCGTTCGGGTGCGCCTCGGTGAAGGTAAGGTTCTGGTCAACAACCGCGAAGTCAGCGATTATTTCCCCCGCTCGACCTGGCAGCTCGTCGTCATGAAGCCGCTGAAGGTCGGAGGAGTGGAAGGCAAGGTCGATGTTTTTGTCAGGACCCACGGCGGAGGTCTCACCGGCCAGTCCGGAGCGACTTCCCTCGGCATCGCGAGGGCCCTGCTGAAACTGAACCCCGAACTCCGGCCCGCGCTCAAGCGGGCGGGGCTCCTAACGCGCGACCCGCGCATGGTTGAACGCCAGAAGTTCGGCCAGAAGGGCGCACGTGCACGCAACCAGTACTCCAAGCGTTAATCGTCGCCAGCCAGGGGCCTCCTTCGGGAGGCCCCTTTTTTGTTTGCCTATATATTGACAGACCGTTCGGTCTGCCGTATTCTTCCCGGGAAGTGCAGACCGAACGGTCGGGAGGCAGGCAAATGGCAAAAAACGAGGAAAAGGACCAGAAAGACGCAACCCGGAGGAAAATCCTGGATGTCGCCCGGAGGATCTTCGCGCTTCACGGTTTCGAAGGAGCGAGCGTGGACGCCATCGTCAGGGCATCGGGCCTGAGCAAGGGGGCCCTCTACTGGCATTTCCCGGGGAAGCTGGAGCTTTACCGGGAAATCATGAGAGAAGAGACAATGTCGATCATGGAGCGTTTCCGCATACCCAAGGAGGACGGGAAACGCGTTGACCCGGTCGAATTCCTTGTCGAGAGGGGAGGAGCCCTGATCGACGACCTTTACAGGGACCCGGAAACAAGGATGCTCTGGATGGACCTGACCATCGTGGCCCAGAGGGGCGACTCGAGGTCCCGGGCCCTGGCGGCGGAAATCATCGACAGCGTCCTCGATTCTCTCCTGCCGGAAATCGGTGACGCCGTAACGGAAAGAAGCCCCGAGACCCGTTCAATGGACTCCAGGGACAGGCTGCTTTGCCTGACCCACGTGTTTGACGGGTTCGTGATCAACCTGGGGCTCAGCCTTAGGCCGGACGTAGCGAAACGGTACTGGGAAACGATGGTAAGAATGCTGCTGGATGAGAGGTGCAACCATGAGACGAGGTAAATTGCTTTTCCTGATGTTTTCGATAGCGACCTGCCTCCTTGTCCTCCTGGCGGGGCGTCTCGCCTGGGCAGCGGAGAAGGGGGAAGAGTTGACCCTGGAAAAGGTGCTTGCCCTTTCCGCGAAAGAAAACCCGATCCTTCTCGCCGCGGACTCCAGGGTTCGCCAGGCCGAAGGAAGGCTGGTCCAGGTCGAATCCGAAGCTCGTCCCCAGCTTTACGGGACCCTGGGATACCAATGGCTTGACGAAATGCCTCAAACCAACGCCTACCTTCCGGACGGAACGGTCGGCATCGTCCCCCTGGGGTACAAGGATACCGCGCAGGCTGCCTTGAACCTGACCCAGGTCATTTTTACCGGGGGCAGCCTGTCGGCGAAAACGGAAGCCTCGAAGCTGCTGCTCGCGACGGCAAGGAGCGAACGCGACCGGGCTTACCAGTCCGTCGAAAACGGGATCCGCAGGTCCTTTTTCTCGCTCCAGCGTTCCGTGTCGAGGCTGGATGTGGCACGCGAAGCCCTTTCTCTTTCGAAGGAACACCTCAGGCAGGTCGAATCCTTCTACAAGGCCGGAGTGGTGGCCCAGAACGAGGTGCTCCGCGTCCAGGTGGCCGTTTCCTCGTCGGAATTGAACCGGATCAGGGCCGAAAGCGCGGTTGAAATCTCCTGGAAAACACTGGAAAGACTCGCGGGGCATCCGCTAAAGGAGCATTTCTCGGTTCGTGCGGGGGATGTCGACCTGGAAAATTTCCCCGTGCCGGAGGACCCGGTTTCCCTCGCGATGGAGCGCAGGCCGGAACTCAAGGGGCTCGAAACGGCCGGGAAGGCGGCCCTGGCGACCGAGAGGGCCGTCAGGGGGCAGGTTTACCCGCAGGTAGGGCTGAACGCCCAGGTAAGCCTGACCGACGATCACTTTTTCCCCTCTGAAGAAGACCATTGGAGCATAGGGATCGTGGCGAAGCTACGGCTCGTCGACTCGGGCAAGGTACACGGCCAGGCCCTCGAAGCGAAGGCGGCCGCGGAGGAACTCCTGAACAGGCTCGAGGACCTGAAAAGGCAGGTCTCTCTCGAGGTCGCAACGGCCCGTGTCAACCTGGAGGCCTCCGTCCAGAGCGTGAAGGTTGCCTCGGATGCGGTTGCCCGCGCGGAAGAGGATTACCGCATGGCCCTGAAGCGCTACCAGGCCCAGGTCGGAACCAACATCGACGTCCTCGACGCCCGCCTTGCCCTGACCGATGCCCGGAACTCGCTTGCAGATGCGGTTGCCGAAGCCCGGACAGCTTATGGTGACCTGCTTTTTGCCATGGGGGACCTGCGGGTTCCCGAGAAAAAGGAGGCAACAAGATGAAACTTCCCGAATCAGTCAATCCCCGGAGGTTCGGCCTCATCGCGGGGGTTGCTGCCGTATTCCTCGTTCTTATTGCCTTCAGGGGCTACCAGCAGCACAAACTCAATTCCCAGCCGGTGAAACAGGAAAAGATCCCGGTCCAGATGGCCTCCGCGGCGGTCAGGCCGTTCACGGACGAAGTCTCGTTCGTGGCGAACCTCGAACCCGAGGAGCAGGCGGCCGTCGTCGCGAAGCTGGCGGGAAAGACAGTCCTGAAGGTCCTCGTGGACATCGGGACTCCCGTCAAGGCGGGACAGGTGCTTGCCGTGCTCGACGACAGCCTTCTCACCCCGCAGCAGGCCCAGGCTTCCGCAGCGGTGGCGAAGGCCGGCGCGGTCCTTTCGCAGGCCAGGACGCAGGAAGCCATGGTCGAGAAGGACTACAGGCGCTACGACGAGCTTTACGGGGAAAAGGTCATCAGCGCACAGCAGCTTGACCACGCCAGGGGACAACTCGACGTGGCCAGGGCCGGCGTGACCCTTGCCGAGAAGCAGCTCGCCGAAGCCCGGTCAGGCTTGAACCAGGTGAACATCCTGATGGGATACCACGCGCTCCGCTCGCCGATCTCCGGGGTCGTCGCGGCCCGCTTCATCGACCCGGGAGACACGAGTTCCGCCGAAAAGGCGGCTTTCCTGGTCAATCGCCAGGAACGGGTGAAAGTCACGGGAGCGGTGCCGGAAAAGGCTTTCCCGAAGCTGCGGCTGGGACAGGAAGGGACCGTCCTGCTCGATGCCCTGGGCGGGAAGCCCGCGAAAGCCAAAATCGCCAGGCTCGCGCCCGCGATCGATCCCGTAACGAGGACGGGGCAGGCGGAACTGGTGCTCGACGCAAGCAAGGACCTGAAGCCCGGCATGTTCGGGCGGGTCGTCATCCAGGTCGGGACCCACGAAGGACTCGCAGTGCCGCGGGAAGCGGTCCAGTCCCTTGCCGGGACAGGTGAAAGAAGGGTCTTCGTGAACAAGGAAGGCCTTGCCCAGAGCCGGACCGTGAAAACCGGCGTCGAGGAAAAGGACTGGATCGAAATCCTCGACGGCCTGGCGGTGAACGACCAGGTTGTCCTGACCCAGTCGGCGAGGATCGGCGAAGGATCGCCCCTGGAGGTGACGAACCCTTGAGGCTTCCCGAATTCTCGGTCAAGAAGCCCATTTTCACGGCCATGGTCTACGCGGCCATCGTGCTGCTGGGGCTCGTCACGCTGGCGGCGATGAAAGTGGACCTCCTGCCGAAGATCGACCCGCCGGTCATTACGGTCCTGACGACCTGGCCCGGGGCGTCCGCCAGCGACATCGAGCAGCGCGTGTCCAAGGAAATGGAAAACCAGCTGGGGTTGATCGAAGGGGTCAGCGACCTCTATTCGAAATCCGTCGACAACCTTTCCGTGGTGTCCGCCAAGTTCAAGTGGGGGACGAACCTGGACGCCAAGGTCGGAGACGTCAGGGACGCCGTGAACTTCGCTAAGCGGAGGATGCCTTCCGACATAGAGGAACCGATCGTCTTCCGGATGTCCTCGGGAACGGTCCCCGTGCTGGAAGTGGCCCTGACCGCCGGTCCAACCTACCCCGGCCTGTACCATTTCGCCGACAGCGTCATCGTCGAGGACCTGAAAAGGGTCCAGGGAGTCGGCCAGGTGCTGGTCTACGGCGGGTTGAGAAGGGAAATACGCATTGTCATGGACCTGGCTAGGCTGGAGGCCTTCCACCTTCCGCCGCAGGTTCTGGCGGCGGCGCTGGAGAAGGAAAACATCAACGCCCCGGCGGGTTCCCTGAAGGAAGGGCGGATCGCCTACAACGTCCGCGTGCCGGGACGTTTCAGGAATGTGGACGAAATCCGCAAGGTCGTGGTGGGGTCCTGGCAGGGGCGCCCGGTCCACCTGGAAGACGTGGCGCAGGTCGAGGACGCGTACAAGGAAATGGAAATGAACGGCTGGGTCAACGACAAACCCTCCGTCATCCTGATAGTCCTGAAGAACACGGACGCGAACACCATCGACGTGACGAACGCGGTCAAGGCGAGGCTGGAGGAACTCAAGCCCCAGTTCCCGTCGGACGTGGACAGCACGATCCTGATGGACACGTCCGAGTACATCAACAATTCCATCAGGGACCTGACGACGTCCCTTTACTGGGGCATCATCCTGGTCTTCCTGGTGACCTGGGCCTTCCTGAAGCGGTTCACCGCCTCCCTGGTGGTCTGCGCGGCGATTCCCTTCTCCCTGCTGATCACCTTCACGGTGATGAAGCTGCTGGGTTATACGCTCAACATCATGACCCTCATGGCCCTCTCGATGGCAACGGGCATGGTCGTCGACAACGCGATCGTGGCGACGGACCAGATCATCTACCACATGGAAAAGGGCGAGCGGCGGACGGTCGCCTCGATCCTCGGAGCCGGGGAAGTCGGCGGGGCCCTGCTGGGATCAACCACGACAACGGTGGTGGTCCTCCTACCCCTCATTTTCGTCCAGGGGCTCGTCGGGGTCTTCTTCACGTCGCTCTGCGTCGTCATGATCGTTTCGGTGGCGATTTCCCTCCTCGTTTCGATCAGCTTCATCCCCATGGCCGGCAGCAAGGTCTTCAGGGCTGAAACGGAAAACTTCCGGTTGCACGGCTACACGGAAAGGTTCCTCAGGAAACTCGAGACCGGCTACAGGGACCTCCTGTCCTGGGGCCTGGGCAGGCCCGCGACGATTTTCGGGATCGCCGCCCTGTTCATGATCCTGACCCTGGTGGGTTTCAAGTTCATCGGGACCGAACTGACCCCGGAATCGGACACCAGCGAAATCTCGATCTCCTTCAGGCTGCCGGAGGGGACACGACTGGAGACAACGGATGCCCTGGTCAGGGAGGTCGTCGATTACTCGAGGAAGAACATCCCCGAACAAAAGCACGTCTTCGGATGGGACGGGCAGACCGAAGAGGGATACGGGATCGCGACGGGAAGCGACGAAGGCAGCAATGTGGGTACCGTGGGGATGAAGCTCGTGGACAAGAAGGACAGGAAGCGGTCCGCTTTCGAGATCGCCGAGCAGTTGAGGGAGTGGCTGAAGATGAAGCCCGGAATCCAGAAGATGACGGTGCTTGTCTCTTCACCCATCCAGGCCATGTTCCTGGGCTCGAAGCCGGTCAACATAGAGGTTTACGGGGATGACATGGGGGCGATCCTCCGTGTCGCCGAGGAAATCAAGTCCCGCCTGGAGAAGACGCCCGGCGCGGTGGATGTGACATTGAGCCAGAAGCCCGACAGGCCGGAAATCAGGGTCGAGATCGACCGGGAAAAGGCTTCCCTGTTGGGCATCAGCACCGCTTCGGTGGCCTCGACTCTCCGGATGTACTTCTACGGGGCGAAGACGGGGGAGAATTACTGGGAAGGCGAGGACGACTATCCCATCCGGATCCGGCTGGACGATTCCCAGAGAGACACGATGGATGTCCTTGACCGCCTCATGGTCCCCAATGGAGCGGGGACCCCGGTTCGACTCTCCACGGTCGCGAAGGTGAGCCAGGAAGGCGGCCCTTCCGAGGTCGACAGGAAAAACCGACAGCGGTACGTTATCGTCGAAAGCAATGTCCAGGGACGCTCCCTTGGGCAGGTGACGGAGGCCGCGAGGCAGGAGATTTCCTCGATGGCCATCCCGCCGGGGATTCGGGTCGCGTTCGGCGGGCAGGTCCAGGAACAGTCGGACGCGTTCCGCCAGCTGACGCTGCTCGTCATCCTGGGAATGATCCTGGTCTACATGGTCATCGCCGCCCAGTACGAAGCCCTGCTGGACCCCTTCATCATCCTGTTCAGCGTCCCGTTCGCCCTGACAGGGGTCGTGTTCGCTTTCCTCCTTACGGGGCTGTACCTTTCCATGCAGGCCTTCCTGGGCATCATCATGCTGGTCGGGATCGTGGTGAACAACGCCATTGTCCTCCTGGACTATGTCGGCCTGCTCAGGGCAAGGGGGGCAAACCTGGACGACGCGCTCCTGGAGGCAGGGGAAAGGCGTCTCAGGCCTATCCTGATGACGATGCTCGCGGCCTTCCTCGGCATGCTCCCGATGGCCGTCAGCAGGGGACAGGGTGCGGAGATGTGGAGGCCCCTGGCCGTTTCGGTCATGGGTGGGCTGGCTCTTTCGACGTTCATCACGCTGATCCTCGTGCCTGTCGTATACCGGGTCGTGGAAACCCGGCTGAGGAGGCATCCGCGATTTGCCGAGGCTAAGGGGGGGAAGACGGTTGAAGCTCCTGTGGGTTCTCTGTAACGAAAGCATCGCCGAGGAAGTCAGGGAGGTCATGGATAGCGTCCCCATGACCGGTTACACGGTCTGGCAGGGAGTGCTGGGCACTTCCGAGGCCGGGGGCACCCACTGGGGGGACGCCGTCTGGCCCGGCCGGAACTGGGCGTTCATGATCGCGGAGGAGGAGGGGCGCTCCAGGCGCCTGATCGAGCTCCTCGGTGCCCTGAAGGAACGGCCGGAGGTCCGCCAGGCCGGGTTGAGAGTCTTTTCCCAGGAGGTCGAGGCGGTTCTGTAGACTTGCTTCGATTCCACTGTTGACAAGCGCGTTTCTCCAGTTATAATAGCTAGCGCACCTCGCCGGCGTAGCTCAGCTGGTAGAGCAGCTGACTTGTAATCAGCAGGTCGTCCGTTCGATCCGGATCGCCGGCTCCAAATTGAGAGGTTGCAGTGACGCGTGGTAGGGTGGCCGAGTGGTCAAAGGCAGCAGACTGTAAATCTGCCGGCTAGCGCCTACGTAGGTTCAAATCCTACCCCTACCACCACTTAAACATAGAGGTTGGGCCGACTTAGCTCAGCAGGTAGAGCACATCCATGGTAAGGATGGGGTCTCCGGTTCAAGTCCGGAAGTCGGCTCCAGGCTTTGAGGTGGGAGATCCGGGGCGGACGTTCCGGGTCTCTTTTAGCATGATGGGCCTTATGATAAAATCAGGCCCTATGGAATCAAATGTATTTGGTCATGATTACACCTGCAGGGAGGGTATCGGAGATGGCGAAGGAGCATTTTGAGAGGACAAAGCCGCACCTGAACATAGGGACGAT
>DAIMJI010000022.1:0-21662 GCA_036722335.1 Synergistales bacterium | reverse complement strand
CCTCCGTTAATACCGGCGAAATGTGGCCAGGATTCGCAAAAAAGCGAAAAAACGTTATAATGCGCTCATCTTGAGGAAAGGGTGTCGATACGGGCGATGAAAAAGATCAAACCCATCAAGAAACTTAAGCTCTACGGGTTCAATAACTTGACGAAAAGCCTCAGTTTCAACATGTACGATATCTGTTACGCCAAACTCCCGCAACACCGAAAAGAATACATCGATTACATCGATGAGGAATACAACGCAGAGAGGCTCACGCAAATATTGAGCGAAGTAGCGGAAATCATCGGGGCGAATATCCTTAACATCGCCCAGCAGGACTACGACCCCCAAGGAGCGAGCGTCACGATGCTGATCTCGGAGGAAAAGGTGGAGTGCGGCCAAAATTCCGACGGGAACGACATCTGTTCGAGCGAAACACCGGGGCCTCTTCCGGAATCTGTCGTTGCCCACTTGGACAAGAGTCACATCACTGTCCACACTTATCCCGAAAGCCATCCAGACCAGGGAATAAGCACGTTCAGGGCAGATATCGACGTTTCGACCTGCGGCAAGATTTCACCGCTAAAAGCGTTGAATTTCCTACTGCATTCTTTCAACCCCGATATAGCGGTCCTGGACTACCGTGTGCGGGGTTTTACAAGGGACATAAACGGCGAAAAATTCTTCATAGACCACAAGATCAATTCGATACAGAATTTCATCGCAGACGAAATGCGGGAACGTTACCAGATGATCGACGTTAACGTTTACCAGGAAAACCTGTACATGACGAAGATGATCCTGAAAGAATTCGATCTCGACAACTACCTTTTCGGCACTGGGAAGAAGAGCCTGTTGCCCGGGGAAAAGAAAAGGATCAAACAGGAATTGAAAAGGGAAATGGCGGAAATCTTTTCCGGGCGCAACATCCCGAAGGTTTAGGTCCCCGGGAAGCCCTTGACAAGTCTGGAAGCTTCGGATATAGTTTCACAGCCGATGGCGCCATCGGTGAAGTCTATTATGTTATTTCAGGAGGCAGCAAGCTTGAAAACCAACGGTACGGTAAAGTGGTTCAACGGCACTAAGGGCTATGGGTTCATCACGACTGACGAGGGCAAGGATGTCTTTGTTCACTTCAGCGCGATTAAGATGGAAGGCTTCAAGACGCTCGAGGAAGGGCAGCGCGTAAGCCTCGAGGTCGTCGACGGAGCCAAGGGCCCTCAGGCCGCCAACGTCGAGAAGGCATAACGATCCCAGACAGAAGAGAACCGGGAGCCGCTTAGCGGCTCCCGGTTTTTTTATGGCAAAAGGCTACCCCTGACGACCAGCCTTGCCTTACCGGTCAGTTCCACGCGTCCATTCGCTCCAAGGGCTACCTCCAACACTCCTGACCGTTCGGAGGCCTGTAGGGCCATGAAGCGGGACTTCCCGAGAAGGGTGCTCCAGTAGGGGGCAAGGACGGTGTGCGCAGAACCGGTAACCGGATCTTCGTTTATCCCTTCCCAGGGACCGAAGTAACGCGAGCAGAAATCATAATTCCCTGGTCCTGGGGCTGTGACGATGATTCCCAGAGCCCCTAGTCTTTCGGAAACCGAAGCAAGCCTGGGGAAGTCGGGGGACACGGATATCACGTCTTCCGCGGTTTGCAGCGGGATCAAGAGCATTTCCGCTTCGACAGAAAGCCAGCCCGTGTAGTTTCCGGTCAAGCGGAGGCCGCGGAGTAGCCCTTCCGGCACCTGGCAAGGGTGAGGCGCATTTACGGGAAAGTCCAGGGTGTAGCCCCCAGGGGACCTTTTTGCTGCCAGCCTCCCGCTTTTGGACTCGAAAAAGATTTCCCGGGCGGGATTGTTCTTTTCATCAAAAAGGACAGAGGCCGAGGCAAGAGTGGCATGTCCACATAGCGGCACTTCGACTTTCGGCGTGAACCAGCGAATCCGGAATTTAGTTCCCCGTCGGAAATCATCTTCAATTGGGAAAAGGAAAGCGGTTTCGGACAGGTTCATCTCCGAGGCGACCTTCTTCATGAAGCTTGCGGGGAGAACTTCCCTGGAAAGGCAGACTGCCGCAGGGTTTCCCTCGAAGGGCCTTTCTGTGAAGGCATCAACCTGGAAAAGCTCCAGAGCACAAGTATTCTTCACAATGATCCTCTCCCCCGGTCTAAATTTGTCCTGGTCCCATTATTTGTGACTTTAGGTTACTTTGCAAACCGGGAAGCATTTGCTAAAATGCACTCCGGGCTGCGTTTGCCTAACGGAGGTCCGCCTTGCGTGACAAGAACCCGGTTCCTGAGGATATCCGTTTCATGCAGATGGCTATCGGCTTGGCAAGGGGAGCGGCAGCTGCGGGAGAAGTACCGGTCGGCTCCATAGTGGTCCGTGAAGGGAAAGTCCTGGGAAGCGGCTCAAATTCCCGTGAGTCGGGTTTGGATCCCACATTGCACGCCGAGATCGTTGCTTTGCGTGAGGCTGCCAGGACGATCGGAGACTGGCGCCTTGCGGGGTGCACTCTGTATGTCACGCTGGAACCCTGTGTGATGTGTGCCGGTGCCCTTATAATGTCAAGGATTACCCGGCTGGTTATCGGGAGCATGGATCCAAAGGCTGGCGCTTGCGGTTCTCTTTACGATCTGACAAGGGACGCCAGGCTCAACCACAGGATTTTGGTTGAAAAAGGCATTTTGGCGGAAGAGTGTGCTAGAATCTTACGGGATTTCTTCCAGGGCAAAAGAAACGCGCGGAGAGATGGCCGAGTGGTCGAAGGCGGTCGACTCGAAATCGACTAGGTGGTCTTGAAGCCGCCTCGTGGGTTCAAATCCCACTCTCTCCGCCATTTGAAAACCCCATAGCGAACAAGCGGAGAGGTGGCTGAGTGGTCGAAGGCGCACGCCTGGAGAGCGTGTGGGCGGCCTAAACCCCGCCCCGAGGGTTCAAATCCCTCCCTCTCCGCCATTTTTTTTGACTGCTAAAGGCAATCGGCAGGAGACCCAGCCCCGTGCGGCGAGATCCCGTGAACCCCGCCAGGTCCGGAAGGAAGCAACGGTAAACGGACCATCTCGGGTGCCACGGCAAGTTGGGTCTCCTGCCGGTTGCCTTTACTCTTTCGCCTTGGCTTTTCTCCTGATAGACTCCTTTTAGGGGGGTGGCCGCCGCATGGAAAAACTTTTCAGGGGAACACTGTCGCCGATCCTCGAGATCGGAAACGGGCCTTTTATCCTCGTACCGACCTACCTTGTTCCGCTAGAGGTTTTCTCCCGGGGAATGATGACACGGACAAGCTACTCCTTTTACACGGCCCTGGTTGACGCGGTTAGCGGAACGGTCTCTCTGCATTCGCCCAAGTCTGTCATGGCAACAGAAACCGAGCCTCCGGAAGGCAAGAGGCTGGAGGCAAAGGTTTCCGAAGAAATGGCGATCGCTCTCGCTGAAGAGGCGGGTCGTTGCCTTGGAAAAGGGAAATGGACCGCGGCATTTCGTTACAATTCGGTGATGGTCGAACATGAAAAAATCAGGCCAACGTGGAGAGTCTGGAGGGTCGAGGGAGAAACAATGATAGATGCCCTGACGGGGCGAAGGGAAAACCTCGGCATCCTGGTCGCCGCCATACTGGGGGAAAATTTCCAGGCGAATCCGGCGAAAGAGGAATAAAACTACTCTTCGTTCTCCCCGGAAAGAGGGGCCAGGTCGAGCATCGCGGCAATAAGAGCTTCGAGTTCCTTCGTATCCTCAAGATTTTTGGTTGCCAGGCACTTCTGGATGTAATTTTTCAGGATTTCGATGCAGGCTTGCTGCATGGCTTTCCTTGCAGCGGAAAGCTGAACGAGGATGTTGTGGCAGGGCTTGTTCTCGATGATCATCCTCTGGATACCCCTGAGTTGTCCTTCGACTCTCTTCAGCCGGTTCAACATCGCCTTGTGTTCTGGTGAGAGATTATCAAGTTTATCGATCAAAGATTCACGGGGCATGGGCGAGCCCTCCTCTGCAAGGTATGTCGTTTGAATGAAAATACCGGGTATATGCTAAGTCTTTCGCCCTTGAAGGTCAAGATTGTCTTGTGATATACTCCCCTTTGGCCCGAAATTCTCACACGTTCAGACGGAAAGAGTGGTGCCCCTACGGGGATCTTTTTCCGGAAGAAGAACGTGGAGGCTAAACCTGAAGGGGAGGGATTCACGTGTCCGTAGTCAGTATCAAGCAGCTGCTGGAGTGTGGCGTTCATTTCGGTCACCAGACCCGCCGGTGGAATCCAAAGATGAAGCCGTACATCTTCACCGAGCGGAACGGCGTCTACATCATCGACTTGCAGAAAACGGTGAAAGGACTGGAGAAAGCCTACGATTTCATCCGCGAGGTATCGAAATCCGGCGGAAGTGTCCTTTTCGTCGGCACGAAGAGGCAGGCGCAGGAAATCGTCAGGGAAGAAGCGCTGAGGTGCGGCCAGTTTTACATCAACCAGAGGTGGCTGGGCGGTCTTTTGACGAACTTCCCGACGATCAGGAAGCGTGTAAACAGGATGGTTGAACTCCAGAAAATGGAAGAGGACGGGACCTTCGAAACCTTGCCGAAAAAAGAGGTCAGCGTCCTCAGGAAGCAGAAAGAGAAACTTGAAAAGTACCTCATAGGCATCCGTGAAATGAAAGACCTGCCCGATGCCCTCTTCATCATCGATCCCCGCCGGGAAACGATCGCAGTGCTTGAAGCCCGGAAACTGGGCATTCCTGTCGCCTCGATCGTCGACACGAATTGTGACCCGGAAGTCATCGATTACCCGATTCCGGGCAATGATGACGCCATCCGTGCAATCAAACTCATGTTCTCCCTCATGGCCAACGCGGTCATCGAAGGTCGCCAGGGAGTTGACGGAGGTCTGCCTTCCGATGAGGAAAGCGCCGCTGTTGAAGAGGAAGCCATCGAAGTTCGTGAAAAACTCCATGACGTTTACGCAGAGGTCCAGGAAAAGCTCGTAGAGGCGGAAATAGAAGATCGCAAGGGCTGGAAGGAGGCCTAGTTTTCATGGCTGTGGATATGGATGCGGTAAAGGATCTGCGCGCTCGCACCGGGGCCGGTGTGCTGGATTGCAAAAAGGCGCTGGCGGAATGCGGCGGCGACGTAGAAAAATCCGTGGATTTCCTTCGAGAAAAAGGCCTTGCAAAGGCCGCTAAAAAAGTGGGTCGGACCGCTTCGCAGGGGATGGTCTTCAGCTATATCCATACTAACGGGAAGATCGGCGTCCTTGTCGAGTTGAACTGTGAAACGGACTTCGTGGCAAGAACGGACGAGTTCCAGGGGCTTGGTCACGAACTCGCCATGCAGATCGCTGCCGCGATGCCGCTTTATGTCTCAACCGAAGATGTGGATGCGCAGGCCCTTGAGCGGGAAAAGGAAATTTACCGCCACCAGGCGCTAGAAGAAGGAAAGCCGGCCCATATCGTCGACAAGATCGCCGAAGGCCGCGTGAAGAAATACTACGAAGAGACCTGCCTGCTTGAACAGGCCTATATCCGTGACCCGGAGAAACACATAAAGGACCTGGTCATGGACGCGATTGCGAAGCTGGGCGAAAATATCGTCGTCCGCCGGTTCGCAAGATTCTCGATCGGGGAATAGTCACGACCGGGGGGCGAGGATAAAACCTCGCCCCCCCTTTTTTTGTCCCGAAAAGGAGGAATTAGTGTGTCGCGTTTTAAAAGGGTCCTATTGAAGCTTTCCGGGGAAATTCTTGCGGGTGAAGAAGGTTTCGGGATTGACTACAAAGCGGTAAGGAGCATTTGCAGCCAGGTGGCGGCAGTGGCAAAAAGCGGTGTTGAAGTCGCGATGGTTGTCGGGGGAGGCAATATATTCAGAGGGATCGAAGCGGAGACGCAGGGCTACGACCGGGCTCAGGCTGATGCGATGGGGATGCTTGCGACCGTGATCAATGCCCTGGCTTTGCAGGATGCGCTTGAAAATATGAACATTCCCACGCGAGTCCAGACCGCCGTTGAAATGAGGCAGATGGCGGAACCTTTCATCAGGAGAAGGGCCATCCGCCACCTTGAAAAAGGGAGAGTGGTTATTTTCGCGGCGGGAACCGGATCCCCATATTTTTCCACCGATACCGCGGCGGCGCTCAGGGCAGCTGAGATTGATGCCGAATGCCTGTTGAAAGGCACAAAAGTCGATGGTATATATGATAAAGATCCGAAAAAAGACCCAAGTGCAACTTTTTTGCCATCGGTTACATACCTCGAGGCCATCAGCCAACAACTGAAAGTCATGGATGCAGCGGCTTTTTCGCTCTGCATGGAAAACCGGATCCCGATCATTGTCTTCAATATCCTTGAGCCGGGGAACCTCGAAAAGCTTTTGCTGGGAGAGGCCCACATAGGGACAATCGTTTCCGCGAAGGGGAGTGGGGAATGATGCCGCAGACGGAATTGAAAAACCTAAGGCAGAAAATGGAGAAGGCCGTTGAATTCTTCCGCTCGGAATTGCTTGGAGTAAGGACTGGAAGGGCTCACCCGGCGCTGGTCGAGGAAATACGAGTCGATTACTACGGGACGCCAACCCCGATCAAGCAGTTGGGTACGGTCAATGTCCCCGAAGCAAGACAAATTGTCATAACCCCATGGGACAAAAGTGCCGGAAAACTCATAGAAAAAGCGATCCAGGCGTCTTCACTGGGTATTAACCCGAATAACGATGGTGAGAACATTCGGCTTGTTCTCCCCGAACTTAACCGGGAACGGCGCGTCGAGTTGACAAAGGTTGTCCGTAAATACGGGGAAGAAGCTAAGGTCGCGGTAAGGAACCTTCGCCGTGATATCATCGAAAACCTGAAAAAGATGGAAAAAGACAGCCGAATAACTGAGGATGACCTGAAACGCTACCAGAAAGAAGTTCAGGATATGACTGATGAATTCATAAAGAAAGTCGAAGCGGTCCTTGAGGACAAAGAAAAGGAAATAATGGAACAATAGAGAACAGAAAGAAGGACAGGGCCTGCCGCTTTAAGCGGCAGGCCCTGTCCTTCTTTCTGGACAAGTTAAGGTGCCCCCGGTAAAATGTAACTATTGAAGAAAAAAGGTTTACCTTATCTTCAGGGGGAATTCCGTTGAGAAAACGCGTTGTCGTCGCACTCGGAGGGAATGCGATCCTGCAGAGAGGGCAGAGGGGCACCGCTGCCGAGCAGATGGAGAACGTCAGGATGACCGCAGAACAAGTCGTAAGGATGATACAGGCAGGTTATGAGGTCATTCTTACCCACGGTAACGGTCCACAGGTCGGGACGATACTGATACAGAACGAACTCGGAGCCCGGCAGGTTCCCCCGATGCCCATGGATGTTTGCGGGGCCGAAAGCCAGGGTTTTATCGGTTACCTTTTTTCACAGGCCTTGAGCAATTGCATGCGAGAAAAGGGGCTGCACGGGGGAATGCCTGTCTGTATCGTCACGAGGGTTCGAGTTGATGGGTCGGATCCGGCTTTCAAAAACCCGACAAAGCCTGTAGGTCCGTTTTTCAGTGAAGAGGAAGCAAAGAAGAGGATCGAACAAAGGGGAGAAACCTGGATTGAGGATGCGGGAAGGGGTTGGCGGCGGGTCGTTCCGTCACCCGATCCGAAAGAAATCGTGGAAAAATACGCGGTGGCCGATCTAGTCGAAAAAGGGTATGTGGTCATCGCTTCGGGCGGGGGAGGAATCCCCGTTGTCGACGACGGAAACGGAAAACTTGAGGGTATCGAGGCCGTCATAGACAAGGACCTTGCGGCTGAAAGGCTAGCCCACGACGTCAGGGCGAACGTCCTGATGATCTTGACGGATGTTCCAAGGGTCTTGATAAATTACAGGCAACCTGGCGAAAAAGCCCTCGAAACGATCAGTTCGACAGAACTTGAAGATTACATGCGGGAAGGACACTTCAAGGCTGGCAGCATGGGCCCGAAAGTCGAAGCGACGCTTAGGTTCGTGAGAAACGGCGGAGAAAGAGCGGTCATTGCCAGGCTGGATGAGGCCCTGGAAGCCTTGGAAGGCTCAAACGGGACACAGGTTTTTCGCTAATTTTTTGTGAAAAAAGAAGGGCGGAACCGCAAAACGGTTCCGCCCTTCTTTTTCGGGCAGCTACAGCTCTGAAAGGAACCTGCCGAAGCGCTTCATGCCCTCCGTTATTTCCTCCACCGAGTTAGAATAGGAAAAACGGAGGTAACCCGGCGCAAGGAACGCGCTTCCAGGGACTGCCGCGACGAATTCCCCCTCAAGAAGGGCCCGGCAAAGGGAAATGTCGTCGGTAATTAGCTTCCCCCTATAGGATTTCCCATAGCATTTCCTGGCATCGACAAAAACGTAGAAGGCACCTTCCGGTGCGGTCACATCGATATGGGGCATCCTTGAAAGTTCAGAAAGGATGAGTTCCCGCCGTGCCTCGAAAGCCTGGCGCATGACTTCGACCTCAGGTTCGGCTTCTCGTATCGCTCCTACTGAAGCCCATTGTGAAACCGCGGCGGGGTTGGATGTGAGGTGTCCTTGAACGCTCCCCATCTTCTCGATGAGAGACTGGGGCCCAAGTGCGTAGCCTATCCTCCAGCCTGTCATGGCAAAAGCCTTGCTTACGCCGTTAACGAGCAGCGTCGATTCCCTAAGCGAAGGGACGACTTTCAGGATGTTGTAATGCGAGGAGTTCCCATAGACAAGGCGTTCGTAAATCTCGTCAAAGATGACCCATAGGCCTCTGTCTTTAGCCATATTGCCGATTTTCTCGAGGAGTTCCAAGGAGTAGACGGCACCCGTCGGGTTGTTTGGCGTGTTCAAGAGAAGTCCGACCGTGCGTGGTGTAATCGCGGCTTCGATCCTTTCCATGGAAGGCAGGAAGTGAGTATCGGACGTTTCGACGATGACCGGGCGTCCGTCGCAAAGCGCGATTTGTTCGACATAGCTGACCCAGGCCGGGGCGAACAGGATCACTTCATCCCCCGGGTTGAGCAGGCAAGCAAAGGCTTCGTAAAGGAGAGGCTTTGCTCCGCTGCCGACAAGTATCTCGGAGGGGCTATACTCCAGGCCGAAGTGATTTCGGTAATAGGCCTGGATGGCTTCTTTCAATTCAGGGATGCCGGAGGTTGGGGTATAATGAGTCTCCCCGCGGTCCAACGCCTCTTTGGCCATGCGGATCGCCGCAGGGGGTGAGGAAAAGTCGGGTTCCCCGGCACCGAAAGAAATGACGGGTTTGCCTTCCCTGCGAAGCTGCTTGGCCTTCGAAACGACCTCGAGTGTCGCTGAAGGTGCCAATTTCATTGCCCGGTCTGAAAGGCGCACGGTATCACGTCCTTTTTCTTAAAGGATTGGTGTCTTGGATAGAAATTGTAGCAGAAACCTGGGAAATGGCCATAAACCATGCTGAATAAGAATAAAACGCTAAAGCAATAAAGGGTCAGCTAATAGAATATACTGTCTTTTGATATGCCTGCCGAAAATGGTATAATCCGGTTGTAGAGACGGTTTAGATGCAGGAATGGAGGGATGTTCATGAGCGTGAGGTTCGTTTCACGCAACGTCGAGCTTTCGGACGATCTTAAGGATTACATGGAAAAGAAGCTTGGAAAACTTGAAAAATTCTTTGACAAGATTCTTGATTCAAAGGTTGCGTTGAGCCACAGCAGGGGGATGTTCGTCGTCGAAATCACCTCGAATGTCAACGGCGTGGTAATGCGGGGTGAAGAGTATGCCCCCGAACAGAGGAAGGCTTTTGACGGTGCGATTCGGAACATCGAAACACAAGTGAAGAAGCACAAGAACTTCCTCAAGGATAGGGCCTTCCTGAAGTCCCATGAACTGACGCCCGAGTTGGAGAGCCTTTATGCTTCAACTGAAAAAGCCATTCCCGTAGTGTCCGAGGAGGAGATCGTGAAAACGAAGAGGTTCCCGCTTCGGCCTATGAGCCCTTCCGAAGCGACGTTGCAGATGGATTTGCTTGGACACAGTTTCTTTGTTTTCAGGAACGCTGAGACCGGCCAAACAAACGTTGTTTACAGGCGCAAAGAAGGCGGATTCGGCCTTTTGGAACCAGAGAGTTAAGGTGTGAAACCAAGGGGGCCTAAGGGGCCCCTTTTTCTTTTTTTGCCAGACAATCGGGAGGTATTTGCAAATGCATGAGATGTCCCTTGTAGAAGCGATCATGGATTCCCTTTTGCCGATTTGTGATGAGCGCGGCTGGCGAAAAGTCGAACGAGTCGTTTTGAAGGTTGGCGCTCTAAGGCAGGTCATGCCGGACGCGCTTGTTTTCTGTTTTGAAACGACGGCTGTAGGGACACCTTTGGAAGGTGCCGCTCTCGAAATCGTGGATGTCCCGATATTGCAGAAATGCGCGAAATGCGGATTAGAATGGGGAGGGGAAGTTCCCTTGGGCCGGTGCCCGAGATGCGGTTCGATCGAAGTGGAAACGATTGCCGGCACCGAACTTGACATCGAGTCACTGGAGGTCGGAATTGATGGCGACTAAAAAGGTCAATGTCTTCAGGTCTGTCATGGCGGCAGATGAGCAATTCGCGCGCTCCATCAGGAAGGAGATGTCCGAGAGGGGCATTCTCGTGCTGAACCTCATCGGTTCTCCCGGGGCTGGAAAAACGACCCTGCTTGAAGAAACGCTAAAGAGGTGCGGATTCAAATCGGCGGTCATAGAAGGGGATATTGCCACTGCTAGGGATGCCGAGAGAATCGCGTCTTGTGGGGTTCCTGTGGTTCAAATCAACACGAGAGGCGGTTGCCACCTGGAGGCAAATCTGGTACTGAAAGCCCTTAAGGAAATCAGCCTGGAAAACGTCGATGTGGTTTTCATAGAAAACGTTGGAAACCTGGTCTGCCCTGCCGAGTTCGACCTGGGAGAAGATTACAAGGTCGCGGTTTGCAGCGCCGCGGAGGGTGCGGACAAGCCCCTGAAGTACCCGCATCTTTTTCACGAATGTGGCGCGGTGGTTTTGACGAAAAAAGACCTTTTCCCCTATGTGCGATTCGACAGGGAACTTTTCTGGAGAGACGTTGAAAGCCTTAACGGGAAGGCGGTCAGAATGGAAGTCAATAGCCTTATGGGCGAAGGGATCGAAGAATGGATAAAGCAGGTGGAACGATGGCTGAGCTTGAAACGCGGGTAAGACAGGGAATCAATGGGCTAAACCCGAGCCAGAGGGAAGCCGTTTCATATTGCGAAGGCCCCCTCCTTGTCCTGGCCGGCGCCGGGAGCGGAAAGACTAGGGTGCTTGCCTACAAGACGTCGTACCTGGTTACCGAGAAAGAGGTTCCTGCGGAAAGAATCCTGGCGGTTACCTTTACGAACAAGGCGGCTTCCGAGATGAGGGAAAGGGTCCAGGCCCTCCTTGGACTAAAATCGAAAGGGCTCCAGGCCTGCACCTTTCACTCCTTTGGCCTCCGACTCCTCCAAAGAAACCGCGATGAACTCACGAAAGTTGGACGTCGCAAGGATTTTGTTGTCTTCGATCGGTCGGATTGCCGATCAATCCTCAAGGACATACTGGAAGAAATGAACCTTGACCAGGAAAAGGTGGAAATATCCTGGGTGCTGGACATGCTTTCCAGGAGAAAAACCAAGAATGTGTCCTCGGAGGACGAGAGCGGTTTTACTGAAATGCTGGGCGAGATCGAAAAGAAATACGAATCCGTCCTCAAGGAACAAAACGGTGTGGATTTTGACGACCTGCTGGAACTTCCCCTGGAATTGCTAAAGGACCCGCATATCCTGGAAAGGGAAAGACGGGCGCTTGACTGGATACTTGTGGACGAATACCAGGATGTCAACCGCCCCCAGTACCGCATGCTAAGGAAACTCGTGGGTGATACGGGAAGGATCATGGTGGTGGGTGACCCCGACCAATCGATCTATGGGTGGCGCGGCGCCGACATGAACATGATCCTGAATTTCGAAAGGGATTTCCCGGGAGCGCGCACGGTGTTGCTTGACCAGAATTACCGTTCGACCGGCCGTATTCTAGGTGCTGCGAACGGCCTGATAAAGAACAACCTGAAAAGAAAGCCTAAAAACCTCTGGACTGCGAGGGACAAGGGGGAACCTGTCAGGATCCTTCTCCATGGAGACGAAAAGGAAGAGGCCTCTTTTGTCCTTCGTGAGATTGAAAGTTTGAGGCGCAAGGGATACCGGTTCGGCCAGATCGCGATACTTTACCGGATCAACGCGCTTAGCCGTAACTATGAACAAGCCCTGCTAGGCAGGGGAATTCCTTACCGGGTCGTACGAGGGACCGCATTTTACGAAAGGAAGGAAGTCAAGGATGTCCTTTCCTTCATGAGGCTGGCGGTCAACCCGCAGGACCTCGTCTCGCTGGCGAGGATCGCCAACGTTCCCCCAAAAGGTCTCGGGAAGAAGGGAATCGAGGAATTGGGAAAATGCCTTTCGGAGGATCCGATGCTGGACCCGAGAGAAAAATGGGGAAGAATTGCCGAAAACCGCGCGGGTTTGAAAAACAGGCTCGGGACTTCTTGCGCTGCCCTGGGTTCTGTCATGACCGGCATCCTGGACCGGTCCGACCACTTCGGGAGCGCTCTCCGTTTTATCTGGGAAGATGCAGGATACGGTGATCACGTGGCAAAGTCGGACCCAAGGGGGTTTGAAGACAGGCGTGACAACGTGATGGAACTCCTATCCATAGCCTCGAAACAAGAAGGTCAATTAGTGGATGTGCTGGCTGAAATCTCACTGTTCACCGATCTGGAAAAAATGGAGGAAGCGGCTGATGCCGTAAGCCTTCTTACCCTTCACGCGGCCAAGGGCCTTGAATTCCCCGTCGTGTTCATGCTGGGCATGGAAGAGGGGATTTTCCCGCATTCGAGGTGCATGGAAGGCGGGGAAGGGATCGAAGAAGAACGGCGCCTCTGTTATGTGGGAATGACCAGAGCCGAGGAGAGGCTGTTTCTATCGGCAGCGGAAAGCAGGGTAATTTTCGGCTCGGTGCAGAGAAACGGTTTTTCGAGATTCCTTTGGGAAATTCCGCAGGACATGGTCGAAATATCCGAGCGAACTCAGCGAGAAGAAAGGAACAATCCCTATGCTGGTCGTAGGCCTTACGGGAGACGTTGGGGCTGGTAAGTCGACCGTATCGCGAATCTGGAAGTCCCTCGGAGCCACCGTGATTGACGGGGATGAGGTCGTTCGTGTCTTGTGGCAATCCGAGGAAATGATCTCCGCGGCACGAAAGCGTTTTGGCGAGAAAACAATGTGTCCGGGGGGGGCCGGGGTGGACAGGAGATTGTTGGCCGAGGCCGTGTTTTCGAACGAATCGGATTACATTTGGGCCTGCAATCTTTTGCATCCGGCTGCGTTGAGAGAAATCAAGGAAAGGGTTGCACGCTCGTCGGGTTGGGTTGTGGTGGAAATCCCCCTTCTTTACGAAGTCGGCAAACCCGACTGGATCGATTTCGTCGTCTACGTGACAGCGAACATCGAAAAAAGGATTGCCCGCACGGAAAACAGGGGTTGGGACAGCGGGGAACTTGAGAAACGTGAAAAATGGCTGATGCCCGTGGCCGAAAAAACCCAATTAGCGGATATCGTTCTGGAAAACGAGGGAGAATTCGCCGGCTTTGAGATGAAGGTCAAGGCGATGGGGCAAAAAATCAAGAGGCTTTCTTTGTCCGGCGAATGGCGGCGTACCAGCGATGAGAGGAATAGAAAGCGGATTCTGGAGGCGATCGTGACGTGAGAGTCATAACGAGCCACATCGGTTCCGACTTCGATTCTTTTTCGAGCATGGTCGCAGCTTCAAAGCTTTATGACGACTCCATCCTCTGTTTCTCCGGGGCTGCGTGCAGGAACCTGCGAGAGTTCCTGAAGCGCCTCGGGAACCGATGGAAGGTTTTGACGCCGAGGCATATCAACTTTGATGAAGTTGAGGAACTCGTCGTCGTCGACGCGAGATCAAGATCGAGGATCGGACCGTTTGGTTCGCTTTGCGGCAAGGATGGAGTGACTATCCATGTTTACGATCATCATCCCGCTGTCACCGATGAGATCCCGGCCGAAAAAAAAGTCATCGAAAAGGTTGGCGCAACGACAACCCTTCTAGTGGAAAAGCTGATTGCCCTAGGGATTCCCATCCAGCCTTTCGAGGCGACATTGTTCACGATGGGCATATACGAGGATACGGGGGCCCTTACTTTCGGCTCCACGACGAACAGGGATTTCAACGTCGCGGCGAGGCTTAGGGACCTGGGTGCCGATCTCACGATCGTGCCCCTGCACATTGAAATGAACCTTAATGCGGGAGAGAGAAAACTCCTGGACAGCCTGATCGAAAACGCCCGTATCCGGTTCATGGGCGGAGCCAAAGTCGTTATCTCGGAGACATCCACCCCCATTTACATCGAGGGGATTTCCCTTTTCGTCCACAGGCTGAGGGATTTTTTCGATGCGGACATCGCCCTTGCGGTGGTGGAAATGGAAAACCGGACTTATGTGGTTGCGCGTGGAAGGCCGGAACTCCTCGATGTAGCGAAGTTTCTCGAGCCTTGGGGAGGAGGGGGGCATTCACAGGCGGCTTCAGTCACCTTGTCGGGTCCCCGCCCCAAAGAGATCATGCCGGCACTCGAGAAGAGGCTCGAGGAGAGTATAAGGCTTCTTATCAAAGTGTCGGATGTGATGAGCAGTCCTGTCATGGCAGTTGGCCCGTCCCTGGCAATAGATGACGCCTACCGCCTGATGATCCGTTATGGGCATGCGGCTTTGCCGGTTGTTGTTGAAAAGGGGATTGCAGGCATCATCACCCGCAAGGATTTGGACAAGGCTGAGCTGCACGGGCTCGGGAATGTTCCAGTTTCCGACTTCATGACCGAGGGGGCGATCACCGTTCCTCCTGAAGCTTCGGTATCGGAAGCGCACAGGATGATGGTCCTTTACAACATCGGCCGACTTCCTGTCGTGAACCCGGCAGGGACTCTTGTCGGAATAGTGACTCGAACCGATATGCTACGCGCGCTGTACCCTTATTCGATCCCCCATGAAGAACAGGTCGAGGAAGTGTCTCGTCCCTGGACGGAAGATGTTGGGGAACTGATGGCACAGGAACTGGTCCCTTGGGTCCAAATCCTCTTGAGGCGACTCGGGGAGCGGGCTGAATCACTTGGCATGAAAGCCCACGTTGTAGGCGGGTTTGTACGTGATCTCCTGTTGCGCAGAGAGAACCTCGACCTCGATATGGTCATCGAAGGGGATGCGGTCGAATTCGCGCGGTCGTGGGAAAGGGATGGATGCAGGATAGCCATACACCAGCGATTCAAGACGGGCACGATCGTGTTCCCAGGCGACCGGAAAGTGGATGTCGCAACCGCCAGGAGGGAGTTTTACGAGTTCCCGGTGGCACAGCCGGAAGTGACAAGCGATTCCTTGAAACATGACCTTTACAGAAGAGACTATACGGTCAATGCCATGGCCATTACGGTGAACCCGGAAGAGTGGGGGAAACTCCATGATTATTTCGGTGGCCGGCGCGATTTGCAAAAAAAGACCCTTAATGTCCTTCACAACCTAAGCTTCATAGAAGATCCGACCCGGGTGCTCAGGGGCGTCAGGCTGGAACAGCGTCTGCATTTCAAGCTGGGTAACACGACTTTGAGGCTTCTGGAAAGCTGCATACGGGGAGGGCTAATTGGGAGGTTATCGGGCGTCAGGCTTAGAAGTGAGCTAGAGTTGATCCTGACTGAACGTGAACCCTATCCTATCGTCAGAAGGCTTGGGGAACTCGGCTTTTGGCAAAACCTAACGGGCGGACTCCATATAGGGACGGCATGCCGCAGGTCGTTCCTTCGGCTTTCCTTCTTCCTTAAGAGAATGGGCAGGGATTTACCCGATTTCGGCAAAGAACTTTGGCTCGGTTTTCTTTCCGCTCTTTTGCTGGAATCCGAGCCACAGGCTGCCCTTGCGGCAATTGCAAGGCTCCAGCTTGGGCAGGAGGAGGGAAGGATCGTAAGGGAATGCCTGGAAGACCTGAGGACCGTCGAGCAGAACCTGGGGGGAAGGCAGGAAAAAAGCAACTCCGAGATCTACAGGGCTCTTGAAAATGTCGCTTTTACGGTTATCCTGTTTTGGGCGGCGGCAACTGACCGGTGGAGAGTGAGGCGGCGCCTACTCGTCTACCTGATGCGCCTTTACAGGATAAGGCCCATGCTGACCGGCAGGGATATCCTCGACCTGGGATTCAGGAAGGGACCACTGATCGGGGACATCATCGACGGCCTGAAGTACGCGAGGCTGGAGGGTGCGGTTGAAACACGGGAAGAAGAGGTGGAATGGGTCCTCACCAATTTCCCGGGAAGAAAGAATGGTGATAACGATGTTCACTATGCCAAGGCTCGCTGAACTGCTATTAAGCCTGCCGGCAGTCTTATGGGCGATCACTTTCCATGAGTTTTGCCACGGGTATGCCGCTTACCGGCTGGGTGATCCCACCGCCATGAGGAGCGGCCGCCTGACCTTGAATCCGCTAGCCCACCTGGACCCGGTAGGGGCGATCATGCTGTTGGTCGCACGCTTCGGATGGGCAAAACCGGTGCCGATCGACCCGCGTTATTTCAAGAACCCGGGAAGGGACATGGTAATCGTTTCCCTGGCAGGGGCTGCCGGCAATATCGCTACGGCTTTTGGGGTTGGGCTCATCATGCGATTCCTGCCCAGGCAGATTCTCATGAACTATGCTGCCTTGAATTTCCTCGTCCTCATGGTATTCATCAATTTGGGACTGGCCGTTTTCAACCTGCTGCCGATCCCCCCCCTGGACGGCTCGAAAATCCTGTACGTCTTCCTGCCCCCCAAATGGATGGGGTTCTACTACAAGCTGGAACGATACGGGATGCTCATGCTGATGATCCTTGTCATATTTGGGGTCGTTCAAAAGATCATGAGCCCGATAGTCCTGCTCATCGCTTCAATGGTCTTCCCCGGGTGGTTCCCGATATGAAGACGAGCCGTTTCCTGCTGACCAACGACGACGGGATCTATGCCCCCGGTCTCGTCAATATGGCAAACGCGCTCCATGCAGCGGGTTACAAGCTAACAGTTGTTGCGCCTGACCGAGAAAGAAGCAGTGTCGGGCATGCCCTTACATTGAACCGTCCCATCCGGTTATGGGATGCGGACAGGGGGGGGTACGCCGAGGGAATCAACCTCCTTGGGTGTGACGGAACACCGTCAGACTGTGTCGTACTCGGAATAGAAGTCGTGGAACCAGCAACGGATTTCGTGATTTCGGGGATAAACAGGGGGCCAAACCTCGGTGATGACTTGACGTATTCCGGAACGGTGTCTGCCGCAATGGAAGCGCTCATCCTGGGCCGGGGCGCGCTCGCGGTTTCGCTAAACTGCAAGAGAACAGACCCTGTCCATCATTACGCGACAGCTTCCTCAGTCGTACTGAAATTACTGGGCTGGCTTTCGACGAACAGACTGCCTAAAGAAGTCCTGCTGAACGTCAATGTCCCGAATCTTGAGTTTGAAAGCGTCGAAGGCTTCCAGGTTACCCGCAAGGGACTAAGAACCTATGAGGGGAAGGTGACCGAATTTAGGAGTCCCCATGGGATCCTTTCCTATTGGATTGCCGGAAAACCCGAGGACGAGATGGCAGAGGGGACCGATGTATGGGCCGTCGCGCATGGCCTCGTATCGATTACGCCAGTCCACATGGACATGACGCATTTCCCTTCGATAGCGATGTTGAAGGGGAACGGGCTCGAAGAAATCGGGGGCGGGGAACCAGGAAGTTGACAAAAAAAGGGGAGGTCTGTATAATCTCCGCAATTTGAACGACCGGGAAGGAGCCTCACGGGATGTCTCGATTCCTCGATAGACGAGCTAGACGCATAAGACCGGCAAGCCGCATCGAAAACCTGGGTTACAGGGCGATGACGGGAAAAGCTGGCTGCGAACTCGTCGACAGAGAGGAAGTGTCCCAGGCTGAAAACACTTCTCGATGGAGAGCAGTCAAGTAGAAACCCCGAGCCCGCTCCGAAGAAAGGCAACGCCAAGTAGGAGCGCGAGTGGTCCCCGATAAAGGACTTTAAAAGAGGCAGGCCGCGAATGAGGCTTGCAATCAGGGTGGTACCGCGGGCAACTCGCTCGTCCCTCTTAAGAGGGACGAGCTTTTTTTTTACTAAACCTAAGGAGGAAGATCGATGGGTTACAAAGGAAAAGTTGTTCTGGCTTACAGCGGCGGACTGGACACTTCAGTGGCAATCCTTTGGCTGAAGGAGCAGGGGTACGATGTGGTCACCATGACTGCCGATGTCGGCCAGGCTGTAGACCTTGACGCGACAAAAGAAAAGGCACTGAAAACAGGCGCCTGCAATGCCTATGTCATGGACCTGCGGCAGGAATTCGTGGAAAATTTCGTTTGGCCGAGCCTGAAGGCGAACGCGATGTACCAGGGGACTTACCCTCTTAACTCGGCGCTTTCCAGGCCCTTGATCTCGAAGTACCTTGCCTGGGTGGCCCAGGTGGAGGGCGCGGTTGCCGTTGCCCATGGTTGCACGGGGAAAGGGCAGGACCAGGTGCGAATCGAAGTCTGCACGAATGCGCTAAACCCGGACCTTCAATGCATTGCCCCAGTGCGCGACTGGCAGTTCACCCGTGAAGCCGAGATCGATTTCGCCGCTGAGCATGGAATCGAAGTTTCACTGACGAAGCAGAGCCCTTACAGCATCGACGAAAATATGTGGGGACGTTCCATAGAATGCGGCTCACTCGAGGACCCTTGGAACGAACCCCCTTCGGATGCTTTCAAGTTGACCGTGGATCCATGGAAAGCGCCTGACGAAGTGGAATACGTCGAGATCACTTTTGAAAAGGGCATCCCGGTGGCCCTCAATGGAAAAGCCATGAATGGCGTGGAACTGATTCTCGAACTGAACCGTATCACGGGAGCTCACGGGGTTGGCCGGATCGACATGATTGAAGACCGGCTCGTCGGTTTCAAGAGCCGCGAAGTTTACGAATGCCCGGCGGCGATAACGCTGCTCCAGGCGCATAAGGCGCTCGAGACACTGACGCTTAGCAAGGATCTGCTAACCGTTAAAAAAGAACTCGAATCGAAGTACGCGGAATTGGCCTATGTCGGTTACTGGTTCTCTCCGCTGAAGGAATCCCTTGACGTGTTCTTCGACCATACCCAGCAGTCGGTTTCGGGGACCGTTAAGGTGCGTCTCTTCAAAGGACAAGCGGTGGTGGTCGCCATGAAGTCAGAGAGCTCCATCTATAAGCATGACCTGGCGACGTACTCGGAAGGCGATGCCTTTGATCACCAGGCGGCAGTCGGATTCATAAAGATCTGGGGACTGCCGATAAAGACCTGGCGGCAGGCGCACCCGGTCGAAACAGCGCCCGCGCAGCCTACGCTTAAAGTCGCCGGTTAGGAAGAAAAATTAGGAAAGGGCAAAAAGGGGGGTGGGGCCAATGGCTCCACCCCCCTCCTATTTCGATTGGTAGTGCTACGATTAGGTCACTAGACGGATTGGGAGGAATAAGCTCTTGAGGCTCGAGACGTCCCAACTTCGGGAAATCGCGCTGGAACTTTCAATGGAATCGATAAAGGAGTGTTCTCCGGAAATATTGGTCGGACAGTTTTTCGAGAAAGCTTCGGGGAAATCCGTAGAACCCTTTCTTCAGAGTGATTCCAAGGTGTACCTGCTCTCGATAGGAAAAGCGGCCCTTCCCATGGCCAGGGCCGCCATTGCCGCAATCGGAAAAGACAGGGTGGAAGGGCTAGTCGTAACCAGGAAAGGGAGTAATCATGACCAATTCCCTCCCTCTGTAAATGTCGTCGAATCGGGACACCCGACACCGGACGAGAATTCCTTTCTCGCCGGTAGACAGGCGCTGGAAACAATCCAGGGGCTTGGAGAGGATGTTCCCGTGCTGTTCCTTGTATCGGGAGGGGCCTCTTCGCTTTTCGAGGCGCCAGTTGACGGAATAGGGCTGGAAGAACTGAAAGTGCTGACGGACACCCTGCTACGGTCCGGGGTTTCAATAAAAGAGTTCAACACGGTCAGGAAGGCCCTTTCGAAGGTCAAGGGCGGCAAGTTGCGAAAGGCGGCGGGAAGCCGGGCCTGTCTTACGCTGATCCTTTCCGATGTAGTGGGGGATTCCCCTGAATCAGTCGGCTCTGGGCCTACGATTCCCGTCCTTGTGAATGTCGCGGAAGAAGCAATTGAGTTGCTGAAAGCAAACGGGCTATGGACGGCTACGGATCAAAGGATAAGGAAGGTACTGGAAAGAGAACAACGGTCCTGGACCAAGGACGGAGAATTGTTGGAATCCTTTGTTGAAACAGTAGGGAATAACCGTGTTCTTTGCATGAAGATGATCGACAAGCTAAAGGAAAGAGGATTTAACACGATTTTTCTTGGATCAACGATTTCCGGGGAAGCCTGCGAGGCTGGAAGGCTCATGGCGGATATCGCGAGGGAAATAGCGGTTTCGGGCAACCCATTGCCTGCTCCCGCAGCGATTGTCTCGGGAGGGGAAACAGTCGTCAGGATAAAGGAAGACACAGACGGCCTGGGGGGGCCGAACCAGGAATTTGCTCTTTCCTTCTGTGTCCATGGGGCAGGGCTTCGCAATACGGTCCTGCTTTCGATGGATACCGACGGGATAGACGGCCCGACGGATTTTGCGGGAGGCCTGGTCGACGGCAAGACATTCGACCGCATAAAGGCAAAAGGGATAAACCCGAAGGTTGAACTGGAGCGGCACAATTCGACGGCTGCCCTTGAAGCGGGTACGGATCTTTTGCAGACGGGAAAAATGGACAACAACCTGAACGATTTACGGGTCCTCCTCGTCGGTACCAAGGAATAGGAGAGGGAAAGGAGAGAAAAAAGTGAAGCCAAAAGTGTTTGTTTCAAGAAACATACCGGAAAGCGGACTGTCCCTATTGAGAGAAAAGGTTTCACTCGAGGTCTGGCAAGAAGAAGAGCCCCCGACACGACATGTCCTTTTAGAAAAGGCGGCAACCTGCGAAGGAATCGTTGTCGTGCCAGGAGACCCGATAGACCGCGAACTGCTCGCGGCGGGGAAAAACCTAAAGATAGTGAGCTGCTACGCGGTCGGGTATGACACCATTGACGTGAACGCAGCTGAAGAGTTGGGGATAATGGTGACGAACACCCCTGATGTGCTCACCGAAACGACCGCGGACCTAGCGTTTGGGTTGCTTATAGGAGCCGCGAGGAGAATAGGCGAAGGAGACAGGCTCATCAGGTCCGGGCAATGGGACCGGTGGGGCCCCAGGTTCATGCTGGGTCTCGATGTCACAGGCAAAACGCTGGGCATCATCGGGTTGGGGCGGATCGGCCAGGCGGTCGGAAAGAGGGCAAAGGGCTTTGATATGGAAATCCTCTATTCCGGCAGGCGCCGGAATGAGCCGGCAGAAGAGGCGATCGGGGCGAGATACATGGAAATGGAGGCCTTATTGGGCCTTTCCGATTTTGTTTCACTTCATTGCCCACTATTGCCTTCAACCGAGGGGTTGATCGGCGAAAGGCAGCTAAGGGCGATGAAGCCGACCTCGATTCTAATCAACACAAGCAGGGGAAAAGTCGTCGTCGAGAAAGACCTGGTTCGCGCATTGGAGCAAGGGTGGATCGCGGGGGCCGCCTTGGATGTGTTTGAAAAGGAGCCCCTGCCCGAGGTGCATCCTTTC
>DAIMJI010000021.1:14449-21692 GCA_036722335.1 Synergistales bacterium | reverse complement strand
TTTCCATGCTCTCCGACCCCCTTGCGCTGTTGTGATGTCGTTCGAATGTCCGAATGAAGCCGCGAGTTCAGGGCCCGTTAATTGTATCTCTACTTTCAAGGTAATTCAAGGCTAGTTTATCATGTTATCTGGCAGCAAGGGATTTCTCCCGAACAGGTCAACTTCTTCCGCGAGTTCAAGTGCCACCTCCCGCGAAGGTAGCTTTGTCCTCCAGGTCCAGTTGCCTTGAAGCCTTGCGGGTTGGTTCATCCTGGCGATGCTCCCCAGGCCGAGGATGTCCTGGAGGGGCAGGATCGCCCAGCCCGCGCCGGAGGAAAGAACCATATGGACAAGATCCCTTGCCACAGTTTCCGCGTTCACGGCATGACCGGCGTATCGGGAAAGAAGGTCGCGCCCTTCCTTGGAAAGTTCTTCCTCGTACCATCCTCGGGCCGTGTTGTTGTCATGAGTCCCTGTATAGGCAACGGTGTTTTCGGGAAAATTGTGCGGCGCGTGCGGGTTGTTCCCCACAGGGCGGGAAAAGCCGAACTGGACGACACGCATGCCGGGCAGCTCGAACCGTTCCTTCAGGTTGACGACGTCGGGTGTGATAATCCCCAGGTCCTCTGCCACGATGGGCAACCCCGGATGATCCTCCGCCAGGCTTTCCAACAGCTCTTCTCCTGGCGCCTTGACCCACTTCCCGTTCACCGCGGTTTCCTCTCCAGCGGGGATCGACCAGAAAGCCGACAAGCCTCTGAAGTGATCCAGCCGGACGCAGTCAAAAAGGGAAAGGGAATGCCCAACCCTGGCTCTCCACCACGAAAAACCCTCCCTGGAATGTGTTTCCCAGCGGTATGTCGGATTCCCCCACCTTTGCCCTGTACGGCTGTAATAATCGGGGGGCACCCCGGCCACTGTCCGCGGGTGGCCGTCCGGCTCCAGGTCGAAGCCTTCCCGCCAACCCCAGGCATCCGCGCTGTCAAGTCCCACATAAATCGGCAAGTCTCCGAAAAGCGTGATCCTCCTGGCCCTTGCTTCTTCCTTCAGGGCTTCCCATTGACGGAAGAAAAGCCACTGGCCGAACTCGATCCTCTCGATTCTTTCTTCCAGGGCGTGCCGGGCTTCTTTGATTTCAAGGGATTCTCTTCTCCTCAAAGCTTCCGGCCAGTCGATCCAAGCCTTCCCGCCGTTTGAAGCCTTAAGGGCGCAGAAAAGCGAGTAATCACCCAGCCATCGGGCATGGCGTGACCTGAAATCCTCGAACCCCTGCTTCAGGTTCCCGAGAGGCGGCAGTTCCCGGAACCGTTCCCAGGCCTTGTCGAGGATTGCCCCTTTACGCTTGAAGACAAGATCCCAGTCAACGGGGGAATCCTCGGTTGTCCATCCATGGGTTTCCTCCCCTTCCCTGAGCAGCCTGAGGCGGCTTAGGTCTTCAAGGTCAACGAGGAGCTCGTTTCCCGCGAAAGCTGAAACCCCGCAGTAGGGAGACCCGCCAAGGGCCCTGTCTACCGGGCCGACGGGAAGAACCTGCCAAAGGCTCTGGCCGGCCTCGGCCAAGAAATCGAGAAAAGCCACCGCGCACCGTCCGAGGCCCCCTATCCCTGTAGGCGAAGGAAGGGACGTGAGGTGGAGAAGAATTCCGCTGGCCCTCCGTGGGCGAATGTTCATGCGCCGTTCCTCCCGGTCTGGAAAAAGATCCTGCGATTGTTTCCCCGTCACCTATATTTTATATGAGGCGTTGCGGCTATGAAGGGTGAACGTGAGACTCTAAAATGGAAGCAAAGAACACACTGGGAGGGACGTCGAAATGCAGTGGAACGATTTGCTGAACTCGAAAGCCGGCCGGATCGGCCCTTCGATCATCGCTGAAATGGTCGGCATGCTCGGGCCCGAGGGAATCTCCTTCACCAGCGGGGAACCCTCATCGGACCTGATTCCTCTAGAAGGCCTACAGGCCGCCTTCAAGGGCGCGGCCAGCCAAACCGGGCTTTTTTCATATCCCTCTATTTCCGGATACGCCCCCCTGCGGGAGTGGATCGCCGCATGGATGCTCAGGGAAAAATTGGCCCCGGCCTGGCTTGATCCTTCCTGCGTGATCCTGACAAATGGTTCCCAGGGAGCCGTCAACCTCATTTCCGAGACCGTCCTCGACCCTGGCGACCTCATCCTTGCGGAAAGCCCCACTTACCCGGAGGCACTCCTGGCTTTCCAGAGAGAGGGGGCATCCATCATTCCTGTTCCCGTCGACTCGGAAGGTCCGTTGCCCTCGGCCCTCGAAGAAGCCCTGGGGAATCGCAGGGCGAAGTTCTTCTACACCGTCGTCAATTTCCAGAATCCTTCGGGTTGCACGACGTCCGACCGCCGCAAGGAAGCCATACTGGAACTTGCTGAAAAGCACGGCTTCTTCATCCTCGAGGACGACCCTTACCGCTACCTGCGGTATGAGGGCAGTCCAACCCGCAGCTATTTCGAGATGGCCGGCGACGATAAGCGGGTGATCTACCTCGGCAGTTTCTCGAAGATCATTGCCCCGGGCGTCCGCTGCGGCTGGTGCGCTTTCCCCGCAGCCTTGAGAAGCAAGCTCCTGGAAATTCGCCTCAGCCTGGAACTCTGCCCGCCGGCCCTCACCCAGGCGGCGGTTTTCCTTTTCCTGAAGGAACTCGACCTCGACCTTCACCTGGAAAGCCTCGTGAAGGTCTACCGGAAACGGAGGGATGCCCTGGTCGAAGCCCTACGGGAATCCTCTGCAGGGCTAGGCCTAAGGCTGAGCGTACCGTTGGGGGGCTTCTTCCTCTGGGGGAGCTGCCCCGGGATCAAGGACATGTTCTCTTTTGCGAGGTACGCGGCAACCGAAAAGGGAGTGGGGTTCATACCCGGACGGTTTTTCTACCCTCTGCCGGGAGAAGGAGAGGAAACCATTCGCTTTGCCTTTGCAAAGGTCACCCCGGAACAATCCGCCGAAGGCGCCAGAAGGTTCAGGGAAGCCCTGGTGGACTTCCCTGGCCGTCTCCTTTCATGAGATGAACTTGCAGAAAGTCACGAGGTCGTCCCCTGCCTCGTAGAAATCACTGATCCTTCCGGTTTCCTTGAACCCCGCCCCAAGATAGAACAGTCTCTGTCCCTCGTATTCGGGACGGCCGGATGTTTCTGCCCTCAGGATAACCCGTCCCGTCTCCGCCAGCGCCACTTTTTCGAGAAGCCCCAGGAGTGCCTTGCCGCGTCCTTTTCCCTGCAGTCTTTTTTCCACCACGATCCAGTAAAGGTCCCAGCCCCAGGCGGTCATGGGAGAACGCCCAAAGACGGCAAATCCCTCGATGTTCCCCTGTTCCTGCATTTCCACGAAAAGGTAGCCCTTGGAAGGATCCTGGAAGGCATCCACGAGGACCTCCTCCAGGATCGAGAGCTCGCAGGGCCTGAAAGCACCTGTTTGCCGGGCAACCTTTAGGTATTCGTTCACCCCTTTTCCCGAAGGTGAGCGGGACGGCTCAGCAGGCATAGGCCAGGATCCTTTCCACAACTTCGTCGTAGGAATACCCCCGGCTTCTCCCCTGCCGCGCGAACCCGCTGTCCTCGTTGATATCGGGGTTGGGGTTGACGTCCAGGACATAAGGGATCCCATCCTTCTCCCGCAGGTCGACCCTGAAATATCCCCGACAGCCCAGGGCCTCTCCCGCCCTTCTGGCGATGCTGACAAGCTGCCGCCTGAAGGCGGGTGGAATCCCCTCCTCCAGCACCGGCGTGATTTCCTGGAACTCCACGCAGGAAGGGTCCCACTTCGAATCGTAGTGCAAGAACGGGAGCCAATTCGAATGACAGGAATAGTCGATCATCGAAACCCCGAGGATTTCGTAGGGATGGTCGCCGATGAAGCCGACGTTGAACTCCCTGCCGGGGATGAACTCTTCCAGTATGAGCCCCCTGGGGAACTCTTCGAGCTTCCGCCTTAGAAGGCTCCCCAGTTCCTCTTTTCCGCCCACGAGACAGTCTCTGCTTATGCCCACGCTCCCATCCTCGAAGCACGGCTTGATGAAGAGGGGAAATTCCAGCCCTTCCAACGGGGGAATATGGGGTCCCTCCAGGAAAACGCCGCGCGGGACCGGAATCGAGCATTCCGCAAGGATTCTCTTGGCGTTTTGCTTGTCGAGGCAACTCCCGAGCGTCTTCGAGGGGTTTCCGGTGAAAGGGACCCCGAGGTCCTCGAGCATGCGGGCGAAGTAAATTTCCTTCACGGGGTCTTCGCTGAATCCCTCGAAAAGGTTGAACACCCTGAGGGGCGAACGGGATCGGATTTGCTCCCGGATACGGGTAAGGTCGGGAAAGTCTTCTTCCCGGACGTAAAGTCTTTCAACCCTCCGCCCTTTGCAGGCAAAAACGGATTCGACAGACCGGCTGCATCGGTGTACGTCCTGGACATCAGGCCGCCCCGTCGTTTCCAGGCCTACCGCTATTAAAACGGTGCCTTTTTCAGGCATGGAGGCACTCCGCGGGCCAGGCCAGGCGACATCGGGCAAAAGCCTCTTCCAGCACGGTACGGATCAGCGTCGAGTAATCGCCGCCATTCAGTCCGAAAAGAATGGGGAGGTCCCCGAACTCGGGGTTCAAGCCAGGAAGGGGGTTAACGTCTATGACCCTGGGGATTCCGTCGATATCAAGGCGAAGGTCTATGCGTGCGATGTCCCTCAGTTCAAGCGCTTCATAGGCCTTTGCGGCCTCCGTTTCGATCTGGGAACGAACCGCGGGCGGAAGGGAGTCCCCGTTTTCGTACCTCATGCATTTCCTCCAATCCCTTTTTCGCTCGATCGAGTAGAGGAAATGGCCTTCCGGATCTGCCGCGGGGAGGATCCGCATGATGCCCAGGATCCTTGCTTTGCCGTTGCCCGCAAGGGCCACCGTGACTTCATCGTTGGGCAGAAAATCCTCGATCAATGCCGGTTCACCGTACCTTTCGAGGACGAACCGGACTTTCTCTCGAAGCTGGGCTTCGTCCGACACCACCGAATCGGCAAAAACTCCTTTTGAAGAACCTTCCCAACGGGGTTTTACGATGTACCGCCTTTTCCCGTCGAAAATCCTGCTTAGGGACTCGACTTTCTCCAGCCTGTCGATCATGTGCTGGCCGGGGACGGCAACGCCTGCCGCGCGAAGGAGTTGACCGGTCGTGAACTTGTCCAGTGTAATGCCCAGGGCCAGGGAATCCGAACCCGAGTAAGGGATACCCAGGCTTTCGAGGATACAGGGGACCTGTGCCTCCCTGGAACGCGTCTTGCCCCTGCCCTCCGCGATGTTCAGCACGAAATCGGGACAGGCTTTCGAAAGCTCCTCCAGGAAGGAGCCGTCCTGGTTCAGGAGCATGACATCGAAGCCATACCTCTCGATTTCAGTCTTCAATGCCAGGATGGTCTCGATTGGGTCGTACTCTTCCTCTTCCTCCTCGCCATGACCTGTCTTAAGGTTGAAGGTGATGCCCACAGTCCTTACCGGTATCAGCGGAACTTCTCCCTCCTCCATCTTTATCCCCCCTGATTTTCAAATCGATTTTGCGCTTATTCTGACACCTTGCGTAAGGAAATCAATAGGGCTGGATGAATTCTCCCGAACCGCCAACGGGAGACAGTCTTCGGAAGGGGTGCTATGATGTCAACCGAGGTGAGGAAGCTGGCTTCCATGAAGGCGCGTGTTGCCCGTCTCCGGATCGGTCCTCTTCTTGCGGCCCTGCTGGTCATCCTGTCGGCGAACGCGGCCGTCTTTGGCTGGCGTTACCTGGGGAAGGCAGAAACGCGGCGAACCTTCGAAAAATTCAAGCAGGAAGCAAAAACACTCGCCATCGAGGTTTCCGCCCTTGAAACCCGCATCGAGGACCTGCAGCGCGGTCTCGAATCCAAAAGGCTCCTTATCGAAAAGCTGGATGGCGAAATCGGCAAAGGCGGGAAAATAAGACGCCTGGAGGCCGTTGCAAGAAGGGAAACGGCTGCCAGGGCCTATAATTTCATGGCGGATGACTACAGGAAGATCTTCAAGGAATATGAAGGGAAGTTCTCCGAGCTGAAATCCCGTTATGGGACCCTGAACCGTCTCGCGGAAGATCTCGGCCTGAACGAGAGTTTTCCCTGATGGCACCGATTGGAGGGACAAAAGGGGTGGAACCCGAAATGAAGCAACTGGACCTTTTCTCCCAAGAAAAGCCTCAGCCTGCGCCGAGAAACTCCGAAACGGATGAAGAGGCCCGGGTTCCCGTGGGGAAAGTCCCACCCAAGGCTCCCTGGGGTGAACTGCAACCCATAAATTGCTCCCGCTGCGGCGATTGGTTATGTGACGCCCTGACCGGCGCCAGGGCCTACTGCCCGAGGTGCCGGGTCTGGTCGGGGAACTGCTGACATCCTGTGAAGGCACTCGGCTTAATGGTTATTGAACGCATTAAAGTTTCCTGTTATAATGACTCACCGAAGCCTTGAAAGACTTCTATTAAGGAGTTGATAAGCGTGTCCGAAAAGTGGAAAGACCGCCTGACCGATCAGCTCTGCAAGGCCTTGCTCTCTCTTGGTACGGAGGAGGAGGCTTATCGTTTCCTTGAAGACGTCGCCACGATCGGTGAAATCATCGCCTTTGCCCAGCGTCTCGAAGTGGCCCGCCTTCTTTACGAGGGCAACAATTATCCGCAGGTCGTCCAGAAAACAGGGGCCAGCACGGCGACGATAAGCCGGGCCAAGAACCTTATCGAGCATGGTGCAGACGGCTTTACCCTCGTATTGGACAGGATCGGTAAAAAAGAGGAAGGGAAAGCCTGAAAGGCCAGCGATGCCCGCGGCCGATGCGTCTTTAGGCGCATCGGCTTTTTCATGGCCTGATGTCGCTGAGGCGCTTTTTGCGAAGGTACTCGACGAATTCCAGTTTCATCCTTCCCAGCAACCCATCGAAAAGGCACTGCTTGAAAGGACATTGCGCGCATTCGAGAAGGCAAGGCTTAAGGCTCGGTTCCCCTTCGACCAGGATGAAGACATCGTATAGTGTGATATCCTGCGGATCCTTTGCCAGGACAAACCCTCCCCCCGGGCCTCTCGAGGAATAGACGAGCCCCCCCTTTGAAAGCCGCTGGAACACCTTGGCCATGTGGGCCTCGGAAACGCCGATTTGCTCCGCCATCTCGCGGACACTCAGCCTCCCCCCCTTTGAAACAAGAAGGCCAAGACCATGAAAGGCCAGGGACACCGCTTCGGAAACCTGGATAATCTCTGCCATATCCTCACTCCCATGAAATACGCTG
>DAIMJI010000021.1:0-14349 GCA_036722335.1 Synergistales bacterium | reverse complement strand
GGCCGGAACCAAACATATCTGGGAGGGATGGAAGTCATGCAGAGTCGAAAGTTCCGCACCATCGTTTCGCTGCTCGTTTTCGCCCTGGTTCTCTCCGCAAGCTGCGCACTGGCGGCAGAGAACGTTCTGAAGATCGGTGTGCTGTTCCCCCTTACCGGCCCCTGCGCCACGGCAGGCCAGCGTTGCGTCGCCTCCGTTGAGACCGCAGCCGAAGTCATCAACAACAAGCACCCCGAGCTTAACGTCCCTCTCGCGAAGCAGGAAGGGATCCTGAAGGGAACGAAGATCCAGCTTGTCGTGGCCGACACCCAGGGCAAGCCGGACGTCGCGAAGTCCGAAGCCGAGCGTCTCGTGAACCAGGAAGGCGTTTACGCCATCATCGGTTCCTACAACAGCTCCGCATCCAAGCCCGCTTCAGCCGTGACCGAGCGCGTGAAGAAGCTTTTCATGTGCGGCTGCTCGAGCTCAGCGGCCCTCACGGACAGGGGCTTCAAGTACTTCTTCCGCCTCGCCCCGACAGACAAGACCGAATCCAAGGAATTCATCGAATACATCGAGTGGATGAACAAGAACCAGGCTGCCGGGATCAAGACCATCGGGCTGATCTATGAAAACACGGAGTTCGGGAAACACGCCGCCGATGAAGGCAAGGCAGCGGCAAAGGCAGCCGGGTTCGAGGTCGTCGCCGATGTCCCCTTCAACCCCGGCGCAACGAACCTGAACAGCGAAGTCCAGACCCTGAAAGCGAAGAACCCCGACGCCGTTTTCGGCGCATGCCTCGGCGGCGACTACACCCTGTGGGTTCGCACGATGAAGCAGATGAACTGGCTCCCCAAGGCTGCCCTGAACTACTGCACGGGCTACCAGGATCCAAAGATCGCCCAGCAGCTTGGCGCGGACGGCAACTTCTTCATGGGCGGCACGGGCTACTCTCCCGAGATCGGCGCCAAGTACATGAAGGACGTGGCTGCCGTCGAGAAGATCTATTCGAAGAAGGTCGGCGTTCCCTTCGACAGCGACTCCATCCAGGAAGCCGTGGCGCTTTTCGTCCTTTCCATGGCTATCGAAAAGGCCGGCTCGCTTGATGTCGAGAAAGTCGCAGAGACCCTTCGGACGACCACCTTCGACTCGCCCCTTTCTCTCGGAGGCAAGGTTGCCTTCGGCCCTGGCGGGCAGAACATGAAGGCCACCAGCATCATGACCCAGCTGCACAACGGCAAGTACATGCCGGTCTACCCGACCAGTTACGCGGAGATCAAGGCCACCGTGCCCATGACTCCCTGGGACAAGCGCTAATCCTTTTGGCAAACAGGTAACGGCCCAGGGCGGGGGCGAGAAACCCCCCGCCCTTTTTTCAACCTGACAGGTTCCGTTAGGAGGATCACGCATGAGCACTTTTGCGCAGGTATTGCTGGACGGGCTTCTGGCCGGCATGCTCTACGCCCTTGTCGCGGCAGGATTGAGCCTGATCTGGGGCGTGATGGACGTCATCAACTTCGCTCACGGCGAATTCCTGATGGTGGCCATGTACCTGAGTTACTGGCTAGGGTTTTTGGCCCACATCGATCCCATTTTTTCGTGGATCGCCTCTGGCGTTTTCGTTTTCATTCTCGGAGCGCTGACTTACCGCTTCGTTGTCTCCCGTTGCATAGGCAAGGCCGCCATGGCACCGCTCCTCGCGACTTTCGGCCTTTCCATGTTCCTCAAGAATTTCTGCCTGAACCGCTTTTCCCCGAACTTCCGGATCCTGCAGTCTACGGTCCTCGAGGGCAGGAAGATCATGCTGGGAGATATCGTTATAGGCCTGCCTCAACTGGTTACGGGACTGTTTTCCCTAGCGATCCTTTTCGCTCTCTATTTCCTCATGAAAAAGACCCGCCTGGGCTGGGCAATACAGGCCACGGCCATGGACCGTGAAGCCGCCGAACTCATGGGCATCAACACAGACCGGATCTATCTCTTGGTATTCGGCCTCGGCGGTGCCTGTGTCGGCATAGCGGGTGGCCTCTTGACATCCTACCTCGCGGTCCACCCGGAAGTCGGAGCCCTATTCGGGCTCATCGCCTTCCTCATCGTGGCGCTTGGCGGGTTCGGAAGCATACCCGGGGCACTGGCCGCAGCCGTCATCATCGGCCTTGTCGAAGCCCTCGCCGGATTCTATATCGCACCGGTCTTCAAGTATGTCGCCGTTTTCGCCATCTACCTGGCGGTCATCATGGTCAGGCCCAAGGGCCTTTTCGGGTGGTGATGGATATGAAAACGCGAAAACTCGAACAAAAGGACGTCCTCTGGATCGGCCTGGTCGGCGTCCTCGCGCTTCTGCCGCTGGTTCCCGGCCTGATCGGGAATTCGTTCCGCGCCCATGTCATGATCCTCGTCCTGCTTTACGCCAGCATGGCCCAGTCCTGGAACATCGTCAGCGGTTACGCGGGACAGGTTTCATTCGGACACTCCGTATTCTTCGGCATTGGAGCCTACGGCGCGGGAATGGCCGTCGTCACCTACGGTCTGACCCCCTGGCCCGGTTTCCTTGCGGGAGCAGTCCTGGCGGCCGTGGTGTCAGTCCTTATCAGTTATCCCTGTTTCAAGCTGAAGGGACATTATTTCGCCATCGCGACCTTTGCCATCGTCGAGATATTCAACCGCCTTTTCATGGTCTGGGATTGGGTGGGCGGCGCCCTGGGGCTGGATTACCCCATCCTGCCCGACGGGTGGAAGAACTTCGTGTGGTCCGAAACGAAGGTCGGTTTCTTCTACGGCGCCCTGGGGCTTTTCATCCTGATCTTCGGAATCGTCAGGTGGATCGAGACCCATCGCCTGGGCTACTACCTGCGTGCCGTGCGCGAAGGCCAGGAAACCGCCGAATCGCTAGGGGTCAACAGCTCTGCCGTGAAGCTTTCCGCAATGGCTTTCTCCGCTTTCCTGGCAGCCCTCTGCGGGGGATTCTTCGTGCAGTACAACTACCGCGTCGATCCGCCCATGGTCATGTCGCTGGACATGTCCATGAAATTCGTGCTTATCACCATACTGGGAGGAGTAGGCAGCTTCTGGGGCCCCCTCCTCGGTGCGGCCATACTGATCCCGCTCCAGGAGTATTCCCGGGCTTACCTGACTGCCCTGGGAAGCGGCGTGGACCTGATCATTTTCGGGATCATCATCATGCTGATGATGATCAAGCAACCCAAGGGAATAATGGGCATTATCCAGGACCTGGGACTGGCTGCCCGCAAAAGGAAACAGGAAGGGGAGGAAAACTGAAATGGCCCTTCTTGAGGTTCGCAACCTGACAATGAAGTTCGGATCCCTTGTCGCCAATTCTGACGTTTCCTTCGACGTCGAACCCGGCACGGTCGTTGGCCTCATCGGGCCCAACGGCGCGGGGAAAACCACCCTCTTCAACTGCGTCGCCGGGTTCTACAAACCTACGGAGGGAAAAATCCGCTTCGACGGACATGACATCACCAACCTGCCGGCTTACCGGATATCCCGGCTCGGGATGGCCAGGACTTTCCAGGTCGTTCGCCCCCTGAAGGAGATGACGGTGCTGGAAAATATCCTCGTCGGGGCCTACCTGAGGGAACCGGATCCCGAAAAAGCGGCGATCATCGCGGAAAGATGCATGAACACCTGCTTCCTGGAGCAATTCAAGGATCGCCCGGCCGGAGGCTTGACCATCGGCAACAAGAAGCGGCTTGAGGTGGCCCGCGCCCTTGCGACAAACCCCAGGCTTCTGCTGCTGGATGAAGCGGTGGCAGGCCTCACCTCGACGGAGGTCAGGCAGATGGTCGAACTGATCAAGGGCCTTAGGGAAGGCGGGATAACGATCCTCATGGTGGAGCACATCATGGAGGCGATCATGCCAATCGCGGACAAGATCGTAGTCCTGGACGGAGGGATCAAGATCGCTGAGGACAAACCGCAGGTCGTCGTCGAGGACGAAAACGTCATCAAGGCCTATTTTGGCGAAAAATTCAGCAAGCGGCTGAAAGCGATGAAGGACGGTGGCAGGGCATGAGCGAAGCGATGCTTAAGGTCGAAGGGATCCATTGCGCTTACGACACCGTACCCGTCATCCATGGCATATCCCTGGAGGTGAGGCGGGGGGAAATCGTCGCAATCGTGGGGGCAAACGGGGCCGGAAAATCGACGACCATGAGGACGATCGCGGGGCTCATGCACCCGACAAAAGGGACCATTTCCTTCATGGGGGAGGACGTCTCCAAAACCCCCGGGTACGCGATGATCACCAAGGGAATCAGTTATGTTCCCGAGGGCCGGCGGCTATTTTCCAAACTCACCGTGACCGAGAACCTCGAACTCGGTTCCTACACGGAGAAGAACCGGGATGAGGTCAAAGAGCGCCTTGAGGAAGTCTTTACCCTTTTCCCGATTCTCCGGCAGAGGGCAAACCAGGTGGCGGAGACGATGAGCGGCGGGGAACAGCAGATGTGCGCCATTGCCAGGGGGCTGATGTCAAAACCCAGGCTACTGATGCTGGACGAGCTTTCCCTGGGGCTCATGCCTTCCCTCGTGGAAAAGGTCCTGGAGACCGTCGTCGAGATCAATCGAAAAGGAACGACGATTTTACTGGTTGAACAGATGGTGCAGGAGGCTCTCGAAATCGCTTCACGCGGTTACGTTATCCAGACAGGCCGGATTGTCCAGGAAGGCTCGGCGAGGGAATTGCTTGAATCCGACTCCGTTCGGAAAGCTTACATGGGGCTGTAGCGCCGGAAGTTTCTTCGAGAGGGCCGCGGGCTGACGCCCGCGGCCCTCTTTTCGGGATGCAAACCCGGCCTCCTGCTGCTAGACTTTTGCTTATCAATCTCTTCCACTCGGGGAGGACCCGCACTTGAAGTCATGGAAAACTCTGTTCACCGCTCTTTTCCTCTGCTGCTCCTTCGCGGTTTCCGCGTGGGCTTCGACTACGCCTGCCAAGAGCACGGCCGAATGGAAGCCCAAGCCGAACGAACGGTGGCTCGAGGTCGTCAAGAAGGAACGCAAAATATTCCTTCGGCAGGGAGACCAGGTCCTGAAGACCTACCGTGTGGCCATCGGAAGCGGAAAGGGAACCAAGAAAAGCCCCATCGACAAGATCACGCCAGTGGGGACCTTCACGATCAGGCGAGTGGCGGACGCCAGTCAATGGATCTTCGATCCGAAGGTCTTCAACGAACCGGGGGAGCCGCAAAAGGATGTTTACGGCAGGTGGGCCATCAGCTTCAGGAATCCATGGAACCTCGCCATACACGGCACAAACGCCCCGTGGTCGATAGGCAAGGCCGTCACCCACGGCTGCATCCGCATGAAGAACTCCGATATCGAGGAACTGGTCAGGCACGTCAAGCCGGGAATGAAGCTCGTCATCAGGGAAAAAGCGGTTAAGCCCAAAAAATCGGAAGAAAAGGCCCTCAAGCCGGCTGTTCAGCCGATTCTGCCCAAGCCTGAAGAAAACCTTCCGATTTCAAGCGACGCCGTTTCCGGCGACCTGGAACAGCCGGTTTCCCAAGACGTGGAGAAAGCCTCGGTACCCTCCGAGAGTTGACGAACATACACCCCCTAGGGAATAATTTATCATGGCAAAAGGGGAACGAAATGCTATCCGCTTTTGCCTAGTCCCGAAAGGAGGGAAAACCAAATGAAGAACGTCAAGAACCGGCGTTTGCTTATTCTCGTCACGGCATTCTGCCTCTTCCTGGCATCCCCCGCCCTGGCGCACCCGCCGAGCGACATCCAGATGAAATACGACAACCTGACGCAGGTCCTTTCCATAACGATCCTGCATAACGTGAAAGACCCGGCAGACCATTACATCAAGTCCTTAAGCATCAAGGCAAACGAAGACGTGCTTGTCACGCTCGACTATACGAAACAGCAAGACAAGGAAAAACAGGAGGAAACCTTCACCTTCAGCAAGATATGCAAAGGCTCGAAGATCACGGTGACGGCAGTCTGCAACAAGTTCGGGAAAATGGAGAGAAGCTTCGAGATCAACTAATGCGAATCAGGACCGACCACGGGCAATTTGCCTGAGCCTGCCCCAAGCTTCGGGAGAGAGCCCCCAAAGGGGTGCTTCTCCCAGGAAAACCGCAGGGTCCCCGTAACCGGGAAGGAAACCGTTGATCCGGGCTGCGGCAGTCGAGTCGACAAAGTCCCGTTCATCAGGAAAAAGCTCCCTGAAGGCTTTCATCAGGATTGCGTCTCTCCGCAAGCGGTATTTCTGGTGAGTGTCTTCCGCCCTGGTGAAACCGGTGAAAGGGATGATTTCTGTCAGGATTGGCCGACGGGAAGCGGAGGCGAGCCTAGCCCGGCTGTCCACCGCTTCCTTTTTCTGCAGATCGGAATGGAAGAACACCAGGGAGGCATATTGCCGGGACCAAGGGGGACGCGTCGGGTCGTGGGACTCCCAGAAAACCTCAAGCAACTCTCCATACGCGATCCTTGAAGGATCAAAATCAAGCTGGATTGATTCCGTGTGGTCGGCCAGGTCGTGGTAATTAGGGTTCGGTGTCGTACCCCCTGCGTAGCCAACCCGTGTCCGAACAACCCCTTCCAGGCTCCCGAACCGGGAGTCCGGCCCCCAAAATCATCCCAAGGCAAAGGTCGCAGTCTCGAATTGATTATGGTTTCCGCCTTCGGCCTGCATTTCCCTTTCCCTCCTTCCTTTTCCTTAACCCAACCGCTTTGGGAAGGCCGGCGTCTTCCGGCCTGACAAGGCATTTCGCTCCAAGGCCGATAAGATCGGCCCTCCCGGCGCGTTTCAGGGCTTCCCTGACGAGATCCGCGTTTTTCGGGTCCCGGTACTGCAGCAGGGCCCTCTGGAGCCTTTTCTCGTGTGCTGATTTCGCGACGAAAACCTTTTCACCGGACAAGGGATTCAACCCGGTGTAATACATGCACGTGGAGAGGGTCCCTGGAGTCGGGATGAAATCCTGGACCTGTTCCGGGTGAAATCCTGTATCCCGAAGGAATTCCGCAAGTTCGACCGCTTCCTTCAGTCCTGCCCCGGGATGGCTGGACATGAAATAAGGGACGAGGTATTGCTCCTTCCCCAGCTTGAGGTTCACTCTTTTGTAGGCTTCAACGAATTCGAGGTATGATTCCTTCCCGCTCTTGCCCATGAGGTCCGTAACCTTTTGAGAAACATGTTCAGGGGCGATTTTGAGCTGGCCGCTGACATGGTGTTCGCAAAGTTCTGTCAGGAAGGGTTCGGCTTCCCCCTCAAGCAGGTAATCGTAACGGATCCCCGAACGGACAAAGACTTTCTTGACCCGGGGCAGTGAGCGTAACGCCCTTAGGATATCGAGGTACTCAGCGTGGTCGGTGTCGAGCTTGGGACAAGGTTTTGAACCGAGACAATCACGCCCCCGGCAGGTACCCCGTTCGAGCTGCCCCTCGCAGGAAGGGTGCCTGAAGTTTGCCGTCGGCCCGCCGACGTCGTGGATATATCCTTTGAAGTTGGGCATTTTCGTCAACAATTCCGCTTCCTTCAGCAGCGATCCCTTGCTCCGGGACTGGATGATCCTCCCCTGGTGGGAAGTAATCGCGCAAAAACTGCAGGCCCCAAAGCAGCCCCTGTGACTGACGAGGCTGAACTGGACCTCCTGTATGGCAGGAACGCCACCGACAGCGTCGTAATCGGGGTGTGTGGTTCGCGTATAAGGCAGGTCGTAGACCGCGTCAAGTTCGGGCGTCGCCAAGGGACGAGCCGGGGGGTTCTGGACAACCCACCTGGGGCCGTGAGCCTGCATTATGGTTTTTCCCCTTACAGGGTCCTGTTCCAGGTAAAACAGCCGGAAAGCGTCGGCGAAAGCGTTTTTGGACGCCAGGACGGACTCGAAGGAAGGAAGTTCCACGGATTCGTTCCAAACTTCTTCCCTGCTGGACGCGAACCAACAGGTTCCCGCCACGTCCCGGATATCTCCGGGCCGGATGCCCAGGGACAGCTGTCCCGCAATCTCGACAACCTGCAGCTCACCCATCCCGAATACAAGCAGATCCGCACCGCTGTCCACCAGGATGGATCGCCTTACCGAATCATCCCAGTAATCGTAATGAGCGAATCTCCTGAGGCTCGCCTCGATCCCGCCAATAACGATGGGAACGCTGCCCATTGCCTGGCGAATCCGGTTGCAGTAGACAATGGTCGCGCGTTCCGGCCTGAACCCCGAACGATTACCAGGGGAGTAGCTGTCCGTATGCCTTCTTTTCTTTGCGGCTGTAAAAGCATTCAGCATGGAATCCAGGTTCCCCGCGGAAACCAGGACTCCGAGACGGGGACGTCCCATCGCAAGGAAGGCTTCCGGAGAGCGGAAATCCGGTTGGGCAAGGATCCCCACACGGTACCCCTCTCGCTCGAGGATCCTCGATATGATCGCGTGGCCGAAACTCGGGTGATCGACGTAGGCATCCCCGGTCACCACCAAAAAGTCGAGCTCATCCCAGCCACGGGCTTCCATGTCTTTTCTCGAAACGGGAAGGAACGCCTCTCGGTTCATGCGGCACCTCACGAAAAAACATTGATGACTACAATGGCGGTCGGATGGTGGACGGTTCATAAATTCCGTCTCCACGGTCCGCTTCATGGTGGGCCTCAAAAAATTGGACATTCGCGTACTTTATCAGAAGGCAGCGGTTCGCGTAACCCCTTCTTTTCCGCTTTATCAGGATAGCGTTTCAAGCTTCCCTCCGCAAGCGCAGGCCTAGTTGGGGCTTGACCCAAAGGCTTGCCTTGCCTTAGGATGGGGGCGTTCAAGAGGGAGTAGCTAGGTAGGCCGCATCAACACGCTGGCGTGGCATCGCCTGGTGCGGTCGTTGGCCTTTAGAGGTCGATTAGCGAGACTTTTGGCGGGGTTGTCCCCGTGCCAAAAGTCTTTTTTATTGGGGAGGAATGCGAATGAACCCGTTGTTCCCTTTGTTCCTTGGACTCAGCCTTTCCATGGACGCCTTTGCCGTCTCGGTCGCCATGCCTTTTTGTGTCCCCACGCTCTCCATGAAGCAAATCTGCCGTGTCGCAGGAGCCTTCGGCTTCTTCCAGGCTCTCATGCCCCTCCTCGGCTGGGGGCTTGGAAACCTCGCCTCCAAGGCCATCGCTCCCTTCGACCATTGGGTTGCCTTTGCTCTCCTGGGTTTCATCGGAGGAAAGATGGTGCTGGAAGGCCTCAGGAACGATGAGGAATGCGACACCCGGTCCGATCCGACTTCAGGATGGACTTTACTGACCCTTGCTGTCGGAACGAGCATCGATGCTTTGGCGGTCGGTTTCAGTTTCGTAGCGCTGGAATTGAACGTCTGGAGCACCGTAGCCATCATCGGGGCCGTAACTTTCTCGCTCAGCTGGGTCGGGATGGTTGGCGGACGGCAGATCGGCCGGTTTCTCGGCAAGAGAATGGAAGTGCTCGGGGGACTGGTCCTGATTGGCATCGGCCTGAAAATCCTTTTCGAACATCTTTCGAAATGATCGCGATGCTATTGTCAAGGGGTCCCGCGTACCCCATAATACCCGTGCACAAGATCAAGAAGGGAGGGAGATAAAGGGTGGCTCAAGCGAACCAGCCCTTGATCGTCGTCGACAAGCTTTGCAAGAGCTTCGAACAGGGAGAGGTGCTGAACAACATCAGCATCTCCATTCGGGAAGGGGACCTTGTTTCCATCATCGGTCCCTCTGGTTGCGGCAAGTCCACGTTTCTCCGCTGCCTGAACTGCCTGGAAATCCTCGATTCGGGAACCATCTCGATCGCCGGTGTCACCGTATCCCGCAAGGGACCGGAAGCCCCCATTACCGACGATCTCCTCGACAAGGCCCACCTGCTCAGGCAGGAGGTGGGGCTGGTCTTCCAGATTTTCAACCTCTTTCCCCACAAGTCCGTCCTTGAAAACATCATGCTCGCCCCGATGGTGGTGAAGAAGGAAAGCCGGGAGCAGGCCGAAGAAAATGCCGTCCGCCTCCTGAAAAAAGTCGGCCTCGGAGATTGCATCCACCGTGACCCCGCGATCCTTTCGGGGGGCCAGAAGCAACGCGCGGCCATCGCACGGGCCCTCGCCATGAACCCCAAGGTCATGCTTTACGACGAGCCCACTTCCGCCCTTGATCCCGAACTGGTCAAGGAAGTCCTGCAGGTGATGCGAGATCTCGACGCAGAGGGCATGACCCAGATCGTCGTAACCCACGAGATGCGCTTCGCCCGCAAGGCATCCGACTACATCGTCTTCATGGATAAAGGAGAAATCGTCGAGGTCGATGACGGGGACATCCTCTTCACAAACCCGAAAAACGAACGGACCCGGGAATTCCTGAGGCACTTCGAGGGGGATGCCCTATGAAAAAGGCTCTCTTGTTTTTTGCCGCCGCTCTTTTTGTCGCCTTTGCACCGGTTCTGCCATCCCTTGCAGCGGAGCAAGAACTCCGCTGGGGAGGCGACACGGAAGGCGGGGCCCCCTACATGTTCCAGGACCCCAAGGATACGACCCGGATTATCGGTTACGAGGTCGAAATCATCGAGGCCATCGCAAAACAACTGGGACGACATGCCGTCTTCGTCCAGAACGGCTGGGACAACCTGATCCCAGGCCTCCAGAGAAAGCTTTACGACGTCACCCTGGACGGGTTGGAAATCACCCCTGAACACAAGCAGGAAGTCAATTTCTCGATCCCGTATTACGCCACGTTCCTGCAGCTTGCCGTTCGACGAGACAACAAGACGATCGAAAGCCTGCAAGATTGCAGGGGAAAAGTCGTCGGGACCCTCAAGCAAGCCTACTCGCAAACGGTTCTGGAAGAATTTGGCGGCATAGAGGTCCGCACATACGAAGACGAGATCAATGCCTACAGCGACCTTGTCAACGGCCGCCTCGACGCGACCCTGTTCGATGCCCCGATCGCGGTCTTCTATGCGGGTTTCAATCCGGAGGTCAAGTTTGTCGGCCCTGAAATCGGGCGGATGGAATACGGTATCGCCGTCAGGAAAGAAGACCGGGAACTGCTAAAGGAAATCAACGGGGCCCTTGTTGCGTTGAGAGACAGCGGGGAACTCCGCAGGATCTACGACCGTTGGAACCTCTGGAGTCCAATGATGGCAAAGGAATTCAACGACTACAGCCCGCGGAAAGTCGATGCCGTCATGTTCAACGAATGGGCCGAACAGCAGAAACCCGAATTCACCTTCAAGGACAGGATGAAACGGTATGCCGGTTTCATGCCCGTCCTAGGCAGGGCCGCCGTCACGACTATGAAAGTTTCCATTGTGGCGATGCTTCTGGCCATGGCTTTCGGGTTCGTCCTGGCCGTTGCCAGGGTTTTTGGCCCCACGCTCCTCTCCCGAATCGCCGTCGCCTACATCGAAACGATCAGGGGAACCCCGGTCCTTATCCAACTCTTTTTCATCTTCTACGGGTTGCCCAACATCGGCATCAAGCTCTCCCCCTTCGTGGCGGGAGCCGTCGGCCTGGGGCTGAACTACGCGGCCTACGAGGCCGAGAATTACCGGGCCGGGCTGATTTCGGTGCCCAAGGCCCAGATGGAAGGCGCCCTTGCCCTGGCCATGACCCGCTGGCAGGCATTGAGGCATGTCGTCATTCCACAGGCATTCAGGCTCGTTTTGCCGCCCGTTACGAATGACTTCATTTCCCTCCTGAAGGACTCCTCCCTTGTGTCCGTCATTACCATGGTCGATTTGACGAAAGCCTACGGACAGCTGGCCACGACTTACTACGACTACTTTGGGACCGGCATCATCGTAGCCGTCATCTACCTGCTTCTCGGACTGCCTTTCGTCAGGCTGGCCCGATGGGCAGAGGGAAGGCTGGCCAAGGTGGGCAACCTTGCCAGGATCGAAAAGGAATCCACCGAGGAACTCATCGCTTCGAAGGACGGCATGCTCTAAACCAGGCAACAACCGGGTAAAGCGAAAGGGCAGGCCTTTAAGGCCCGCCCTTTCGCTTTACCCGGTTGTCTTCGGCTTCACCCTTTGATCACCGCCATTGGCCTCAACCGCGCCACCTTGCGGCTAAGCCCTGCCTTTTCCACGACATCCACCACGGTATCCACGTCCTTGTAGGCTTCAGGGGCTTCCTCCGCCAGGGTACGAAAATCTCCCGCCCTGACGAGTATCCCCTTCTCTTCGAGGCGAGCCGCAACACTCCTGGAGTCTGAGGCTTTCAGGGCCGCGCTGCGGCTCATCAGGCGACCTGCGCCGTGGCAGGTCGAGCAGAAACATTCAACGGCGCCCTTAGCACCCGCAAGAACGTAACTGGCTGTGCCCATGCTTCCGGGGATGATCACAGGCTGCCCGGTTTTCGAGTAGGTAGGGGACAATTCCGGGTGCCCGGGGGGGAGGGCCCTCGTGGCTCCCTTCCTGTGGACGCAAAACCAGCCTTCCTTGTCTCCGTAGACGTGTTTTTCCATGTGGGCCAAGTTGTGGCTGACATCATAGAGTAGTTCCAGCCTCTCCCCCGGGAAGAAACGGGAAAAAACATCCCGCACCTTGGCCCCGATCGCCTGGCGGTTTCCCATGGCGAAATTGGCCGCCGCCTGCATGGCGCCGAGGTAAGCCCTTCCCTCCTCCGAATCCAGCGGGGCGCAACAGAGTTGCCTGTCCGGAACCGCGATTCCGTGGTGAGCCATAGCCCTTGAAAGACTCCGCAGGTAATCGTCGCAAACCTGGTGTCCAAGGCCCCGGCTGCCGCAGTGAATCATGACCGCGATCCTTCCGGGCTCAAGCCCAAAGGCATGGGACAAAACCGGGTCGAAGACTTCGTCGACACGCTGGATTTCCAGGAAGTGGTTTCCCGAACCAAGGCTGCCGAGTTGCCCCTTCCCTCTCTCTTTTGCCCTGGCCGAAACCGCTTCCGGATCGGCTCCGTCGAGAAATCCCGATTTCTCGATTCTTTCAAGGTCGGAAGCCTCTCCAAAACCTTCCTTTACCGTCCATTTAGCTCCACCCTTCAGGACCGCGTCAAGACGCCCTCCCTTAAGCGATGCCAGGCCCCCTCCGCCCACACCGCAGGGAATGGCAGAAAACAGGGCGTCGATCAGGGGCTGCAGGACGGGCCTGATCTCTTCCTCTTCAAGGCGGGACACATGCAGGCGCACCCCGCAGGAAATGTCATACCCTACCCCTCCCGGAGAGACCACCCCTCCATTGGCAGAGAAAGCCGCCACTCCGCCTATGGGAAAGCCATATCCCCAATGCATGTCCGGCATCGCGAAGCTGTACCCGGTTATTCCCGGAAGGCAGGCGACATTGACCACCTGCTGCAGCACCGGGTCATCCTTGACCTCCGAAAGGATTCGGCCATCGGCATAAAGCAGCCCGGGAACCTTCATCCCTTCCATCACCTTTTCGGGAATCAGGCAGCGAACCGGATCCTTCCTGATTACCTGTATATCCATGGGATTCCCCTCCTACACATCCATGATGACTCGCAACCTCGGGCGGGGGGTCTCGGAAAACTCAAGCCCCCCATACGTTACGGCCTTGACACGGCTTCCTGGGCTCAGTACCGCAACCCATTCTCCCTGGGCCCGCAAGACCCCCTTCATGGGGTCGATATCGATCTCCGCGGGTAGAAACACCCGTCTTTCAGTTTCAAGGTTGTAAAGAAGTTCGTTCATCCACGCGACAAGTAGCCCTTCAAGGTCACCGGGAGAGGCCGAGATGGAAAGATTCCCCGGATAGCCGCAAACAGGCCCGTCGAATGAATGTCCCGCGGAAACCCAGTAAAAAGCCTTGGCACATTCTTCTACGAGTTCCCCTATACTCCCTGCTTCGATCTCAAGCCTGATGTCGGCAGGGTGTTCCAGTTCACGCCACGTCAAAAGACTTCCCCCTATATTTCGTTTAGCTGCCTAATTATATCGCAGAAGTGAAACACACAAAAAAGAGCGGGGATGACTCCCCGCTCTCGTTCCTCTCAAATCCGCCGCTCGCTATTTGGGGCCTTTGCCAGGGTTATCCGAATCTTCTCCCTTGTCCCCCGGATCGTCCCCTTCCTCAGGACCATTGCCAAGTCCCTTGTTGTCCTTGTCTTTGTCATCCTGTCCTGGGGGGTCGCCAGGCCCCTGGCCGCCACCCTGTCCGGGATTGCTGTCGTCATCACGGTCATCGTCGTTCCCATGACCGTTGTCTCCATCATCGTCATCATCATCGCCGGTGTCGTCATCATCATCATCGCCGGTGTCGTCATCATCGTCATCGCCGGTGTCATCGTCATCGTCATCGCCGGTGTCGTCGTCATCATCATCGCCGGTGTCATCGTCATCATCGTCGTCATCGCCGCCGGTGTCGTCATCGTCATCGTCATCGTCGTCGTCGTCGTCGTCGTCGTCGTCGTCGTCGTCGTCGTCGTCGT
>DAIMJI010000020.1:0-22325 GCA_036722335.1 Synergistales bacterium | reverse complement strand
AGAGGAGGGATATCATGGGCAACGGAACGGAAAATCGTGAACAGTGGGGAAGCCGCCTGGGCTTTATCATGGCTGCGGCAGGATCCGCAGTCGGACTGGGTAATATCTGGCGCTTCCCCTACGTCACCGGCGTTAATGGTGGCGGCGCGTTCGTCCTTGTTTATTTCGCGATCGTCTTCACGATCGGCGTGTCTGTCATGCTTGCGGAATTCGTCATCGGCCGCAGTGCCGGGCTTAACGCGGTCGGGGCTTTCAAGAAGCTGAAGGGCGGCGCGTGGCCGATCGTCGGCTGGATGGGTGTTATCGCCGGGTTCATTATCCTTTCTTTCTACGGGGTCATCGCGGGATGGACGATCGCCTACATGATCAAGTCCTTTACGGGACTCATGGCGCTGGCTGCCGAAGGCAAAGCCGGAGATGCCTTCGGGGCCTTCGTTTCCAACCCGACGCAGGTCGTCATCTACCAGGTCCTTTTCATGGTCATGACGATTTGGATCGTCTACAAGGGCGTTGGGGAAGGCATCGAGAAGTACTGCAAAGTCATGATGCCCGCCCTTTTCGTCATCCTCCTTATCCTCATCGCCAGGTCGGTCACGCTTCCCGGCGCGGAGAAGGGGCTCGAGTTTTACCTCAAGCCTGATTTCTCGAAACTGACGGGGGCCTCGGTTTTCGCGGCGCTTGGCCAGGGGTTCTTCTCGCTTTCGCTGGGCATGGGTTGCATGATCACCTATGGCTCTTACCTCGGCAAGAAGGAAATCCTGCCCTCAGCCGCCGTCACGGTTACCTTCCTCGACACGATGGTGGCCTTCCTGGCCGGTTTCGCCATCTTCCCGGCGGTGTTCGCGTTCGGTTTGGAACCCGCTGCCGGCCCCGGACTGACCTTCATCACGCTGCCGAACGTCTTCGCGAAGATGCCCGGCGGAATGTTCTTCTCCTTCCTGTTCTTCCTCCTGCTCTTCTTCGCCGCCCTGACTTCCTCCGTTTCGCTTTTGGAGGTCTGCGTGGCGTACTTCAAGGATGAACTCGGCTGGACGCGCGATAAGGCTTCCTGGCTCCTCGGCGGGATCATCACGGCCCTGGGGATTCCGTCCGCCCTTTCCCTTGGCGGTCATTTCCCGAAAATCGCGGGCAAGGATTTCCTAGACGTGATGGACTTCATTTCCTCGAACGTCCTTCTCCCACTCGGCGGCATTTTCATCGCCGTTTTCGTCGGCTGGATCTGGCTCGATGGAGCGAAGAGCGAGGCCACAAACGAGGGGAAAGCCCCGTTCTCCTGGGAAACGGCCTGGGTCTGGATCGTTCGCGTGGTCGCACCTGTCGCCATCGCCTGGATCTTTGTAAAGGGCCTGAAGTGGTAACGGAGTAAAGGGAACCAACGAAACCAGCAAAGGGGAGGAAGGGGGAAACAACCCTTTCTCCCCTTTATTAATCCAGGATGGCACTTGACCCGGCGAAACCCTCATGTAAAATAAGCATGTGTTATTCCGGATGAACGCCGCAAGAGAGCCCCGGACCAAGTCCGGGCGCCGAAGGGGCAAAAGCGTTGCCAACGCTCGAAACTCTCAGGCTTAAGGATTGCGGCCGGACGGAACTCTGGAGTGGGCAAAAAGCCTGCCGACAGGGAAGAAGTCAATGAAATGGCTGATTCCGTTGTTAGATCCTTTTCCCGAGAGGATGAGGCAGGTATGAAGTTTTGTGTAATGACGAACAATCCTATCCTCGTAACCGGCTTGACTGGTCTCTGAGACTCCTGTTCCAGTGCCTGGGAGGTGCTGGTCAAGTCGAGGGACCTCATCCACAGGGGCTACACCCTCCTAACCCATCCACTTTACGGAAACTTCTTACCCAACCAGCAGCCATTCAGAACGCTTGTCCTGTCTCAGCCCGAAACGGATGGGGCTGTTGACCCGGATTCCCTTGCCCTGATCGAGGACGCGATGTCCGTTTTCAGGAAGTACGAGGGCCGATGGGCCTTGCCCGGCCAAAAAAAAGCATCGATCGAAGAGGATTATGCGGTTATCGATGCCGACCTTGTCGAGCAAAGCCTCAGGTCATACGGCCTATGGCCGAATGGCGGTATCAAGGCAAACATGGGTTAAATCAGAAATCTGGAACCGGGAGGGGGTGAAAACTGATGGTGGAACTGGACAAGGATAATTTCGAAGCCGAGGTTACACAAAGCGAGTTGCCGGTCATTGTCGACCTGTGGGGGCCGAAATGCGGCCCTTGCCTCGCACTGCTGCCCCAGGTCGAGGAACTGGCGAAGGAATACGAGGGGAAGATCCGATTCTGCAAGCTGAACGTGGCTGAAAACAGGAGACTGGTCATCTCCCTTAAGGTCATGGGCGTCCCCACGTTCCTCTTTTATAAGGGCGGTGAGCAGAAGAGCCGCCTGAGTGGAGGCGATGTGACAGTCGAAGGGATACGGCAGAATGCCGAAGCCCTGCTGGCATAACCGGAAAAGCTGAGAAAGGGGGGTAAAACACGTGAAGCTCGAACTTCACAAGCTACATGTAAAAAGCTTGTCCTGGGGAGAGAGAACAGGCGTAGCGAACGGAGTCCTGACCGTTTGCAAGCAGGAAATCCTGGATCTCGTGAAGGCCGACGCGAACTTCCTGAAGGTCGAAGCGGACATCGCTCTTCCCGGAGACAGCACAAGGATCATTCCGGTCAAGGACGTCGTCGAGCCCCGGTGCAAGCTGGACGGAGGTAACGGTGTCTTCCCGGGGATGGTTTCCGATGTGGATTCTGTCGGATATGGAAAGACGCTCGTACTCGAAGGGGCGGCCGTCGTGACCTGTGGAAAGATCGTGGGGTTCCAGGAAGGGATCATCGACATGTCAGGGCCGGCTGCGGACTACACGCCTTTTGCCCACACCTGCAACCTGGTCCTCGTCTTTGAACCGGTGGAAGGGCTTGAGAGGCATGATTACGAGGCATCCTGCCGGCTCGCCGGGCTGAAGGTGGCTGAATATCTCGCACGGAATGCCGCCTGCAGCAAGGCTGATTCTGTCGAGACTTTCGAAGCGAAGCCCCTCAACGAAGCGATGATGGACTTCCCGGGATTGCCGAAGGTGGCCTATCTCTACATGCTGCAGTCCCAGGGACTTCTTCATGACACCTACGTTTACGGAGTGGACGCGAAGAAGATCCTTCCCACTCTCATCAATTACACGGAAGTTTTCGACGGCGCGATCATATCGGGCAACTGTGTATCGGCCTGCGACAAGAACAGCACCTATTACCACCTCAACAACCCGATCATCAAGGCCATGGCGGAGCGTCACGGGAAGGACTACAACTTTGTCGGCGTGATCATCACGAACGAGAACGTCACTCTTGCCGACAAGAAGCGCAGCTCCTCGTACGCCGTCAAGCTGGCTGAAACGCTGGGTGTGGATGGCCTGCTCATTTCCGAGGAAGGCTTCGGAAATCCTGATGCGGACCTTATCCTGAATTGCCGAAAGGCTGAGAACGCCGGCATCAAGACCGTCCTCGTGACGGATGAATACGCCGGACGCGACGGTGCGAGCCAGTCGCTTGCCGACGCGGCAAAAGAGGCCGACGCGGTCGTTACCGCCGGTAACGCCAACGAGATCATTGTCCTCCCGGCCATGAAGAAGCTTATCGGATACCCAACCTTCGCTGACGTGATCGCGGGAGGTTTCCAGGGTTCGCTTCGCGAAGACGGCTCGATCGAGGTCGAGCTCCAGGCGATTACCGGTTCGACCAGCGAACTCGGCTTCACGAAGATCAGCGCGATCACGATTTAGCTCGAGACCGTTCCAGGAAAAATCGAAGAGGAGGTGACATCCATGGGAAAGCTGGCCGGAAAGAAAGTGATCCTTCTCGGTGAAAGGGACGGGGTTCCGGGACCGGCGATGGAGGCATGCCTGAAGAGTTCGGGAGCCGACATCGTTTTTTCGGTGACGGAATGCTTCGTCTGAACCGCCGCCGGTGCCATGGACCTGCAGAACCAGCAGCGCGTGAAGGATGCTGCTGAGAAGTTCGGAGCGGAGAACGTCGTCGTCATCCTGGGATCATCCGACGCGGAAGGCGCGGAGATCTACGCGGAGACGGTAGCGAACGGCGATCCGACATTCGCAGGCCCCCTGGCTGGAGTCCCGTTGGGACTCGCTGTGTACCACGTGTTCGAAGAAGCGATTCGTGAGGAGACGGACCCTGCCCTGTGGGAAGAGCAGGTCAGCATGATGGAAATGGTCCTCGATACGGAGGCCCTGGCGAAGGCTGTCGCGGGCATGCGCGAACAGTTCAGCAAATTCGCCCTCTAGACGGAATTTATTTTCCCAGCGGGGCAGGCCTCTGGGCACACGGCCTGCCCCGCCGATCGATCACAGCCCGAAGGCGCTTGATCCCCAACTCGATTTCCCTGGGGGAAAGGTTGCCGTAACCCAGTACAAGGCTGTCCACGTAAAGCCCTTTCCTGATCGCGTGGGTTTCCACCGGGTATACCCTGACTCCCCGCATTTCGAGTTCCCCGAGACACCCTTCGTCAAAAATCCTGCCCGGGAACCTCGCCACGAGGTGAAGACCCGATGACCTGCATACGACCTCGCACTCTTCACCGAAACTCTCCGCCAGGGCCCTGAGCAGGGTTTCCCTGTTGCCCCTGTAAGCCCGCTTCATCTCGGCAATGTGCTTTTCAAGCTTCCCCGAACCCAGGAGGCACGCAAGCGCTTCCTGGGCGATCCCCGAAACATGGTTGCTCACGTCGTACTTCAACCTCGAAAAGGTTTCGATAAGGGGATCCGGGACGATCGCGTAACCGACCCTCAGGCAGGGAGCCAGGATCTTGCTGAAGGAACCGACGTAAATCACCCTTCCGGGAGCCAGTTCCCGAAGAGAGCTGACAGGGCTGCCTTCAAAGCGGAATTCGCTTTCGTAATCGTCCTCGATGACGGTCGCGGATTTGGCCCTGGCGTATTCGAGCAACTCGATCCTGCGTTGTATGGTCATGACCCCTCCCATGGGGAATTGGTGGGAAGGAGTCACGAAAATCCCTTCCGGCTCGATGGCTTCCGGGAGGTCCGCGGTTTTGAGCCCCTGGCTGTCCACCCCCACAGGTTCCAGCAATGCCCCCGCCAGGCGGAAAGTCTGCTGGAAATGGAAGTGAACGGGATCCTCCGTAACGAGGGTCAGGAAACGGTCCTTGCGAACGGCCTGTGCCGCGAGAAAAAGAGCCTCCGCGGCCCCATTCGTCACGACCAACTGTTCGGGATCGCAGTCAATATCCCTGGAACGGAGAAGGAACCTCGCGATTTCGACCCTCAAGGCCTTCGTTCCGTTAGGCTTTCCGTAACCGAAATCACGAGCGCCGCAATTCCTTATGGAGTGACGAAAGGCCTCCCATAGCAAATTCCTTGGGACTTTCTCCAGCAGGGGGACACCTGTCCTGAAATCGATGATCCCGTCCTCAGCCTGGTTTCCATGGGCAACCTGGCCGCGCGGGATTTTTCGGGGCTCAACCCTGTAGCTCGCCCCTCTCGAAACCCGGGTTCCTGACCCCACGCGGGAAACGAGATATCCCTCCGCAACGAGCTGTTCGTAGACTTCCACGACCAGGTTCCTCGAAACTCCCAGCTCCCTGGCCAATTCCCGTGAAGAAGGAAGCCTTTCTCCCTCCGCGAGACGTTGGTCCACTATGGCGTGCCTGAACTGCCTGTAGAGTTGCTGCCCCATCGAACTTGAAGACTCCCTGTCCAGGACCAGCCAGTGCATGGATATCCCCCCATTGGTTCCCCGGTATTTCCCATAAATGGACCTGTAATTTGCCACTGGTTCGAGCTATTTTTAGGTCCATTTTACAGCGAGGAGGGGGTACCCGAATGGAAACCGTTCCACGACGCCCGTTCCTGCCTGGCGAGGCCTGCGCCGCCCTGGCCGCGATCCTGTGGGGAATCAACTACCCTGTAACGAAGTGGGTCCTGGCAGCCATTCCTGAAGGGGAGTTCCTCGCTGTCCGTTTTTCTGTCGGGGTCGTGCTTTTCGTTTCCCTTGCCAGGATGAATGGTGAAAAGCTTTCGATTCCGAGGAAGGATTGGGGTAAAGCGGCCTTTCTAGGCCTGCTTTGCGTCGGGTTGTACAACATTCTCTGGACCCTCGGGATCCACCGAACCTCGTCCTCCACGTCGGCATTGATTATTTCGTCTTCTCCCCTGATGGTCGGCGTATTCTGCGCCCTGCTTGGAATCGACAAAATGACGCCAAAACGCTGGATCGGCCTTACCGCCGGATTCGCCGGGGTTCTCATGATCATGTCCACTCCGTCAAAGGCAGCCGAGGGGCCAAGCCTGCTGGAAGGCAATATCCTGACTGCGGCGGCCGCCGTTCTTTTTGCCCTGTACGCCGTCGTGGCGAAACCCCTCCTGAGGGAACATTCCCCGATAAAGGTGACAGCCCTGGCCATGCTCGGAGGATTACCCATCCTCGTCCCTTTCGGCCTTTTCCTTACTCCGGCCGCATCCTGGGTTTTCCCTACCCCCGCGGTTACAGCCGGCAGCCTTTACATCATCGTCATGGGAACGGTCGCGGCTTACTTCCTCTGGTACAGCGGGGTACAGAAAATTGGCCCCGTCAAGACCGTTCTCTTCCATTTCCTGACCCCTTGCGTGAGCCTGGTTGTCGCCCCCCTTCTTTTGGGAGATTCGAGCTCTCCGCAAAAAATCCTCGGGGCCTTGATCGTCTTTTTTTCGATTTCCGTTCCCGGGTGGAAACGTCCTTTCAAATCGCCTTGACCATCCCCCCGTCAACGAGAACGACCTGCCCCGTGATGAACGTGTTTGCGGCTGAACAAAGGAAAACAGCCAGTTTGCCGTATTCCTCAGGCTTGCCGTACCGGCCGAGAGGAATGTTCCTGAATGCTTCCTGCTGGATCTGCTCAACGGTCACGCCGGCTTTTTCCGCCCGCACCCTGTCGAGTTGGTCGATTCGCGAGGTTTTGATCCTGCCCGGGCCGATGACGTTGACCAGGATCTTGTCCTTGCCCAGCTCCTGGGAGAGAGTCTTCGCAAGGCCGACGACCCCCATTCGGAACGTATTCGAGAGGATGAGGTTGTCCAACACCGCTTTCACGGAAGAAGAGGTCGAACAGAGGATCCTTCCTCCCCCGTTCGCCCTCATGTACGGCAGGACCTCCCTGATCGTCCGGATATAGGAAAGCAGTGTCAGTTCGTAGGCCTTTTGCCACGCCTCGTCATCGAATGCGTCGAAGGTTCCCGGAGGGGGCCCCCCCGTGTTGTTGACAAGGGCATAGACGGGCCCGAACCTTTCGACCGTCGTTTTCACCAGTTCCCTGATGTCTGCGGGGCTTGTGATGCTTCCCGCGAAGCAGCCCGGTTCGTTCCCGGTCTCGCCGAGAATATCCCGTTTCGTTTTTTCCAGTTCCTCCTCCGAGCGACTGAAAAGCATGACATTGGCGCCCTCCCTCGCGAATTCGGTGGCGATTGCCTTGCCAAGCCCGGAACTCGAGGCCATGACCAGGGCGCATTTTCCCTTGAGTCCCAAGTCCATGTCTTCATCTCCTTCCCGCAATTTCCGCAGGTATTCATAGAAGCGCCTATTTAACTTGCTATTTTATCAATGCCTTTCCGAATCTCCAACCAAGCGGCGGGTATGGCAAAAAAAGAAGGGCCCCCCTGGAGATGGGGGGCCCTTCCGTTTTTCCCGGGACCGCTTAGTTGCCAGCGCTCTTTTTCAATTCCGCGATGACATCATAGGTGATGTCAACACCGCCCATCAGGGCCTGGGCAACATCGACAACAAGCGTCAGCCCCTTGGCCTTCGCGACGGAATGGATCGCCGCGTCAATATCCTTCAGCAGGGGGGCCATGAGCTTCTGTTCTTCGGCAGCCGCTTCGTTCTGCTTTGCCTGGTAGATTTCGGCCTTTTTCTTGTTATCCTGTTCCTTGGCGATCGCGGCCTTGGCCTCTTCCTGTTTTTTCTGCATGACCGCCTGGATCTGCTTCTTGACCTGGGCCATCTTGGGGTGCTGGGAAAGCACGGTCTGGGGTTCGATGACTCCTATCTTTTCCCCCGCCAGGGCAAGGCCGGAAAGGGTCGACAGGATGAAAGCCGATAGAGCAAACATCAGGATCATCTTCCTGCAGGAAACCATCAAGCACCCTCCTTTGGATTGTTCCGGGCTATGAAGCCAAATTCTACACTCGGGCGAAAGCAAAGTCCAGATCGCTTCTTTCTTCTGGCTCCAACCTTCTGGCAAGGAAAAAGGCCCTGGCAGGGGGTTGAGCCAAGGCCTTATAAATTGGGAGGAAGGAAGTTCGCTTCCTTCTTTGCAACCCAAGGATAAACCTCTTCGAATATATGGGCCTCGCGGAAAACACCCATTCCACGATACGGGAAATTACTGACTGTTTCAAATTTGCCGCCAGCCCGGGAAACGGGAAAACATTCCAGGCGTCTTGACAGACTTCCCCGTTTCGACAAGGATTTGGCCTGGCCCAAACGCACCGATCCTGTCATCGATAGGGAGGATTCTCCTTGAAGACCATTGCCCTGCTCGCCCTTGCCGGGGGTGCCGGAACGATCTGCCGCTACGCCCTGTCGCACCTCGTGCACGACCTCTGCGGACAGGGATTTCCCTGGGGGACCTTCACCGTCAACCTCATTGGCTGCCTGGTCATCGGTTTCCTTGCGGTCTTCCTCGGCGAAAAAATCTCGATCGGCCCTCAGGCGCGTCTCGCCCTGTTTGTGGGCTTCCTTGGCGCGTTTACGACGTTTTCTAGTTTTATGCTGGATGTCGTGCGGCAGGCCGAAAATTCGGTCCTCCATCATGCTCTCTTTAATCTCCTTCTGCAAAACGGACTTGGGATTACAGCCGTCGTCCTGGGCATGGCACTGGGGAGAGTGGCCCTGAAAGCCTGCTGACAGACGATAATAAAGGAGGTCGCGCCACATGCTTTTCATGATCATTGAACACTTCAAGCCAGGGAAAGCCCCCGAAGTCTATCGGCGGTTCCGGGAAAAGGGCCGGATGGCTCCGGAAGGGGTGCTCTATCACAACAGTTGGGTAGATTCCGGCTTCCACCGCTGTTTCCAGGTCATGGAGGCGGAAAGCGAAGCCAATGTCAGGGAATGGACCTCTCACTGGGAAGATCTCGTCGATTTCGAGATCGTACCGGTCCTGACATCGGCCGAGGCCGCCCGGAAAATGGCGGAGAGCTAGCCAAGCAGGGAGACCAGGCTGAAGGCCCCGAAACAGCCGATAATGAACCCGGAAACCCGGTTCACCCAGAGCAATTTCCCCTGGTCGAACCTCGAGCGAAGCAGGCCGACCGTTCCGCTCAAGGCCAGCCACCAGAGCATGGAGCCCGTAACCACTCCCAGCACCATCGAGCCGGCAAGCGTTGGGCTTCCGTTTACAGCGCCAATTCCCAGGCCCGCAAAGACGGCTCCGAACGAAAGGATGGTCATCGGGTTGGTAACCGTCAGGAAAAACACCGAAATATAGGCTCGAAGGAGCCCCATGCCATTTTCTCTCGCCCCTAGAGCGGCAGGAGCGGCTCGAAATGTCGAAACGCCGAGATAAAGAAGGAAGAGTCCGCCGACCAGCCTGATGAGGGATTGGTTCTCGATCAGGACAGACGAAACCGCGGTCACCCCGAAAGCCGCCAGGGCTCCGTAAATCCCGTCCGCCGTGGCTGCTCCCACGCCCGATAGGAACCCTTGCAGCATCCCTCCTCCCAGGGTACGCCGGATACAAAGGATTCCGATGGGACCGACCGGGGCGGCGATGGAAAAACCGAGAACGACTCCCTTGGCAAAAAACAGGAAACCCGCGTCCATTCTGTCGTCACTCCACCGCCAGGGGCAACACGGGCGTTTCCTTGATCGTCGACAGGATGACGGTCGTTCGAGTCCTCATCCCGGGCAGGCTCTTGATCCGTTCGCTGATGACCCGTTCCAGTGCGCGGGTATCGGCACAACGGACCTTCAGGATGAAATCCTCCTCCCCCGCAACGTGGTGGCACTCAAGGACCTCAGGCATTTCCCGGATCATTTCCAGAAAACCCGCCCGGACCTCCGGCCTTTCAAGCGTGACGGAAACCAGGGCTCCGAGACCGCATCCCGCCTCTTCGGGGTTGACCAAAGCCGCATACCCCTTGATGACGCCCATTTCTTCAAGTTTTCTGACCCTGTCCGCGGCAGCGGGAGCAGACAACCCAAGAATCACCCCCAACTCGGCCCAAGTCGTCCGCGCTTTCTCCATGAGCTGCCTGATCGCTTTTTTATCTATATTATTCATGTCTTATTTCTCCCTTTTCGTAGTTTTATAGCCATAATATTCTATTTTACGAAACAGGGCAAGGGCAATTGCCATAAAACAGGGGGAATCCCCTTCCGGGGACTCCCCCTGCCTTTGTTCGACTGGAAAAAACGACTCTTACGGCAACCTTGGCAGCCGGTCCTTTAAACCGATGCCGTCATGCCAGGCTCTTCCCACCGCCGGGCCTACAGACCAGTAGCGATTGTCCGGCATCGTCAGGCAGAATGGGCGGACTTTTTCGATATCCGGGCTGCCTCCGGAGAGGAACCTTTCTTCCGACCAGACCCCCTTCACTTCACCGATGAAAAGTCGGTCCATCGGAAGTTCGACGTCCCGGATCACCTTGCATTCCATGGTTACCGGGCATTGACGAATCATGGGGGCCTTCCCCAGCGAACCGAAAAAAACCTCGAAAAGCCCCGACTTGTCGAACTCGGAACCGCTGACCATCCCCACTATGTCCGTTTGCGGGACCAAGTCGACGGAGGGAATATTGATGCTGAACTCACCGGTTTTCAGTATCGCCTCCGCGGTCGCATGGCGGCCGATCGCGACACTCATGATCGCGGGCCTCACGTTGACCCGGCTCGCCCAACCCACCGCCATGAAGTTCGGCCTTTCCCCGATGCAGGTTCCCACGATGACCATGGGCATGGGCAACAGGAAAGGATTCGTTCCGATGTTGACCTTCTCCATACCGGCTTCCTCCTTCGCTTTCACCCCTTCGAGGGACCAAGCCTTACCTGGCCTCGACGATCCACCCCTCCGGCGCCTCGATATCACCAAACTGGATCCCCGTGAGGGTTTCGTAGAGTTTCTTCGTAACGGGCCCCACTTCCGTCTCGCTGAAGAAAGTGTGGGTTTTTCCCTTGTGCTCGATTCCACCGATCGGCGTGATGACCGCGGCGGTCCCGCAAGCCCCTGCTTCCGCGAACTCGTCCAGGCGGTCGATGAAGACATCCCGCTCCTCGGTCTCCATCCCCAGGACTTCCTTCGCCAGATGGAGGAGTGAGATCTTCGTGACGCTCGGAAGAATCGAGGGAGATTTCGGCGTGACGAACTTGTTGTCCTTCGTGATCCCGAAAAAGTTCGCCGCCCCGACCTCCTCGATCTTGGTATGGGTCGCCGGATCAAGGTAGATGCAGTCCGCATACCCCTTCTTCACCGCCGCGGCATGAGGCATCAGGCTGCCCGCGTAGTTCCCCCCGACCTTCGCGGCACCCGTACCGAAAGGTGCCGCCCTGTCGTAGTCGGAAACCGTGAAATTGACAGGGCTCAGGCCCCCCTTGAAATAGGCCCCCACCGGCAGGCAGAAAACGCAGAAGAGGTATTCCGGGGCAGGAGCCACTCCGACCGTGTCGCCCGTCCCGAAGACAAAAGGCCTCAGGTAGAGCGTCGCACCCGTCCCGTAGGGGGGCACGTATCCTTCATTTGCCTTGACAACCTGCAGGCAGGCGTCGATGAATTTCTCAACCGGGACCTCCGGCATCAGGATCCTCCGACAGCTCTCCTGCATCCGCTTCGCGTTCATGTCGGGCCGGAACAACTGGATTTTCCCCGCCTTCGTGCGATACGCCTTGAGGCCCTCGAAGCAGGACTGCCCGTAATGAAGGACGGTCGAAGCCTCGCTGATGCAGATCATGTTGTCTTCCACCAGCTTCCCTTCGTCCCATTTCCCGTCTTTCCACCTCGAAACGTAGCGCAGGTCCGTCTTCATGTACTTGAAACTCAGGTTGGACCAGTCGATATTCACTTCCCTGACCATCTTTTCCCCTCCTCGGCAACGTATGGAAACCTGGATTTACCTCTTATTTTACCGTCCGCACAGCAGAAAAAGCCCTCAAACCGTTACCTATTTGCTCCATGGGATCGCTTCCGGGCGCCGCAGCGCCTGGTGCTTGAAAACGGGAATGCCGAGGTCGGAGGCCAGTTTCCTGAACCGATCCTTGTAGACCCCCTTCAGGTTGTCGTGAAAGGCAATCCCCTCGATCCCTCCCCGGATCGTCGCGACGCAGGCTTCGAGTCTTGCGGGGCCGTCCGGCTCCTCGTACTTTCCCGTGACCAGCCACTGGTTCGCCAATATGTGGGAAACCCCGAAGGCCTCATCATTCCATTCCTGGAACACGGCGCCCGCGAAAGCGGGCTCGAAGTGCACTCCCCCCGCACAGAGCAGGTTTCTCAGCCTGCGGCCGTCACTTTTGAAAACGGCAACCAGGGAATTGGCCAGGACCTTGGCCGCTCCCTCGCTCGTCCAGGAACCCGGGGTGCTGCCGATCTCGATGTCGAGCATCGGTACCGGGTATTGCGGGACCATTTTTGGAACCCCTCCGCCATAAACCATCCCCGACCAGTGCGTTGCCTCCGTGACGACCCTGAAATCCAGCAACCCTTCTTCCAGCCTGTTTTTTTCCATCGAAAGAAGAAGGTTCCTCATGAAAGCGGGATTCGCGGGCCCAAAGGTCCCGGAATCGACATCGCCTGTCGTATGGCTCGTCAGGATCCCGTCCGGGGCATTTTCCCCACCATGCCAGGTGATGATCCCGGCCAAGTCGAAATCCTGGAACTGGGCGTTCATGACCGGCAGGTAGCGGGCATAGTCGTGACTGACGACCTTTTCCGTCCGGACGAAATAAAAAAGGTCCCCTTCCCCATTGACGTATTTCATGACCGGCATTCCGTCGACAAGAAGCTCGGTGCTCTCGAGCCCGAAGGTTTCCCGGGCGGACTGGTACACCCTGCCCGCGACTGGGTCCACCTCTTCCGAACACAAGAAGAAAACGGCTTTTCGAAGATGGGACAAGGATTTACCCCCCTTTCTCGAATCCCCTGGCAAAAAACGCGCTATTCTATTTTCCCTTGAAGATCCTTTTCCCGGTTCCCCACAGGACCCACCCTCCAAGAAGCGCCGCAAGCATGTCCATTCCCCCGTGCCAGACGAACCACGGGTAAAGGAAGGAGATGGGATGGAATTTCCAGAAAAGGGCCTTGAACAGCGGGATGGCCTTGAAGACGCCAACGATGAAGGAAAGTGCGACGCAAACCAGCCTTTCCATGGGAGCCAGGTTGAAAAACGGCAGGCGCCTTTCGAGGCCGTAACGGCTTAGCAGGGCCAGGCCAGTGAACGGCAGGGCCCAGTAGGCCGAAACAAGGATCTCGACCAGCAAGATTCCGGGATGGAGGAAAAAGACCCACGGCCATGTCGGGCTGCCCTGCGACTGTAGAGTCAGCTTGACCCACAAGCCGACTCCCCATGGAAGGAGCAGTCCGGAAAGAAGGATCACCCAAAAGAAACCCTTGGAAATCTCTTGTTCTCTCCTCGAAAGTGCCATTCATCCATTCTACTCTTTCATCTAATTCCCTTTCCGCTTCGAGCGCAATATGGTCTATGCTAATCAATGGAGAGGCCGGAAAGAATTTTCCTCTCTATCGTGAAAGGAGAGGATAAAATCGTGATCGAAATATCCACCGCCTGGAAGTCCGCTTTTCCCGAGGCTTCTTTTGGCATCCTTGCCATTGAAGGGATCGCCAACACCCGGGGACACCCGGGCATCGAAGAGAGGAAGAACAGCCTGGAAAGCAAGCTTCGCATGGCCTGGCAGGGGAAAACCAGGGCCGAAATGCGGAAGGCTTTTCCCTTTGAAGCCTATGAGATGTACTTCCGCGGCTTCGGCCAGGGATACCCGGTGCTGGCCCAACTCGTATCCGTCGCCCTTAAGGGCAAACCCATCTTCTCCCCATCGGCTCTCGTTTCCGCCATGTTCATGGCGGAACTGGAGAACGGTTTCCTGACCGCGGGGCACGACCTGGACAGGATCCATCCCCCCTTGCGGCTGGAGGTCGCTCGAGGGGAAGAAACTTACCAGGCCATGGGCGGAAAGGAGTGCCGGCTCCAGGAAAGGGACATGTTCCTCGCGGACGGGAACGGGATCCTCTCGAGCGTCCTCTACGGGCCGGACAACCGGACATTCATCACCGAAGGGACCTCCCGCGCCCTGTTCACCGTTTACGGCGCCCCCTCCATTCCCGGGAATGTCCTCCGGGAACACCTTGAAGCGATCGAAACACTGGTCAGGGTCCTAAGCCCCAAAGCGGTGCGCACAAACTTGCAAGTCCTGCCCTGACCGTAAAAGGAGGACTCAAGCACGCGAGTCGCCTCATTGAAAGGGCTTCCCGGAAGATCTCGATTTCCGCTGCGGGGTAGACGGGTTCAGTTCCGTCCCAAGACTGGACCCGTCACGAGAACTCGTGCTTCCCATATGATTGGATCGACCACTTCCTCAAGAAACGGGGGTTGAAGGGAATGACCATACATATCAAGGGACCGGCGGCCCACTACGCCCGAGGTCATTCAGCCAGGAACGTAAACCGCGAATTCCGGGAAAAACTGACGTTGGGCCAGCACGTCGCCGACAAGGTCGCCAAGGTCGTCGGGAGCTGGCCCTTCATCATCTTCCAAAGCGTGCTCATCCTCTTCTGGATTGCCCTGAACCTCTATCTCGTCTACCAGGGGCACAAGGACCCGAACTTCTTCAAGGCCTGGGACCCCTACCCCTTTATCCTGCTCAACCTGATGCTGAGCTTCCAGGCGGCTTACACGGGGCCGGTGGTCATGATGAGCCAGAACCGCCAGGCCGACAAGGACCGCCTGATGGCCGAGGAAGATTTCATGATAAACAAGAGGTCCGAGGAGGAAATCAAGGTCCTGATGGAACACCTGGTCCACCAGGACGCCATCATGGCGGACATCCTCGCGCGGCTTGAGAAAGCCATGGAGAAACAGGCCCTCCAAGGCCCGGAATCGTACAAGCTCCCCGAGGAATAGCCGTTAGTAATTTTCGACGAAAACCTCGAAATGTCCTTTCGGGTGTGCGCAAGCCGGGCACATGTCAGGCGCTGAATCGCCCTTATGGATGTATCCGCAGTTATTGCACTTCCATTCCACGGCTTCCGGCTTCCTGAAAACCTGTCCTGAAACGAGGTTGGCGAGAAGTTTGCGGTACCTGGCTTCGTGCCGCTTCTCCACTTCCGAGATTTTCCTGAAGACCGTCGCAATTTCCGGGAACCCTTCCCTTTCCGCCACTTCGGCGAAGGACGGATACATTTCGCCCCACTCCTCCATTTCACCTTCCGCGGCGGCAAGGAGGTTTTGTGCCGTATCCCCCATGGCAACAGGGTAAGCCGTGTTAACGACCACCTTTTCCCCGTTCATCCCTTCCACCAGGAACTTGTAGAACCTCTTCGCGTGCTCCTTTTCGTTCTCGGCCGTTTCCGTGAAGATATTCGAAATCTGCACCAGGTTTTCCTTTTTCGCGATGGACGCATAATACGTGTAGCGTGTCCTCGCCTGGGCTTCGCCCGCGAAGGCCTTCATCAGGTTTTCCGCCGTTTGGGTCCCTTTCAGCATCGTCACTGCGATCACGCTCCAGTCCTATTGATTCATTAGACTGTAGCATCATCCGGTAAGAATCGCCATACTGGCGCGGGACAGGCAGGGGATAGGTTCCACGAAAAACCACGGGAGGAAAATTGCTGGGATGGTTTCTTTATTAAAGGGGCATAAAATCGTTTTCAGCCTGCCAATTCGACGGTTCCATTTTCCCCGACAAACAAGGCCGTTATTCCCATGCGCGATTTTGCGAGCTCAGGGAGTTTCTCCCACAATTTCCTGAACTTGGCCGTATCCGGCAAGGCAATGCTGTACCTGGCTCCGGGATCATCCATCTTCTGGAGGGTTTCCCCGAGGACGGTCAGGAAGTAGGTGTTCTTGACCGGGCTCCTCGATCCGCTGCCTTTTGCCTCGATGATCCACCTGTCGTCTCCCCGCCTCGCCTCTACCCCTCCATCGCGAGGCTTTCCCTCTATCACCCGGACTACCCAGCCGGAGTCTTCAAGCCATTTCCTGATTCTTCTTTTCACTTCCTCCTCCGTCATGTTCAAGGCCGGTCCTCCAGGCTCTCTTAGTGACGGGGGGATCGCACCGGGTCGAATCGTTGACTCCCCTTCAAAGAAATTGCCGACCAGGCCGTCCCTTCGACGATGCCTCCTGATTTTTCCCTTTTTCTCAAGCAAGTGGGCAGCGTGATTGACAGCCTGCACCCTTGCCTGCCTGCCCAGGAGCCTGTCCGTGATCTCACGGTCGGTGAGACCCGGACAAGTCGCAACGACATAAAGGAACTGCTCCATGAGGTCCTTCATCGGGGCAAGCCGCCCTATTCAGTTCGATGTTTTCCCGAGGCGGGCCAGGACCATCCTGTAGCCCTCCTCCCCGTACTCCAGGAATTTCTTGACCCGGCTTATGGTGGCCGAGCTTGTTCCCACCTGCTGCATGATCTGCGGGTAGGTATAGCCTCCATCAAGCAATCTTGCGACTTCCAGCCGCTGGGCCAGGGAACGGATTTCGCTTACCGTTGCGACATCCTCCAGGAAATCATAGGCTTCTTCTTTCGTCTCCAGGGCGACAATCGCCCTGCATAACTGGTCGGTCAGGCCATCCCTCCAGATTTGCCCCACAGGGGCCACCTCCCCGTCATCCTTCTTGTTCCTGGATTTCGGAAGGGCCTCTGCTGAGGCCCTTCCGATTCCATTCCCGCTCTAGGTTTTCCCCAGGATCAGGGCCAGATTCCCCGGAAACGCATTCCGGAAATGATCCGTCCCATGGCACGAACGTAGGTTGCCTGGCGCATGCGAATGTTATGTTCCTTCTTGATCTTCCATATTTCGCCGAACGCCTGGGTAAGCCGCTCATCCAGCTTCTCGTGAACAGTCTTCTCGCTCCAGAAGTCCCCTGTCCGCCCCTGGATCCATTCGAAGCAGCTCACCGTAACGCCTCCCGAGTTGGCCAGGACGTCGGGAATCACGAGGGTCCCGTTTTCGTGAAGGATCACGTCCGCCTCGGGAGTCGTCGGCCCATTGGCGAGCTCCAGGACGATCTTCGCCTTGACCTTCGCGGCGTTTGCCTCATTGACGACACCCTCCAGGGCCGCCGGGATAAGGATATCGACCGGGGCTTCCAGGATCTGGTCGGTCGACACCTTCTCGCCTCCCGGGTAATCCGAAACGGTTCCGCTCGCCCGCTTGTGCTTCATGAGGTCAGCGTAATCGAGCCCCTTCGGGTTGTATGTGCCGCCCTTGCTATCGGAAGCCCCCACCACCTTGATGCCGATCTGGTCGTAAAGGGCGTGCGCAAAGCTGCCGGCGTTTCCGTAGCCCTGGATCGTCGCGGTCAGGGGTTTGCCCAGGAGTCCCATGTCTTTCAGGGCCTCGCGAAGAACATACATCCCGCCTCGGGCCGTCGCGTCCCCGCGCCCCAGGGAACCGCCGAGCTCAAGCGGCTTTCCCGTGTAGCAGGAGGGTTCGCTCCATCCCTTTACCTTTTCATAGGTGTCAACGAACCAGGACATGATCTGGGGAGTGGTGTAAACATCCGGTGCGGGAATGTCGACGTCGGTCCCCATGAACCTGGAGATTCCCAGCGCGAATCCCCGGCTGAGGCGTTCCAGCTCGCCCTGCGACAGTTCGCGCGGGGCGATCCTGATACCTCCCTTGCCGCCGCCATAAGGCAGCATCGCGGTAGCGCACTTTATGGACATCCAGGCCGAAAGGGCCATGACTTCTTCCTTGCAGACGTTGGAGTGATACCGTACGCCGCCCTTGTAGGGGCCAAGGGCGTTGTTGTGATGGCTCCGCCACCCCTTGACGACCTTCACGGTCCCGTCATCCAGGCGCAGGGGAATGGTAATCTCCAGGACTTCTTTCGGTTCCTTGAGGATATCGATGAACTCCTGCTCGACTTTCAGGAATGGAGCCGCTTCGTCAACCTGCTTGAGGAACATTTCGTAAGGATTCATCTTAGACATGCCTGTTTTCCTCCTCCTCGTCTAGCGGGTCTTAGGTTTTGATTCGCCATTCACCAGCACGCCTGCTCCCCAGTTCTCCCGGTTCCCACCTCCCCGAATCTTTTAATTTTCTTTTTTTCATAATGCGACAGAGTCCTTATTAAAACCGGCGCTATTATAACGCTATCCCACTTTAGTCAAATAAAAATTAAGTTAAAAACGACTCGTATGCATAAAGGCATCTTTGCCCTTTTAATAACTATTGGTATTTTTGCCTTTTGGGGTTTTTGCTTTTTCTTTTAGCTCGGAGTGGGCCGGGCGAGAATTTGTTACTATTTTCCATTCCGGCCAGGGGAAATAAATCAACGCACACACATTAAATATCCGAATTGCCTGTCTATTTAGTCTTTTTTGCCTCCGCCCCTCCCCTTCTCCCGTTCTTTCCGAACCCTTCCCATAAAAAAGGGGAACCCCGGACGGGGTTCCCCTGAACACACACGAAACTTCACGGCGAAACCAGGCCCAACTCACCAGGGGCGGAGCCGATCACCGCGAATGCCTTCCCTGCTTCCTGTCGACGGCCCCGGGATATTCCCGGCAGTTTTTCGCCTTGGCCAGCTTCCGGGCATTTTTTATCCCGCCGACTTCCGCGAACATCGCCGTGATCTTTTCGGCTTCGATCTGTTTCGAATTCAAGCCTTCGTACTTCGCTTCCTTTTTCAGTTTCTGGTAGCTTGAAAGCCTTTCTGCCTGGATCAGCCCTTCATTTATGGCCTGCCGAACAGCACAGCCCGGTTCACAGGTGTGGGTACAATCGCTGAACCTACACTTCCGGGCCAGTTCATCGATATCTGAAAAGGCTCTACCAAGATCAGCGCTTTCGATCCCGAGTTCCCTCATCCCAGGAGTGTCGATCACAACGCCCCCGCCCGGAATGATGACCAACTCTCGCCTTGTCGTGGAATGCCGGCCCCTGTCATCGCTCCTCGTTTCCCTTGTTTGAAGAGCGTCCCGGCCGATCAGCCGGTTGATCAGGGTTGACTTTCCGACGCCTGACGAACCGATAAACGCAATCGTCCTGCCCCTGGCAAGGTAGCCCCGGATGGGAGCGTACCCCTCGGCAGTCAGGCTGGAGGTCACGATAACATCGACCCCCAGGGAGACTCTTTCCAGTTCGAGCAACTTATCCGGTAGGTCCTCCCCCGACAAGTCCGCCTTGGTCAGGACGATAACGGGAACGGCGCCACTATCCCAGGCGATCCCAAGATATCGTTCCAACCGGCGAAGGTTGTAATCCCTATTCAACGACATGCAGATGAAAACCGTGTCAATGTTCGACGCGACGACCTGTTCCTCGTTCGATGTCCCGGCGGCCTTCCTGATGAAGGCGCTTTTCCTTGCCAGGACATGATGAATGATCGCTTTACCGCTGGCATCCTCGTTTCGGTCAAGCATCACGAAGTCGCCCACCGCGGGGTAATCCGAAAGGGTTTTCGCATCGAAACGAAACTTGCCGGAAATTTCGGCGGTCAACTCGCCATCTTCCGTGATAACCCGATAACAGTCCTTGTGCTGGGAAATCACGCGGCTGACATAAAAACCCGAAAAAGCACTGGACTCAGTGATGAACCTCTGGCTGAGCCCAATATTTTCCATATCGATTTTCTTCAACTTTCTCTCCTCCAAAAAGTCCATAGGGTTTTTGAGAACTCTCGGGAGGTGTACAGCCTAGTTTTCCCCTGTAGACACCTCCCGGTTCATGACAGTCTCCGCTGCACTCTTGATGAACACGAACCATCAACTCCTTCCAAACTGGGTGACGACCCTAAGGCCATTCAATTCCACATGATTTATACACCCTTGGCCCGATCTTTCGCCAAGGTTCAGCTGGACATCCATAGGTGAAATTGTATTTTTTATAGACTTACATTACGACTTGCAATGTAAGCTTTTTGTCCGTATAATGGGTCATGCGAGGTAGGACTTGCGTGGTAAGACGTTGCAAAGCCAAGCACGGCATGTACGGCTCGCCGAAGTAAGGCTCGCATGAGCAAGAAAGGCGCAGTACGACAAGGCACGGCAAAGCGAAAGCAAACCATGGTACGGCTTGTCACGGCAAATTGGGGGGCTTTCTTCTCTGTGTGGCGCTTGCCAGCGGGAAGAAATCCGGCTTGTAAGGGTGGGGTGCGGCTCTTATGGGTGCGGCACAGCCCGACAAGCAGGAACCGTTCCATAATGGAAGCGGTTCCCTATCTCGAAGAGGGTCCTGGGCAGAAACCTGGGGCCCTTGTTTTTTGCCCTGTAAACCAAGCCAGATTACCAGTATGTCCTGCCTTTATGCCTGATCCAGCCGTCCGGTTCTTGACTTGCGGTTTACCGGATCAGCTTGCCCTGACCCTCTCCTTGTATACCACGTAGTAAAGAACCGCGACGAACAGCGCCCCGCCGATGATGTTCCCTATTGTCACCGGCAGGAGGTTGTGAAGGAACCCGGACACGTTCACAATGGCCAGCTTCCCTTCGGGAAGCCCTGCTGAAGCGACAATCTCCGGGTTCCATGAGGCGAGAATTCCCGCGGGGATGAAAAACATGTTCGCGATGCAGTGCTCGAACCCCGAGGCCACGAAGGCCATGATGGGAAAATAGATGGCCAGGATCTTGCCCGTGACGTCCGTGGCCGCCATCGCCATCCAGACTCCCAGGACCACGAGCCAGTTGCAGAGGATCCCGCGCAACAGGGCCTGGGTGAAAGGAAGGGAAACCTTGGCGGCGGATATTTTCAGCAGGTGGACTCCGATAGGACCCTGTAGCAAGCCGGCCCCGAACAGGATTGCCACGACGAGCAGCGAACCGGCAAGATTGGACAGGTAAACCCAGAACCAGTTCCTCAACAGGCTTTTGACCGAGACACAACCCGCAAGGGACCCCAGGGGCATAAGGCAGTTTCCAGTGAAAAGCTCGGCTCCCGCCAGCACCACGAGGATCAGTCCGAGAGAAAAGACCGACCCCCCCAGGAAACGCGACACCCCAATCCCAGAAAATGTTGCCGCATCCTGGGTCACTATCGCGTACAGGTAGCCGGCCAGGGCGATATACGCCCCGGCCAGGCCACCCAGGATAGCCATCTGCGACACCGTCCACTCTGACTTTTTCCTGGCGGCGACACAGGCTTCGACTGCCACCTCGGGCGGTGTTTTCAAACTCATTGATTGCCTTCCCCCCTCGTTCTTTCGGCCAGTTCCATGGTGTTTTCCATCAGCATCGCGATCGTCAGCGGGCCAACCCCTCCCGGAACCGGGGTTATCCAGGAGGCTTTTTCGGCTACCTCGCAGAACTTCACATCTCCCACGATTCCTTCCGGAGTCCTGTGAATCCCCACATCCACCACGACCGCCCCCTCTTTCACCATCGAAGCGCCGATAATGCCCGGCTTTCCCGCAGCCGCGACAACGACATCCGCCTGCAGGGTTTCCCGAGCGAGGTCCGGTGTCCTGCTATGGCAGACCGTGACGGTCATGTTCGCTCCGAGCAGGAGGTTGGCCACAGGTTTGCCGACGATGTTGCTCCTTCCCACCACAACAGCCCTTTTCCCTTCAAGGGGAATATCATACTCACGAAGGATTCTCAAGACTCCCTTGGGGGTGCAGGGAACCACTCCGGGCAATCCGCAGGAAAGCAGGCCAACGTTGACCGGGTGGAACCCGTCCACGTCCTTTCCGGGGAATATCCTTCCGATGACTCGTTCAGCGGAAAGCCCCCCGGGAAGCGGAAGCTGGACCAGGATCCCGTGGACCCGGTTGTCCTGGTTCAGTCGGTCAATAAGCCCCAACAGTTCGGGTTCTGTTGCAGAGGCTGGCAAGCCGTAACGGAACGAGCTGAAACCGACCTCGATACAGGCCTTTTCTTTCTGGCGAACGTATATCGAGGAGGCAGGATCGTCTCCCACCAAAACAACGGCAAGGCCGGGAACAAACCCCTTTTCCTTCAATTCATAACAACGCTGCCTCAGTTGTTCCCTGATTATCCTAGCCGTTTCCTTCCCATCCAGGATATTGGCCATTGTTCTTCCTAGAAGAGCCCGGAGATGCGGCCCTGTTCGTCCACGTCGATGGATTCGGCAGCCGGCCTCTTCGGGAGTCCCGGCATCGTCATGATCGTCCCGCAGATCGGCACCACGAATCCCGCTC
>DAIMJI010000019.1:7599-23814 GCA_036722335.1 Synergistales bacterium | reverse complement strand
TTCAACCCCATAAAACGCGCCGCAAGCGGACAATGGGTTTTCTCGTGCGTTCCAGTTCCCCTACGGGGCGTCGCGTGATCCGCAACAGGAGACGCAAGGGGCGCAAGCGCCTCGCAGTCTAGATGGGTCATCCTTTCCGCTTTCCAGCTAACCTTAGACTGAAAAAGGGATGGGAGTTCGATCTTGTCTTCCGCACCGGCCGACGCGTCAAGGGTGAGCTGGTGCGGTTGTTGTTTCTAGACACCGGGGAGGGCCCTTTCAGACTGGGTGTCGCCGTGGGGAAGCGACAGGGAACTTCCGTCGTCAGGAACAGGGGGCGAAGGATCCTGCGGGAGGCTTTCAGGCACTGCCGTCCCTGGATGAAAGACGGGATTTGGATCGTCGCCATGTTGCGAACAGCCGGGCTGGATTCAGGACCACGCGAGGTCTACGCGGATCTCGCGGCCCTGCTTGCAAGGGAAGGGATGCTGAGCCCGGGAGTTCCGCTCACCTTTCACCCGCACCGGGGGAAGATGGATTGAAAAAAACGGTCCCGGCGATCCTGGCTCTTTCATTCATTCGCCTTTACCAACGTTTCTTTTCTCCTCTACTGGGAAAGAACTGCCGTTTTGTGCCGACTTGTTCGGCTTACACGTATGAAGCAATAGAACGGTACGGCCTCGTAAAGGGAATCCTTCTGGGCACCAAGAGGATTCTCAGGTGCGGACCCTGGTCACCGGGCGGTTTTGACCCTGTGCCGGATTTGAACCCGGAGCCTGAAGCCAGAGGGAAAAAAGAGAAAAACTGAACCAGAGGGATGGTGAATCTTTTGGGCACCTTGTGGAATGCAGCAGGAGAACTGTTACTGAAAACCCTGAACCTGTTTTATGGGTTGACCCATTCTTATGGGTTGGCCATTATCCTTCTTACGATCCTTGTGAGGGTCATTCTGCATCCCCTGAACCAAAAGCAGCTTGTCAGCATGCAGAAAATGCAGAAAATCCAGCCAAGGATCAAGGCACTGCAGGAAAAACACGGGAACGACAAGCAAAAGCTGAACGAGGAGACCATGAAACTGTACAAGGAAAACAAGGTCAACCCGGCAGCGGGGTGCCTGCCTCTCCTTGTCCAGTTGCCCATCCTTATCCTCCTTTTCCGCGTTCTCACCAATTTCAAATTCGGCGGGGTGTCGTTTTTCGGCGTTGGATTGGAAGAATCCGTCCTTTCCACAATGGGAAAGGCATTAGGACTTAGTGCCCAGACTCCTGGAATAACAGCCTTGCTCTCGGGTATTGCCGCAAACCCCGCGGGTCTGATGAATGTCGGGATTTATGGTCCCAACCTTCTCCTGCTCGTGTCAATCGGGTTCTTGACCTGGTTCCAGCAGCAGCTCTCAGCGAGCAACAACCCGCAGATGGCTTTCATGAACTGGTTCATGCCCGTTTTCCTTACATTCATCTGCCTGAACCTGCCCGGTGGAGTCCTGCTGTACTGGGGGGTTTCCTCCCTCATGAGCGTTTTCCAGCAATGGCGCGTGGTCAAGACGACCGAAATCGAGATGGAGAAGAAGCCGACTCTTTTCAAGAACAAGCCGACGAGGGACGGGGAATAGGATCGATGTCCGGCCAGCCAGGTAGGGACGAGGAAATGAATGCCCCGGAGCCTCTGATCATAGAGACGGATTCAATCGAGAACGCGGTGGAAGAGGCCGCTCGACAGTGGAATATCCTGACGGAAGACGTCAAGGTGAGCGTTCTTGACGAAGGCAAGAGATTCCTCGGGTTGTTCTCCAGGAAGATCCGTGTCGAGTTGCTCCCAGCAGAAGACCTTGACCTGCTTAGGTCGAAGAGGTTCCTTGCGGAAATTCTCATGGGAATGGAAATGGATGTCGCCGTAGGGGTCCAGGAAGGGGGAGTCTTGAACCTTTCCGGGGCGGATGCGGGCATCATCATCGGCAAGTATGGAGAAACTTTGAAAGCGCTGGAATATATCATGAACTTGGTGACACGGGAAAACGCACCCTCCCGGCAGGTTCGCCTGGATAGCGACGGATACAGGGAGAGGCGGGAACTCAGCCTTCAGCGAGTGGCCCTTTCATCTGCCAGGGAAGCCTTGCGCAGGAGGCGCCCGGTGACGATGGAGCCCATGTCGAGCTGGGAACGAAGAATCGTGCATATCGCGCTGAAGGACAACCTGGAGGTCGAGACGAGGTCGGTAGGCGAAGAACCGCAGAGACGAGTCGTCGTCTGGCCAAAATCCGGCACTCGCTCCAGTAGAGCCTGAACCTCAATTAAAAAGGCAAGGGGCCCGGTGAAGCCACCGGGCCCCTTGCCTTTTAGCGAGCCTTGGGGGGAGACCCCAGATTCCGTAAAAAAGCCGATACCGTGAAACGTGCCGAAGGATAAAATAGCAAGGCATAGACCAGAAGAGAGGTGAAACTAATGGAAAAAATCAGGAAAATTGGTTTGGTCGCTGTAGTCGCACTTTTGTTCATGGGCATCATCTACCTGGCGCCTCAAGCCGTTAAGCAGGTGACGCCTGCCGTTTCGCAAGATGTTTTCTCTGGGAACCCCGTAGCGGTTATTGCCCAAAAATCTTCACCCGCTGTTGTCAACATCGACACGAAGACCATGGTTAGGCAATCCTTCTCGCCTTTCGGGAATGATCCTTTCCTTAAACAGTTTTTCGGGGACCAGCTCGACCTGTTCTCCAGGGTTGTCCCTATGGAAGGAAAAGGGTCGGGTTTTATTGCGACTCCCGATGGGTTGATCTTGACGAACAATCATGTCGTGGACGAAGCCGATTCGGTTACCGTGACACTTTCGGATGGGCGGAAATTCGACGCGGAAGTGGTCGGCAAGGATCCGACTTATGATCTCGCCGTGATTCGGATTAAGGCCAGGAATTTGCCGGTGCTGGAAATGGGCGATTCAGACCGTACGCAGGTTGGAGAATGGGTTGTCGCGATCGGCAATCCCTTTGGCCTCGAACACACGGTTACCGTTGGAGTCATTTCGGCGAAGAACCGGAGCATCAGGTTGGAAAAGCTCAATTTTGACGGGTTTTTCCAGACAGACGCAGCCATCAACCCGGGTAATAGCGGCGGACCCCTGATTAATCTCGGTAACCGGGTCATTGGAATCAACACGGCGATTGTTCCCTATGCACAGGGAATCGGGTTCGCCATCCCGATCAACGTAGCGAAGCAGGTTATGAATGACCTCGTGAAATATGGCAAAGTGAAGAGGGCCTGGTTGGGAGTTTACATGCAGCCGGTTACCCCCGAAATCGTAGAAGCCTTTGGTTTGAAATCCGCTGAGGGGGCTCTCGTGAGCGATGTCGTTCCGGGATCTCCCGCGGAAAAGGCAGGCCTGCAGAGAGGGGACGTCATCACGCGCTTTGAGGGAGTCCAAGTCAAGGCACCGGATGAGCTTTCCAGGGCGGTCCGAAAACACACCGCAGGAGATTCCATAAAACTTGAAATCCTCAGGAGCGGAAATCCGAGAACCGTCACGGTTCGTCTCGGTGAATTGCCGGACCAGGCAGCCGAAGGGACGAGCGGCAAGCAGGGCGTTGTCGGCAGGATGGGGATCGAGGTTTCCAACCTTGATTCGAGTGTGCGCCAGAAGTTCGGGCTACCCCCGCTAAGGGGTGTCGCCGTTATGCAGGTTGAAGGTGATTCCCCTGCAGGTAAAGCGGGTATGAGGCCTGGAGACGTTATCCAGGGTGTCAACGGCAGGGCCGTGTCGGACGTTCGCTCATGGGAGGCGGCCCTGGCCGCTTCAAGCGGGAAAAACCTGGTCCTGCTGGTATGGAGGGAAGGGAGGACATCCTTCGTACCACTGAAAATCAGATAAAACCGGGAAAACAAGAAGGGAGGGGGGTACCCCCCTCCCTTCTTGTTGGCCTCTTCTTTTTGCCTGCTATGCATCCGGGAAACACACCCTGAAGAGCAAACCTTCCCCCGCTCCCGAACGCATCTCTATTCTGGCCCCATGGACCTGGGCTATCCTGTAGACCAGCGGCAACCCGATTCCATACCCGGGCATATGCCTGGATCCATCCGCTCTCCAAAACAAATCGAAGCACTGTCGAATTTCCTCCTCGGACATCCCTGGCCCTGTGTCCCATACTTCCATGACGGATTCACCCGAGGAGGTGTCGCTATAAGTCCTAATTCCCATCCTGCCTCCGGGAGGGGAATACTTGCTGGCGTTATCCAACAAGTTGCTGGCCAAGGTCAAAAGCAGGTCGCTTCTTCCCCTGACCCTCGCTTGACCGGTTTCCTTTACCACTTGCTGCCCGCGCCTGTTGAAAATCAGGCTCAAGCTCCTGCACGCTGTTTCCGCAATTTCTTCCAGGTTTACGTTTTGCTCGAGGAGAGGTTTACGTTCGAGGTCGAGCCTGGAGAGTTCCAGAAGGGCCTCGATCATGCCCCGCATGGCAACGGAATGTTCAATGATCTCGGTCAGCTTCTTCTCGTAGAACTCCTTCGAGCGTGGACGAAGCAACGTCACCTCGGCTTTACCCTTGATTACACTCAAGGGATTCAGAAGCTCGTGGCTGACATTGGAGGTATATCGGCGCAAATCGTCGACGGTCCGTCTAAACCGCTCAATGGAATTTGAAAGGGCTGACTCAAGCCGACGCAAAGAAGGGTCCTCATCCGAAAGGGGAGGAACGGATCCCGGATGGTCGAAATCCAGGGTTTCGAAATATTCCGCCAAGATACCCGCAAGATCCCGGCCCGCCCCGCAAGGGGGCCGGTCACCGCCGGCTCGCTCTTTGACCATTGGAAGCCCTTTCTTCATGCACCGCCTTAAGCTTGATCCGGGCAAACCACCTTGTAACCGACACCTCTTACGGTTACCACCATGAGGTCTAGCCCGAAGGGGCGCAGTTTGTCCCTAAGGTATTTCACATGGACGTCCACGACATTGCTTGTTCCCTCATACTCTTCCTGCCAGACATTGGAAATGATCTTGTCACGGGTGAAGACCTGGTTTTCATGTCTCATGAGCAGCTCGAGGATGTCGAATTCCCTGCGCCGCAGGGGTACGGTGTCTTCCCCGACACGGCATTCACGGGCCAGCGGATCAAGGGTTAGATGTCCGCACCGCAGCATTGCAGGCTTCGGTTCGGAGATCCTGCGGATAAGAGCGTTGACCCTCGCCAGCAGTTCCCGGAAATCAAAGGGTTTGATGAGGTAATCGTCAGCTCCCTGGTCCAGCCCGACAACGCGATCCTCAATGGAATCCCTTGCTGTGAGCATGATCACAGGAACCTTTTTCCCCTCTTCGCGCAGCGCCGCAATGATGTCCAGTCCGCTGAGTTTTGGCAGCATCAGGTCCAGGATGATACAATCGTGATCTCCTGAGCGTGCTTTCTTGAGCCCGTCCTGCCCGTCATAAGTGAAATCGACCGTATAGCCGTTTTCCGAGAATCCCTCGGAAAGGACCTCGACAAGTTCTTTGTTGTCTTCGATAATCAGCAGTTTCATCGGTTATCCCCCTCTCAGTTCTAATGAAATCGGGATTTCCGTTCTATTAAATCACATGAAAAAGACCTTGTCGAGAGGAGAAAAAGGATTCTTTGCATAAAGTTTTGCAGGGTGGTAAAATGTCTTCCGACCCAGCGCTCGGATTGGGGATTCGAACCCCATTCTGGGGCTCGGGATTCGCTAGAAACGGGGTGTCACCATGATAGAACGTGAAGTGAAGCAGAAGATTATCGAGGAATTCAAGGTTCACGGCGCAGACACGGGGTCGCCGGAAGTCCAGGTAGCCATCCTGACCCACCGGATCCGCAGCCTTACGGAGCACCTTAAGAGCCACAAAAAGGACTTCCACTCCCGCCGCGGACTCCTCATGATGGTCGGCCAACGCAGGAAGCTACTGAACTACCTGAAAGCAAGGGATTTCAACCGCTATCAGGAACTGATCCAGCGGTTGGGGCTCCGCCACTAACTTTAGGTTCCGACTGCCTTGGGCGGGGACGGCGATGCCGTCCTCGCCTTTTTTTGTGAACCTATGTTATGCTCATCAGGACAAAAAATTATAGGAAGAGTCAAGGAGGCTCAAAGGATCATGGCACAAACTTTTTCGATCGAGCTTGGAGGAAGGACGCTTTCCTTTGAAACAGGGAAGCTTGCCAAGCAGGCAAACGGGGCCGTCAAGGTCAGCTACGGAGAAACGGTTCTGCTCGTGACCGCTTGCATGACTGAAAAGCCCAGGGAGGGACTGGATTTTTTCCCCCTTCTTGTCGACTTTGAAGAGCGATTTTACTCTGCTGGCAAGATCCCGGGGGGATTCATCAAAAGGGAAGGGCGCCCTTCGGAGACTGCAATCCTGAGCGCCAGGATCATAGACCGCTCGATTCGCTCCCTTTTCCCCGACCACATGAGGAATGATGTCCATGTGGTCTCTACGGTCCTTTCCGTTGACCAGGTCAATTCCCCGAACATACAAGCCATCAATGCCGCTTCCATGGCCCTTACGCTTTCGGATATCCCTTGGGAAGGGCCGGTCGGCGCCCTCCGGGTGGGGTGCATCGATGGCCAGTTCATCGTAAACCCGACGGAACAGCAATTGCTCGACAGCACGCTGGACCTTGTCCTGGCTGGGCACATGGGCGGTATTACGATGGTCGAGGCGGGTGCGAAGGAAGTTCCGGAATCCCTTATGGTTGATGCCCTTGAATTCGGGCATGAACAGATCAAGCGGCTGGTCAGGTTCCAGATCGAAGCGAGGGAGAAGGCGGGAAAGGACAAGATCGTGATACCGGACCCCGTTTGCATAGAGGGGATCGATGAGGCGATCCGGAAAGATTATTACAACGAGATATACGAGGCGGTCGGCATCCACGCGAAGGGTCTCCGCAACGAAAAGATTTCGGAAGTCAGGCAAAAGGCCCTGGAAGCCCTTGAAGGAGAATACCCCGATTCTGCGAGGTACATTTCCGAGGTCGTGGAGAAACTCGTCAAGAAGGCGATGCGCTCGATGACTGTAGACGAGAGGCGTCGGGCAGACGGCAGGACGATGGAAGAGGTCCGCCCGATTTCCTGCGAAACGGGGGTTCTGCCGAGGACCCACGGTTCAGCCCTGTTCACGCGGGGAGAAACCCAGGCCCTCGTGACGACAACCCTTGGGATGATGGGCGAGGACGAACAGGTACTTGACGGCCTGAAGATCGACGAACCTTCGAAGAGGTTCATGCTGCACTATAACTTCCCCCCCTACTCGGTCGGGGAGGTCCGCCCCATGAGGGGACCGGGCCGTCGCGAGATCGGGCATGGCGCACTGGCTGAGAGGGCTGTCCGTAACCTTATGCCGCCGGAAGACCAGTTCCCGTATATTGTCCGGGTCGTCTCGGACATCCTCGAGTCCAACGGATCGAGTTCAATGGCTTCCGTTTGCGGGGCAAGCATGGCTCTCATGGATGCAGGGGTGCCAATCCCGCGTCCTGTCGCCGGAGTCGCTATGGGGCTCATCAAGGAAGGGGAAAAGGTTGAAGTCCTCACGGACATCCAGGGGCTCGAGGACCATTATGGAGACATGGATTTCAAGGTCACGGGCACTGAAATGGGAATAACCGCCCTCCAGATGGACAACAAGGCCGGGGGAATCACCAGGGAGATCCTGGAAAAAGCCCTGGGGCAGGCGAGGCAGGGGCGTTTGCATATCCTGGGAGAAATGGCAAAGGCCGTTCAGGAACCGAAACCAGAGCTTTCTCCCTACGCACCCAGGATGTACACGACCAGTGTGCCGGTGGATTCGATACGGGACGTCATCGGGCCGGGCGGCAAGGTCATCAGGGGAATCTGCGCGGATACCGGTGTCAAGATGAACGTGGAAGATGACGGAAGGATCTTCATCGCGGCGACCAACGAGGAATCCGCCAAGAAAGCCCTTCAGATCATTCGCGACCTTACGCGTGATGCCGAGCCGGGCGAGATCTTCTACGGGAAGGTCACCCGTATGCTTAGCTTCGGGGCCTTCGTGGAAGTCCTGCCGGGCAAGGAAGGGTTGCTGCATGTCAGCGAAATCAGCACCCATCACGTCCCCAAGCTGGAGGATGCGGTCAAGCCTGGCGACATGGTCCTCGTGATGGTGAAAGAGATCGATGACATGAACCGGGTAAACCTCACGCGACGACGCCTCCTTGAGAAGGCGGAGGAACATCATCTTGCCGAAAGGTTCCCCGAGGCCTATCCACTTGAACTCGCGCGTGAGGAAAGGATAGCGGCGGCAAGCGCTGCGGCTGGACCTTCGTCCGAAAGGCCGCGCAGGAGCGATGGGGAAGGAAGGGATCGGAGACCTGGCGGTGAAAGGCACGATCGAAGAGGAAGCGGACAGCGGGATCGGGGGAGAGGACCCGGTGAGCGGCATTAGAGTCAGGGTCATCAGAGAGGAAAGCGCCAAGGGGTTACCTCTTCCGGAATACGCCACTCCGGGTTCGTCCGGGGTCGATCTTCGTTCGGTTGAGCCTGCCACGATCCAGCCGGGTAGCTGGGGTGCCGTCGGAACGGGGCTTCACCTGGAGATCCCGCTGGGGTACGAGGCGCAAGTGCGGTCAAGGAGCGGATTGGCCCTAAAGAAAGGGGTCATGGTCCTGAACACGCCCGGTACGATTGACAGCGATTACAGGGGCGAAGTTCGGGTCATCCTGATGAACCTGGGCAAGGAGCCATTCGAGATCCAGCCAGGGGACCGAATCGCCCAGATGGTTTTTTGTCCTGTCTTGAAGGCAGAACTGGAAGAATCGAGTACCCTTTCTGACACCGAAAGGGCTACGGGAGGGTTTGGCAGCACAGGCTCAAAGTAGCGCGGGAGAAGTGTAATCCGGCAGCGAGGGGGGGAAGGGGCTTCAAGCCCCTTCCCCCCTTTTTTTCATAAAAATCCAGGGTGTGCGGTGTTCTCCGGCGTGCCTGTCTTCGTGGTATTGCCGGAAAAAACAGGAGTACCCGGGGCGATTTTTAGCCACATCCCCAAAAGATTAATTGGGGTTCAATTCCGGCAAAAGCCGGTGAGGTGGAGTTGTCGTAATTCGTCACGGAGTTTAGAATGGCGCAAGAAGCCACGTCCAACCAGGAGGTTGAAACGATGTCAAAATTTACGGGGAAAAATGGTGAAGTGCTGGAAGCGGATAAGCCCAGCGCCCTGGAAATCCTTAAGGGATGGAAGCTCCAGAAGGGAGCTGTTGCCGCGCTGGTAAACGGCAAGGCGGTGGATCTCGGGACGATTGTCGGGAGCGACGCGGTCGTAGAACCCATAAGCGCTGAAAGCGAAGAAGGGCTCCACATCCTTCGACATTCCGCTTCACACCTGATGGCTCAAGCCGTTTTGCACCTTTACCCTGGGACCAAGGTTGCGATCGGCCCGTCGATAAAGGACGGTTTCTATTACGATTTTGAAATGCCCGTTTCGATCTCGGAAGAAAATCTGGCCGGGATAGAGGAGGAGATGTCAAGGCTCGCCAAGGCAGCCTTGCCGGTTGAGAAGCTGGTCATGCCGCGTGAAGAGCTTCTGCAACGCTATGAGAAGGCAGGCGAGGTTTACAAGGCGGAGCTGGTCAGCGAGATCCAGGACGAGAAGATCTCGGTCTACAGGCAGGGTGATTTTGAAGATATGTGCAGGGGGCCTCATGTCCCCGACACTTCCTTTCTGAAGCACACGAAACTCCTCTCCGTGGCTGGTGCCTACTGGAGGGGTGACGAAAAGAACATCATGCTCACGAGGATCTACGGTACTGCCTTTTCGGACAAGGCGGCGCTCGACTCCTACCTCAAGAGGATGGAAGAAGCCCGAAGGCGCGACCATCGCAAGCTGGGGCGGGAATTGGACCTCTTCAGCATCCAGGCGGAGGGTCCAGGGTTTCCTTGCTTCCACCCAAAAGGGATGGTTGTCCTGAACAACCTGGTCGATTTCTGGAGGCGAGAGCATACCCGAAGAGGATATTGTGAAATCCGGACCCCTCTCATCCTAGACAAGGAGCTCTGGGTCCGCTCGGGGCACTGGGATCACTACAAAGAGAACATGTATTTCACGGAAATTGACGAGAAACCCTACGCCGTCAAGCCGATGAATTGCCCTGGCGGCCTCCTCGTCTACAAGAGTTCCCTAAAAAGCTATCGCGACCTGCCCTTGCGCATGGCAGAACTGGGGATCGTCCATCGCCACGAGAGATCCGGGGTTCTTCACGGATTGATGAGGGTTCGTTGTTTCACGCAGGATGATGCCCACCTTTACGTTACTCCTGCCCAGATCAAGCAGGAAATCCTGGGGATCATGGACCTGACGCGCTATGTTTACCGGGATGTTTTCGGCTTCAACTACCACGTCGAACTCTCCACCCGTCCGGAAAACGCGATGGGAAGCCTGGAAATGTGGGAGAAAGCGGAATCGGCTCTTGAAGAGGCATTGAGGGAGAGTGGAGTCCCTTACAAGGTCAACCCTGGGGATGGAGCCTTTTATGGTCCCAAGATCGATTTCCACCTCGAGGACTGCATCGGGCGAACCTGGCAATGCGGGACAATCCAGCTGGATTTCCAGATGCCGGAACGATTCGACATCTCTTATGTCGGGGCAGACGGCGCCCAGCATCGCCCGGTGATGCTCCACCGGACAGTGCTGGGTAGCCTTGAGCGATTCCTGGGTATCCTGATCGAACATTTTGCCGGCGCGTTCCCGTACTGGATCGCACCGGTCCAGGTCAAGCTGATCCCGGTCAAGCCGGAAATGGAGGAGTACGCTCGGAAAGTGGAGTCCATGCTTAAATCCTGGGATGTGCGCGTCGAGATGGATTCCCGTGACGAGAAGCTTGGCAAGAAGATCCGCGACGCCCAATTGCAGAAAGTTCCTTACATGATCGTTCTCGGGGAACGCGAGATGAACGAAGGGACCCTGGCCGTGAGGGAAAGGTCTGCCGGGGACCTGGGAACCATGACTCCGGAAGGTTTCAGGGAAAAACTCGAGGGCGAGTTTGATCCCAGGCGCTGAATGACTTGTGAAGCGGTGGGAACTGTGTTATAGTTCCCCGGTATGCTTGAGACAAGAAGGGGGCCCTCCCCTCACCCTAAGACGCCGCAAGGCAGTTGCCGGGTTTTCAAGCCGAGTCCGTTTCCTTACATCTGGAAGGGAATCAGGCATGGTGGGGGCCGCAGAGGTGCGGTCCCTTTTTTTATTCTAAACCGGAGGTGATGAGCTATAGCTAACAAGCCGGATGAACCCAGCGTGAACGAGGAGATCAAGGCGCCGGAAGTCCTTCTCATCGACGATCAGGGTGTCAAGTTGGGTGTCATTCCAACTCGGGAAGCGCTGAAGCTTGCAGAGGAAAGGATGCTGGACCTTGTGGAGGTCGCTCCGCAGGCTACTCCTCCCGTCTGCCGGATCATGGACTATGGGAAGTACAAGTACCAGATCCAGAAACGCGACAAGGACGCCCGCAAGAAACAGAAAGTCCAGACCGTCAAAGAGATGAAGATGAGGCCCAAGATCGACGAGCACGACTACAACTTCAAGGTAAGGGCCATCCGGAGCTTCCTGGAAAGTGGACACCGCGTCAAGGTTTCAGTGTTTTTCCGAGGGCGTGAAATGGCTTTCCTCGACCGAGGAAAGGCAGTCCTGCTCAAGGTTGAGAAGGATGTCGCCGAATACGGCAAGGTTGAAGTCGAACCTCGCATGGAGGGGCGTTATATGCGAATGATGGTAGCCCCCCTTGCCTCGACCAAGAAACCTGTGGCGAAGGAAGAGGCTCCCAAGCCAGCGCAAGATGGGGAGAACCGGGGTTAGGTCATAAACCGGCCGTTTTTCAAAAATACAAGGAGGGACTTTTTCAGATGCCCAAGATGAAGACCCATTCGGGCGCCAAAAAGCGTTTTCGCACGACCGGAACAGGGAAGGTGACCTATAAGAAGGGCGGGAGGAGCCATCTCCTGGAATCCAAGAGTTCCAAGAGGTCGCGAACCCTGCGCAGAAAAGGCTATCTGCCCGGGGCCATTGAAGATCGAGTGAAGATCCTGCTGGTTTCCCATTAAACTGATTCGTTTCCTACGGACATAAAAGAGGAGTGATCTCCCATGGCAAGGGTTAAGGGCGGAAGTGCCAGCAACAGTAAGCGCAAGAGGCTTTTCAGCATCACAAAGGGGTACTGGGGGCGAAAGAAGAACGTCTATCGCCGTGCGCGGGAAGCATTCCTGAGGTCAATGACCAACGCCTTCCGGGACAGGAAGGCGAAGAAGCGTGAATTCAGGAAGCTCTGGATCGTCAGGGTCAACGCCGCGGCCAGGATGAACGGGATGTCTTACAGCAGCTTTATCCATGGGCTCAAGCAATCGGGCATAGACCTGAACAGGAAAATCCTGGCTGACATGGCCGTGAACGATATGGCTGCCTTCGTCAAGCTGGTTGAGAAGTCCAAGGAGGCGCTGGCGAGGTAAGGCAAATCGTCTGGAGCGTCTTGCCAAGGAAAGGCATCACGCTTTCCCGCAGTAGGGTTCCTGGTGCTTCACAGTACCGGAACCCTACTGTTGTTTCTCGAATGGTCTTAGAATCTCCCGGCATGCCCATCTGACATGAGGGGTTTTGGGGCGTGTCCCCAATAGCGATCCCTTTTTTCGCTATACTGTTAGGCATGAAAAGACAGATCCTTGATGGGGCGTCCGGGCTGGCCAAGCCGAGAGCCCCGCGAATGCAAAAGAGGATCATGACACTTGCGCAAGAGTTATCGCTTCTCTATGGGAGAGAAGCAGGTGTGGCTTTGATGAATCGAGAAGCAGGAGGGATGCGGACTTGAACGGGATGCAGGCAAGGCTTGGCGAAATTCGTAAAAAGTCGATGGAAGAACTCGCTGAAGCGAAAGACAGCGAGTCCCTTCAGGCTTTAAGGGTTCGTTTCCTTGGCAAGAAAGGAGAACTGACCCAGCTTCTGCGCTCTCTTGGAAGCTTGCCTCCGGAAGAACGGCCTGCCGCAGGGCAGGCTCTGAACGAACTGCGCCAGGAAGTCGAGGCCTCCCTTGAAAAGCGGGAAGTCTCGCTCGCGAGGGCGGAAGACGAGGCAATGGAGGCTTCGGATCGCGTTGATGTAACCTTGCCGCCCCGAGGCAGGGGCTGGGGGGCTTTTCATCCCGTGGTCCAGACCATGAACGAAATCATCGATATTTTTGTGGGTATGGGTTTTTCAGTTGCCTACGGGCCGGAAATCGAGGACGATTTCCACAATTTTGAGGCGTTGAATATCCCTCCCCACCATCCCGCCCGTGATATGCAGGACACTTTCTACCTGGACAGCGGAAAACTCCTGCGCACGCATACGAGCCCTGTGGAGGTCCGGTCCATGCTGAAATGGGGAGCTCCTCTCAGGATCATCGTCCCCGGTAAGGTATACCGCCGAGACAGTGACCAGACTCACTCCCCGATGTTCCACCAGTTGGAGGGGCTTTTGATAGACGAAGATGTTTCCCTCGCAGATCTCAAGGGATGCCTGAACACGTTCGTCGGCGCGATTTTTGGCCGTCCCCTGGATAGCCGTTTCAGGGCAAGCCATTTCCCTTTCACCGAACCTTCCATGGAAATGGATGTCGAATGTTTCGCCTGTTCCGGCCGCAATCCGTCATGCCGGATATGCAAGGGCACGGGATGGCTGGAGATACTCGGCTGCGGGATGACGCACCCCAATGTCCTCCGTTACGGCGGGATCGATCCTGAAAAGTACAACGGCTTTGCCTGGGGAATGGGTCCCGATCGTGTCGCGATGCTGAAATACGGCCTGACCGACCTGAGAATCCTTTTTGAGGGCCATGGTTCATTCTTGACTGGGGGAGGGTACTGATCATGAAGATTTCCTGGAATTGGCTGAACGAGTACTGCAGAATCCCCCTATCCGCCGAGGAAGCAGCGGAAAGGCTTACCGTGACCGGGTGCGAGGTAGAAGATATCGAGCGCCCTTGCGCGGTGCTTCGCGGACTGAAAGTGGCAAGAATTGAAGATATTGGCCTGCATCCCGATCGCAACGACCTTTATATCGTCGATCTTCACACGGGCGAAGCTCCTGCACGCTGTGTCACGGCAGCGAAGAACCTGAAAATAGGGGACTGGGTTCCCTATGGGGCTCCCGGCAGCGTAATCGCCGACGGGACCGTACTCGGACGCAGGAACTTTGACAGCGTTGTCAGTGAAGGAATGATGCTTTCCGCTGAAGAGCTGGGGCTTCCTGGCATAGCGGATGAATTCGGCATCCTGAGGCTGCCCACGGGTTTTGTGCCGGGAGATGACCTCGTGAGGGCATTGAAACTCGACGACTGCATCATGGAAATCTCGGTGACTCCCAACCGGGGGGATCTTCTGAGCCTGATGGGGCTTGCCAGGGAATGCCTTGGAGTCATCCCCGGTTCTGTCCTGGCGAAGGAAGAAATCCGCGACCCGGCCATTGGAAATGACTGGAGCCTGACCTGGGAGAAATTGAGCCTGGATGACGAGGGATGCCCGCTGTACGGCCTTGCCTTGGCACCCGCGGTAACCATCGAGCCTTCCCCGATCGAAAGCCGGATTCGCCTGGCCTTTTCGGGTGTCCGGTCAATCAACAATATCGTCGATGCGACAAACCTGGTCATGCTGATCACGGGACAGCCGCTTCATGCTTTCGACCTCGACCGACTGCCCGCAAGGGAGATTACGGTCAGGGGTGCACAGGAAGGCGAGCGTTTCACGACCCTGGATGGCAGGGAACACATGTTGGCCTCGGGGGACCTGCTGATCACCAGCGGGGGGGTTCCCGTAGGGCTTGCGGGGATCATGGGCGGGGAGAACAGCGAAATCACGCCCGAAACGAAATCAGTGGCCTTCGAGTCTGCCTTTTTTGAACCCCTTCGAGTGAGCAGGACGGCAAGGCGACTGGGGATCGGGACGGAAGCCTCCTATCGTTTCTCCCGTGGGGTAGACCCATCTCGCGTCCTTCCGACACTGTCCTGCCTGGCGGACTACCTGCTGGCAAAAACAGGCCAGAGGGTCGAAAGGGACGTCAGGGTAACCCGTACCCGGCAATGGGAAAAGAGGACCGTCGCCTTGACCAGGAAGAAGATGGACCGGATTCTCCTCTGGGATGACATGAAGGAAGCTTCGGCACTTCTTGGTAGGCTGGGGCTTGAAGAAGCGGGCGGAAACGAGGAACGGCTCGAGTTCAGGATCCCGACGGCCCGTGCGGATCTCTCGATAGAAGAGGACCTGATCGAGGAGGTCGGTCGTCTCAGAGGCTACGATCTTGTTCCCTCAAGAATCCCACCGCTCCTTAGAGGAACCGGGAAGCGGGGAGACGAGGTGGAAGCCCACAGCCGGATCCGTATCGCAGCGATATCTCGAGGATACCTGGAAGTCATTGCCTACAGTTTTATTCACCCGAAGTGGGCCGAATGGCTCCGGTTACCCGTGGAAGATCCCAGGGCCCATGGTTTTGCCCTGTCCAACCCTATCAGCCAGGACCAATCCGTCATGCGCACAACACTCCTGCCCGGTTTGCTGCAGGCTCTGCAGACCAACCTCCGGTCAGGCTGGAAGGATCCCCTCCGGCTTTTTGAGGTGGGGCGGATTTTCCTCCCGCCGGAGGGACAAGGCGAGGAACATCGGGAAGCCTTGCGCATGGCGGGTGTCGTATGGAACGGCAAGGAACGCAGAGGCCTCTACGGAGAATCGATGAAGGACGACATCCTGAGTGTCAAGGCTGACATCATGGCCCTGTGTGAAAGTCGGGGAGTCGTGCCGGCTTTTTCAACAGGAACTGAACCTTTTGGGCATATCGGCCAGACGGCAAGGGTTTCCCTGGACGAGAAACCTTCAGGTTACCTGACCAGCCTTAAACCCGGAATCCTAAGGGAGTTGGAGATCCCCGGTCCTGTTTTTGCCTTTGAAGTGGACATTGAATCCTTGCTGCCCGAAAGGGGTTTTCGTTTCGGGCAGGTCGTCCGTTTCCCGTCCGTATTCAGGGATATTTCCCTTATCGCCCCCGTTGAAAGAACCGTGGCTTCTTTGGAGGAAGAGATTCGTGCACTCGGAGGCCCCCTCCTTCGCGGTTCCGTGCTTTTTGATGTCTACGCGGGCAAAGGCATCCCGGAGGGGGCTCGAAGCCTGGCTTTTTCCCTGGCCTACGGGGATCCCTCACGAACCTTGCGCGACGAGGAAGTTGACGAAGTACACGATGCGTTGAGAAAGAAACTCGCTGAGAAGGGGTTCGTCCTGAGGTAGGAAAA
>DAIMJI010000019.1:0-7499 GCA_036722335.1 Synergistales bacterium | reverse complement strand
GTTCCATGGCTAGCAACTCAAGGTTGGTCAACCTGCGCATCGGAAAGCGGACCTACCCGGTGAGGACGGCGCTTGGAGCGCCCGAAATCCAGCGGGTGGAATCGCTTCTCGATGCGTTTGCCTGTAACGGAGGAGACGTTTCAACACAGGAAGAAAACCTTGTCCTTTTGGCTCTGAAACTGGCCTATGCCCTGGAGGAAGCAAGGCATGGCCTGGAGAAGCTGGCGGGTTTCGAAGGGGAATCGTGATGGGAAATTTTTCTTTGACGGACCTCCTGCTCGGGGGGGTGTCCATTTATTGGGTTGCCAAGGGGTTTTGGGTCGGGCTTTCGGGTGAGCTTTTTTCCCTGGCAGGGATTGCCTCAGGCTTTTTCCTAGCCTTCCAGGGCGGCCCGGCCGCTGCCCGGTGGTTGCTTGAGCAATCCTGGTCACCGACTGTTTCCGGTGGAATCCTTACGGTTGTTTGCGGTCTTGTCATTTTCATCCTGTGCAACTTGTTTTCCACCCTTATCGGTCGGGCTGCCAGGAAGGGGTTAAAAGCCGTGAAACTGGGGGGCATGGATCGGTTTATGGGTGCCGTGGCGGGCGCCGCGAAAGCGGTTGTCCTCCTCGTTTTCCTCTACGGGATTGCCATGGTGGCTTCGTCTGGACGGCCTCCAGCCTGGGCAAGCGAAAGCCGCCTCCTGAATTCCGTCAGCCTCCTTTGGCCGAAGGCCTCGCAGCAACTGGGAGAATGGGAGCTCTTCGAGCCAGGAAGATTCCCCTTTTCACCGCGGGAAGAGAAACGATGAAGCCCATCCCTTCCGGAACGGCCGTTTCCCTCGAAATCCAGAAAGTCCTGGGGATCATCGGAAGAAAATGCAAAAGCCGTCTAGGAGAAGAGGTGTTGCTGGAGCTCCAGCCGGCACAGGACATCTCCCAGTTGTCTTCAAGGCAGGCGGTTCTACGTGATTTACTGCGATACAGGGAGCTCGAGGGCGATCTTCCCTGGGACAATAAAGTGGTTCCCACAAGGGGATTGATCGAAAGCGCAAAAACGAGCGCTCTCCTGAGCGGCGAGGAACTGACGTCCATCCGCACCCTGATTGCCCTGGCTGTAAAGGTTAGGAAAGAGACCACCAGGGTTCGCGAACGTTTCCCGGAATTGGCCAAGATTGGCCGGCAATTCAGGGAGTTTGGGGAAGAACTGGAGGCCCTTTCGGTTCTTGACGAGGACGGCAGGCTTTACGACCACGCTTCCCAGGTCCTGAGAGAGATTAGGGCCAAGCTGGAAACCTTGAGGGGAGCCACAAGGAAAACGGGGCAAGCGATACTGAGCGACCCGGCAACTTCAGGGATGCTCCAGGACCGGGTCCTAAGCCTCAGGAACGGGCGTTTCGTCGTCCTTGTCCGCTCCGAGCACGCTTCCGCCTATCCCGGTGTCGTAACGGACAGGAGCAGCTCCGGCAATTCATTTTATGTTGAACCCTACCAGCTGGCTGCGCTCAACAACAAGCTTGCCGTCGCCCTCGAGGAGGAACGGCAGGAGGAACTGCGGATACTCAGGAAAATTACATTGAGGATCCTTGGCAGGGAAACGGCGATCAAGGAGGCCGAACTTGCGCTAGGGAGCCTCGACCTTCTTGGGGCAGCGGCCGAAATGGTCGAAAGGCATAGGTGGCACTTGCCGGAACTGGCCGAGTCACCAGTCTTTCGTTTCAGCCGTCTCACGCACCCGCTGCTGGGAGAGAAGGCTGTTCCGATTGAAATCGCCTGTGGGAGGGACTTCAGGATCCTTGTCGTTACAGGGCCCAATACCGGCGGAAAAACGGTTGCCCTCAAGACGGCTGGTGTTGCGGTGCTTTTGGCTTGGCTAGGTTTTCCCGTTCCCGCAGGGGAAGGTTCAGTCGTCGGGGATATCGATTCGGTGTTTGTCGATGTCGGTGACGAGCAGAGCATAGAACAGAACCTCTCCACTTTCAGCGCTCACGTGAACAATATCGTCTCGATATTGAGGGAAGCGGCCGCAGGGTCCCTTGTGCTTCTTGATGAACTCGGTTCGGGAACAGACCCGCAGGAGGGAGCCGCACTTGGCATTGCCCTGCTCGAAGCGTTCAGGGAAAAGTCCTCGCTTGTCCTTGCGACGACACACCATAACCCGATAAAGAGCTATGCTCTCGTCTCTCCCGGTGTTGAAACGGCGAGCATGGAATTTGACTCCGTCTCATTGCGGCCGACTTTCGCGCTCCTCATGGGAGTCCCGGGAAAGAGTAACGCCCTCCTGATTGCGGACAGGCTTGGCATGCCGAAAACCGTAATTGCCCGGGCCAGGGAGAGCCTGCGTGGAGAAGATATTTCCGTTGAGGAATTGATCGGCCAGCTTCAGGAAAAACGTTCGGCTCTTGAAAAGGCCGCAAGGGAACTGACGGAGGAGCGGGGCCGGCTTTCCGAAACGAGGGTTGAGCTGGAAAACAACAAAGCCCTGCTGGAATCCCAGAGAGAAAACCTCCTGATCGAAGCCGACAGGAAGGCTGAGAAGATCGTAAGAGAGGCCCAGGACGCAGCCAGGGACTTGTTGAGAACACTTGAAGCCTCGAAAACAGTTTCGGCTGCACACAGGAAGATGGGAACGGATCGCTTGAAGCTTGAGCGAATACGGAGCGACGCCCAAAAACGTGAGGAGAGAAGGATGGAAAAGCAATCCGTGAAAGCCGAGGGAATTGCCTTGAAGCCCGGTGATGTTGTCCAGCTCGTCGGTTCGTCCGTAAAGGGAACCGTCGAAAGTGTTTCCGGCGAGCAGGCCATCGTTGTGGCCGGATCTTTCCATCTGGATGTTCCCTTGAACAGGGTCAGGAAAGTTCCAGGAGCAGAGTCGCAAAGGGAACAGTCGATCACCGTGAAAACTAGCCGGCCGGTCGGGATTCCGGGTTCGATCATGGTTAGGGGGATGACGGTCGATGAAGCTTTGCCTGATGTCGAAATGTACCTTGACCAGGCCTACAGGGCTGGTTACGACCAGGTTTCGGTTATCCATGGCAGAGGGACGGGCACGCTTAGGAAGGCGGTCCAGGAACTGTTGAAATCACTTTCTTATGTCCGGGAATACCGGTTGGGGGATCACGGAGAAGGCGGTTACGGTGTTACGATAGTGACGTTTTCTAGATAGGCGGAGGGAGGGTGTTCGGTGGAAGAAGGCTTTTTCAACCTAAAATCCCTAAGGGAACAAGTGTACGAATACCTCAAGATACAACTCAACGAAGGCAAACTGGAGCATGGGGCTTTCCTTAACCTCAATGCCATCAGCGCCGAGATGGGGATAAGCAAGACCCCGTTAAGGGATGCCCTCTTCCAGCTTGAGGCTGAGGGATTCGTGACGATTTACCCGAGGCGGGGAGTGAAGGTCAATGTCCTGACATTGGAAAAAATCAGGAATATTTACCAGATTCTGGGAGGGCTCGAGGGGGCTGTCTTGGTAGAGGTCGCCGTAAAGTTCCACAAAAAAGATGTCGATAACATGAAGGATTTTAACGAGGAAATGAAGACGGCTCTCGAGAATAATGACTTCAACCGGTTTTATGCCAGGAACCTCGATTTTCACAACGCCTACCTCGAATTGTCCGAGAACTCCGATTTGCTCCGCACGGTACGGATCCTGAAGGAAAGGCTCTACGATTTCCCGCGGAGCAAGGGATTCCTGAAGGAGTGGGAAGTCGATTCCACAGGGGAACATGACCGGATCATCGATTTGCTTGCAAAGGGAGATTTCAACGGGGCAGCAGATTACATCAGGGATGTCCACTGGTCATTTTCGGTCCAGGAAAGATACATACGCAGGTATTATTTCGGCCTGGCCTCCCAGCCTGTCGAGCGCTAGGGCGGAGCCGCTTCCGCGTCCATTCCTTCCCATTGGTTACCAACTGACAAGGGCGGAACCGAATACGATCAGGAATATACCAGCCCACTGGCTGTGAGAGACTCGTTCCTTGAAGAAGATGACCGCGAGAAGAGTTGAAAGAAGAGGACTTGTCGCGGTCAGTGGAGTGACAAGGGATGCGGGTGCCTCCTGAAGGGCGAGATTGACGAACGTTCCGGCTACGGCAAGGGAGAGTGCGCCGACAAGAACAAGCTCGATCCCCCTTCGAAAACCGACGGTCTCGATGGAGGTTTTCGGGGTGTCCGTTCCGAAAGTGCGGAAAAGCCAGGTCGCCCAGACAAGAGGCAGGAAGGCTATGGAACGCCAGAGGTTGAAGGTTAGGCTGTCCACGCCCGTTTTCAGTATGGTCCAGCGAATGACCGGGTTTGAAAGGCCCCAGAGACACGCTGCGGCCAGAGCGAGCAGGAAACCCCTCCTATGGTTCGGTCCCCGCCCCCCCACGGAATATCCTCTCCTGATAAGGTTTAGGCCGAGGATGATGGTTACGGTTCCCGAAAGAAGAGGCAGGGAAATCGCTTCCCCAAGCCAGATCGAAGAGACCGCGATGACCACGAGCGGATAAGTGCTCGTAACCGCGGCGGCGAAACTTACACCCATGGCCTCGATCGAGGACATGTAGAAAAAGTCCCCGAGGAGGTTTGCCAAAAGGGCGGCTGCAGCGGCTCCGCCCAGGACTTCCAGGGAAGGGATGCGAGACAGGATCGCCGGCTTGAAAATGAGGGCCAGGATGACCATGCCTCCGGCGAAACCGACAGACCTGATCGCATTCAAGTCGTAAAGGGAAAGCCCTCCCAAATGTCGTCTGTAAATAAGCGGCACGATGCCCCAGCACAACGCTGCGGCGAAGCTGAAGAGAATGGCCAGGGGGAACATTCCGCACTCTCCTATCGGGCGAACTTGGCGAAGTATACCATGTAAAAAAGCGGAGGAAACCGGAAACGACCGGTCTCCTCCGCCGAAGCGAGTCTCCCTTGGAGGCTCAATTGAGGTCTAGTCGGCGCATTGCCTTGGCTGACGGGCAAAGAGCCAAGCCGCCCCGTGCGGTGCACCGCAGTTCTTCGGGCAACATCCGCCCCACGCTGTCCACCGCGTCAATTGTTTCATCGAGGGGGACCGGGTTTTCATAACCGCCCATGACCATGTCGGCGCACAGGAAAGCCATCGAGGCGAGCGCGGCATTCCTGCTGTGGCATGGAACTTCTACGATACCCTGCACGAGGTCGCAAACTGAACCCATGATGTTCTGGAAAACGGTTGCAGCCGCGTCGCAGGCCTGTTTTGCGCTTCCTCCGGCGGCTTCGACGACGGCCGCAGCTCCCATTGCCCCGGCAGCCCCTATTTCAACCTGGCAACCGCAGACTTCCGCGGCGAAGGTGCTCCGCCTGTCGAGGGCAAGCCCGATCGCCCCGGCAGCCCACAAGGCCCTTGCCGCTTTTTCCCTAGAGAGCCCAAAATCCAGGATCAGGGTAGAAAGGACTCCGGGAATCACTCCAGCTGAACCACCCGTCGGGGCTGCGCAGACCACGCCTCCCGATCCGTTGACATGCATCGCGGCCATAGCCCTGGATGCGGTCCTTAAATGGGGCCCGCCGACAAGAAGGCCGCCCGCGGCCTCTGCCTTCAGGAGGGCGGCTGCGCTCGGGCGGAGAAGTTTCATTCCGGCCGGGTTCCGGAGCCCGTTTTCCACAGCCCGGAGCATCACGTCAAGGCGCAGTTCCATTTCTTCGGCCAGCAGGGAAGCAGGAAGTTCCAGCAAGGCCTCTTCATAGGCCAAGGCGCATTGTCCCAGAGACCAGCCCTTTTCCCTTGCCAGTTGCAGAAGCGCAAGGGAATCCCCGAAGATTTCCCTTCCTTTAAGCGGGTGCATGACAGGCCGTACGTTCCTTACAACCCTGACCCCCGGGATGGCGCGGAGGTTTTCCCCCAGGCCTGGAGGGGGTTCCTTGCAGGAATAGGCCTGGAACATCCGGGAAGAATTGCCTGCCTTTTCGTCTATGTCCCGGGTCCAACCTTCCAGGAGAGAGAGCACCTTTTGAGGCTCGAAGTCCAGGCCCGCCTCAACCAGGAGCCCATGCTGGTCTCCCCTCATCACGACGGGAATGCCGTCAACGGAGGCGATCTCGATTGACCCGCCTCCCACGGACCTGGCGTGGAGGCTCACCTTGCCCCCGCCTTCCCCAAGCAGAAGGATCATGATGCTGTTAGGGTGATCCGCTTCAGGGAAAGGCGCGAGTTCGAACCGGGCATCCAGTCCCATTGAGGGCGCGACCTCGAGCATCCCAGGAAAACGGTCGTCCGTCAGAGGAATCCCTAAAAGGCCTGAAAGAAGGGCAAGATCACTTCCCTGATCGTGGTAGCAGACTGAAAGAGAACTCGTCGGGTGGATTAGAAACTGCGCTTCCACGGGCCTGGAACCGAGAAGATCCGCTGCAACGCGGCCTATGCGCCAGGGACCCGCGGTGTGGGAACTGGAAGGTCCCCTCATGATCGGTCCGATGACATGGTTCAGGATACTGACTCTCTTCACCTGGAAAAGCCCCCTCTCGATAAAACTCCAAGCCTATTTTAGCGGAAACGCAAGGAGGAACCTAATACACAATATCTGCTGTATCAGGAATCATTTCAGGTTGGGAAACTTGAGTTTCAAACGGTTGACAGGTTTCTGCTTATTCCCTAGGATAGCCTATGCGGGAAAAGCATGATATGTGATGTATTAGATATCTTTTTAACCGAGCCTTTGGCATAAACGGCTTTTCAGCCGAACGGACTTGTTTTGGAAGGCGAGGAAGGGCAGGGGGGTGAGGCGTACCTAGCGACCGGCTCCAAGCACAAGAATACAGCCGTTGGTTACCAAGGAACACAAATTACCCGGAGAAGGGAGCAAGAGTCCCATGACAACGAGCAAGAAATCCCTGCTGCTTTGCGCCGTTCTTTTCGTGTCTCTTTTTGCCCTGATGTCTGGTTCCGCTATCGCAGCCCCTGAAATGACCCTGAAGTTCGCCGGCCAGTCCCCGGCGGATCACCCCGCATCGATCCTCATGAACGAAATCGCCAAGGAAGTCGCGGAAAAGACGAAGGGCCGCATCGAGGTCAAGGTGTACCCGTCGAACCAGCTCGGCGACTACACCCTCGTCTACGAAGAACTCATCAAGGGTACGATCGACATGTCCTGCACTTCCGTCCCGAGCCAGTTCGACCCCCGCCTCGAGCTCGTCTACATCAACGGGTTCGTTAAGGGTTATGGAGATGTCAAGAAGGTGTTCGCGCCGACCGGCTGGCTGTTCAAGAAGATGGACGAACTGAACACCCGCCTGGGCGTCAAGCTCGGCGGATTCTTCATCGAGGGCATGATCGGCACGGCGACGACCAAGCCGGCCACGAAGCCCATCGATCCCAGCGTGAAGAAGGGCGTCCTGATCCGGGTCCCGAACATGGACGTCTACAAGCTCGCGGCCGAGGCCCAGGGCTACCGCACCGTCACGATCCCCTACGCCGACGTCTACCAGGCCCTCCAGACGGGCGTGGCCGAGGGCGTCAACGGCTTCTCCGTCGTCGCCGCCTACACCATGCTCCGCGACGTCATCAAG
>DAIMJI010000018.1:19754-24327 GCA_036722335.1 Synergistales bacterium | reverse complement strand
GAAAAGGGCCCTTTTCATGGCGGATCACGCGTTTTCCCCCACGTCGACCAGTACGGAGGACGCCTTGAAGGTCCTTTGGGAGAAGCTGGAAGAGACGGGATCCAGTCCGCTTGCCATGGGCGTCTGCTCGGCCCGCTGCCCGGAAGTGGAAATAGGGTGACGGGAATGCCGGTTTTTTCCGGGTTGCGGGAAGCCCTTTTGAAAACCGGGTTCCCGTTCGATTTTCTCGAAAACAGGGGCAGGCTCCGTAGTGCGGCTGAAGGGGCCGCCTATTGGGGAATCGACCTGGGGGCCACCGCTCCGGCCTTAATCCTTAGGGCAGAGAAGCATTTCCTGCTGCTGATCCTGTCGGGTTCGTCACCGCGAGTCGATCTGGAGGCCCTTTCGAGGGAAATAGCGGAAAAAGGGCTTCGCATGGCCACAGCCGCGGAAATACAGGAACATTTCGGGATCCGTCCCGGAGAAGTCCCGCTGTTCGGCCTGGGATTGCCCACACTGGTCGATCGCGCTCTCCTCACCCATGAATTCGTCTATGGGGGTTCCGGCGACCCTGAAACCACCCTGAAGGTGGATCCCAGGGCCTTGTTGGCGTTGAACGAGGGAAGCCAGGTTGTCGAGGTCCCCTGCCAGGCGGGGGAATAGGGAAGGGGGGAATGGCATGAGAAGCCGTTTAACGGTGGCGGCGGCGGTACTTGGAGCACTCGTGGGCGCAGGTCTGGCCCTGGCCGGGTTTTTCGTGGGGGACGCCCTGAGGGAGGCCAGGTCTTCCGAGCGTTTCGTCACGGTCAGGGGGTTCGCTGAGAAAAACGTCGAGGCGGACCTCGTGATCTGGCCGATCGTGTTCAGGGATACCGGAAACGACCTTGCCCAACTGCAGAAAATCGTGGATTCCCACAAGGCCGAGGTCAAGGCCTTCCTCGCCGAGTCGGGATTCGGCCCCGAGGAAGTCTCCGAGATGCCGCCCCAGGTTACGGACTTGAAGGCACAGGCGTACGGGGACGGGCAAAGGCGGGAGTACCGGTACATCGCGACTGCCACGGTCACTCTCAGGACCTCCAACGTGAGCGCGGCCAAGAAGGCGATGGAAAATTCGGGCAAGCTTGTCTTGCGGGGTATTGTCCTTGCGGAACAGGACTATGCCCGTTCAACGGAGTTCCTTTTCACGGGCCTTAACGAGATCAAGCCGGGAATGATCGCGGAAGCCACGAAAAACGCGAGGGAAGCGGCGGAGCAGTTCGCGAGGGATTCAGGTGCGCGCGTAGGGAACATCCGCCGGGCCTCTCAGGGGTTGTTTACGATCGAGGACAGGGACAAGGGTTCACCGGATCACAAGAAAGTCCGGGTCGTGACGACAGTGGAATACTTCCTTTTAAACGAATAATTGCAAGGATCCTAGACGTATTTTTGAAAGCTGGAGGGGGTGACCCCTCCAGCTTTTTTGTGTTCGCATATTGAACCATGACCTGTTTTAGGTTTACAATTGTGACGGACGCCAGGATCCCAAAAGAAGAGGAGAGAAAAACCATGAGCATAACGAAGGTTGTCATCGCCCTTGGAGGGAATGCCCTGCAGGAGGCCGGAACTCCCCCGACGGCCGAAGCCCAGTTCGAGGTGGTCAAGAAGACGGCGGGATACCTTGCCGAGATCAGCAGCAAGGGGTACGAGATGGCCATCGTTCACGGAAACGGGCCCCAGGTTGGCCGCATCGTGCTCGGGCAGGAGATCGCTTCGAAGGAGAACGCCCAGACTCCTGCGATGCCCTTCGACGTTTGCGGGGCCATGAGCCAGGGCTACATCGGCTACCATATCCAGCAGGCGCTCCGCGACGCATTGAGGAACCGCAACCGCAACGTTCCCGTCGTCACGATCGCCACCCAGGTGGTCGTGGACCCGAACGATCCCGCCTTCAAGAAGCCGACCAAGCCGATCGGCCCCTTCTACACGGAAGAAGAGGCCCGGCGGATTGAAGAGGAAAAGGGGTACGTGATGAAAGAGGACGCCGGAAGAGGGTGGAGGCGGGTCGTTCCTTCCCCGGATCCCAAGAAGATCGTCGAGCTGTCTGCCATCAAGCGCCTTTGGGACACGACGATCGTCATCACCGCGGGCGGCGGAGGGATTCCCGTCATCGAGAACATGGACGGTTCCCTGACGGGCGTCGCGGCTGTGATCGACAAGGATCTTGCCGCAGAGCGGCTCGCCGAGGATATCGAGGCTGACATCCTGCTGATCCTGACGGAGGTCGACAAGGTCTGCCTGAATTTCAAGAAGCCCGACCAGAAGTTCCTTGACCACATGACCGTGGCCGAAGCCATCCAGTACATGGAGGAAGGGCATTTCGCCCCTGGGAGCATGCTCCCCAAGGTCATGGCGGCGATCAAGTTCGCCCGGACGTTCCCGGGCAGGAAAGCGATCATCACTTCCCTATACAAGGCTGTCGATGCGCTGGAAGGCAAAGAGGGCACCATCGTCACGATGGCCTAGCGCTGTCCAGGCTTTAAGCAAAAAAGCCGGACCGATTCTTCGGAGGCGCCCCGCAAGGGGCGCCTCCGTCCTTTCTTACGATAGAATTGTAGAGCGCCGTGAAGTAAATTCCGGAAAGGGAGGAAACGACATTGGCGATCTTGCGCCTGCTTTCAGCGAAGGATCTCGAAAGAGTCCTTCAGATGAAGGATGTCATTGAAGTCGTTGACCGGGGGTATAGGCTTTTTTCGGACGGGCAGGCGGGAGTCTTCCCGATCCTAAGCAAGGAATTCGAGCACGAGCGCAACGAGATGGACATCAAGGCTGGACACCTGGCTGGAGCTGGGCTGTACGGCCTGAAGATCATCGGCTGGGCGGCCGATAATCCCGAAAAGAGGGGTTTGCCCGCCCTCGCGGGCCTGGTCGTCGTGATGGACATCGAGACCCAGCAACCCGTGGGGCTGGTAGAGGCGCGCACCGTGACCCGCCTCAGGACGGGCGCGGCAGGGGCTGTCGGGGCAAGGGAATTGTCGAGAGAGGATTCGAAGTCGGTGCTCGTGGTGGGTCTGGGCGACCAGGGGGAGGCCCAGGTGGATGCCCTTCTTTGCGTTCGGCCCGGAATCGAGAGAGTGGTCGCTTGCGGGCGGAGCCCGGAAAAGTCAAAATCCTACGTTGAAAAAATGCGTGAGAGGCACCCTGCAGTCATTTTCGAAAGTGCGGGGCTGGACCAGCGCGCATCTGCCGCCGGGGAGAGCGACATCATCATCACCTGCACGCCCTCCCACAAGCCCCTCATCGAGAAGGCCTGGGTGCGTCCGGGGACCCACATCAGCGCGATCGGTGCGGACATGCCGGGAAAGCAGGAACTCGATATCGAGCTCATGGCCTCTTCCCGTATCGTGGCGGATTCCAGGGACCAGGTCCTGAAGCAGGGGGAAAGCCAGGCGGCTTTCGCGCTTGGCCGCGTTTCAGCCGAAGACATCGACGAGATCGGGGAGATCCTTCTCGGTAGGAAGCCTTCCCGGCTTTCTGGAAAGGAAGTCACGGTATTTGACGCCACAGGGATGGCGATTCAGGATATCCTGACCGCGGAGCTGGCTCTTTCGAGGGCCCGGCGGGAAAACATCGGCACTTCGGTTGAGATCTGATTCGAGGGGTGGAGAAAATGACTGAGGCGATCAGCCCGACCGTCACGGATATCCTTATGGCCTACCGGTTCCTGAAGGGGAAAGTCCGGCACACTCCCCTGGAGTTTTCATATCTCCTGTCCGAGGAGTCGGGGGCAAAGGTGTTCCTCAAGTGGGAAAACCAGCAGCATTGCGCTTCCTTCAAGATCAGGGGCGCCCTGAACCGCATGTATGCGCTGGGGCAGGAAGAAAGAAAGAGGGGTGTGGTGACCGCATCCTCGGGGAACCATGCACAGGGCGTGGCAACGGCCGCGGCCCTTCTTGGAGTCAAGGCGGTGATCTGTGTGCCGGGGATGTGTCCCGAGACCAAGAAAACCGCCATCAGGCGCCGGGGAGGGGAGTGGGTGGACCTCAGGGTCATCGGGCATTTTTACGACGAGGCCGAGGAGGAGGCGAAAAGGCTGGCTTCGGTGGAGGGGATGACATTCGTCTCCGCCTACGAGGACTTTCATGTCGTCTGCGGGCAGGGAACGGTGGCCGTGGAAATGCTGCTGGACGAACCGGACCTGGATGTCCTTGTCGTTCCGATCAGTGGGGGCGGGCTGATCTCCGGGATCACGGCCGCAGCCTTGGCCTTGCGGCCCGGGATCGAGATCTGGGGTGTCCACGCGAAAGCCAACCCCTCGTGGACCAGGGGTTGGGCAGAAGGCCGAATCGTTCCCGTCGTCGAAGAGGACACCCTGGCGGACGCCCTTTCGGGAGCGGCCTCCCAGATCCTGTACGAGTACCTGCGCCCTAGACTTGAGGGCGTGATCCAGGTTTCCGAGCAGGCGATGGCGAGTGCCGTGGCTTTCCTTCACAGGGAGCACCACCAGGTTGTCGAGGGCTCGGGCGCGATCGGGGTTGCAGCGCTAAGGGAGAAACTGTTGCGCGCCCAAGGAAGGAAAATCGGGATCGTGGTCTCGGGAGGCAACATCGACGAAGCC
>DAIMJI010000018.1:2685-19654 GCA_036722335.1 Synergistales bacterium | reverse complement strand
GACCTCGGTTGCATCAAGGCCGGGGCGATGCTTTTCGCCCTGCTGGCCGCCAAGCTCTGGCCGGGACTCCTGGGGCTGGACCCCTGGGTTTACGCGGGGGGTCTTTTGCTCGTTTCGATCAGGCCCGTGGCCCATGCCCTGAAGTCGCGGGAGGAGGCACATTGAGAGTCGTCCTGTACAACATCAGGTACGGGACAGGCGCGGGATGGAACTACCACTTGCCTCTGCCCTTTTCAGGCCTTTTCCGCAGGACGGAACCCTCCTTCAGGAGGCTTTCCGCTTTCATAGACGGATTGGCCCCAGACCTGGTCGGCCTCGTGGAGGTGGACGGGGGATCCTACAGGCACGGGGGGGAATCCCAGGCGAGATGCCTGGCGGAGCACCTCAGCCTGGACCATTTCTTTTCCTGTAAATACGGGATGGATTCGATATTCAGAAAAGTCCCTGTCCTGTCTTCACAGGGAAACGCGATCCTTTCGAGGATCCCGGCCATCAGGACCGGGAAAATGGACCTGGCGAGAGGCATGAAAAGGACCCTCCTGGAGGCGGAATTCGAAGATTTTGTCTTCCTTCTCGTGCACTTGCCCCTCGGGACAGGCGCACGAAGGGCACAGCTTGAAAACCTTGCCCGGCGTGTGCGCCAATATTCGAAGCCCGTTCTCCTCGGAGGGGATTTCAACCTGGTTTACGGAAGCGGCGAACTGGGTGATTTCCTTTCGAGCACAGGGCTTCGCGATACCGATCCCCTGGGCAGGAAAACCTACCCCAGCCGGATGCCGCGCTTTCGTCTCGATTTCCTGCTGGCGTCTCCCGGGATCGAAATTCGTGATTTTGAAGTCCCGGACGTTCGGTTCTCCGATCATCTGCCGCTTCTCTGTGACTTCGAAATCAGCCTGCCGGACAGGGGGAAAGACAGTCAATGAGCCTGGGTGTCCTGCTGCTCGCCGTACACAACGTCGCTTCATTCTGCTTGAGGCTAGCGGCCTTGTGCTGGCTTCCCCTGCGCCACACCCCGCCGACGGCCATGGCCTGGCTGCTGGTGGTCTTTTTCTGGCCCCTGCCGGGGACTCTGCTTTACCTTTTCCTGGGCTCGACCCACCTGCCGAGAGAGAGGAAAGCCCGTCACGAAAAGGCGGTCAAGGTCCTGCGTAAAGAGCACCGTCAAGACAAGGCCCGTTCCTGTGCGGCCTCCCTGGAGGCAATTCCGGGTTCACTGGCGCGTTTTGCGCGCCTGGGGCAGAAACTCGGGGAGTGGCCGATCATCGCCGGAAACCGCATGGAATATGTCGATTCGGCGGCCGAACTGTTCCGGAAGCTTGCGGACGACATCGACAACACCGGGCACCGCGTCGACCTCATGTTCTATATCTTTGTCGCGGATTCCGCCACCAGTCCTCTAGTGGAAGCCCTCAAACGAGCCGCAGCCAGGGGGGTCGAATGCCGCCTCCTCGTAGATGCCCTGGGATCCAAGGCCTTCCTGAAAAAGGACGCGGAGGCCTTGAGGCAGGCCGGCGTCCGGGTCGTGGAAGCCTTGCCGCTGGGAAGGCTTCTTCGGAGGAACAGGCTCACCGCCCGCTATGACTTGAGGAACCACCGGAAGCTTGCTGTCCTGGATGGGAAGGTCGGATACATGGGATCCCACAATGTCACGGACCCGACATACGGGGGCAAGGCGAGGGGCCTTTCCTGGCACGACCTGACCCTCCGGCTGGAAGGGCCGGTCGTTTCCCAGCTGGAAGGCGTTTTCCTCGAAGACTGGTTCGTGGAAACGGGAGAGATTCCTATACGGAAGAAGGTTTCGCTCCCTGCGCCTTCCTGCGGTGAATACCTGCTCCAGACCGTGCCGAGCGGCCCCGCGTACAAGACGGAAAATTTCCAGCGGCTCGTGGTTTCGGCCCTTTTCGAGGCCCGTGAAAGGGTGGTCATCACAACGCCCTACCTGATCCCCGACGACGGCCTTCTGCAGGCCCTGGAAGTGGCGGTCCTGAACGGGGCCAGCGTCGATCTCGTCGTCCCTCGAAGGGTGGACCAGTTCCTTGTCGGGAACGCAGCCAGGGCGTACTATTCGAGGCTCCTCGGAATGGGGGTTTCCCTGTTCCTTTACCAGCCGGGAATCCTTCACGCGAAGACGATGACTGTGGACGGGAGACTGGCCTTTTTCGGGTCGAGCAATTTCGACATTCGCTCCTTTGCCCTGAACTTCGAGCTGAACATGGTCCTTTACGGAGAACAGGAAGCACGGTCTCTGCTGGAGATCCAGGAAAGATACATGGCCACCTCGAAAAGGCTCCGGCCGGAGGAATGGGACCGGGTTCCCGCTTGGGAAAAAATGTTCCAGGGGATGGCAAAACTGCTGAGCCCGATCCTTTAGTTTTCAGGGTTCCCGCGTTCTTTCCAAAATCCCCCTTGTCTGCTACTATCTGCTAGTGGCAGACAAGGGGGATTTTCATGGAGAGGAACGAGAGGCTCGGCAAAATCGAGGAACTTCTGAAGACCGCCAGGGAACCGCTTTGCGGGGCTGGATTGGCTGAACTCTTCGGCGTCAGCCGCCAGGCGATCGTGCAGGACATCGCGAGGCTGAGGGACTCGGGCTGTGCGATAAGGGCGACCGCGGGGGGATACTCGCTCGACAGGCAGGGCTGCGGGGTTAGACGGCTCATGGCCGTCAGGCACGCTCCGGAGGAGGTCCGGGAGGAACTGCTGGCCATCGTCGCGGAGGGGGGACGCGTCATCGACGTCATCGTCGACCACCCGGTTTACGGGGAGCTTAAGGGAAACATCGACGTCGGGACGCCCGAAGAAGTCCACCGCTTCGTGAACCTGCTCGAAAGCACCGGCAGGGGAACCCTGTCTTCGCTCTCCGGGGGGTTCCACCTTCACACGATCGAGGCTGACAGTACGGAAACCCTGGACCGGATCGAATCGGTTCTGGGCGGAAAGGGATTTTTGGGGAGGTAAGCCCGATGTCGAAAATGGAATTCAAGTGGTTTTTGTTCGGAGTGGCCGCGATCGTGATGAACGTGGTCCTGCCCTACACGGTTTTGAAGGAAATCGAAGGCTTCGGGGGTGCCTTCCTTTTCTGGTGCGTGGTCACGCTCGTGGTCATCGCGGCGGGAGCCGCGGTGATGTCCCGCTGGGGCGGCAGGGGAGAGTCGTCATGCCGCTGAGCTGGCTCATTTTAGGCATATTGGCCTGGTTTTTGCTCGGGGCCTGGCTGTCGGCCAGGGCGCGGCGCGGAATGGGGAAGGGCGTGGTCGACTACTTCCTGGCCAACAGGACGGTCGGAGGTTTCGTTTCCGCCATGAGTTACAGCGCCACCACTTACAGCGCGTTCATGATGGTGGGACTCGTCGGCCTGACTTACAAGGCCGGGATCGCTTCGCTCGGTTTCGAGCTGACCTACCTTGTGGGAACCGTCTTCCTGCTGGTACTCTTTGCACCGCGATATTGGCTTGCCGGCCGCCGTTACGGGCTCATGACCCCCTCGGAACTCCTCAGTCGGCGATACGGCTCGAAATGGGTGGGCGCGACCGCTTCGCTTTTGTGCCTGGTGACGCTGGTTCCCTACGCCTCGGTACAGTTGATGGGCATGGGATACCTGCTGGAAGGCGTTTCGGGCGGGGCCTTTCCCTTCTGGGCAGGGATGGGGGTCGCCGCCGTCATCACGGTTGTCTTCTCGGTCTGGGCCGGGTTGCGTTCGGTTGCCCTCACGGATGCCCTCCAGGCCTCGATCATGCTTGCGGCATGCTGCATTCTCGTGGCCTTCATCGGTTTTTCCCTTTTCCCGGGAGGGTGGGCGAGTTCACTAGGCAGCCGTCCCGACCTGCTGCGCGTCAGTTGGCCATTTCCCATGTTCATCGGGCTGACGCTTCCCTGGACTTTTTTCGCCCTCACAAATCCGCAGGTGGTGCAGCGCCTTTACGCTCCCAAGGATATCCGGAGCATCCGCGGCATGGTGGCGGGCTTTTCCGCTTTCGGTTTCATTTACACGGTGCTTTGCGTTGTGCTCGGGCTTTCGGCCGCGCTGCTCGTACCCGGGCTGAAGAACGCGGACGGGGCAATGGCCGCTCTTTTGACCAAGGTCCCCAGGGGACTCGCTCTCCTGGTCGTGCTGAGCATCTTTGCCGCAGCCGTTTCCACCCTGAACTCGATCATCCTGACCCTGAGCTCGATGTTCGGAAGGGACCTCGTACGTGCTTTCTTCCCGCTTTCGGAGGAAAGGGAACTGGCGTGGGGGAAACTCCTGATTCCCGTGCTGACCGCGGCATGCCTGGCTTTTGCGGGCCTTCGCCTGGGGCTGATCGCCGTCCTGTCCTCGATGGCCTCGGCCGGATTGATGGCCCAGCTTCCGGTCATCCTCGGCGCCTTTTTCTGGAAGCGGGCGACGGCGGCCGGTGCGATTGCCGGCATGGTTGCCGGGGCCGGGTTGACGGGTGCGCTGTACGTGACCAAGACCAATTTCCTGGGGCAATGGCCGCCGGTCTGGGGATTGCTGGCAAGTGTTCTGGTTTTCGTGGCGGTTAGCCTGGCCTCAAGGCCGGACCCCGCGGGCGCGGACTTCGTCGATACCATCGCGGAGGATGTCCGGACGGCCTTTTGGCCCGGTAGGTAAGCCAGACCCAATAGAAAAAACAGGTCCCCCGCCTTAGGCGGGGGACCTGTTTTTTCATTTAAGGGGCTATTCCAGCGCGAGCCCTGCCTGCAGCACGCCCAGAGCCTTGCCGAACTCGATCCCGTAGCCGCACCTGGCGCAGGTCCGTTCCACGGCGCCGACGGCCGAAACGAGCGTGTGCTTGTCGATATTTCCCATGTGTCCCATGCGGAAACCCTTGCCCTGGAAATCGCCCAGGCAGCCGGCCGACTGGACGCCCTCTTCCGCGAGTTTCGTCCTGAAGGCCACGTCGTCGATCCCTGAACCCTCGGGGTAGAGGTAAACGGAGAGGGTAGGGGCCCTGAAGGGTTTTTTGGCCGCGACGGAGAAGCCGATGGCCTCCATGGCGGAATCGACAAGCGCCCCCTGGCGGACGTGCCGGGCGTACCGTTCGTCGATTCCCTCTTCCTTGATGATCCGAAGGGATTCCTTGAGGGCCCAGATCAGGTTCACCGGCGGGGTTCCCCAGTACTTTGCGGGGTTGTGCATGATCGGCAGCCACTTGTCGAAATCCACGTAGGATTCGGGGATCCTGCCGAGGGTGGCCCGCTTTTCCATGGCCCTGTTTCCGGCCCAGAGCAGCGCGAGCCCGGGGGCCACGCCAAAAGCCTTCTGGGAACAGGTCAGAAGGACGTCGATTCCCATCGGGTCGATCGTTTCCTCCACACCTGCCGTCGCAGCCACACCGTCGACGATATAGAGAGCGGAACTTTTCTCGTGAACCACTCGCGAGATATCCCCGACAGGGGCCGCGACACCGGTCGACGTCTCGACATGGGTGACCGTCACCGCCTGGTAATCCCTTTCGGCCAGCTTTGCGGCAACGGTTTCAGGAGTGACGGACTCGCCCCATTTCGCCTGGAGGAGATCGACATTCAATCCCTTGCGTTCACAAAGGTCGATGAACCGGTCGCCGAAAAACCCGTTCGAACAGACCAGGACGTTTTCTCCCCGTTTCGTCACGTTCGCGATCGCCATTTCCATGGCGAGCGTGCCCGAGCCCGCGACGACGAATGCCTCGCCCCCGCACTTCCACAGTGTTTTCAGGTCTGAGACGACCTCGGCGAAATCCGCCACGAAATCCGGGTCCCCGAAGGCGACGGTCTCCCTCCCCATCTGGTCCTGGATGGAGCGCACAACCGGGGTCGGTCCCGGTATCATGACGAGCTTTGGGGTCTTCAGCATCATTTTTCACTCCCTTTTTGGGTAATATTGATGATAATGTTATAGCGCGATCGAGGTTTTGACGCTACATTAAGGGGCATAGGTTTTCGGCGGGAAAACGGCCCGCCTGGAGAGAAGGAGGAATCTGCAGTGAACAATGTCGGTTTTTTCCTTTTCGACGATGTCGAGCTCCTGGACTTCGCCGGTCCGTTCGAGGTCTTCTCCGTGACGTCGGAACTGAGCGACTACACGCTGTTCAGGGTATTCTCGGTTTCCGAGGACGGCGAGGAAATTCGCACGGTCAACGGGTTGAAGATCCTGCCGGATTTTGCTTTCGATAACCATCCTCCCATCGATATCCTGGTCATCCCCGGCGGGGTGGGGACGAAGAAGGAGATGGACAAGTCCTCGATCGTGGAATGGATCCGCTGGAACCACGACCGGGCTAAGATGACCGTATCCGTCTGTTCGGGGGCACGGATCCTGGCACGGATGGGACTCCTTGACGGACTCGCCTTCACGACTCACCACGAGGTTTTTGACGACGTGCACCGCATCGCCCCGGGGGCAACCCTGGACACCGAGGCGCGCTTCGTCGACAACGGGCGCGTCCTGACCGCTGGAGGCATTTCGGCCGGGATCGACCTGGCTTTCCATATCGTGAGGAAAATGCACGGGGATGAAGTCGCCGACCGCACGGCCCGCTACATGGAGTACGGGGATTGGCGGAACTTGCCGGAGGAAAGCCTTTAGCCCAGGGAGGAAAAGCCGGTCATGGAACTGAAGCAGGTTGGAGAGCGCACTTTTTTCATTGAAGGGCCTACGAATATCGGAGTGTTTGTCGAAGGTGGCGAAGCTATCCTGATCGACAGCGGGAACGACGAATCCGCGGGACGGAAAATATGGAAGCTGCTGGAAGGCCGGGGCTGGAAACTTAAGGCCATCCTGAACACCCACTCGAACGCGGACCACATCGGAGGGAACGCGTTCCTGCAGAAAAGGACTGGATGCCGCATCGGGGCGAGCCGCAACGAAGCCCCCATGATTGCGGACCCTTCGCTCGAACCGCTTTTCCTTTGGGGCTCTGCGCCTTTCAAGGGCTTGCGGGGAAAGTTTCTCCAGGCCGAACCCTCGGTTGTCACCGATTTGCTCATTTCGGAGGGCCCGGTGGAAGGAACCCCTCTTTCCACGATCGCCCTTCCCGGACATTACATCGACATGGTTGGGTTCAGGACGCCGGACGACGTGGTGTTCCTTGCGGACAGCCTGTTTTCCGAAGCGATCCTGTCGAAATACGGTTTCGTGGTCTGTTGCGATGTCGCCGGGCAGTTGGCGACCCTTGACCGGCTGGAGAACCTGGAGGCTTCTTTTTTCGTTCCCTGTCACGCGCAGCCCGCTGAAGACATCCGGGCTCTTGTGGCTGCCAACAGGAAGGCCCTGCTGGAACTCGTTGAAAACGTCCGTACCGCATGCGTGCCGGGAGCGTCCCGCGAGGATGTCCTGTCGAAACTGGCCCTGTCCTACGACATCCATTTGTCGCCTGTCCAGTACGTCCTGACCCACATCACCGTGTCGGCCTGCCTGGCCTACCTTTCAGACCAGGAACGCATCGCTCCCGCTTTCGAAAACGGCCGGATGTCCTGGCACTCACTTTCATGAAGCACCCGGTCCTGCTGGCCGACACCGGCCTCTTTTTCGTCGCGGTTGTCTGGGGCGCGGCCTTTGCCGTGCTGAAGGACACCCTCAATACTTTCCAGCCCATGACCCTGCTCGCGGTCCGTTTCGCCTTCTCGGCCGCGATCCTCTCCCTTGTCTTCCGTCGAAGGGTTTCGCGGCTTCGCTGGCCCCACCTGAAGGCCGGGTTCATCGTCGGTTTCTTCCTCTTCCTGGGGTTCGTCGCCCAAACCTATGGGCTCGTCTACACCACCGCCGGGAAAAACGCATTCCTGACCACGACCTACGTGGTCGTCGTCCCCTTCATGGGGTGGGCTCTCTCGAAACGCTTCCCGGGTTTCCACGCCTTCCTTTCAGCGGGTTTGTGCATCGCCGGGGTGGGGTTTTTGACCCTGGGCGGGGAGGGGCTGGAGGGATTCAACAAGGGAGACGCGCTGACGCTTTTGTGCGCCGTTTTCTATTCCGCCCAGCTGATGAGCATCGACCATTACGCCAAGCGCATGGACCCCATCGTCCTGGCGGTGACCCAGATGATCGCCATGGTCGTTTTATGCGGGGTTTTCGCCGTTCCTTTCGAGACCTGGCCCGACACCATAAGCCCGAGGGGGCTCTTGGGAATGGCCTACCTGGTCATCTTCGCGACGGTCCTGGCCTTCGGCATCCAGATGACCGCCCAGCGCCTTTCGCCCCCCACGCACGTCTCTCTCATCCTCTCGACCGAATCCTTCTTCGGGGCTCTCACCGGCGTCCTCTTCCTGGATGAACGTTTTACCGGGAAGATGTGGATCGGCGCGGCCTTCGTCTTCGGGGCGATCCTCGTGGCCGAGGTTCTGCCCCGATGGGTCAGGCAACGGATGGGGAACGCAGGTGTCGAGATTTCTAAATGACAAAATAATGCTTTATAATACTAGCAAGGTGGTTAGCAGCGGCGGTTGCCCAATTCGAGCGAAAGAGGAGGAATGGCGATGCCGAACAGCGTTTACAAGATCATCGAGCTGGTGGGGACAAGCCCGGATTCATGGGAGGCGGCGGCAAAGAACGCCGTGGAGACGGCTTCGAAAAGCCTGAAGGACCTCAGGATCGCGGAAGTGCTGAAGCAGGACATGGTCATTGAGGAGGGCAAGCCCCTCTTGTTCAGGACCAAGCTCAGCCTGTCGTTCAAGTACCACACGAACGAATAAAGAAGGGGGCCCCGAGGTTAAACCCGGGGCCCCCTTCTTTATCAGGCGTTAGCGAAACTCAAGACGTTTTCCAGTAAACAACATCCATTTTCCAGCTTCCGGAGCCGCCGGGTCCGCTTCCTCCGGAAGTATAGTCAAGAACATTGTCGACCCGGTAGACGATGTTTCCTTCTTCGTCCAAAACGAGCAAGTTCCCCTCGGAATCGATAGTCATAGCAGCAAAGATGTTCTCCGTGTCATCGATATAAGCATCATCAGGCAGGAACGTATTGCCGTGGTCTTTGGTTATTCCGGAAATATACCCCATATCAAGCGTGTAAAGTCGGCTCAAATGCCCTTCAGGTGAATAAAGAGCTTCGTAGAGAATATTGCTAACGAAAAGCGGGGACGCGGCGATGTCATTGAAGTCGTAAGCGTGGGATCCCGTCCCGGTCTGCAACTGGACCATCGCCACCCCGGTTTCCATCAGGCGGATCTTCGTGTCTCCACCCTGGCCCTGGGCCCCCTGGGTGTTCAGTTCAACCGGCGCCCTATCAAGATCGACGATCAGCAGTCCGTAGGTGTCGTGTGGGGAAGCCCCCGGGTAATTTAGGGGAGCCGTTGCGGCAAGGTAACGGTGCCCCCCGATATAGGCGATATCGAAATCGGTTATCGGCGGAGCAGGGTATTGGTGCGACGTATTGGTATAAATCGAGAGTAGGTGCTGAGGTGTATTATCCGTGGTTCTATTTAAATTCCATTGGAAAAACGTCCCGTTTGAAAGGTAGACGTAAACATCGCTCAGCACTGGCAGCCCCCCCGCTTGGGGGTACGCCGAAAGGATCCGGCTCGGGTACCACTCCTCGAAATTAAATCCATAGGTTGCCTCGTCCGGGAGGGTCATAATGCCACCGTCACGGCTGGCAAAGGTTCCGTTCCGGTAGACCTCTCCCGTCATCGGGTTTATGTCGTACCAATGGTAATGGTTACTCTTGTCGATGCCTACCACGAGCAAATGCCAGACCCTGTTTCCGGAAGCATCCTGTGTAAAACCTATTAGTGGCTTGGAAACGGAGTAAAAGAGGTTTTGGTAATCGGTGCCGCTGATACTGCCGCCTGTAGCGTTTTCGATCACTACGTTGCTGAAGGAGCTATTCAGGTTTCTCGTACAAGCCTGGTTTGTGACCGACCAAAGGCTAGTAGGGGCATAAGGGTCCGTCACATCAATCGCGTAGATACCGAACACTCTTCCTGGATCCGTGACTTCCGGAGCTCCAGAGGGGCTTACCGGGCTTTGTTCTTTCAGCCATGTTCCAGGCAGTTTGTTTTCTTGCTTTGTTCCCAAGCCCGTTGTTCCGACCAGCAGCCGCTTCCAGGTGTTACTCGAATCCTGGGCGTCATGAACGGTTATCGGGCCGTCCAATACCGTCATTCGGGAGTAATAACCGTCGTTGTTTTTCCTTGCTTGATGGTAGGCTGCCTGCTTGAAGGCAGGGGCAGGCATAACCGACCATACCCGCTTTGCGCCTGCGGTGGACCTTTCTGCTACGTCGAAAGCATAGAGCATTCCCTGGTTGGTGGGGAGAAAAAGGAACGTCTTCCCAGCCCAGGCGGCAGGTGTCGAGTTCTTGTCCACGTAGAAAGTCAGCCACGCATCTTCTTCCCACATCAGCAATGTCGGTGCGTGCCCGGAATCTGCCAGTTCGAAACCGGCATTTCCCTTAAGGAAATCGTTCCATTCGCCCATGTTGAACCAACTCTGGCTATTCGAAAAATTCTGGTTTGGATAACTCGTGGCATTGTTTGTCATCCAATTTGCCGAGTAACTTTTAAGAACAGCCTTGTTCTGAAGGTATCCGGCCATAGCCGAAGTGTAGGAAGTGGGAAAATCCAGGAACTGGTTTTGCGGGATCATCTTGAACACTTGGCTGGCATAATCAAAGTCAATATCGACTGGAGGAAACGAGGTATCGCTCACCTTTACCATGACATTCAGGTTCGATTTGTAGAAGTAGGGATTTGTTTCGAGAGCTTCAAATGTAACCCACGCCACGACGTCACGGCCAATACTCAAGAAGGAAGAAGGCTCCCATACGGCACTTGTTGTGCCTCTCACCGGCCATGTTGGCCAAAGTGTAATGTCACTGATTGTGACTGCTGGTGTTGTACTCTTGATCAGAGTAATTGTTGTTGATACAAGCTTGTTGTTTACATAAACGGTAAAAGGATTTTCTGCAGGAGGTTGATAACCCGGGCAGTCGATCCTGACCGTGTATTGGGTGCTCCCTTCAACCACAACCGTTTCCCCCGATGCATGAGGGCCGGAAGAAACTGGGCTGATAATCGACCAGGTTGCACCCTGTGTAACTGCATCAGCAGGCAAGATCGTAATTTTTATTGAGGGAGTCTGTGCAGCATCCCCCATGCCTGCGGCCCAGAAAAGCACCATGGGAAAAACAAGGAAAACCATCGCTATTGCCAAAGTGCTTAAACTTTTCCTGTTGTTCATTGTGAGATCACCACCATTGCTTCAATTTGAAAATTTCTGTTTCCCTTAGAAGCAGTAGCCCTTATTACGAAACGGTGTGGGCCTCCACCTCCGCTCATCGGGATAACCCGACTTGGGTCGATGATCGCGGAAGTTCCTTCCGGGATGCCGGATACACCCGAACCTGCCCCACCCGATTCAGGAACAATCGGGGGAAGAGTGGCTATTCTGCTATGGCCGTTCAAATTGTAGTTGCAATCTAGGATGTCGACCGTGACTGAAATATTCGGATCAACCACAGGGGGATTCAGTCCATGCCCTAGGATTGAGCCTATTGTCGAATCTTCTATACCGTCAGAGATCCTTGCCCGTATCGAATCCAAGTTTGCGTTTCCGTCAAACATCTGGATATCGGTCTCGAGTTGATCCGCATTTTCTCGCACCAACCCCATGCCCCACTGGACGCCAGATTGTGCAGCATTGTAAAGGCGGTTTTGCAAAGCGACGCTGTTGGACGTCGAGAAAAGGTTTTGCACGACGTACAAGCCAACGCCCACAAGCACTGAACCGACTAGGACAAGAAGCAAAACAAGCGGCAGCGCCATTCCAGGTCGTTTTGCCATCAATTTCTCACCCTCCATACCGTACGTATGACTTTAAGCCGGTAATGCTGATCCTCGCTAGTGATGTTGCCGAATTCGTCGGACCATTCAGGGAAAAACGCAGGGCTTATCGCCTTGTCGGCTCTCCTGTTCCCCCTTGCGAGGATCCAAGAAGAAAGGTTGTCCCCTAGAAGCTCAAAACGCACATCAGCAATTCCCTCTACAATGGGTTTCGCTGTTCCTAGAGTCACATCCTCTAGAAAAAAACTGCCGTTTTGAGCGTATCCCCTCATCGCACGAATGTGGTAGAGTTCGCCTAACCTATAAAGGTGCCCGGATGTTCGTGGTTCTATCCGATAAGAGGTTGGGCTATATTTCTGAAGGACCTTGGCTACAAGCGGCGAAGAAGGAAACGTCACCCACGCTTCGGTTTCCGCAACATCAGTGTTTATAGGCATGGAAGGGGTAACATCCAAACTGATATCTACCGATGTTCCAGAAACAGCCGCTAGATCGCCAGACAAGACAGCCCCAGAGGGCATCGCAAAAATAACTTGAAGCGTCTTATCTACACTTGCTACAGATATTGAATTTCCCCAGGTGGAAATTGGGTTGCCGGAGAATATTACGCCAACATCTCCCGAAATTCCTAATCCTGCGTTAAGAATGTTACGCTGGATAACAGTCGCCACCATTTCTCCCCGTTGCTGCGCGGTCGTGATGTCGTCACTTTGCTCAAAGTGAAGGACAATCGCATAAAAAAGGCCGATAATTGCTCCCATAATAAGGGTGAGGATCGTAATTGAAACAAGCAACTCCACGAGAGTAGCCCCCCGCCTGAAGGACGAAGATTGCACCCAAACAACTCTCAGAAGAGGTTTTCGTGACATGATTTAGACTCCTTTTCGTGGTCTTGGGTTCATCGAGAATATTGTCGCTTGAATTCTAGATTTTTAGTTCCGATTATTCCATTCCAGGAAATGCTCAAGTCAACGAACTTGTTATCAACCCCATCCGCACTTACCACCCAACTTAGGTTGTACAAACCAATAATCTCAGATCCTGGTTGGATCAGGTCGAAGCTTGATTCTAACTGGTCAAGTCTTCCGATAGCCAGCATTACGGCTTTCTCTCGCTCCACGGTATCGCCCATCAGCCGTGTCGTCATGATCGGTACGAGCGTGAGGGCCAGCAGGATGATCCCCAGTAGGACGAACGCAATAATGGTTTCCACCAGGGTGAAACCCCGGTGGGAATTTTTACGTCTGCAAAGGTTGCCGCTTGTCTCGCCTTTTCGTATTTTCATCGAAGGTCGGAATCCCTTTCGTATGGTCAATTAATTTAAATTGAAATATCTTAAGCGTATTTTAGCATTATTCGACACCCGTGCGTACGGGTTTTCAAGCCAATTTCGCCCGGGCGCTTTTCAGGGTTTCCTTTCGTTCCTTCAGCATGACCCGGTATTCTTCCTTGTCGCTGGCCGAGATTTCAGCCCTGAGGTTGGAGATGGCCTCATCCAGGAATTCCAACAGGATTTCTTTTTCCCGTGCCGTGAATTCGGGCATGGCCGACACCTCCCCTGTAATCATTTTTTCCTATTCATATTATAATTCAACTCGTCAGTATGGCAATAGAACAAGAATCCCCGCGGCGGTGCTATGCTTTAGTCATGTGGCAGGAAGCTCTACCATGACTGGGAGGGAAGAGCCTTGGAGAACTACGAGAAGTTGGGAAGCTTCTACCTCGGCCGGCTGGTCGACCCGGATTCGCGCAAGTCGACCGAATCGCTATGCCTTTACGATTCCAGGGACCTGGTCACGCACGCGGTTTGCATCGGCATGACAGGAAGCGGAAAGACCGGCCTCTGCATCGACTTGATCGAGGAGGCGGCAATCGACGGTATCCCCGCCCTCGTCATCGATCCCAAGGGGGACATGGGGAACCTCCTGCTGACGTTCCCGGGACTGGCCCCGGGGGAATTCCTGCCCTGGGTGAACCCGGAGGAGGCCGCGAGGAAAGGCCAAAGCCAGGAGGCCTTCGCCGAAAACCAGGCTGCCCTGTGGCGTAGCGGCCTGGCATCGTGGGGTCAATCCCCCGAGCGGATACTCAGGCTCAGGGATTCGGCGGAATTCGCGATCTACACCCCCGGAAGCACCGCAGGCAGCCAGGTATCGATCCTGAAATCCCTTTCCGTTCCGGGCGAGGCGATCCTCGAGGACGCGGAAGCCCTGAACGACGCCGTGGGCATGACGGTGACGAGCCTGCTGGGACTCCTGGATATCGAATCGGACCCCTTCCAGGGGCGGGAACACATCCTTCTTTCCAACCTGCTGGCTTTTGCCTGGCGCGACGGGCGTGACCTCGACCTTGCGAACCTGGTCAGGGACATCCAGGCTCCGCCCTTCACCAGGATCGGCGTCATGGACCTGGAGTCGTTTTACCCCGCCAAGGAGCGTTTCGCGTTGGCCATGAAGATGAACGGCCTTTTGGCTTCCCCGGGGTTTTCTCTTTGGCTGGAGGGAGAGCCGCTCGATCCGGGCAGGCTGCTTTACACCTCACAGGGGCGCCCCAGGGTGGCAATTTTCTCGATCGCCCACCTCGGTGAGAAGGAGCGGCAATTCTTCGTTTCGATGATGCTGAACGCGGTCCTGGGATGGATCCGGAGCCAGCCCGGAACGACTAGCCTGAGAGCGATCCTTTACATGGACGAGATCGCGGGATACTTCCCGCCGGTGGCCAACCCGCCCACGAAAGAGCCCTTGATCAAGCTCCTCAAGCAGGCCCGGGCTTACGGCCTGGGAGTCGTGCTGGCGACACAGAACCCCGTGGATCTCGATTACAAGGGGCTTGCGAACATCGGGACATGGTTCGTCGGCCGACTCCAGACCGAGCGCGACAAGGCCCGTGTCCTGGAAGCCCTGAAGAGTGCAGAGGCGAAACCGGGAACGGGCGCTCTGGATGAGGTGCTTTCCTCACTCGGGAACCGGGTGTTTCTGCTTCACAACGTTCATGACGAGGAACCTGTCCTGTTTGAAAGCCGCTGGGCCATGAGCTATCTCGCCGGACCCCTGACAAGGGCCCAGATCAAGGAACTGAAGGTAAAGCCGGTGGGGGCCCAGTTCCCTGCGCCTCCCGGGGTGGCCGCGATTCCGAAGGAGTTTGGAGCCACGCTCGAAAGGACTGTTGAGTCCAGGGCTGGTCAGGCACCCGTGCTTCCGCCGGATGTGAAGCAGGTTTTCGTCACGCCGGCAGCAAGCCCCGGAATGGGGCCCCTTCTTTACAGGCCCATGCTGCTGGCCTCCGGGAACGGGGTTTATTCGAACACCCGCCTGGGGGTGGACGAGAACATCCCGTTCACGATCCTGTGGCCCTTCGCCGAGGGGCCCGTCCCCGTGGATTGGGAGAAGGGATCGGATCTGGGTTGGGGGCCCTCGGCGCTTGCGCAGGAACCCTGGGGGGGATCCGCGAGTTTCGAGACTCCGCCCGCGTCGGTTTCCTCCGGGAAGGAAATCACCCGTCTTGGCCGCGAGGCCCTCAAGTGGTTCGTTCGCACGAAGCGATACGAGCTTTTCAAGAGCCCGTCGCTGAAAATGGAGTCGAACCCGGGGGAAACGGAAGGGGCTTTCAGGGTCCGCCTTCAGCAGGCTGCTCGAGAGATAAGAGACGCAGAGGTGGAAAAGCTGAGGGGAAAGTACGCGAAGAAGATGGAGACCATCCAGGGGCAGATCGACCGGGCAGAATTGGCTCTCCAGAGGGAAGAGCAGCAGGCGAAGCAGGAAAAGCTGCAGACGGCCGTTTCCTTTGGGGCGACATTGCTGGGGGCTTTCATGGGCCGGAAGGCGATCAAGATGACCTCCCTGGGGCGGGCAACGACCGCGGCCAGGGGAGTGGGCCGTTCCCTTAGGGCCCAGGAGGACGTGGCCCTGGCGGGGCAGAAATTGTCCGACTTGCAGGCGAAGCTGGAGGAACTGGAATCCGAGTTCGAGAAGGAAGTGGCGGCGCTCGAAGCCAGGAGCGATCCCCGGTCTGAAGCGCTGGAAACCATTGCGTTGAAGCCTTCGCTCACGGGAACGACCCTGAACCTCGTCGCGATCGCGTGGGTTCCTTTCCTGGAAGAGGCGGGAGGCGGGCTGAAGCCGGCCTGGAAAGGATAGCTAGCCTTTAGGCGGTCGGGCTCTCCTCGGTCTTCCCGGAAGCCTTATCCCCGGGACGGCTGCCGCGCCAGAAGGTTTCGTCCAGGGAGAGGCGCATGGTTTTCTGGGGCTTGTCAGGGTTGGCGACCCTTACGTAGAGGCAGGGCGTACCTTCGGCTGGATTCTCGATGATCCATGTGGCAAGTGTGCGGGAACGGGTAGGAGTGCTTCCCGTTCGGTAGATGCTGTTGTCGGGGCCTGCGTTCCTATCCTCGCTGAAGGCAACGAAATCGTCGAGTGAGAAGCCGTCCGGGTCGCCCGAGAGTAGGGACTGGATCCTTTCATAACGTTTCCGGCTGCTGGCGGAGACTTTCTTGTTCAGGATCCGCATCTCCTCGCCAAGATAATGGTTGGTCTGGGCGATGGTGCCGTTTTCGGTGATCCTGACCGTGGGTTTCCTGCCGGGAGCCACTTCGATCACGGCAACCTTATCCTTGTCGGCGACCAGGTAATAACAGGCGTGGGTGAAACGGTCCAGTTGCGAGAGGACATCGTCCACGGTGGAGCAGGTCTTGAGGATCTCGGCGCTTGAAATGGTCTGCCTGGAAGGGGTTCCCCGTTTTTCGCTTGGGATGACGGCGGCGGTCGCTGTAACGATGGTCAACCCTCGTTCGTTGATCCCGGCCTTTAGCCCGGTGCCTTCCTCGTCCGAAGCGAAAAGGCCGAGGTAGCGGAAGCCTTCCTGTGGGACAATACGCCGAAGTTCCTGCGTCTGGTTGGGCGCCCAATCCCTGTTTTTAGCGATGAGGGTGCCGCCTCCCTCGACTTTTTCACCGGCGGCCCCCCAGAGCGTACAGGCGAAAGCCATTGGCGCGACCGCGAGCGCCAGGGCGAGAAGGGCGGTCGACGCGAGGGATATATTCCTTATTTTCCTGCTAAGAGAGGTTTCTCTCCGAGCCATGGTGTTCCCCCTTGGCTGGGGGCTCAGGCGCGGGCGGGGAAGGTAGAAAATTGAACCTTCGGCAACCCGGCTGTCCTGGCCCTTTGGCTTTAGACCCGTGGTTTTGCGTCACCGCCTTTCGGCGGTTTTGCCTTTT
>DAIMJI010000018.1:0-2585 GCA_036722335.1 Synergistales bacterium | reverse complement strand
TGGCTTTAGACCCGTGGTTTTGCGTCACCGCCTTTCGGCGGTTTTGCCTTTTCGTGGTGCGATTGAAACAATTGTTTAGACATATTATCTAATGAAACCAGATCTGTCAATAGGCCGAAAAAATACGTTTTTTTGCGGGCTATTTGCTGCGACCTGCAAGTTCGATAACGATAATGTGTGTTCAGAAATCTCCCCAGGAGGCGATTGAAAATGCTGAACCGGAAAAAAACCTGGTTTCTCTTCGTTCCCGTTCTCTTGCTTTTTGCCGCGGCGGTGTACCTGGGGTTGCAGAAAGCCGAAAGCCGGCCTGCGGGCTTGGTGGATTTCAATAACCTTGGACAACCCCTTCCCGACCTTGAGCCGGGTGAGGGGGAGGCCCTGGTTGCCCTCGTTGCATCCAGCCTAAAAGAGGGGGAAAGGCTTCCCCCCCTGCCTGGGAAGCTTGGAGAGGACAAAAATCACCGCATCTGTTTCGTGACACTTGCGGACGGGCTAGGAAAGCGGGCGGTTTCCGTCGGTTCGGGGGCTGGGCTTTATGAGGCCCTTGCCAGGGCAGGGGAGGCCCTTTCCAATGAACCGCTAAGGAAAACCTTCAGATGGATCAAGCTGGATCTCGTCAAGGGGGCTCAATCGGGGAAAGATCTTGATTTAGAGAAACCTCTGGGGATGGATCCAAGCCTGTTCGGCCTTGCCATAGACGGGGATGTTGAAAAGGCCCTTTTGCCGGAGGAGCTGGTTGTGTCTCTTGCCAGGGGAGGGAAGAGGGTTTCTGTCGAGAGGATGAACGAAATCCTTCAGCAGACGAGGGTTGCTCGCTCGAGTTCGGAGATTGGAAAGAACCCCTCACGATATGTCCTGTTCAATACCATTTCCTTTTTCGGTGACGGGAAGTCTGCCTGGCCGCTTTTCAGGGGAAACCGGGAATGGAGGGAATATTCGAAGGCAGATATCGATTCGGCCCTCGAATTGGCGGGGAAATACCTCGCCCGCTCGGTGAAGGAAGACGGGGCTTTCGTTTACCAGTATGAGCCCTTCCTGGGGCGGGAATCCGAGGACTACAACATCGTTCGACACGCCGGGACGATTTTTGCCATGATGGATCTCTACGGCGCCAGGAAGGATCCTGAGGTCCTGAAGGCGGCGGAGAGGGCGATCGGTTACCTTCTCCGGCAGGTGAGGGGAGGGATTGTTTTCGGAAAGTCGGTCAAGATGGTGGTGGAAGGTGGGGATGTCAAGCTTGGCGGAAATGCCCTCGCCGTGCTTGCCCTGTCCGAATACGAGAGAGTGACCGGGAACCGGGACCATGACGAGGTCATGAAGGGGCTCGCGGAATGGATCCTGGCCACGCAGGCGACAAACGGGCGTTTTAAGGTACACAAGCAGAGTTTCCCTTCGGGCAAGGTATCGAGTTTCCAGTCCGAGTATTACCCGGGAGAAGCCATCTTTGCCCTGATGAGGGTTTATTCCCTGACGGGCGGTAAAAAATGGCTTGACGCGGCGGAGGCGGGGGCTCTCTACCAGCTAAAGGTTTTCTCAAAACTGGACGACCGGAGGCTGCCTCACGACCATTGGCTTTTGTATGGCCTGAACGAGGTTCAACGCGCGAGGCCGAGGCAGGAATTCATCGACGGCGCAAGGCGTTTTGCCCGGGTCATCATCCAGGCGCAGCACACACGGGAGAACCAGCCGCAACCCGACTGGGACGGAGGGTATTACAAGCCCCCACGGTCGGCGCCCACGGCCACAAGGATGGAGGGGCTCGATTCCGCCTTCGCCTTGGCAAGGGACTTCGGCGGAAAAGAAGAAGCCGCCCAAATCCGGCTCGCGATCGAAAGGGGAATGGGGTTCCTCCTTAGGATCCAGGCTGGGCCTGAAACCGCGATGTATTGCAAGGACCCTGCAAGAAGCATGGGAGGGTTCAGGGAGAGCCTGGCAAGTCCTTCAATCAGGATCGATTACGTCCAGCATGCGATTTCCGCCTTGCTCCACCGGCCATAGCGAATTGTAACGGCCCTATTGACCCATGGCTTTAGCATGATAAAATAATATGGATTTATTTCAAATAAGATTTTAGAGCATCCATCCTAAATGGCTAAGAGAGTGGGGGTTGGTTGTCGGTTTTTACAAATAAAAATAGTTATAATGATTGTTTGGATAAATACCGCATTAATCATAACGAGAGAGGTTTTCAAAAGTATTCCTGGGATGGGGTTGGAATGTTGCAAACAGAAGTGTTTTTGATCGGGGCCGTTTTCGGCTGGAAGGGGTGAAGAGAATGAGACGAAACCTGAAGGGCCTCAGTGTTGTTCTTATCCTGGCATACGTTGTGCTGACAAGGATCGTGACGCCAAGTTACCTGGCCTTTGCCTTCCGCGGGCCGGTAAGCGACTTGGATAACGAATACACCTGCAACTGGAACCTCGTGAGCCCGGAGGACGTGACGGAGGACAATCTCCAGTTCCTTATCGACACGGGCGTTTGCCAGAAGGTTGGGGATATGGCGGAGCAACCGGCAATCCTGCCTGGTGATGACGACACGGGCGACGATGACGATGACGACGACGATGACGACGATGACGATGACG
>DAIMJI010000017.1:0-24342 GCA_036722335.1 Synergistales bacterium | reverse complement strand
GTGATCGGAGTTATTCCGTGTTCATTCCTTGGCCCTACAACGTCCAAGTGACGGCTGAGGTCAGCTCAAAAGAGGTTGCTGTCCCCATATGGAAACTCTTTCTCGATCTGGGTTCGGACCCTGACATAATCTTGGAGTTTGCGCTCCAATACGGTAGATTGGGAAGATCAAGAAGCATGTTTATTAAAAGAAATGGGACCTATGTTTTGGTGGAGACAACCGACACCCTGAACTTTTGGAAAGCCGAAATCGCCCGGCTTAAGTTGATTGACGAATTAAAGACCTTAGGAAAAAGGGGAACGCTTGAGGATGTGGGTAAACTGAGAGGCTATTTCCTGGAGGGGGAAACCGAGAGCCTCCCCGGGTCTTTTGAGAAGGCGTTTTTCTTAAAGCCCCCAGCGGAGAAAGGGTTTTCCAGTCTCGAACGTTGCCTGTCCAAGAGTGATGATCTCGAGCTTTGGTCCTTGGCGGAAGGGGACAAGGGCTTTTTCCCCGAAAGACTTGCCCTGGCTTTTGCGGATAAGCTGCTCAAAGAGGCCCTCAAGGAGTTCCCCGTTGAGGTGGCCGTCGAACTAGACGGATGGGACCCCTACCCCGTCCTTAAACCCTCTTGTCTTTTGAGCGCCATCCTCTTGTCCTACATGCTCGTCCTCACGGATCAAAGACAATACGTTTTTTGCGCCTACTGTGGGAAGATGGGGCCCCTGGAGGCAATGGTCTGTCGAAAGACAGGGGAATTCATCCACAAGAACGAGTACCCCCTGTTCTGGAAGAGAAGAAGCCGAGATCTCAAGAAGCAGGAAGCGATTAGGCAAGCGTTGGAAGCCGGCAAGCCTCTCCCTAAAAGAGGGCGCCCACGGAAACCCCTTCAGCAAGGGTGAAGTTGTAGGAAGACCGAAATGTCAACCTGGTGTATGATGGTTTTTGGAAGGTCATTTTTTGCAGGGAAGCATTCCTGGAGGGTTTTTTCAGAGGCAGCGTAAAGCGGGAATGTAGTGGTTGCAAGGGTTTTATCCCGGGCGACTAGCTCAGCGGGAGAGCGCTTCCTTCACACGGAAGAAGTCACAGGTTCGATCCCTGTGTCGCCCACCAAGGAATGGCAAAGGGTTGAGCCACTTCAGGCTCAGCCTTTTTTTTGCTGATTTATTGCCGTCTTTCAGAAAATTCTCACCCTCGGTTTTCTTTTGCCATTAGCGCTTTCCCACGTCTGGCTATTCCTGCCTCTCCCGGCTTCAGCCCTTCGCTGTCTCGCTATCTCTTACACGGGCGACCTTGTTCATACCAGGACATCTCGTGTTTTCCCGCGCGGGCCTTTGCGGATACTGCGGACCCGCAAGAGGAAGGATATGGACCCCTTTTCGCCCAGCCCCCCGCTCACAGGCTTCGTACTCTGCGTGAGGTTCCAGTTCAGTTTCAATTCCCTCTCTCGAAGTACGGGGCAGTCATCGTGCTCGTTTAGAAAGAAGTAAGGCTCCCTTCCTGGACATCGTTGTTTTCTATCCGAATCATGTTTTTCCCTTTGGAGGGTTTCTGAAAGGCATTATTTGTAGCCTTGTGTCGGATTAAAGATGTAATTATTCCTCTTTTTGTTTTAGTTCGACATTTAATTCGCTTTTTCTGCCATATGCTAGCCTTTTTCTGACAACATACGTTTGTATCGGGGGTTGCCATGCCTAGGACAAGCATGCTGTGCAGACAATCCGGCGTCTACAAATGTCTCGCCTGTGAGGATGCTAATGAGCGACAGGTACTTTCGATCGCCGAAGGGACGCGCTTCCCTGCCTGCCCGGCCCACAAAACCGTTTGGTGGATCCTCGAAACCCCCATCCTCATTACGGGTCGGTCTATTTGCACGGAGTCCCCTCCATTAGAAGGCGACAAATCCATTTACTGATTGATCGTATCAACAGGGGCTCACCCCTCCTGAAAATGATAATTCCTCCTACAGCCGCCCCGTCCTGACCTTCGGGGCGGCTGTCTTTTTTTGGGGGAGCACGCTCCTCCCGCATATTCTTAGATCAGGATAGATCAACCCCTTCGCTCCCGGTCCTTCCTAATTTAGAGTCTTGTATGTTAACAAACAGCTGCCCCCTAGGCACTGCCGGCCTTTCATTTTGCTTTCAAGGCCCCAGGATTCCGTCTGCACGGCAGGACCTTTCCTGCAACATCCTGCCCGGTTCGCTAAGGCCTCATCGCTTTCAGAGGTGACCTCGTTGAATTCCACCTTTCCAGTATGAGCTAGCTGGTACGGACCATTCATTAAACTCCTAACTCTTGGGGCGTATCTACCCCCTCTTCTCTTTTATGTACTCCTCTTTCACTTGTTTTACATTATTACTTTTTCCTTTCTCCTTTACTTTTCCATGTTGCATGCTATATTAGATGGTGACTGCTTTCGGGATTGCTGACCTCAATCCCAACTCCGGTGCCCGCCCTGACCAAGCGGGCATTTATTTTTGACCGGCCACTCCGTAAACGGGCGCCCCTGACTGTAACCGATACGACCATGCATGGGGGAATCCTTTCCTCCGTCACGAGACCGTAGTTTTCCACCGTGTAATCCTTGTGTCCGGAGACCCCCTCTCTTGAACGAACTCACGAACCGCATTAAAATAATTTTTCTTTTAACTATCTTTATCTTTTTACACTTTATCTATATTTTCCACCTTAGATACAAGATGTTTCAGTTTTTCCCATTGCTATTCCTTTATGTATGCTTTACAATACATTTCGTTCAGGGGCTCACCCCTCCTGGAAATATACACTCCCTCAGCGCCCGCCACCGCCAAAGCGGAGGCGGGCATCTTTTTTCCCTCTTTTCCTGCGGGATAAGAAGAAATTACCCTTCATTTGAATCCTCAAACGCTACGGGCAAGGCGGTGGAACGCACCGTAATTACCGCAGTTTATTTACGGTTCGTCCGGTACATTGACAATTCAAGTGTAAATCGGATATAGAGATTCAAATCACCCATGCCAATTCAGGAGAGTGGCTCGGCATGTACTTGCATATCACTCACAGGAAAACGGAAAAAGTCTACCAGGCTTTATCAAGGCTCGAGATGGAAGGCTGGGAGAAAGAAGGGGTTCTTTCCTGCCTGGCAAAGGAAACCTCTTGCCCTTTGCCGGAATTGAGGGAAATCCAGGACGTCGCGATTTCCTTCGCCAGAAATGGCGGAGGCCCGGAAAAACACCCGACTTACCTCGATCTCCTGGAGGGAATAACGTTCTCTACTCTCGACCCCTGGAAACTTCAGCAGATCGAAGCGATGCTCGAACTGGCGGCAGGCAAACTCGCCCGAAAGGTTCACCCGCTTTCGGGAGAAGGCCCCGCATCAAAAAGGCGGGCAGGGGGTTCCGTCAAGGTAAAAAGGAAATACGAATAACACGACAGGCCTGCCCATTCCCCTTTCGACTTGACAGTTGCCGGTCTTTCGTCTACTTCTTTCCTGAACGCCACTCCAGGAGGGGATTTTTCTTGCGGCTAGTCGCAACCCATGAAAAGGACCAGGATTTTTTCCAGACAAAGGTCAAGATCTACCTTGAAAAGAAAGAGCGCTTGGATATACAGGATTTTCTGCCGAGAGGCTTCCAGACGCCGCTCGAGAGTGTGGCCGGTTTCGAAAAGGCGACTGCCGTCTGCGTGATGAAGAATTACGTCCTCCAGCCGGTGGACCTCGCCAAAGCTCCGCTTCTCGTCGAAGATGCGGACAACGAGATTCTATTTCGTTCACGGTGCCCCCGGGCAGTCAAGCGATTCGAGGACTCCATCGCGGAAAGTCTTAGCCTTATCGCGGAAGAAATTCGCCTCAGAAAAGAGTTCGGCAAGTGTGACGCCGCTGAGGAATGGGCTAGGGACCGATCGGTCAGGGAAATCATCTAAAGACAGGCAAAGGGAGAAAAGCCAAGCGGCAAGCCTCAAGGCTTGCCGCTTGGCTTTTCTCCCTAAATACACTCTTAGGCTAAAGTCCGCAAAGAATCGTCTGTTCCCTTCCGCTTCCCACTCCGATAAGGACGACAGGGGTCCCGGACATCTCCTCGATGAACTTGACGTATTTCCTGGCGGCGGAGGGCAAATCTTCAATCCTCCGGCATCCCGAGATGTCCTCGCTCCATCCCTGCAGGTTCTCGTAATGAAGGAGCAGGCTTTCCTTTTCGGGGAAAAGGGCGGGCAGCACCTCGTGCTTTTTGCCGCCGAATTCGTAGGCGGTGCAGACTTTTATGTTGTCGAGGCCGGTTAGAACGTCCAGTTTGGTGAGAGCGATGCCTCCAAGCCCATTCACTCGGGCGGCGTAACGCAAGGCGACCATGTCCAGCCAACCACAACGCCTCGGCCTTCCCGTCGTCGCGCCGTATTCACCCCCGGCTTCCCTGAGCCTGTTTCCAACCTCGCCAAGGTCCTCCGTCGGGAAAGGCCCCTCCCCCACTCGGGTGCAATATGCCTTCGTAACCCCAAGCACCCGGTCAATACGCGTGGGGCCCACTCCACTCCCGATGCAGGCTCCTCCTGCGGCAGCGCTTGAACTTGTCACGAAGGGATAGGTTCCGTGGTCAATGTCGAGAAGCGTTCCCTGCGCCCCTTCGAACAGGACCCCCCTCCCCTTCTCCAGGGCATCGTTGACAATGGCTGCCCCGTCCCCAATGTAGGGACTGATCTCCTGGCCCCAGCAAAGGGCCTTCTCCATCTGCTCCTCGAAAGGCATTGGAGCTTCGTTGAAAATCCGGGTCAGCAGGAGGTTCTTCATCTCGAGGTTCTCCATGATTTTTTCCCTGAGCCTGTCAGGGTTCAGGAGGTCACCCACTCGTATTCCGATGCGGTTCACCTTGTCGGCGTAGCAGGGGCCTATCCCTCTTTTGGTCGTTCCAATTTTCCGGCCCTTTGAACGCCTTTTTTCCTCGGCTTCGTCGATGACCTTGTGATAAGGCATGACAACGTGCGCGGATTCTGAGACCACGAGCCTCGCCTTGTCTTTCCTTTTCTCCCTCAATTCCCCTATCTCCGCCAGGAACTGGTCCGGGTCCACCACGACACCGTTCCCTATAACGCAGGTTTTTCCGGGATAAAGCATGCCAGAAGGCAAAAGGTGAAAGACATGCTTTTCACCCTCAACGATAACCGTGTGCCCCGCATTGGCTCCTCCCTGATAGCGAACGACGACTTCCACCCTGTCAGCAAGGGCGTCTACAACACGCCCCTTGCCTTCGTCGCCCCACTGGGCACCGATGATGACTTCAGCTTTTCCTTTCACTGCGACATTCCTCCTTGGCGGGAACCCCGGGATTCAAGAATGAGTTCGGGCACAGTCATCCATTTTACACCGTCCCGCCCTGTTTCGTTCAAAGTCTCCAGGAAACGTAAAGTTTCGGGTCTTGCATGGGCGATCGCGACGACAAAACCTTTTCTTCTTGCTATCGAAAGAGCCCTGCCAAGCGCTTTTCCCATGGAATCCTGATTTGCCTCGTGGTCAATGAAAACCTCGTTTTTCAGCGTGGGGATGCCCATTTCCCCCGCCAGGCCAAAAGCCACGGATTTCGGGCTGGTGCGGCTATCGACAAAGAAAAGTCCCAGGTTCCTCACTTCAGACAACACCGCTTCCATGACCCGTGGGGTGGATGTGGCCCTTGATCCCCTATGATTGTTTACCCCGACCACATCCGGTAGGGAACGCGCCGCTCTCCTCACGAAGCCTCTTATCGACTCCTCGTCCATCTCCAGATTCACCTGGTAGGAGAGCCCGGGGCGGTCTCCCTCTGCCTCCATCGGAAGGTGGAGCATGACCGGGATCCCCTTGGCCCTGGCAAGCTTCATCGCAGAGAGGCTCTGTGACTGGTAGGGGATGATGCTCCATGTCAAGGGTATTTTCAATTCGGACAACTCTTTCGCGTAGAAGAGGGAGAACCCGACATCATCAATGATCAATGCGATCTTCGGCCTGTTATCGGTAACGGCTTCCGATGAAACCGGCGGCGTCGCTATTCCCTGCAAGTCCCCCGGCTCAGACGGTGAACGGACTTCTCCCCCCGAGCGCGCGGCTGTCAGAATTTCCCCGGTGTCTTCGCGCAGCCTCGACCCGTATATGAGGCCCAGGCCTACGACAAGACACAGGACGACCACGCCCCACAGACGTGTCCTCTTTTCTTCCCTGGAATGCCTGGCAACCGACATGACCGGTTCCGCTCCTTCAAGCATCGGGCATTTTGGCCGTTATATCTGCTAATTTATCGCTTTTCGCAATTCCTGTATCGCCTTCTGGAGCTGGGCATCCTTCCTGTGGTCCTTTTGGGGCTCCCCTTCAACGACCACGTCAGGTTTCAGCCCCACATGGTCAATCACTAGTCCGGACGGTGTGTAATAACGGGCAATCGTTATAAACATCGCGGAACCGTCGGAAAGGTGGAAAAGGGTCTGAACCGACCCCTTGCCAAAGGTTTTCTTCCCGACGACGCGGGCCCTCTTCAGGTCTTTCAGGGCTCCCGACACGATTTCCGAAGCGCTTGCGCTTCCCTCGTTGACCAGGACCACGAGGGGCAACCGCGTTTGCGTCCCCTTCGTCGCGTAGATAACCTCGTTGGCCCGTTCGAAACGTCCCTTCATCCCGACGATGATCCCTTCGTCGACGAACATGTCCACGATTTCCGTGGCGGCGTTAAGAAGTCCTCCAGGGTTGTTTCTCAGGTCAAGCACGATTCCCTTTGCCTTCATTTCATTCGCCTGGGAAATCGCTTTTCGCATCTCCTCGGCGGTTTTTTCGTTGAAGAAACTTAGACGCAGGTAGGCCACTCCCTTGTCCAGTTTCTCGAGCTTGACCGTTTTCAGTGAAATGTTCTCTCTTTTCAAGTCGAACTTCAGGAGTCGATCCACTTTTTCACGTCGGATCCAGATCGTCACGCTGGTCCCGGCCGCACCTCGCAGGGTCTTGACCACGCGGTCCTGGTCCCATCCGAGGATCACTTCCTCCCCAATTTTCACGATCTCGTCATTCGGCTTCAAGCCCGCGCGATCGGCGGGCGTTCCTTCGATCGGGCTCACGACAAGCGTCTTGCCGTCTTTTTGGGCAATGTAGATCCCAAGGCCCCCGTACTCACCCTGGACCTCGATCTCCTCCTCCTTGAGCTGGGCGGGGTCCAGGAATCGTGTATACGGGTCGCCCCAGGCCTGAAGGATCCCCCGAACTGCACCATAAAGGAGTTTCTTCTCCTCCATCGGCTTGTCGCCGTCAACATGGTAAGTTTCCAGCAGGGAGCGTGTCTGCTTCATGAGCCAGAGAGCCTGGGCGCTGAAGGGAACAACGCTCGACAGGTCCGTCCCGCTTTCCGCTCTTGTCGCGACCCAGGCCCCCATAAGGACGGACCCGATAAGCACTCCGATTAACAAATCCCTGGTTCTCTTCCACATTCTGGATCACACCCTCATGGTTTCGCCCTACCGGGCGCGAAGGTAATTTCGAGGATTCCTTGCTTCGCCGCCTATGCGAACCTCGAAATGGAGATGGCTTCCCGTCGTAATCCCTGTGTTTCCTACCCCACCGAGAACCTGGCCTTGGGCAACTTCCTGGCCGTCCCTGACGTCCGTCCTCGAAAGGTGCGCATAAACGGTGGTCATGTTGCCCCCGTGGTCCAGGATGATGACTTGCCCGTATCCCCTCAGCCACCCGGCAAAGAGGACCTCACCCGCGGCCGCTGCCCGGACCGGTGTGCCGATCGGTGCCGCGATGTCGATCCCCGTGTGTTTCATTTTTGTATTGAACTGAGGGTGAAGCCGCATTCCGAATTCGCTGTTGACCGTTCCGTTGACCGGCCAGGGCAGTGGTCCCCCCTTGTAGTAGGTGACAGAACGGCCGGGAGATTTCTGGGCGGCTTTTCTTTTTTGCTCGAGCAGACTTTTCACCTTGTTTTCAAGTTCCCGCTGGGCCCTGACCAATTCCTGCACCGCCGAGGCGTGCAACTGCTTTTCCTTTTTTACCTTGTCAAGATACCGGCTGCTTTCGTCCATAGCCTTCCGGTGTGCGGCCCTTTCTCCCTCAAGCTGCTTTTTCTGCTCGTCAAGTCGTTCCGTCTGGAGGCCGAGGTCCCTTCTTGACTGGTCCAGGCGACGGATGCGGTCCATGTACTTGCCGTATATTTCCTTGTCCTGGTCGGCAATCCTTGAGAGCATGTAGGAATTGACGATCGCTTCGTTGATGGTGGAAGAGGAAAAGAACAGGTTCAGTTCCGCGATCCCACCGTAGCGGTAAATGGCGTTAAGCCGTGCCGCCAAAGCTCCTTTCAGTTCCTCCAGTTGCCCCTCGGTGTAGGCAATCTCCTTCGTGAGTTCGCCGATACGGATCTCGACACGCTTCTGCTTGAGGCGCATGACGTTGATGCGCTGGCCCGTAAGGGCAACCTTTTCGTTATATTCCTGGAGTTTCGACAGGACTCCCTTTTCCTTGACCCTGGCCTCTTCCAGCTTTTTCTTGTGAAGCGTGACCTGCCCCTGGAGTTCGTTAAGTCGCGCTTCTTCCTGCTTCAACTGCTCTTCCAGTTCCGCGCCGGCTGTAGCGGCAGAGGAAACTGCAGCCACCCCCAGCAGGATCCCCAGGACCAGGAGGGAAAGGGTTCGTTTAAGCCAGGTTTTCACAGCGTTCACCCCGTCATGACGGCTTCATCGCCTCGGCGATGTGCCGCTCGACGGCAAACCAGCTGCAAAGCCAGCTCAAGGCAACCCCGCCCCCCATAAGGACAATGGCAAGCTTCATGAATAGCCCTGGCGTGTCAAGAAGCTGGATGAACGGCAGGGTGTTCTGTACCGACACGACAAAGGATTTGTAAAGAAGGCCCAATAAAAGCGACGCCGCCAAAGTGCCGGTAAATCCCCAAAACACTCCGAGGAAAAGGAAGGGCAGGGCGACAAAGCCCGGCAGCGCGCCAACCAAGAGCATGACGGATATCTCTTCCTTCCTCGAATAGATGGCGACCTTGATCGTGTTATAAAGCACCAGAGCTCCCGCAAGGGCGGCGGAAACAAGGAGGAATATCGAAAAGATCTCCGCGAACCGTGAAAGACGAGCCAGTTTTTCAGCCACCTTCCCGGCGTAGACCACATCTTCCACTTGCGGCATGGAAACGAGTTCCCGGGCTACCCCCGAGACGCTTGAAGCCTTGTCTACCCGAACTTCGACACTCGCGGGCAGGGGGTTTTCACCCAGTAGCGTCACCGCGGCGCTCTGGTTGCCCAGCCTTGACTTCAGGATTTCCAGCGCCTCTTCTTGAGAAATCGCCTTGACCCCGGTAACATGCGGAAGCTTGCCCGCCTTGCCCTTGACCTCCTCCAGGTCCGCTTTGGGCTGCAGGTACGCCTGGATCACCAGTTCTCCCTCGACCGTGGTGATAATGTGTCTCGTGTTCAGGGCAAGGAGGAAACTGCTCCCGACGAAGAAAAACACGACGAGAACCGTCAGGAAAGTCAGCAGGCTGACGCCAGGACTGCTGCGAACCAACCGTACGGTGTCCCTGAGTGCGTACCTAAAGCTCCTCATCGACTTCGTACCTTCCCCTTTCCTGGTCTCGGACAATCCGCCCCATCTTCAGTTCCACGACCCTCTGGCGGTACGCATCCACCAGGTACCGGTTATGTGTCGCCATGAGAAGGGTCGTCCCCGAAGCGTTGATCGATAGCAAAAGCTGCATGATCTCGCTTGCGGTCTGTGGATCCAGGTTCCCCGTCGGTTCGTCGCAGAGGAGCAAAAGCGGGTCGTTAGCGATCGAACGGGCAATCGCGACCCTCTGCTGCTCTCCCCCCGAGAGTTCCCTGGGGAAGAGGAACCTCCTTCGCCACATGCCGACGCAATCAAGGACTTCCCCTGCTCTGTCCAGCGCTTCCTTTCGGGAAGCCCCCACCGCCTCCAGCACAAAAGCGACATTCTCAAGCGAAGAGCGGTCCTCCAGCAGCCGGTAATCCTGGAAAACCATTCCCACAGCTCTCCTGTAAAGGCAAACGCGCCCTCTGCGCAGCTTTCGGAGGTTGTGTTCCCCAACCAGGACCTGCCCTCGCGTAGGAACCAGCTCGCGGTTCAGGATCCTGAGAAGGGTAGTCTTCCCCGAACCCGTCGGGCCTACGAGGTAGACGAAGTCTCCCTTCGGAACGCTCAGGAAAATGTCCTCGAGGGCCGTTATGTCTTCTCCGAAGGTTTTCGTGACGCCAGACAGGCGAATTTCCAAGATTACCGCCTCCTCATGTTCCATGCCTGGGACGCAGCGCTCAATATTTCCTTGAAAGACAGGCCGTAATACTCCAGCAGTTCTTCCGCTCCACCGCTTTGCCCAAACCGGTCCTGCACGGACACGAACTTCACCGGGACCGGCGATGTCTGTCCAAGCAGCTCGGCTACGGCCCCGCCCAGGCCGCCCGAAGCGTTATGCTCCTCCGCGACCACACAGCAGCCCGTTCTCCGGACAGAGGCGGTGATCACCTGGGCAGGAAGCGGCTTGATGGAATAGCAGTCGATCACGTCGGCTTCTATGCCTTGCTGTGACAGGATATCCGCCGCCTTCACGGCCTCATGGACCATCGTACCACAGGCGCAGAGGGTTACCCCGTCTCCTTCCCTTACCAGGGAAGCGCCCCCCGAATTGAAGTCCTCTCTTGCAGTTCTTGGAAGATCGGGCCTTGCAAGCGCTGAAAGCCTGAAAAAAACGGGCACCCTCGTGGAAGAGCAGCCTTCGGCCAGTTCTGTGGCCGAAAAGCCATCCGAAGGAACGAGTATCGAAACGTTGGGCAAGGCCCTCAGGAAGGCCATGTCTTCCATGATCTGGTCTCCCGCTCCTTCAGCACCCCCTGTAAGCCCTGAATGGGTCAGGAGGAAGGATACCGGCAGGGAAGGGATGGCAACCGCGCTTCTTATGGCATCATAAGCCCGGGGGACGAGGAGCGCGGACTGGCAATTGAGAAAAACGTTCCTTCCCGAAAGAGAAAGGCCGGAGGCAAGAAGGACCGCTTCCCTTTCCGACATGCCCGCCCTTAGGTACTTTCCGGGGAACTCGGTTTCGAACCCCTCGAGCACCGATCTTTCCGAAACCTCCGCGTCCACGATCACCACCGAAGGATCTCTCGAGGCTCTGGCGCGCAGGCTCGCAACCATCGCTTCCGTCGTTGAGAGGAAACGCTCAGGACTCATCGCGATACTCCTCCTCCAGGTCCTTCCCAGCCCTTTCGAGTTCATGCAAGGCTTTTTCCACCTTTTCCCTGTTCGGGGGATTCAGGTATTTCCCGCCTCCGTTTTCCATTGAGGGGACCCCCCTGCCCCATTGTGTCTCCGCAAGAAGGACGGAGGGGCCGAGCGGATTCTCCGCCATTTCTTCCAGGGTCCCCAAAAGAGACTTGAAGCAGTGCCCATCAGCCCGGTAGGTCTTCCAACCAAAGGCGGCAAACCGTCGCTCAAGTTCACTCAGGGAAATAGGCCCATCAAGTGGGCTGCCCATTCGAGTCCCATTCACTTCGACGATCGCATGCAGATTGGTCAACTTATAGCGGTACGCCGTCATCACGGACTCCCATACACTTCCCTCGTTCAATTCACCGTCTCCGACAAGGCAGAAAACACGGGCCGCGGTTTTGTTCATACGGCATCCCAAGGCAACCCCGTTCGCAATTCCCAAGCCCATTCCAGGATTGCCCCCGGGGGCTTCAACCCCCGGAGTCCGTCTCGGGTCCTGTGTCCCCTGCAGCATGGCACCCAGCCTGCGGTAGCTCCAAAGCTCCTCCCTGTCGAAAAAGCACTTGCGGGCCAATACGGCGTATAGGGCGGGACAGGCGTTGGTCTTTCCAAGGATGAACCTATCCCTGTCCTGCCACTTCGGATCTTCCGGCCGTATCGAGAGAAGCGAAAAGTAAAGGGAAACCAGGATATCGACAAGGGACAGCGAAGATCCCAGGCTATGTGCCCGGCTAAGCCCGATCATCCGGACCACGTCTTTTCGGACCTCCAGGGCGGTTCGCTCCAACTCGAGGATTTCATTCCTGTCCATGGTCTTCACCACTCCCCAGGGCTAAATAGGTCTCCCTAAAGACCTTCCGGACTTCTTCCCTCATTTCCGGGATTTTAGGAAGCATCCCCATCCCTGTGAGGGAAACGGGCATTCCTTCGCTCCACAAGTCTATCCCCAGCGACTCCGCCATTCCTGTGACCTTGGGATCGTAAGGAACCGCAAGAAGCCTGATACCGGCGAGCGCCGTGAGGATGCAGAAATGCAGCCTCATCCCTACTGCCCCGGCACATTCCCCCGGCCAGGCAAGGGGACAGTCCCCGGGCGAACCCAGGCGACGGATTTCGGCAAATTCCAGAAAACCCTTGCGCGCGAGTTCGGCCATTATTTGGGCATCTTCCTCGGCCATTGCGATTCCCCTGACCTCAAGCCCTTCCCGCCGGGCGTATTCCCCTACGGCCCGTGCCACCTTTTCGGGGAGGCCGTCCTTCCAGGGCCTGATATTGAGGAGCAACGTCCCTGGCCGGGACTCCCTTCCCGGGGCAAATAGGTTCAGCCCGAAAACCATGTCGGGGGACAACTCCGCCGCAAGTCCCCAACGATTCAGGATTTCCACTGAGAATCGGTCCCGGACAACTCTTTTCCTGCAAGCCCCTAGGGCATTTCTCGCAAGCAGGCTGGCCGTCCGGCCACTGAACGGTCCCACCGATTGCCCATAACACCAGGGCCGGCATTTGGCAAAACCCGCCAGCCTGACCACCCCCCAGTAATACAGGGAGGATCGAATGCTGGTGGAATCCTGGAAAAGGCCTCCCCCTCCCAGCAACAGGCTCTTGCTCTCTTCAAGGGCCTTGAACACCTCCGGAAGGCTCCATCGGTTCACGGACTCGGTCCCAAGCCATTCCCTGGTCCCTTCGGGATCCTTCGAAAGGACGACCACTCGATCCGCGGGAACACCACACGTACCCAGAAGCTCGATCGCCGCCTTGGCAAGCAACTCGTCCCCGAGATTGCCAAAACCGTAATAACCGCATAAGGCTACGTCGAACCGACGGTTCATCGCCAAGAAAAAGACCTCCAGCGACTGACCAGGGGGAAAAACACGAACCGTAGGATAACCAGTGCGGCAACACCGGCCAGTATGCCTGTCCACCAGCCATTGAACACCCTGAAAAGGATAAAGGAAAGGTGTGTATGAAAATGGCAGAAACTGTTCACAGCTGAGGCAAAACCAATCGAAGCGGCCGCGCGCGGCAGGATCCAGGCATGCCGGCACCAGTTGTTCCTCTCCATCGCGAACCAAAGGATCACTGCGGGATACCCGATGAAAAGTTCCTTCGTCCTGGGCCTGGCGACCAGGGCCCTTTCGAGAAGGTCACGAAGCGAGCGCTCCCAACCGCCGACGAAAGCCGTGTTATCGCTGCGAAGTGCAAGGATGCCCGCGGCAAGGATAACGAGGCAAACGAGAAGGAACTCGATCCAGACCATCGGCCTAAGAAGAAGTTCCCTGAAGCTTTCGGGGTAAATCCGCCTTTTTAGGTCATGGGCGAGGACGATCAAGGGGGGCAGAAGAAGCGTGATTTTCACTCCTGAAAAAGGCTGGAGACGGAGCATGGTCATCGGGGTACTGAAAAATGAAGCGAGTGCAAGGCCCCCCGCCACGGTAAAAACAAGCCCTCCCAGCAGCCCCACAAAGGGTTTACGGCCATGGCCCACCGTCAAAAGGGTCGCCTCCGCGGCAATCATCGCGCTGCCAAGAGCCCCGGCAAGCCTCGCCACAATGGAAACCTTCATCATCAGCAGGGCCAGGAGAAGCCCTCCCAGAACGACTGAAGCCGCCTCGCCCCTACCAGGGCGATTCTCAAGCCCCGCTCTAAAGCGCAAGAGCAGCCGGCTAAAAAACAGGGCTATGGCCAAGCCGAAGGCAAGCGCACCGAATGCAGGCCGGGGCCAGGTCCCAAGGGGTAACGGCCAGGAGGAGCTGAATCCCCGTCCCTCGAGGTCCAGCTTGAGGCTTTTTAAATCCTGGACAAAGGCAGCCTTTCGGTCTCCCGTCTGGATTTCGTAGGGCCTAAGCAACAGGAGGGGAACGGATCTTTCCACGGTTGCCCTGATCATCCTCTCCACTACGGCCTCCCTGGACAGTCTCTTGACGAGAAGTTCATCGGTCGTCAGGCTATGGATCGGCACGAGAGCCGGATAGGAGGCGCGGTTCAGCAGGTCCGCCCCGATCTGCCGGTTAAACTCCGCCTGTGCGAGAAAGAGTCCCTTCGTCCTAATCCATTCTCCAATTTTCCCGATTCCAGGGGCGCCTGGAATGTAAAGTCCCTGTGGCAGGATGCCCTTGATTTCCGGCCTCTTTTCCAGGAGAGCGTCCATCGCGGCAAGCAGTTCTTCCGCCCCCACTCCAGGGCAAGGCGCTGGCCTGTAAAGGACGGGCAAGCCGCTTTGCCTCGCCATTTCCAGCCCGTCGAAGTCCGGCAGCACGCCTGCCTTTGCAAGCTCGCTGACGGAAAGCGGCAGCAGGAGGAACAGGTCTCCGGAGCTTTTTCGGGCCAGGACCCCTTTGAATTTCGCCTCGAGGTAGGAGACGGCTTCTCCCGCCCAGGGAGAAGCCTCTTTCATGCCGATCAGGGCTCGATCTTTCCCTGTAGCTTCGGGAAATAGGGAAAGATTGCCGGGGAAATGGGCGAGAGGACCGTAATTGAACCCCGAGTGACCCGCCGAGAGCTCTTCACCCGACAGCTCGTTGACCGCGACACCCGCTATCCCGAGCGCTTTGAGCTCTTCCATGAACTCTTTCGGGTTTTGCCCCGACTGCCTGGACAGGTTCTTCACTTCATCGGTTTCCACGACGAGCCCGAATTGGCGGTGGGCCTTCTCCGCTTCCCAACGGCTTGTCAGCCCGAGGATGGATAGAACGATGACCAAACCCAGCAAAAAGCCGGTAAACGTTTTCCTGCCGATATTCATTCGTCTTCACCCCACTGGCTCGATAGGGTAAGGCCAAAGCCTTCAAGCATGAAACTCAGGCGAGGCAAAGGCAACCCAACGACATTGAAATAGCAGCCTTCTATCCCTGAGACCAACAGGGCCCCTTTCCCCTGTATCGCGTAGGCTCCAGCCTTGTCGAGCCCTTCCCCGGTCGCGACGTAGGATTCAATCTCGGCAAGGTCAAGGGTCCTGAAGAAAACCCGCGTCGTCTCCAACTCGACGGCGCAATGTTCTCCCAGGCAAACGGCGACCCCGGTCATGACTTCGTGTTTTTTCCCGGAGAGGGCCTTTATCATTTCTGACGATTCCTGCAGGTTTGCCGGTTTTCCCAGGACCTTTCCCTCCAGGACCACGATCGTGTCCGCCCCTATGACAATCGATTCCGGGAACTTCACCGACACGGCTTTGGCCTTTTCGAGGGCAAGCCTCCTGCATAACTGGCGCGGCGCTTCCCCGGCCCCGTTTTGTTCGTCTATTCCCGGATCGGCTATCGTGAATTTCCAGCCAAGTCCCAAGAGCAGTTCCTGCCGGCGAGGGCTTCTTGAAGCGAGGATAATCGGTTTCATACTTGAGTGCCCTGGTCGTCAGCGAATGATCCAGAGCCCGAAAAGGCCGCCCAGGAGGGATCCGAGGTTCAACCTCAGGAAAAACTTGAAACCGATCGTCGCAAATATCAGGTCAACCTCCCTGACATCGAACCCAGCCCGGCTGACATCCCTGAAAAGCGAAGCTGTCGCCTCAAACCCTTGCAGGTAAACGCCAAGCATCGTTCCCAGCGCGATCGTCAAGACCAGTATCGACCACTTTGATCCTAAACCCTTCCCAACAGCCATGCTTTACCCCCTTCCGGCCAGGCCCCACAAGAGCGCAGTCGCTCCAACAACCGCTGTATAGATCGCAAAAAGATTCCATTTCCCCCTTACGACAAAACGCCTCAACAAGGCCAGGGCAAAAATACCCGAGACGAAAGCCGCCAAAGCCCCCAGTACCCAGCCGGCGGGAAGGCTGTTGAAGAAAGCTTCCATCCCTCCGGTGTCAATGGCTTCCAGCAGGAGGGCCCCGGTGATCGAGGGAAGGGACATGAGAAAGGAAAAATCGAAGGCTTCTTCAGGAGACAACCCCTGGAAAAGCCCCGAACAAATTGTCGAACCTGAACGGGAAATCCCGGGAAAGACCGCCAGCCCCTGGGCAAGCCCGACAACCAGCCCGGCGCGGAGGTCGACTTCTCCGCTGCGTTGCAGCCTGGAGAAACGCCCGGCAAGGGAAAGGATTATCGAGTTGATCAGGAGCAGCAAACCCACTAATGGAAGCGAGCCCATAGCGGCCTCTACCGCGCCCTTCAGAGGAAGGCCGACAGAAGCCGTTACGGCGGTACCGGCCAGTATCGCCCACCCGACCTTCCAGCCCCGCTTTCTTTCCCCTGCAGGCACGACCCACCCCTGAAGCCACTCAAAGAGGAACCGTAGCCAGGTTTTCCTGAAAAAGACCAGCGTGGCGACGAGCGTTGCCCCGTGAAGCGCCAGGTCGAATCCCAGGGGAGGAGCCTGGAACCCTGCCAGGTTCTGGAAAATCGCGAGGTGCCCGGAGCTGCTGACAGGAAGAAACTCAGTCAGCCCCTGCAGGATTCCCAGCGACAGCAACTGGTTCGCCATGGGCTTTCTTTCCTTCCGTGTCCATTTTTATGACGTCTAGCACCATCAGTGCGAGGTTGTTCCCATGGTCGGCAATTCTCTCCAGGTTGCTGAGGATATCGATAAAAACGACGCCCGCGCTGGGTTGGCACTCGCCCCTGTTGAGCCTGTCGATATGTTTTCTGCGCAACTCCTTTTCCAGGGCATCGACTTTATCCTCCAGGACGAGGACTTCCCTTGCCGCAGCTCCGTCCTCGTTCAGTATCGCCTCGATCGCAAGGTGGAAGGCGAGCCTTGCGCTGGAAAACATCTCCTCGAATTCCTCCATTCCTTTCTCGGAAAAGGCGAGGTGGTTTTCCTGCGTGTATTCGAAAAGTTCCGTCAGGTTGGTCGTGTGGTCGCCCACCCTTTCAATATCGGAAGCGCCATTCACGTAGGCGCCGAGTGTTAACGAAAGGTCCTCGGAGAGGCTCGCCTGCCCGACCTCGGCGGCATAACGGGCAATCCCGTGGGTCAGCTGGTTGACCAATTTTTCAGTCTGGAAAACCTCCTCGGCCTTCTTAGGATCCTTTTCGACAAAAGCCGCATGGACATTCTGGAGCATCTCCTCCGCGAGAAATCCTAGCCGGACCAGTTCCTGGCGCACCGCGTGCACAGCGGCCGCGGGGCTGGCGGCGATCAGGCGGCGGTCAAGGAAACGCGGCCCCATGTCGACGACCGCGACCTTGCCGGGAATGATCTTTTGCACCATCGAAACGAACGGCCTGGCGAAAGGCAGGAAAAGGAGCGTGTTCAGTACGTTGAACAGGGTGTGGGCATTAGCCAGCTGCCTTGGCACCGAAACAGCGCTATGCGCGACAAGTGTCCTGAAAAAGGGAAACAATGATATGAAAACAACGACCCCGATGAGATTGAACAGGACGTGGCAGGCCGCAGCCTGCTTGGCACCGCGGTTCGCGCCTATGGAAGCCAGCACCGCGGTGATCGTGGTCCCGATGTTGTCGCCCAGGATGATGGGAATGGCCGCGTCCAGCCCCAGGAGCCCCTGGGAAGCCATGGCTATGACAAGGCCAACCGTGGCCGCGCTGGACTGGACGAGCAGGGTCAGCCCCGTTCCTGCGAGCACGCCCAGCATCGGGTTATGCGAGAAAGCGATGAAGATATCCTTCCTGTCCCTCAGGAAGTACATCGAACCTTCCATCGTCTTCATCCCAAGGAAAAGGAGCCCGAAACCCACCAGCCCGTTCCCGATGCTTTTCTGGCGCTTGCTCCTCCCGAACATGGAGAGGACCACGCCGATCCCGATGAAGGGCAGGGCGTAATCGGCGAACTTGAAGGCGATCAACTGGGCGGTGACGGTCGTCCCGATGTTGGCTCCCATGATGACGCCAAACCCCTGGTATAGGGACATGAGGCCCGCGTGCACAAAACTCACGGTCATGACCGTGCATGCGCTGCTGCTCTGCAGGAGGGTGGTAACGAGGATGCCTACGCCTATCCCCCGAACGGGGGTTTTCGTTACCGTCGAGAAAAGGCGCCTCAGCTTTTCCCCGGAAATATCCTGGAGGGTTTCGCTCATCAGCTTTATTCCGTAAAGGAAGAGCCCGACTCCCCCGAGCATTTGGAAAATGGACGTTATGGGCACCGTCATTCCACTCCTTTTAAAATCTGTAGAATCGCATCACCGTTCATTGCTGGCCGGCCTCATCCAGGTGCTCCACTACCGTGACCATCGGCACGACGTTGGGAGTGCTTCGGGTCAACTTCCTGATGACCTCGCGAACCCGGCTCTTGATCCTCAGTTCAAGCGGGGGAATTTCTTCAACGTTCTTCACTCCTCCTGAGCCCACGGCCTTCACGACAGCCTTCTGGATTTCTTCATAGAGGGCTTTCGCATCCGTGCTGTGTATGAATCCCTTGCTTTCCAGGCGCGGTTTGCCAACCAGGTCGCCTTTCCTGTCAAGGATAACCGACAGGATCAGTATTCCATCCTCGGCAAGTTCCCGCCGCTCCTTGAGGACACTGCCCTTCATTTCTCCCAGAGCCAGCCCATCGACGAGGACGGCCCCACTTGCGACGCTCCCCTTGACCTGGGCTTTTCCCCCCTGTATGTGGAGAATCTCCCCGTTCTGCATGACGTGGATGTTCGATTCTGGTATCCCCATCTCGGTGGCCAGCCTCGCATGCCTGTGCTGGTGTCTTCTTTCCCCGTGAAAAGGAACAAAAAACTGGGGTTTGACCATGCTCAGCATCATCTTGAGCTCTTCCTGCGAAGCATGTCCGGAAGCGTGGACGTGCTGTTCCCGGTCATAAATGACCTCGCAGCCGAGGGCAAAAAGCCGGTCGATCGTCCGGCTTACGAGTTTCTCGTTTCCAGGAATCGGTGTAGCGAAAATCGCAACGAGATCTTTCGAGCCCAGGAGAATATGCCGGTGTTCTCCCTTGCTCATGAGCACGAGTCCCGAAAAAGGCTCGCCCTGGCTCCCCGTCGTGAGCACCACAAGCCTGTTGGCAGGTATTCTCTCCGCTTCGCTGGCCGGAACGAGGAGATCCTCGTTGACCTGGATGTAACCGAGTTTTCTCGCCAGGTCCACATTGGCCACCATGCTCCTTCCGAGCAGGGCCACCTTCCTGTTGAACCTGGCAGCCGCGTCGAGTATTTGCTGGGTCCTGTGGATGTTGCTGGCAAAAGCCGCAATGACGATCCTCCTGCTTTTGTGGAGCCGTAGGATCTGTTCGAGGGATTTCCCGATCACGTTCTCGGAAGGGGTATGGCCGGCCCTTTCAGCATTGGTGGAATCGCTGAGCAGAAGCCTGACCCCTTTCCGGCCGGCTTCCGCAAAGGCGTTGTAATCCGTAAGGCGTCCATCGATCGGTGTCGGATCCAGCTTGAAATCCCCGGTATGGACAACAAGCCCCTGCGGGGTTTCAATGATCAGCCCCACTCCATCCGGTATCGAGTGACAAACCGCGACAAACCGGACCTTGAAGACGCCGAGCTCGACCGTGTCGCCCGCATGGACTTCCCGTAAATCGGGGTCATAAGAGGGGGCAAACTCCGAAATCTTGCCCTTTGCCAACCCTAGCGTCAGGGCTGTCCCATACAGCGGAACATCCAACTGCGGAAGGACAAAAGGAAGCGACCCTGTGTGGTCCTCGTGGCCGTGAGTCAGGAGAATCCCCCTGATCCGGTCCTTGTTTTCCACGAGGTAGGAAACATCCGGAATGACGAAGTCGATTCCGAACATCTCCTCGTCAGGAAACTTGAGCCCCGAGTCGACGACGATTATATCTTCGCCGCACTCGAAAACCAGCATGTTCTTTCCTATCTCACCAAAACCCCCGAGCGGGATGAAACGTAACTCCCCCGAGGCGCCGCCTGCTTTGCTCTTACGGCCCCTGGTTCTTGCCATACCTTCACACTCCTGTCATGAAACACCAGAAAAGAGGGGTGGACGAGCCACCCCCTTCATCACTTCGGATTTCTCTTTTTGCGAGTCAGTCGCTGAAATCGCCTTTCTTCGTTTCCTTTTGCGAAAGCCCAAGAGCCTTTTCCCTAGAGAACTCTCTCCTCGAGTTCAGGATCGCCCGGTCCGGAGCGGCATTTTCGTCCGTACGCCTCACCATCTTTTCCATCAGGACATCGGCGAGCCCCTCGGCGTTGAAAGCCTTTATGTAGCGAGTCGCCCATTCCTCGGTTTCGGCGACGATCCTTTCCTGCACCTGGTCAGGCAAGGCCATGATCCTTTCGTGGAAGGGCTTGTTGGCCTTCTTGTAATCCCCGCTTTTGCGACTCATGCCCTGGTCGTCTGCCCAGGCCACGAGCTCCCTCCACAACCCCTCCGGAATCCCCCTGTCCTTCTCTTTTACGTAGGACTCCCCGTCTAACACGGCATTCCCCGTTTCACTTTCCATCTTGAGCCCGAACACGACATTCTGCCAGAGGGTTCCCACATTGCCCTTGTTGATGCCGGCAGTCACGAAATGCCCGACCTTGTCGAAAGGAGTTCCCGAAATCCCGTGCTGTGCGATCGATACGCCGTAAGGCGCGATGGCCTTCGCGATCTCTGCCGTCCTTACGAGGTCGATGCCCTCTTCTACTCCCGCCGCCTTGTCATAAGTCCCATGGAGGCTGCCATTCGAAATGGCCAGGTAGTCGGGGAAAATTCCCCACGAATTCAGCCCGCCGACGAAGAAAAGCGCTTCTTCGACAGTCGAGAGCTCGCCCTTTCCCTTGATCTCCCCAACTTCGACCTCGAGACCAAGGTAAGGGGGGACATGCATCGCAACGTCACGCGTAAAGCAGAGGTTCTCCCAGTCAGGGTTGTGAGACGCATCGACAGCGACGGAACTCCACCCCCGCTCGATGATCTTGCGGAGGTGCGAGATGGATTTCAGGAGGTCTTCCCTTGACTTTATTCCATAATGGTCCACATGCAGCCCGAAAAGGACCCCATGTCCCATTTCCGCCGAGTAGCGGAGGGCATAATCCGGGACGTTGTCGAAATTGCATCCGCAGTATGTGGATTCGGATTTCGCAAGCTCCAGCAGGACAACCGCGCTGCATTTTTTCGCGGCCCTCAGCAATCCCTTGATCGTCAGGGGGTTTCTAACGTTGGCAGCGAGGACAATCGCCCCCTTTTCCTTTGCCGCCTCCGCGATGTCCCGGCCACTGACAAGCCCTACGGCCTCATCCCCATAAAGAGCCTGCACGTTCAGGGGGCGTTTCTTAAGGATCTCCCTGTAGCCGGCTCCCTCGACCTTTATCATTGCGAAATTCACCTCCCTCATGGTTGACGCCCTATACGTTACCATGTCGGGGCGAATTATCAAGACGCCCGGATTGACAGGAAGGCCTCTCGGCCCTTGTTTTCCTAGCGCAAATCGGGACTTGCGCGTTCCACAAGGCCATGATAGTATTATGCGCGCTCGGCAGGACGCCGATGCCTGCCTTGTTGGGGAATCGTCTAACGGCAGGACAGCTGACTCTGGATCAGCCAATCGTGGTTCGAATCCACGTTCCCCAGCCAACTTGAGCATCATTACGGTCCCATCGTCCAGTGGCCCAGGACACCGGGTTCTCAGCCCGGGAACAGGGGTTCGAATCCCCTTGGGACTGCCACTTTTAGAGTACACCCCTCCGCTTACAGGCGGAGGGGTGCTTCTTTTCCCGCAAAAACGAGGGAGACAGTCATCTTTTTTTCATGATAAGGACAACTTATCCATTTTTCCCTTGACGTTAAACCATCCTTGGGACAAAATCAGGAAGGACGCTTCACATACAGGTGTGGGTGTCTTTAAATTTTGAAGGACCGTGAGGGTCCGCAGGAGGTCAGGCTTTATGGAGCAGGGTGTCGTCAAGTGGTTCAACGGAACGAAGGGTTATGGCTTCATCACGCGAGACAGCGGCGGCGATGTTTTCGTCCACTATTCAGGGATCCAGATGACCGGCTTCAAGACCCTCGAAGAGAACCAGCGCGTTACCTTCAAGGTCGTTGACGGTGCAAAGGGTCCCCAGGCCGTCGAAGTTTCCCCTCTCTAAGAAGGATTCCTTCATTTTATCGATTTTCCTGGGCGGGACCGTCCTCTGGGCGGTTCCGCCCTTCCTCTTTCTGGCGCAATTGGCCGCAGGCCGCATTGATATCCTCCCCGCGCTCGCGTCTCACTTCCGCTTCTATCCCCCTTGAAACCAGCGTCTGGCGGAATTTTTCGACCGCCCCGGGCGAAGGCTTCCTGAAAGTTTCGCAAGTGCTGTTCCAGGGAATCAGGTTCACGAAGCTTTTCAGCCCCTTCAGCCTTTCTGCGAGGGCATTTGCGTGGCGGGGCGTGTCGTTCAGCCCGTCGATGAGCATGTATTCAATGGAAACGCGGTCTCCTGTTTTTTCCTGGAAATAGCGAATCGCGGAAAACAGCTCCGATAGGGGGTAACGGCGGTTGACCGGCATCAGGCTTTCCCTCAGGGAATCATCCGGAGCATGGATGGAAACCGCCAGCCTTATCCCCAGGTTCGAATCCGCAAGGATGCGGATCCCGGGAACGATCCCTGCCGTCGAGACCATCATCCTGCGTGACCCGAGCCCCCTCATCTTCGGGTGTTTGAGGATTCGAACGGCCTTGAGGAAAGACTCCAGGTTCAGGAAGGGTTCCCCCATCCCCATGAAAACGAGGTTGTCTATCGGGTTTCCCTGCGCTTTTTCCATTGCGAGGAACTGCCCCACGATTTCGCCGCATGAAAGGTCCCTCACGAAACCGGACTGGCCCGTCGCGCAAAAGGAGCAGGAAAGAGGGCAGCCGACTTGCGTGGAAATGCAGGCGGTCCTTCTTCCCTCCTGCAAGAGGAGAACCGACTCGACGGTGTGTCCGTCATGCAACTTCCAGAGGGTTTTTTCCGTCCCGTCCTTCTTTGAGACTTCCACCCTGACCGATTCGGGAACAGCCGGCCCGAAGGCTTCCGCCGCTTTCCCGCGCAGGTCTTTAGACAGGTTTGTCATGTCCTCGAAGGAAAAAACCCGCTGCTTGTAAAACCAGCTGCAGAACTGGTCTGCCCTGAAGGGAGGTTCGTTCCATCGTTCCCTGCAAAGGGACTTCCATTCTTCGTACTCGAGGTCCAGGGGAAACAGCATCTTCACCACTCCCGTAATACTCGAAAAATTTAAAAGGCCTGTCCAAAATGGACAGGCCTCTATTTCTGGTGGAGGTGAGGGGATTCGAACCCCTGGCCCCCTGCATGCCATGCAGGTGCGCTCCCGCTGCGCTACACCCCCGAATCGAACGCGCTTCATTATACGATGCCCTTCCATGGCTGTCAACAAGGGATTTGCCCATTGCCTGGGGTCGTGATTCATGCAAGGATGTTCCCATGAAGAAAATGAGGGGTCGCTTCTTTATCTTTTTCATCCTTTTGGGTTTCCTGTTTCCCGGACTGGCTGAGGCCAACAATCTCCCAGGGCAAGACGGCGTCCCGCCTTTGCTCCGGAGTGTCCTTTCCGACACGGTGCGTGAAGGAATCCCCCTGCGGCGGCAGGGCTTCAACGGATCGACCGCGACTCGTCGGGAAGCCCTGAGGGCCGCCTACGAAATCCTCGGATGGGGGCATGAACTCGCGATCCTCGAAAGGCTATCGTCTGAGGATCCGGTCTCCAGCCTTTCCTCCGCGGTCGAGCCGCCTCCCCCCGGGGCTTTCCTTGAATCTCCCGGCGAACAGCTGACAGGGGAAGACCTATCGCTCCTTCTCGGATGGATGCGCGATTGCCGCCTTTCCATGCGTTGGGATTTTACCGCCCGGGGGGAGAGCGTCGACCTGCGCCTTCACAAGGAAGGCATCGCTTCGCAAGAGGGCGCCTGGGAAGTCAGGCTGGAGCAAGGCCTCGAGGAGAAAGTCGCCCTCGAGAAACTCGAAGACCTGGTTGAGGGGGGGTGGCCGGGGGCCCTCAGGGAAACGCCGGACGGCCTTTTCGACCTGGTCGTGGGACCCTATCCCTCTTTCCTGGAGGCTTCAAGAACCTTTTCGACCCTGCCTCGGGTTCCGGGAATGCATATGGCTCCTCCTCCCTCGTCTGCCCAGTCCGCTCCCCCGCTTTTCTGGGCAGCGCTCGTCTCCCGGAATTTGGCCGTGCTTCCTGATGTGCGATTCGCGATGGAAATCGGTCGCCCCCGTGCCTTTCTTTCGGAACTGGCCCTGGCTTTCGAAGCGGAAGGAGGGATCAACGGAGGATTCTTTTCGTCTTCGGGCCCGGTCGGGACCCTCGTGGTGAATG
>DAIMJI010000016.1:2705-24478 GCA_036722335.1 Synergistales bacterium | reverse complement strand
GTGGAGCACAGGGTGGACTGATGGGGATGCTTCTTCCCCTCGCGTTGTTTGTCGTGATTTTCTATTTCCTGATCATCCGTCCCCAGAAGAAGCGGCAGCGCCAGCACCAGGAGATGCTTGCCTCGATCAAGAGGGGGGACCAGGTCGTTACGGCGGGTGGTTTCTTCGGTATCGTCCGTGAAACGAAGGAAGACAGTTATATTTTGGAAATCGCCGACGGAGTGAAGGCCCGTATCCTGAAATCCTCTGTCCAGTACAAGAAGACCGAGGAAGCGGGCAAGAAGGAAGAGACCCCTGCGGTCGAAGGCATTCCCGAAGCGTAACGCCTTTGCGGGCATGAGGAGTAGGTCATTGTGCCTGCTCCCTTTTTTTCTGTCCTGATGGCTTCATCTAGAAAAAAGCCTTGCCGGGCCGGCATGCGGGGAGTCGGGCTGCTTTCCTCGTTGCCGTAGGCCCGGGAACGATTTTTTTCGCAAACAAGGAGGTTTGTCCCATGTTGAAAAGGGATCGCTGGCGACTGATCTTTGTCGCCGCGGTGATTGTGGCGGGACTACTCGCGGTTTTCCCCATCCAGGGGAGGGTCCGGCTTGGGCTTGACCTCAAGGGGGGTGCCCATATCGTCCTCCTGGCAAAAGGGACCGAGGAGAGTCCTCTGACGGACGACAGCATAGACAGGTTGATCGCCGTACTGAGAAACCGTGTCGACCAGTACGGTGTAACCGAGCCGGTGATCCAGCGGCAGGGCAAGGATCGTGTCATCCTGGACCTGCCTGGGATACAGGACCCCGAGGCGGCGCTTGAATTGATCGGGCGCACCGCCCTCCTCGAGTTCAAGGAAGTCCTCCAGTCGACGGCGCCGGTTCCCCCTGCTCCCAATCGACCGAATTATGCGAGCGACGAGGATTTTCTTGCGGCCCAGGCACGCTGGCAGAAAGCCAAGGACGAGGTGGATGCCATCGCGAAAGAACTGGAAGCAAGGGTCGCGAACACCCCCGGTGTTTCTGTCGGCAGGGATGACGACGGGCGCGCGTATCTCCTTGGAAAGACCTATGTGGTCGGGAAGGATCTCAAGGACGCCAAGACAGGGTTTGACAGCCTATCGAGGCCGATGGTTTCCCTGAAGTTCAGCCCTGAGGGAACCCGGCTTTTCGACGAGGCGACGGCTGCCAATATCGGCAGGCAGATCGCCATTGTCCTTGACGGGGAAATCATTTCGGCACCCGTGGTGCAGGAAAGGATCAGTGGTGGAGAGGCCCAGATCACGGGAAGATTCACCGTTGACGAAGCGAACCGGCTGGCGATCATGCTCCGGGCTGGCGCCCTTCCCGTTCCAGTGGAGGTGGCGGAAAACCGAACCGTAGGGCCGACCCTGGGCTCCGATTCGATCCGCTCCGGGCTCAGGGCAGGAATAATCGGGGCTGTTCTTGTCCTGATCTTCATGCTTGTCTATTACCGTTTCCTGGGTATTGCGGCCGACCTGGCGCTAAGCGTTGCCCTCCTTCTTGTTTTCGCAGGCTTGATCACGTTCCGCTCCACGCTGACGTTGCCGGGAATCGCGGGTATCGTCCTGACCATAGGCATGGCGGTTGACGGGAACATCCTGATCTATGAGCGAATGAAGGAAGAGCTACGGTCAGGGAAGACCCAAATGGCTGCCCTTGATGCGGGTTTCCGAAAGGCTCTCACGACGATCCTCGACTCGAACCTCACGACCCTTATCGCCGCGGCGATTCTCTTCTACTTCGGCAGTGGTCCCATCCGAGGGTTCGCCGTTACGTTGAGCATCGGGATCATTTCCAGTGTCTTCTGCAATGTCCTGGTTACACGGGTCATCCTGCAGTTCCTGCTGGATGTAAATCGAAAAAAGGCCCTCGGGTCGAACTGAGGGAGGGGCAGAGATGAAGCTGATACATGACAAGAGATTCGAGTTCATGGGATTCCGGCGGGCCGCCATGGGCATCAGCCTGGCCCTCGTTGTCCTGAGCCTCTCCCTGATTGCCTTCAAGGGGTTGAACCTGGGTATCGACTACACGGGAGGGACTCTCCTCCAGGTTGAGTTTCCCGCAGCCGCTTCCGTCCAGGATGCCCGCGCGGCCCTGGCAACAGTCGGGCAGGAGCAGGCGGTCATCCAGTCCTACAGCGACCGGGGCATGATCATACGCCTCAAGGCGGGAGAAGAGACGGTGGGACAACAGGCGCGGGACGCACTCCGCCAGAAGTTTGGGGAGATCCAGGTTTTGAGGCTGGAAAAAGTGGGACCCGTTGTCGGCAAGGAACTCACCAGGGGGGCGCTCATTGCCCTTGCCCTTGCCTTGCTCGGGATCCTCCTTTACGTCAGCGTGCGGTTCCAGTTCCGGTTTGCGGCCGTAAGCGTACTGGCCCTGGCCCACGACGCCATTATCGTCACGGGGGCCTTCGCGCTGACAGGAAGGGAAATCTCGCTCACTTACATTGCGGCGATCCTGACTGTCGTGGGTTATTCCATCAATGACACCATCGTCGTCCTGGACAGGGTCCGGGAGAACTGGGGGAAACTCCGCCAGCTTGGTATCGAAAGGCTTCTCGATGATTCTGTCAACCAGACGCTGTCGAGGACGATCAACACCTCGCTTACGACGATGCTGCCGGTTATCGCGCTTTTCCTTTTCGGTGGCCCTGTCATCGCGGATTTTTCATTTGCCCTGCTGGTCGGGCTTATAGTCGGGACATACAGCTCGATCTTCATTGCCTGCGCCATTCTCTGTGAATGGTACAAACGGTCACCACGCTAGAGAACGCAATCGTTGCCCCTTGGGACAGGGACGGCGCGCAAACGCCGTCCCTGTCCTTTTTAAGGAGGGGTTTATAATATTGGCAAGGAAGGGGGGGGAAAGATGGAGACAGTCCTGCAATTGCTGATGGAGGGTGTCGGTACGGGGACGGCGGCCCTTGCGATCATGAGGGAAAACATGACTCCCCTTGTCCAGAAGGGCGTGCTGAGCCAGTCTGACCTCGACGCGCTCCTGCTTGTTGTCGAGCAATCCCTGGCGGAAAGAAGGCAAACGCTAATAGCCGGTTTCCAGAAGGAGATACAGAGGCTCGTCGCCCATTTGCCTTTGGTTTCGAAGGAGCAGTTTTCGGGAATGGAGGAAAGGCTTATTAGGCTGGAGGAAAGGCTTGTCAAGCTAGAAACAGGGGGGGTGTGACCGAGGTGGCGCACTCCTTGTTCGACCAGGCCAAAGGTTTCGTTTCAGCCAGGTTGCTGGAACATCTTGCCGAAGCCATAGAGAATGGAAATGAAAAGGACCTCTCGACTCTTTTCAGGACGATTTCGATGCTTGCACCGTCCAGGTATCATCGTGCGGGCTTTGAAAAAATGAGCCGCATGGCGGAAGAGAACCACCCCTTTGTCGGTGTTTTCAAGAGGACATTCCAGCAACTCCATCCCAATGTCCGGAAGAAGTTCATCGCGAATTTCCTGGTGAACTTCGTGGTGCTGGGCAGGGGGATCCGGGACCGGGAAGAACGCTCGAGAAACAGGCATCTCCCGAATTTTCTCGTGATCAGCCCCACGATGCGCTGCAACCTCAGGTGCAAGGGGTGTTATGCTTCCGGCTACGGGAACGAAGCTGAGCTGTCGTTCGGTGAACTGGACCGGATCCTTACGGAAGCGAAGAGCCTGGGGATGTACTTCTTTACCTTTTCAGGGGGAGAGAGTTTTTTACGCAACGACTTGCTTGATCTTTGGGCAAAACATGGCGATTGTTTCTTCCAGGTCTACACCAACGGAACACTCCTTGACGATGCACTGGTCGATAAGCTGGTCGGCCTGGGTAACGTCGCGCCGATGGTTTCCATCGAAGGCGGCCCGGATAGCACTGATAGCCGGAGGGGAGTGGGCATGCACGAAAAGATCATGGGCACCTTCTCCCGAATGAAAAGAGCGGGCCTGTTGTACGGGTTCAGCGCGACCTATACTCGGAAGAACGCGGAGGAAATCACTGACGAGGGATTCATTGACGGGATGATATCCGCGGGATGCCTTGCCGGATGGTTTTTCCAGTACATCCCGACGGGGCAAAAGCCGGATGCCACTCTCATGGCGACACCCCGCCAGCGAGCGCTCCTGCACGAAAGGGTCGAGCAATGGCGAAAGAGCAAGCCCATCTTCATGGGTGATTTCTGGAACGACGGGCCTTACGTGGACGGGTGCATGGCCGCGGGTGAAAGGTATTTGCACATTATTGCAAACGGTGACGTGGAACCCTGCGTATTCGTTCATTTCGCGGTCGACAACATCCATGGGAAGGCCCTGGCCGATGTCCTGGAGAGCCCCTTTTTCAAGGCCATCAGGGAGAAGCAGCCGTATGAGGATGACAACCTCCTTTGCCCTTGCCTGGTCATCGACCACCCGCATGTTCTTCGGGAAATCGTGGAAGAAACAAATGCCCACCCCACGCATCCCGGAGCGGAGTCTATACTGGGAGAACTGGCCCCAGACCTTGATCGATATTCAAAAGAGATGAAACGGATCTTTGATCCGATTTGGGAGAAGTCAGGAAGGGAAAAGTACCTTCGCAGCCTGGAGAACGAGGACAAACCCGAAGTCCACGCACGGGTGGGGAGAAAACGGACAGGCGGTTCACCGACGATACCGCAACCTAAACGTTAGGAGGGAGCACCGTGAAAAGTTACGCCCTTGCGATCCTGCTGGCCATGCTGGTGGCAGCCGGCTACGCCTTCCAGAACACGGGAGATGTGGTCGTCCGTTTCATCATCTGGGAAAAGACCTTGCCCCAGGGACTTTGGGATATCCTTCTTTTTGCCGCTGGGGGACTCCTCATGTGGATCGTATCCCTAGCCTCTCTGATCGAAGTCCGTGGAGCCTTGCGCCGGAAAGCCAAGGAGCAGGAAGAGCGGATACGGTCCCTTGAGCAGGAAAAGCAGCAACTACTGGAAGCCCTGAAACTGCATAACACGGCCGGGACGCCGGAGGAGCTGGCTGCACCCGGGACTGGAATCCCCATGGGCGAGGATGTACAGTGATTGCAGGCCTGGTTCCGGATTCCCTCCGGCACTGGAAAATCGACCGGCTTTCAGCCGACCTCTCTGAAGAGGTCGGCTGCTCTCCATTGGTTGGCACGATCCTCAGGATGAAAGGGGTATCCCCCGATTCGGGCATCAAGGACTGGCTCGAGCCTGCAGTGTCTTCGCTGTTGGACAGGGTGGACCTTGGCGGGGGAGTTCTCGAGGCGAAAAAGGTTTTCGAAAGAATTGGGCCGGGAAGCAGGGTTGTCGTATACGGGGATTACGATGTTGACGGGGTTTCGGCGACGACACTGGCCGCGAGGCTTTGCGGGAGGCGGGGCGCGGATGTCGGGTATTTCATACCCCACCGACACCAGGAAGGATATGGCCTTCACGGGAAAGTCGTCAGCAGGATCATACAACGCGGCTGCGACTTTCTCGTTGCGGTTGATTGCGGAACCTCGAGTGTTTCAGCGCTAGAGATGGCCAGGGAAAATGGGATCGAGGTCCTTGTCTTCGACCATCACCTTCCCCCGGGAGAACTCTCCAGCCCTCCTTTGGGCGCGGTGCTGGTCAACCCTCAGGTGGCGGGAAACCCGGAAGCAAAAACCCTATGCGGGACGGCCGTCCTTTGGTCCTGGGCCTGGGAAAGCGAAATCGATGACAGGAACTGGTTGTTGGAGAACCTGGGGCTAGTTGCCCTTGCCACAGTAGCTGATTGTGTTCCCCTGGGAAGCTTGAACCGCGCATTGGTCGGGGAAGGCCTGAAAAAGATAAGGGAAGGTCGAGAGCCCGGCCTGACCGAGCTGTCTGTACAGCTGGGCCTGGATCTTGGAGGACTTGACAGCGAATCGCTTGCCATGAAGTTGATTCCCTGCCTCAATGCTCCGGGAAGGCTGGATTTCGCGGATCTGGCAGTCAAGGTCCTATCAGGCGAGGAACCGATGCAAAAATCTGTGGATGAACTGGTTTCGCTCAACAGGAAGAGACAGGGCCTTACGGCAAAGATCCTCGAGGAAGCGATTCCCCTTGTGGAAGGAAAGCGTTGCTTCGTAGCAGGCAAGGAAGACTGGCCCGTTGGAGTCCTGAGCGGCGTTGCGAGCCGGATTTGCAGCGAGATTCGGCGGCCCGTGGCTCTTGCGGCCGGCGTCGGATCCGGGATGGTCCGGGGTACCCTGCGCGTCCCGAGGGGAGGCAACGCGGTCTCGGTCCTGGAGACGATGTCTTCGTCCCTCCAGGAATGGGGCGGGCATCGACAGGCTGCCGGTTTCAGCGTGGAAAGGGAACGTTGGCCGCATGTGCGGAATTGCCTCGAGGAAGCGCTTTCTGCCCTGGAGATACCGGAAGAGGATCCCGTCGATGTTGTCGATCTTCATCCCGCGGAGATCAACCTTGAAATGATCGAGGATATCGAGCGGCTCGGGCCCTTCGGGATAGGCAACCCGGCACCTCTTTTCTATGTGGGGGACAGCGAAAAAAGCCGGATCATTCCCCTGGGAAAGACGGGGCAGCACGTCCGTGTTGCCTTTGGGGACGTTTATATCATTGCTTTCCGTTCCGCGGAACTTGCCAGGAGTGAGACTCCGGTGGAAGGATGGGTTTACCGGGTGCGGAAAAGTTACTGGAGAGGCCGGCCTCGTGTCGAACTGTTCCTGGAGAAACCGGTGTATTCGAAGTAGGCCCGGCGGGAGGTGAATCCCCTTGAAAGAACCGGAGAACCCCTCAACGCCTAACGTTACTGAAACGGCCTCCCAGGAAAGCAGCAAAGCCCTGCGCCTCCTGAGGGACAGCTTCCTTGGGCGGATAGAGGAAAGCCAGCGTGTCGCCCCTGTCAAACTCGCCTGGCAGGAACTCTGGGGAAAGGTGTCACGTTACCTTTCCAGGGAGGACCTGAGCCGTCTGGGCGAAGCAATGGTCATGGCCTCAATCGGTCACCAGCACCAGAAGCGTTCCTCGGGAGAACCCTATATCGTTCACACGATTTCCGTTGCGTCCATCCTGGCGGACATGGAGCTTGACATTGACACGCTGGTGGCCGCGCTCCTGCACGATGTCCTTGAAGATACCGACCTGACCGATGACGCAATAAGGAGTTCCTTCGGGGAAAATGTCCTCGTCATGGTGGACGGGGTGACAAAGCTCGGCAAGCTGCCCTTCAATTCCTTCGAGGATTACCAGGCCCAAAACCTCAGGAAAATGTTCCTTGTCATGGCAAAGGACATACGCGTTGTCCTGATCAAGCTTGCAGACCGGCTTCATAACATGAGGACGATCCAGACGCTTCGACGTGACAAGCAGGTGAGAATCGCGAAGGAAACGGTCGAAATCTACGCGCCCCTGGCGCATAGGCTTGGGATCTACCAGATCAAACGGGATCTCGAGGACCTTTCTTTCAAGGTCCTCGATCCTGAAATGTTCTACGAGATCAGGAGAAGGGTGAGAAAGAAACTCCCGGAACGAGAACAGATCATCAAGCAGGCAATCGATGTCCTGAACCAGAAGATGAAAGAGATCGGGATCGAGGTTTCCATAACCGGTCGTGCCAAGCACTTTTTCAGCATCTACGAGAAAATGCAGCGCAAGAACCTTTCCCTCGAACAGCTGTATGACCTCCTGGCCCTCAGGGTCATTGTCGGAACGGTCGCGGAGTGCTATTCGGTGCTGGGTATCGTCCATACGATCTGGAAGCCCATCCCGGGGCAGTTCGATGATTACGTGGCGAATCCGAAGAACAACATGTACCAGTCACTCCACACGACCGTGATCGGGCCAAGCGGCGAGCCACTCGAGATACAGATACGGACGAGGGAGATGCACTGGCTGGCGGAGTATGGTATTGCTGCCCACTGGCATTACAAGGAGCCCGGGACCCGGCTTGACGAGATGGACAAACGGCTGGCCTGGGTCCGGCAGGCCCTCGAGGGGCAGGGCGAAAGCCCTTCGGAGTTCATGGAAAACCTGAAAGGTGATGTCCTGACCTCAGAAGTCTTTGCCTTCACACCCAACGGAGACGTGATCTCCCTTCCGACGGGTTCGACTCCCCTTGATTTTGCCTACATGATCCATACAGAGGTCGGCAACAAGTATGTCGGGGCGATGGTCAACGGGAAAATCGTCCCGATCGACTACGAGATCCAGAACGGGGAGATCGTGAGGATCCTGACGTCTCCCCAGGGAAAACCCTCCCGGGATTGGCTCAAGATCGCGAGAAGCAGCAAGGCACGTTCAAAAATAAGGGGATATTTCCGCCAGATCGAAAGGACCGAGCGGGAAGAGCGTCTTGTCAAAGGCAGGGAGCTCCTGGAAAGGGAACTGCGGCGGAGGGACGCCGGGTTTGATTTTGCGGCTCCCACCATGGCGGGTGCCCTGAACCGTGTCGCGCATGACCTTGGCTACTCGAGCGGAGAAGACGTTATCGTTGCTGTCGGGGCAAATAGCCAGAGCGCCTCGACGGTCGTGATGAAACTCCTGGAAAACCGTTCTGTTCCTCATGCGGAACCCCAGGTCGAAGCGTTGCCGTCGGGCGTCACTCCGGCCATGGTTCGCAAGGAATTCGATACGGAAATCGTCGTCGAGGGGGCTGGAGGTGTCCTTGTCTCGCTTGCGAATTGCTGCTGTCCGGTCCCTGGAGACCTGATCGTGGGTTACGTTACCCGAACCCGCGGCATAACCATACACCGTTCGGACTGCAAGAATGTGGAGGAAGCCAACCCGGACAGGGCGATCAAGGTCGAGTGGGGACGACTGATCTCGGATCGTTACACCGCAAGGCTCAAGGTGGAAGGGGTCGATCGTTCGGGCCTTTTTGCCGACGTTTCCCAGGCAATCGCGTCCCTGGACGGGAACATCGTTGGCGTCAAGGCAAGCGTGATTGCAGCGAACAGGGCAAGGATGACGGTCGAAATCCGGGTGAAGGACGTGGAACACCTTTACCGCATCATGGCGAAGCTGAACGCGCTGAATGGTATTATCGAAGTGTTCCGGGGGTGAGATCGGCTTGAGGACGGTCGTTCAGAGGGTCTCCTGGTCAAGGGTCCACGTGGCGGGAGAATTGACGGGGGAGATAGACGGGGGGCTGTGTGTCCTGGTGGGAGTGACCCACGGGGACGGTGTCCAGGATGTGCAGTGGATGGCGGAAAAGGTGGCCAACCTGAGGATTTTCGAAGATGAGTCGGGGAAGATGAACAGGTCCGTCCAGGACGTTGGCGGGGGCATTCTCCTCGTTTCGCAGTTCACGCTTTATGGTGATGCCAGGAAAGGCAGAAGACCCTCTTTTACTTCTGCGGCCCCACCCGAACAGGCGGAAAGGCTTTACGACGATCTCGTTTCTGCCCTTGAAACGCGCGGGATCCGCGTTCAAACAGGTGTTTTCCAGGCGATGATGCAGGTCTCGCTCTGCAACGATGGTCCGGTAACGATTATTTTAGACAGCAAGGGAGTTTTCTAGGCCGATGGAATATAAACGATTTCCGATGGGAGCCCTTTGGACAAACGCCTACCTCATTTGGGATTCCGAACGAAGGGCCGTTCTTGTCGATCCCGGGGGAGATCCCTCGGAAGCCCTTGATTTCGCAGAGGCAAAACAGCTTGCGATAGAATGGATTCTCCTGACCCATGGGCATGCGGACCACATCGCGGGACTGGATGAGGCCAGGAAAAAGGCTGTACTGGGTGTCGCCATCCACCGCGGGGATAGCCGCATGCTGGCGAATCCTGATGAGAACCTTTCGCGCTGGATGGGGAGCCCGGTCCATTCAGGAGAGGCCGAAAAGGTCCTGGAAGACGGGGAGCGTTTCAAGGTCGGCAGGATGGACTTCACGGTTGTCCATACACCCGGGCACACTCCAGGGAGCGCCTGTTTCCTCGTCCAGGAGGATGAAGAGGAAATCCTTGTTTCGGGGGACACGCTGTTTGCCCGGAGCGTTGGAAGGACAGACCTGCCGGGGGGAAGCGAAAAAGAATTGAAGTCATCGCTCAGGAAATTGGATGCATTGCCGGATCACTTGCAAGTGTTGCCAGGCCACGGTCCTGAAACCAACCTCGGCCAGGAAAAAAACGAAAACCCGTTTTGGCCATGAGCCTTTCCAGCTTGCCTGCAAGCGAGCGCCCCAGGGAGAGGCTGCTGCGCCTGGGGGCCGGCTCTCTTTCCCTTCAGGAGTTGATTGCGGTTATCCTGAGAACCGGTGAAAGGAAAAAAGATGTCCTGTGCCTGGCCGAAAGCCTCGTGAGGGATTATCCCGACGAGCGGGCGCTCGCAAAGGCCACCCCCGCGGAGTTATGCGGATTTTCGGGTCTCGGCACTGCAAAGGCTGCCTCGCTTCTAGCGGCGATCGAGCTTGGCAGGCGTTCCTGGGTTGAAAGGAAGGTGCTTCCTGGAGAAAGCTGGAAGTCAGCCCTGCGGGACCTCGAAAAATCCCTGGTGGGGGAGGAAAGGGAGTTCATCCTGACCCTTTTTGCCGACCGGGAAGGCAATGTCCTGGGGTCCGAAAAGATCTCATTCGGTGGGCTGGACGGTGCCTTCCTCGATGCTCCATATCTATGCCGGAGGGCTGTCAGGACAGGAGCGGCGGGAGTCGTACTGATCCATAACCATCCGGATGGATGCCTTGAACCGAGCGAGGAAGACCGCGCCCTTACCATGGCGGTTTCAAGGCAATTGAAAGTGCTTGGGATAGAATTGATCGGACATTTCGTCATTGCGGGCGGGTCGTCCCGCTCCGTAGGCGTTCATTGAATCATGAAAGCGGGGGAAAGCCTTGTTTCGGTTATTTTCGGGTTTTTTCAGCAGTGACATCGGGATAGACCTGGGGACTGTCAACGTGGTTGTTTACGTGAAGGGGAAGGGGATCGTGGTCAACGAGCCCTCGGTTATCGCCGTTCGCAAATCGGTGAGGGGCAGCCGGAAGGAGATCCTGGCTGTGGGACGGCAGGCGAAGGCGATGGTGGGCAAGACCCCGGCGGGGATAGAAACGGTGAAACCATTGAGGGAAGGCGTGATTTCGGATTTCGACATGACCGAAGCCATGATTTCCTATTTCGTGAAAGCGGCCAACGAACGCAGGGGGTTCTTCTCCCGGCCAAGGGTTGTCGTGTCGGTTCCAGCATGCGTTACGGAAGTTGAAAGGAGGGCTGTCGTGGATGCCACCCTTTCCGCCGGGGCGCGCGAAGCCTACGTGGTCGAGGAACCGCTGGCGGCGGCTCTGGGAGCTTCGCTCCCGATTGACGAACCTCGGGGCAACATGGTGGTTGACATAGGGGGAGGAACCTGCGAAGTCGCGGTCCTTTCGATGGGCGGGATCGTTGTCAGCAAATCGATCCGGGGAGCGGGAGACGAGATCGATAGCGCGATCGTGGCCATGATGAGGGTCAATCACAAGCTCGCCATCGGCGAGGCGACAGCGGAACAGATCAAATGGGAGCTTGGGAGTGTCGTCCCCTTGGAGGAAGAACGCAAGATGGAGGTCAAGGGAAGGGACCTCACGAATGGCCTGCCGCGTTCGGTGACCCTTTCATCCGTCCAGATTAGGGAAGCCATCGAACCGATCATCCAGAAAATTGAGGACACGGTCAGGGAGACCCTGGAGGAAACCCCTCCGGAGCTTGTGAAGGACATTTACGAACAGGGGCTTGTCCTTGCAGGCGGAGGCGCCCAGCTCAGGGGCCTGGACCAGAGGCTTTCCCAGGAGCTGAATGTTCCCGTGTTTGTCGCGGAAGATCCTCTTCTCGCCGTTTCCAATGGACTGGCAAAAGTCCTCAATGACCTGGATTCGAAACGTCCAGCCCTGAGCACGGTTGAGCGAGGTTCTCTCTAGGGGCGGGGGGTTGTGATGGGGCGTACCGGGACTCGGTACTGGATTTTTTTCCTTGGGACGCTTTCCCTGAGCCTGGTGCTGGCGGCTGTATCGCCGGGATCCCTCCCTGCTGAAAAGGCAATCGATTTCACGAGCCTGGTCATGAAAGTGCCCGAGTGGCCAGCCCGGATTGCCAGAACCACGGTTCTCCGGTTGTTAGACCTTGCCGCAGGGGAGAAGGCCCTGCGAGAAAAGGTCGACCGTCTGGAAAGCGAAAACCTTTCCCTCCGGGGACTCCTGCAGACAACGATCATTTTCGGTTCAGGCATGGGAACCCACGAAGGGCATATTACCCTTAGACCGCCTGCCTCCTGGTGGTCGGAAGCCCGGGTGGACCAGGGGACGAAGGAGGGGATTCGTCCCGGCCTTGGGGTGACCCAGGACGGAAACCTGGTCGGGAAAGTCTCAAGAGCCGAGGCGAATTCTTCCTGGGTTGAGCTTTTGACATCCTCCTCCCTCTATCTTCCGGTAGTCGTGGATGAAACAAGGGACCTGGGAGTCCTTAACGGTGAGGGGAACGGCATCGTGTGGCTGCTCTACATCCCTGCCGAAAAGCAACTGAAGATCGGGATGGGGGTAAGCACCGCCCTTGTTTCGGAACAGGTCCCTCCCGGAGTCCCAATCGGGAGGATTTCAGGGATGGGCGATGAAATCGGAGGGTACCGGCTCTACAGGGTGACCCTCAACGCCGATCTTTCCAGGCTGTACAAGGTCAAGATCCTGGCGGGGGGAAAGCCGTGATGGGAGCCCTCTGGTTTTCTCTCCTTGCAAGGGATCTTTTCCAGGTTGCCCTTTCAGGGACCACCCTTGTGCCTGACCTTGTCGTCCTGGCGCTAGTCTGGCTGGCGATAAACCGTTGCGAGGATACTGCAGGCCTTTTCGTGCCGGCTTTCCTGGCGGGCCTGTTCTGGGACCTTAGGTGGACGGCCCTGCCGGGAATGACCTCCACCTCATACATCCTTGTCGTTGCGGTGACAAGCTGGATTTGGGTCCACATCCCGGCCGGCAAGAGGCACAATCCCGTCCTGTTTTTCATTTGGATGGTATTCGCCCATGGTTTTTCGTCCTCACTGCCGGCCCTCTTCTCAGGACAGGGGGTCAGGCTTTCCGCCCACCTGCTCTCGCAGCAGGGGATGGCTGTCGCATGCGCACTTGGGCTAACAGCCCTTTTCATAAGGCGCGCACGGAATCACCATGAATAGGGAGTTGGGAAAAAGAACCCGGCTGAATCTCCGCCTGAGCCACTGGCGGGTGTTCATGGTTTATTCCCTGCTGTGCCTGGTTTTGTCGCTTTTTTTCTTCCAGGTTTTGAGAGGCGGCCATTTTGCGGGGTTGTCAACGCAAAACAAGATACGAGTGATCCGAACTTCGAGCCCGAGAGGGGAAATCACCGACGTGCACGGAGCGCCCCTTGCCGTGAGCGTCAGGACTTTTGATATTGTCGGGTATCCCCCGGACTTGAGGGTAAAAGGGACACTTGCGGAGGTGGCCCGCGTCCTCCGCGAACAGGGCATCCCGGCGACCGCGGAAACACTGGAGGAGAACATCCGGAAACAATACTGGGCTCCCTACAGGCCCGTGACGGTTGCCTCAAACCTTACCCTCGGCCAGGTCGCGAGCCTCGTATCGGATCCGGATTTCCCCAAGGTCCTTTCCCCCACGCCGGTTTTCAGGAGAGTCTATCCAGCCGGTGCCCTGACTGCCCATGTCGTCGGCTATGTGGGAGAGGTGACCCGGGAAGAGCTTGCTTCACAGTCCACCCGCAATTACATGGTGGGAGACCTTATCGGGAAAACAGGCATCGAGCTGATCCACGAGGAAACGTTGAAAGGCGTGGCAGCGGAAGAGGCTGTAGAGGTTGACGCGGTCGGAAGGCGACGAAAAAGGCTGAGCATGACCCCTCCCGTCAAGGGGCAAAACCTGCGGTTGACTCTTGACCTGGGTGCCCAGCGTGAGGCCCAGCAGCTCCTCGCCGGCAAGAAAGGGGTCATCCTGGCGATGGATGTCAGGGACGGGGCCGTAAAGGTGCTCTATTCATCCCCTTCCTATGATCCCAATCCCCTGACCTGGGGGGTTTCCGCGGGAGAATGGGCCCGTCTTCTGAAGGATCCCGACCGCCCGATGATGAACAGGGCAATCAGCGGGGCCTATCCGCCAGGTTCAACCTTCAAGGCGGTGCCAGCGCTTGCCGCTCTCGTGGAGAAAGTGGTGACCCCACGAACGACCGTTTTCTGCCCGGGCCAATTCAAGTTGGGAAACCGCGTTTTCCGGTGCTGGAAACGCACGGGGCATGGGACGGTCAACCTCGTCTCGGCCCTGAAGGATTCTTGTGATGTATACTTCTATCAGGTTGGCGTCTGGCTTGGAATTGACCGTTTAATCGACTGGTCCAGCCGCCTCGGTGTCGGCCAGGTGACCGGGATAGACTTGCCGGGGGAATCGAGAGGCAACCTTGCCGGTCGGGAATGGAAGAAAAAACGATTCAAGGAACCATGGTTCCAGGGAGACACGGTCAATTACTCGATCGGGCAGGGCTTCCTTCTCATGACCCCGTTGCAGCTTGCCCGTATCTATGCCGTCTTTGCCAACGGGGGAACCCTGGTCGTTCCGCACCTTTCCGCATCCGATCATCCACAGGGGACCGACCTCCATATTCCCTCCGAGGCTATGGGATGGGTAAGGAAGGGCATGGAAGAGGTTGTCAAGTCAGGGACAGGGAAGGCTTCAGGCGTTTACGGCGTTTCGGTGACGGGAAAAACGGGAACCGCACAGAACCCTCATGGAGATGACCACGCATGGTTCGTGGGATATGCCCCCTCGGATGCTCCCCGGTATGTCGCGGTCGCGCTCGTCGAAGGGGGAGGGCACGGGAGTTCCGTGGCAGCCCCGATGGTCGGCCAGGTTTTGGCTTATCTCGTAGGTGTCGAAAGATGAAGGAGGGGATGGAGGGGATGGCAACAGAGAGGGAAAAGCCCGCGATCACCTTGAAAGGAGGGGCGGGACATCTTCGACTCCTCATTCCCGAGGGGCTTCCGGATGCAGAGTTATGGAGCGGACTGGAAAAGACGATTCAAGAGGCCCACCATCTTCTCGAAAACGGGCGTCTTGTCCTGGATCTCCAGGGAAGGCCGCTACCGAAGGATTTCATCGAAAGGATGCTCGCGGAAGTCGTCTGGAAGCACGGATTGAATGTTCTTTCCTGGGTTAGTTTCGACAACGAGGGGCTGGGGCTCCTTAGAAAGGCGGGCATTTCGGTTGGAGAACCGGCTTCCTCGGTTCCGGAAATCAGGCATTCAAGGTCATGCCAGCCTCTCCTCCTGGAACGTTCCCTCCGCTCAGGGCAGAAGGTCGAGCACTCAGGCGATGTTTTCATCGTAGGGCAGGTGAACGATGGAGCCGAGATCGTTTCAGCCGGGAACATCGTCGTTTGGGGGAGGCTCCAGGGCCTTGTCCATGCTGGAGCTGAAGGCAACACCGCTTCCAGGGTCATCGCAAAGTCCTTCGAGGCGACACAAGTCCGGATCGGCCGCCTTTTCAGCACGTTCGACAGTGCTTCACCCTGGTACGGCAAGAGCGTCCTTTTTGCCGTGGAGGGCGACACGCTCATCGCGAAAGAATTGCCTTGACCACACTTGATTTAATTAAGAGGAGGGGGCTTCATGGATCCGAGGATTATCGTGGTGACATCGGGGAAAGGCGGAGTCGGCAAGACGACGACGACAGCAAACCTGGCAGTTGCCCTGGCCAAGGCTGGTTACAAGACAGCGGCGGTTGACGGAGACATTGGACTGAGAAACCTCGACGTGGTTCTGGGACTCGAGAACCGGATCGTTTTCAACCTCGTGGACGTGGTCGAAGGTGCCTGCAAGCTTCAAAAAGCCATGGTGCGGGACAAGCGGGTGGAGAACCTGTTCCTTCTCCCGGCGGCGCAGACGAGAACCAAGGATGCGGTCAGCTCGGACCAGATGCTGAAGCTTTGCGATGAACTGAGGGAGAATTTCGATATCACCCTCATCGATAGTCCTGCCGGTATCGAGCAGGGGTTCCGAAATGCCGCCGTGGGTGCGGATGAAGCGATCGTCGTCACAACCCCTGAAGTCTCAGCGGTTCGTGACGCGGACAGGATCATCGGCATGCTGGAATCCATGTCCAAGAGCCCGATTCGTCTTGTCCTCAACCGGCTCAGGCCGGCCATGGTCAAATCAGGGGACATGATTGACGTCAAGGATGTGCTGGATATCCTTGCCATCGATCTCATCGGAGTCATCCCGGATGACACTGCGGTTGTCGTGTCAACAAACAAGGGAGAGCCGCTTACTCTCGGGGACGATTCCATCGCCGCAAAGGCCTTTTCCAACGTGGCGAGAAGGATCCTGGGGGAAGAGGTTCCTCTCCTGGACCTGGAAGCTTCGGACCAGAAGGGGTTCTTCGGCTTCCTCAGGAAAGCCCTGGGGCTATAGGAGGTGCTTGGGATGAACTTCCTGGCCCGGCTGTTCCAGATGATTGGAAAGGAAAAATCGAAGGAGACCGCGAAGAAACGCCTCCAGCTTGTCCTGATCCACGATCGCACGGATATCTCGCCCGAAACGATGGAGAATCTTCGCCGGGACCTTATCGGGGTCATAAGCAACTACCTCGAGATTGACGAAGAAAAGATAGAGCTTGATCTCGAAAAAGAGGAACGCTCCGTGGCGCTCGTGGCCAACATTCCCATCAGGACCGTCAAGAGGAGACCGGAGCGCAGGGCGGAGCCTGCATGAGCCTGAACGAGGAAAAGGGGAACATCCTGCGGCTGCTGTTCGTTTCTTCGGATCGCAAGCTCCTGTCAGCCGCCGTCGGCCTTTTCCTCATAGGCCTTCTTTCGATCTTCAGCGCCAGCCTCGGCATGGAGAAAAACGCCGGGGCTTTCGTCGTGAGACAGGCTGTCTGGGGACTCGTATCTTTCGCCGCTTATGCGACGGTCCTCAGGATCGGATACCTTCGGCTTCTCAGCCTGGCTTACAGGGTATACGGTGCAGCGATCCTGTTGCTGCTGGCCGTGCTTGTCTTGGGGCATGTCGCAAGGGGGTCGCAAAGCTGGATCGGCTTCGCGGGTTTCAGGCTACAGCCCTCGGAATTGGCAAAAGTGGCTCTTGCGCTTTTCCTGGCGAAGCACCTTTGCCGGCATCCTGTGGAGGATGCGAAAAGCCTGGCCTGGCTTCTTGCTTTGTCCGGGCTTTGCGTGGTGCTGGTGCTTGCCCAGCCCGACCTGGGCAGTGCCATCGTCCTCTCCGTGATGATCTTCACGGCTCTTTACGCGGCGGGGACGCCCGTTCGTTACCTGGCCGGGCTTTCCGCGGCCGCCGTTCTCCTGATGCCGGTCGGTTGGCACTTCCTGAAGGCTTACCAGCGATTGCGCCTCCTGGTCTTTCTGAATCCCTATTCGGATCCGCTGGGAGCCGGTTATAACGTCATCCAGTCCAGGATAGCCGTAGGATCGGGAAGAATCCTTGGAAAAGGTTTCATGATGGGAACGCAGAGCAAGCTGGGGTTTTTGCCCGAACCCCACACGGATTTCATTTTCAGCGTCTTCGCGGAGGAGTTCGGCTTCCTGGGAGGAGTTTTCCTCCTGGTCCTGTTTTCCCTCTTGCTTTGGCGGATCGTTGCGGCTGGCATCAAGTCGAGGGACTTGCGCGGAAAGGTTCTTGTCGCTTCGATCGCGGGCTGGATATGGTTCCAACTTGTGGAAGGGATGGCGATGAGCATGGGGCTTGCTCCCGTGACGGGGCTACCGTTGCCTTTCCTAAGCTACGGGGGAAGTTCTCTGCTTGCGTTGGGGATTGCCCTGGGCCTTGTACAAAGTGTTGTCGTTGAAAATCCGAGACCTGATGCTGATTCCTGAGGTGCAGACATGAAATGGGAAAGGCCTTTTGAACTGGAAAACGAGTTGTGGCCGCTACTGGCGACCGTAAAGCATCCATCGCGCTATATCGGCCAGGAATGGGGAGCGGTGGATATTCGAGAGGGCAGGGGTAAGCCTGCCGTCAGGATTTGCCTGGCCTTTCCGGATGTGTACGAAGTGGGCATGAGTTTCTTGGGATTCCAGATACTCTACGCGCTGGCAAATTCCATTGAAGGGGTCTTGGCCGAAAGAGCCTATTGCCCTTGGATCGATATGGAAAAAACCCTGCGCGCAAAAAGCATGAACCTGGCTTCTCTCGAATCGGGAACGGCCCTCAAGGATTTTGATGCGGTGGGATTTACCCTGCAATACGAGTTGACCGCCACGAACATCCTGACGATGCTCGACCTTGGAGGAATTCCCCTAAGGTCCGAGGACCGCGGGGAAGAGGCCCCGATCATCATGGGAGGTGGCCCGGGGGCCCTTTCCCCGGAGCCGCTGGTTCCTTTCTTCGACATTTTCTGCCTGGGTGATGGAGAAGAACTCCTTCCGTCAGTTTTGAAAGTGATCGAGGGGACCCGGGGTTTGAAGAGGGCCGAACGGCTGGCCTGCCTGGCCAAGGTGGCGGGAGTTTACGTTCCTGGAATGTCGACCCTTGAATTCTCGTCGAATGGGGGTTCAATCAGGTCGGAACAGCCCCTTCCCTTGAAGAGGCAGTTCATTGATGACATGGACACGGCCTTTGTTCCCCAGTCCCTCGTCGTCCCCAATTCGGGGATTATCCATGACAGGGTCCCGGTGGAAGTGTTCCGGGGATGCACCAGGGGGTGCCGGTTTTGCCAGGCGGGGATGATCTATCGACCAGTCAGGGAGAGAAGTCCCGAAAGGGTGGCCGAAATCGCCTGCGATCTCCTGGGAAAGACCGGGTGGGAGGAGGTTGGCCTGGTTTCCCTGTCTTCCTGTGATTATTCGGGACTTGTCCCTGTCCTCGAATCGCTTTCCGGCCCCCTGAGGTCGCGAGGCATCAAGCTTAGTCTCCCGAGTCTCCGGATGGACGCTTTTTCGGTGGATCTCGCCGCGCGCCTTGAAACGGTCAAAAGAGGCGGCCTGACATTTGCCCCCGAGGCAGGAAGCCAGCGATTGAGGGACGTGATCAACAAGGGGATTACGGAGGAGGATATTCGCCTCACTCTTGAATCCCTGAGTGAACACGGGTGGGACAGGGTTAAACTCTATTTCATGGTGGGTCTCCCGACGGAAGAGGAGGAAGACCTTGAAGGAATCCTGGAGATTTCAAAGATGGCCTTCGGGATAATAAGGAAAAGGCATCGAAGGGCGGAAGTCTCAGTTTCGGTCAACGGGTTCATCCCGAAACCCCATACCCCATTCCAGTGGGAGGGACAGCTTCCGTTCGAGGAAATGGAAAACCGATGCCGGTGGCTTAAAAGACAAGTGGGGAATCCCCGGATTGCCTTGAATTACCACGACCCGAAACAGGGCTTCATCGAAGCTGTTTTCGCCAGAGGAGACCGCCGTTTGGCCAATGTGATCGAAACAGCCTGGCGGAACGGGTGCCGTTTCGATGGCTGGACGGAAACCTTCAAGTTTGATTCCTGGATGCAGGCATTCGAGTCCGAGGGAGTGGACCCTGGATTTTACGCCAATCGCCAGAGATCGAAGGATGAAGTTTTCCCTTGGGATCATATCGATACCGGCGTGGCTCGCGAGTTCCTGTGGCGCGAGCGGGAAAAGGCGTTTTCGGGCCTCAAGACTCCGGATTGCCGAAACGGGAATTGCAACGGATGCGGTTTCAAAGGCTCGGAATGTCCGGGATTGTTAAGGGAGGATCACCGATGAGCCGGGTCAGGTTCCTCTTTTCAAAGAGAGGCGTGTCGGCATTCGTTCCTCATGTCGAAATGCCACCGCTGCTCGCGAGGTCGGCACGGAGGGCAGGACTGGAAATACTGCAGACCGAGGGGTTTTCCCCCCACCCTCGCATCAGTCTTGGCCCCGCATTGCCGGTAGGTGTGCCGGCGATGGCAGAACCTGCGGAGATCTGGGTTTCCGAGTGGGAGGACTCCATGCTGGAAGCGTGGAGGGCATCCATGCCGGGCGGGTTTGGGCTGCTCAGGGCAAAACCCGTTGAGGGACCTGCCCTAAGCCGACTTTGCAAGGCCGCGGAATACCGGGTGTATTTCCGGGGTCCCGTTCCGGAAGAAAAAGTCATGGCGGAAGTTCTTGAGAAGGCCGTAAAAGAAGAGGGGATCCTTCTTTCTTTCAGGCAGGAGGAGGAGCATTCCAGGATTGTGCTGGCCGAACCTGATCGTTTCGGCCCAAGCCTCATCGTAAAGTCCTTCGGTGCAGCCTCTCTTATTGGGGGCTGGCAAGACATGCTGATTGTCAGGACGACAGTGGGATTCTGGGAAGAGCCCGTCGTAAAGCCTCTCGTTTAGCCAGGGGAGTGACGAATGGCGATGGAAAGGCAGATTATTGCTAACGTGCTTGATTCGGAAGAGATGCGGCTCGCGATCCTTGAAGAAGGCCGCGTTGCCGAGATTTTTTGCGAGCGGATGTGGGAAACACAAAAAGCGGGGGAAATTTTCAAGGCCAGGGTGGACAGTGTCCTCCCCGGGATGAATGCCTCCTTTGTCAATCTTGGAGACGGGCGAAACGCCTTCCTGTACCTTGAAGATGCCCGCGGGATTGAAATCAGGGCGAACGCCGAGGTTGTCGTGCAGGTCGTAAAAGCGGCCAGGAGGGGCAAGGGGGCGAGGGTTTCCGCCAGGGTGTCGCTGCCGGGCCGTTTCCTGGTCCTCGTGCCGGGCGGGAACGAAACCGGGGTTTCAAAGAGGATCCTTGACGAAGGGGAGCGCAAAAGACTGAGGCAGCTCGCCCGGGCGCTTCGCCCCCCCGGGTTCGGGGTCATTGTTCGTACCGTGGCGGAGGGAGTGTCCACGGAGGCTCTCCAGGGGGATCTGGCGATGTTGCTGGAGCAATGGCAGGAGATCGCTTCCCTGGCGGAAAGGCAGGCCGCGCCCTCCCTGTTGTACCGGGATATCGGCCTGGTGGGTCGGATCCTCAGGGATGAGCTCAACGGTGATGTTTCGGAAATTGTGATCGATTGCCCCGATGAATATGAAAAAGTAGCGGCTTATGTCCGGGACTTTTTTTCGGACCAGCCTCCCCAAGTGGAGCTTTACTCGGGAACAGTGCCGATTTTCGAGTTCTACGGGATCGAGAAGGAACTGGCTTCCGCCCTTGAACGGAAAGTCTGGCTTCCTTCCGGCGGAACCCTCGTGGTGGACCAGACCGAAGCCCTGACCGTAATCGACGTGAACACCGGCAAGTACGTCGGCATGACCAACCTGAGGGAGACCGTGCTTAAGACGAACCTGGAGGCGGCGGAATCGATTTACCGCGTCCTGAGGCTCAGGTCCATCGGGGGCATTGTCGTGATCGATTTCATCGACATGGAGTTCGAGGAAGACAAGGATGTCCTGCTGCAGCGGCTGGAGGAGCTTTTCAGGCATGATCGATGCAAGGCCCGGGTATACGGCGTGACCCAGCTTGGTCTTGTGGAAATCACAAGGAAACGGGCTCGGGGCGACCTGAAGGGAACCTTCACCCGCAGTTGCCCGTTCTGCTCGGGTAACGGATGGGTCTTGAAGGAGGATACGGTGGCTCTTTCGATCAAGAGGTTCTTGCGGAAAGTCTGTCGTTCGGGAAAAGCGGAAGCCTTGATTCTCGAGCTTTTCCCTGCCATCGCCAGGCACATTTCCGAAAATTACCTCGAGGCCTGGGAAGAGGAATTCGAGAGGAAAATTTTCCTCAGGGAAATGCCCGGCTTCTCTTGGGAAAAGTTCAGGCTGGATTTCCAGGGGGCTCTTTCACAGGCGGAGCACAAGGTCAATGTATATCGCCCAGCTTCTTCTCAAGGGCTTTAAGAGTTTTGGCGGGGATCATGAGCTTTCCCTCTCTCCTGGCCTGACCTGTATCGTGGGGCCGAACGGGAGCGGGAAAAGCAACCTGCTCGA
>DAIMJI010000016.1:0-2605 GCA_036722335.1 Synergistales bacterium | reverse complement strand
CTGGCCTGACCTGTATCGTGGGGCCGAACGGGAGCGGGAAAAGCAACCTGCTCGATGCCATGAGGTGGGTCCTGGGAGAGGGGGCTCCTTCGGACCTGAGGATTTCCCGACAGACCGATCTTCTTTTCCAGGGCAGCGCGAGCATGACGCCGTGCAAGGAAGCCGAGGTTTGCGTAAAGCTCCTCTCCGGCCCCCAGGCATGCCAGATTCGGAGAAGGGTGGATCGTGAGGGCGCGGCATCCGTCACCGTAAACGGCAGTCGGGTCAGGCTCCAGGATCTTGACCAGGTCAAAAGAGACTGGGGGCTTGAGGGAGTCCGGTTCGCCTTTATCGGTCAGGGAGAAATTTCCGAAATCATCCAGCAGAAGCCTCTCCAGAGAAGGATGCTCCTTGAGTCCCTCTTCGGAATAGACCTATACAGGAAGAAAAGGGAAGAGGCCGTAGACCGCCTTCGCAAGGCGGAGGACGACCTGATCCGACTCGCTACGCTTCTTTCGGAACTCACCGCCCGCAGGGAAGAAATCGCTCCCGAGGTGGAACGGGCGATCAAGGCGAAGGTCGTCTTGGTCGAACTCGAAGAGCACCGGCGGCTATTTTACTGGCTTCGCAGGCAACGCTCGGAGACGTTCCTCGAATCGCTGAGGGAGAAGCTATGCCTGCTTGAAAGGGAAAGCGTGACCCATGCCTTCTGGAGTGGAGGCTGGACCAGACGGAGGGAACTCCTGGAGAGGAGCCTGTCCATCATCCGCCAGGAAATGGATTCCTGCCGCGAAGAACAGGGTAAAGCCTCGCGCGAGCTGCAGGATGCGCTCCGCCAGGGAGCTTCGATAGCATCGGCCTTAAGGAGGGACAAGGAGGAGGTCCTGGGGGCCTCGGAGGATTTGGCCCGAAAGCGGGAACACCTTGTCGAGCTGGAAAAGGAAGAGTCTGCCCAGCGGACCTTGTCCCAAAGCCTGGAAGCCGAGCTGTCTGAAAAAAAAGCCGCTGCGATGGCCGCCAGGGAAGAACGCCTGCGCCGGCAGGAAGAGATTGAGAAAAAACGAGGGAAGATCGAGACCCTTTCAAGGAAAAAGGTGGAACTGGAAGCGAAGGGGGAAGCCCTGAAACTTCGCTTGAACAGCCTGGGGTACCAGTGGTGGAGCCTCTTTGGAGAGCTGCAGGCGAAAAATTCCGATTTGCAGGGAATCGAGGGGGCGATCAAGGAAGCGGGGAGCCTTTTCCAGGAGGCGTCGGAAAGGTACTCGACCACGATCGAGTCCCATTCGGATGCCTTCGCGGCATCCCAGAAAACCGCGGCCGAGCTTTCGCGGCTTCGAAAGCAAAGCGGACAGCTCACCCTGGAGCTGGAGAACCTGAACCAGAGAATGGATGGCCAGGTTTTCCCCCGGCCAGTCCAGTTCCTTGTGGCGGCTTCTCGCCTGGGACGCCTTTCCGTGGCTCCCGTCCCCGTCATTGAAGCCTTCGAATGTCCTCCCCGCTTCGAAAAGGCCATCGAGTCGTACCTCGGGGGAAGGCAGTTCTGGCTTCTTGTAAAGGAAATGGAAGAGGCCCGTATCTGCATAGAAAGGCTCAGGCAGGCCGGAGCGGGGCGTGCGACCTTCCTGCCGCTGGAAAGAGCCCGCCCCTTGAAAGCCGATCGCGGATTGGATCTTCAAGGTGAGGCCGGGGTTTTGGGATGGGCCGTCGATCTTCTGGATATCGATGAAGAGTGGCGAAAAGCCGTGGAGCACCTCATGGGCGACCTGCTGCTCGTTACCGACTACAACGCCGCGGCCAGGCTCGTCCGGAACCGGAACCGGCTTGCCGTCGCGACTCTGGAAGGCGACGTCTTCATGCCCGGGGGATCCATTAGCGGTGGGAGCCAGAAGGGCGTTTCCGGGGGCATGGAGATACGGCGGAAAAGGAAGCATCTGGAATCTTCGATAGAGGAGATCCAAACCGCCATCGAAAGGCTGCAGCCGGTCCTGGCCGAGGCGGAAAGCCTCGAGATCAGGACGGCTGGAGAGAAAGAGGCGGCTTTCACCAGGAAGGCGGAAAGTGAAGATCAATTGCGCCTCCTGACGGCACAGAAGGAACGTGCTGAAAAGGAGCTGTCCAGGCTGGAAGAGGCCCGTTCGAAATTGCGGCAGCATCTTTCGGAAGCCGGCTGTGCGTTCCGCGGCTCTGCGATCGAGAGGGTGGAAATTTCTTCCCTGCTTGGATCCATGGAACAAGTCTCCGAGGACCAGGTTCCCGAGGATAATGTCTCGAACCTGGAAACCGAGGTCCTCCTCGCGGTGGAAAGGCAGCGAGGGGCGCTGGAGCTGCTTGGGCGGGTCGGGAAAGAGAAGGATGGCCTGTTGAAATCGGTTGAACTGGCCGTTTCGGAAATTCGTCGGCGCGAGAAAGTCCTTCAAGAACTCGCGGGGAACCTTTCGGGACTCGGGAAACGATACCTTGTGTCTTGGGAGCGGCGAGGAGAATTGCTGAACCGCGAATCGATTCTTTCAAAGCGGGCCGAAAAGGACCAGAAGGACCTTGTCAGGGTCGTGGCGCGGGAAGGGCGGGCGCAGGAAGCCTTCCGCCGTTGTCGCACCCGCCTGGAAGAACTCCGGAAACAAGCCGT
>DAIMJI010000015.1:0-25294 GCA_036722335.1 Synergistales bacterium | reverse complement strand
AGACGCGTGTTGACCGATGGGCGTCTGTCGGGAATCGACCTCGAGAAGGACGTGGAAGATCCCTTGAAAAAACTCCTTTCTGGCTGGTGAGCCCCCCATCAACACTCCCCCAAGTGTAATCTGATAAAATGAACAGGCAGCATGGTAAACAACAGAACAATGGGGGGGTGTTGAGATGAAGATGCTCGCCGCTGGGCTATTCATCATGGGTGCTTTGGGGTTCTTGATGGCGGCTTCTGTTGCGGAAGCCGCGGTCAGGATGGAGCCCATGGTTTACGGGAAGGGAGAGACAAGGCTGGTCGGGCAGGTTGCCTGGGACGATGCGGTCAAGGGACCGCGCCCTGCCGTCCTGGTCGTCCACGAGTGGTGGGGGCTGAACGACTACGCCAGGGAGAGGGCAAGGGCCCTGGCTTCCCTGGGCTACCTTGCGCTGGCGGCGGACATATACGGGGAAGGGTTCGAGACGAAGGATCCCGCTAAGGCCCGGGAACTTGCCGGGAAATTCCGGGGCGGGGACCGGGCTCTTCTCCGGGAACGCGTCAACGCGGCCTTCGAGGCTCTCAAGGCCCACCCTCTTGCGGACAAGGGCAGGATCGCCGCGATCGGGTACTGCTTCGGCGGGACGGCTGTCCTGGAATTGGCCCGGACCGGGGCGGAGCTTTCGGGGGTGGCCAGCTTCCACGGCGGGCTTTCGACCCCCGTTCCGGCCGCCGCGGGAAGCATCAGGACCAAGGTCCTCGTGCTTCATGGGGCTGACGACCCAAGCGTTCCCCCGGCGGATGTCCAGGCATTCCAGGAGGAGATGAGGAAATCCGGGGCGGACTGGCAAATGGTGGCCTATGGAGGGGCTGTCCACACCTTCACGAACCCTGCGGCCGGGAACGACCCCAGCCGTGGGTCGGCGTACAACGAGAAGGCGGCACGCCGTTCGTGGGAACACATGAAAGTCTTTTTTGCCGAGATCTTCAGGTAGGAAAATTCCGAAAAAAACCTTTTTACAGGAAGCCCCGGTTCGATTAAACTATCTATCAAATCGATCCAAGGGGGCGGCAAGATGACGGTTTACAGAATCAAGAGCAAAACTCGGTCCTGGGATGGAGAAACGATCGGCATCCTGATCCTGGATTGCGCTTATCCCTGTGTCCCGGGGAATGTCGGCAACGCGACGACCTACCCATTCCCGGTGCGCTTCAAGGAAGTTCGGGGATCGTCCATCGAGCGTCTCCTGAACGAAAGGGACCCGGAACTCCTGAAGCCCTTTATCGAAGGGGCGAAGGAACTGGAAGCGGAGGGTGTGCGCGCCATCACAGGGGCCTGCGGCTTCATGGCCCTGTTCCAGAAGCAGGTTGCCGAGTCCGTCGAGATTCCCGTGTTTCTCTCCAGCCTGCTGCAAGTTCCCTTCATCTGCCGGACGCTGACTTCGAAGCAGAAAGTCGGCATCATCACGGCCAACGCAAGCTGCCTGACCGATGAGCATTTCCAGAACGTGGGGATCACGAAGGAGATGCCCATCGTCATTTACGGCATGGAAGAACAGGACGAGTTCCGCACGAGTGTCCTGGAGGAAAAGGGGACGATGGATTCCGACCTCGTGGAGAAGGAAGTCGTCGGGGTGGCGGAGAAGATGGTCCGAGAGCACCCCGAAGTCGCCGCAATCGTCCTGGAGTGCAGCGACCTGCCTCCCTATGCCGCAGCGGTCCACGCGGCGACGGGACGGCCCGTGTTCGATTTCATCACGATGATCAAGTACGTCCATTCTGCCCTGGTGCCGACGAAATACGAAGGCTACATGTAGCGTAAGGGCCTGGGGGCCTAGGCAAGGAAAACGGAAAGGACCCCGGCGACGGCCAGGGAAGGAAGCATGTTCACGACGCGAAGCGACTTGATTCCCATGATCCCGATTCCCATTCCGATCATGAGGATGCCCCCGGCGGCCGTAATTTCGTTAATCACCGATGGGACGAGAATGGGGCCCAGGGTGCCCGCGAGCACGGTCAGGCTCCCCTGGTAGATGAAGACAGGGACGGCCGCGGCCAGGATGCCGGCGCCAAAGGTCGTGGCGAAGGCGATCGACGCAAACCCGTCGATCATGGATTTCGTCAGGAGGATGGTGCGGCTTCCCTGGAGGCCCTCCTCGAAGGCTCCGAGGATCGCCATGGATCCGGTACAGAAGAGCAGAGATGCGGTGACCACTCCCTCGCTGAACCGCTCGTTCCTGGACCGGATCCTTTTTTTGATGCCTTCACCCAGAAGATTGACCCGGGATTCGAGGTCCAGCGCTTCGCCCAGCAAAGAACCGGCCACGAGGCTGAAAGCCAGGATGAGGACGTTTGCGCTTTTCGCGGCCATTGAAAAGCCGATATACGCCGTGAAGAGGCCCAGCGCCTGGAACGTGACCTCGGAAAAACGGGCGGGGAGGCGGGAACTGACCGAAAGGCCGATTGCCCCTCCGAGCACGATGGAAAGGGAATTGACCAGGGAACCCGAAAAGGGGAACTCGAACGGAAGCGTGAGCAAGACTTTCCCTCCAGTAGGTAAAATGGGACTCGGGAAATCTTACCAGAAAAACCACGAGAGAGCCGGGTGAATCAGGATGAGAGGCAACACGGGGTTCGACCTGGAGTGGATTCGTGAAGAAATCGAGGGATTCGTTGCTTGCTCCCCGAACAACAGCCTTGGAGAGGGTTTTGACGAACCGGCCTGGGGGAAGCCGATCGTTGGCGCCGTGTCCGCAAGGGACACTCTTTTCCGGGAATTCAAGAATGCGGTTGACCCTCGGCATTTTCTCCCCGAAGAGATTTTCAACCTCCATTTCCCCGAACGCCCGGCATGCGCCGAGGATATCGCGGTATTGAGCTGGGTCCTGCCGCAGACCGCAAGGACACGGGAAGATAACCGGGCGCAGGGGCAAGTTCCAGCGGAACGGTGGCTTCGCAGCAAGCTATACGGAGAGTCCTTCAACGACCTGCTGAGAAAGCATGTGGTCGACTGGCTTGGGAAAAGCGGGGTCGAGGCCCTGGCCCCGGTGCTTTCCCCCCACTACGGGCGCTTCAACTCCGATTCCTTTGGTTCGGCAAGCTCCTGGTCGGAGCGCCATGTCGCCTATGCATGCGGCCTCGGCACCTTTGGCCTGTCCGAGGGGTTGATTACGCCTGTGGGTAAGGCGGCCAGGATAGGGTCCGTGGTCTTGCGGGCTTCCCTGGGGCCAATCGAGCGTCCCTATTCGGATCCGCATGAATATTGCCTTTTTTTCAGGGACGGATCCTGCGGGGCCTGCGTTTCGAGGTGTCCTTCCGGGAGCCTGCGTCGTGACGGCCGCGACAAGACCCTATGCGAGAAATACATCCACGAGGTTGTCGAGCCGATAGCCCGTGACCGATGGGGACTGCCCTCGGCCTACGCCTGCGGGCTATGCCAGGTCGGGGTCCCTTGTGAAAAAGGCATTCCAGGCCAAGCCTCGGGGGAAAGCCAGGATGACTAGGATATGGATTTTCGCGCTGATGGTCGTCGCGGGGGCCATTTCTGCCCTGCAGCCGGGCATCAACGCCCGGTTGGCGCAAAGAGTCGGGTTGCTGGAGAGCGCCTTTGTCTCTTTTGCCGGGGGAGCGCTTTTCCTGCTGACCGCCGTCCTTGTTTTCGGCAGGGGAAACCTGCGGCAGGTTGTCGGAGCCGCACCCTGGGAGGTTACCGGAGGCCTGATGGGGGCGATTTACGTGACCTGCCTGGTGCTGGCGGTCCCCCGCATCGGGACGGCGGCGGCCATGGCTGCCGCCATAGCCGCCCAGTTGGCGGCCGGCCTGGTCCTGGATTCCATGGGGGCATTCGGGTTCCAGAGGCTGCCGATAGACCCGTACCGCATGGCGGGTGTGCTCCTTCTTTTCCTGGGCGCTTTCCTGGTCCTGAAAAGATAGATCAAGCCGAGAAGCCCGCAAGCTTTTCCACGAGAAAACGAAAAGGGGGTCATAAAGAATGGAAGCAAGAGAATCTTTCCTTTCCGATGTCGCCAAAACAGCCTGCATGAACGAAACGCGCTACCATCTCTGCAGCCAGGGCACGCTGGCGGCCTTGATGCGGGCGTTCGGCATCCACGATCCCGATGTCCTTCGGGCCTCAACAGCCTTCGCCGGAGGGGGAGTCCGGCGAGGCCACATGTGCGGGGCCCTGAGCGGTGCGCTCATGTTCGTGGGCCTGCTTGCCGGCCGTGACGACCTCGAGATGAAAGACCAGGCCGTCAGGGGGCTGGGTTATTGCGACAAGGTTTACCGCGCTTTCGAGGAAAAGTTCGGGACGGTTCTTTGCCGCCAGATACAGAAGGACCTCTACGGGAGGGAATACGAGCTCACTCGACAGGAAGAACGGGACGAGATGCACGCTCTCATGGAAAAGATGGATTTCGCCTGTCCCCAGGTTTGCGGGGAGGCGGCCCGGATGGCGGCTTTGGTCGCATTCGAGATCCTGGACGCAGGTCACCCGGTCGCGAATTCACTGGTTCGCCTGGAACGCTAGATGGGGCAAAGTTAACACGCAAGAGGGCACGGGAAGGCCCCGAGGGGCCTTCCCGTGCCCTCTTGCGTTAGGTGCAAAGGCAGCCTATAATCCGGATGATAATTGCATATGCAACTATAATGGCGGGGGGAGTGTCGGCATGGATCGACAGGGGCGTTCGTTGGGGCGCTGGATTGCCACCCTTTTCAGGAGAAGCCGGGTGCACCTCGACCGGGTCTTTGAGCCCATGGGCCTTGGCAAGGGGCTTTATCTTTACCTGGCCCTTCTCTCGAGGCAGGAGGGCCTGACGCAGCGTCAACTGGCGGTGGAACTGGCCTTTGACGAGGGCACCGTTGCCAGGGCAGTCCAGAAGCTGACGGATGCCGGCTGGCTGAGGAGGGAACGCGATCCTCTGGACGGAAGGGCCTACAGGGTTTTCCTCTCATCCAGGGCAAGGGAAAAGACGCCTGAAATTTACCGGGAACTGGAGTCCTGGAACAGCTTACTGGTCAGGGGGTTCAGCGGAGAGGAAAGGGAACTGGCGGTCGATCTTCTTGTCCGAATGGCTTCCAACGCGGAAAAGTCGATGAATGAGGAGGAAGGAAAGAATGGCAACGCTTGAGGAAATGAGGGATCTTGCGGGGAAACTGGATGAACAGGACCCGTTGCGCGGATTCAGGGACCGTTTTGTCTTGCCGCCGGGCCGGATCTACATGGACGGCAACTCCCTGGGCCTACCTCTCAGGGAATCGATTGAAAACGTCAAGCGTGTCCTGGAAGAGTGGAAGTCCTTGAACATAGACGGATGGCTGGAAGGACATATTCCCTGGTTCAACATGCCGGAAGAAATGGGAAAGCGTATGGCCCCCCTGGTCGGAGCCCTGCCTGAGGAAGTCGTCATGTCCGGATCCACGACGTCCAACCTGCATTCCCTCGTCGGTACGTTTTTCCGGCCCGAGGGAGCAAGAAAAAGGATTCTCGCCGACGAGCTCAACTTTCCCTCCGACCTTTACGCCCTGGCAAGCCAGGTTCGGCTAAAGGGAGGGGACCCCGCCACCGACCTGGTTCTCGCAAGATCGCGTGACGGTCACAGCCTGGATGAGGAGGACATCATCGCCCTCATGGACGAGACCGTGTCGCTTGTCCTGCTGCCCTCCGTCCTTTACAGGAGCGGCCAGCTCCTTGACATGGAAAGGCTGACGCGGGCGGCCCATGAAAAGGGGATCGTGATCGGTTTTGACTGCGCGCATTCCGCAGGTTCCGTTCCTCACCGCCTGCACGATTGGGGCGTCGATTTCGCTTTCTGGTGCAGTTACAAGCACCTGAACGGCGGCCCGGGAAGCCCCGCATTCCTCTACATAAACGAGCGACATTTCGGCCGTGAACCGGGCCTGGCGGGATGGTTCGGGTACGTGAAAAACAGGCAGTTCGACATGTCCCTGGATTTCGTGCATGCGAGGTCGGCGGGGGGCTGGCAGCTGGGTACGCCGAGCGTGCTGTCTGCCGCGACCCTCGAGGCGGCGCTTCAAATACAGGAAGAGGCCACGATAGGGAAAATCAGGGACAAATCCCTGCGGTTGACGGATTTTCTCATCGAGTTGGTCGATGTGTTCCTGTCGGGAGAACCCTACGGGTTTTCCATCGCCTCACCCAGGGATCATGACAAAAGAGGGGGACACCTGGCGATCGAGCACCCGAGGGAAGCCTGGCGGATTTGTCGTGCCTTGAAGGGGCGTGGGATAATACCTGATTTTCGGCCCCCGAGGGTTATCCGGGTGGCTCCCGTGGCCCTTTACAACAGTTTTGAAGAGGTATGGGCGGTCGCATCGGCCCTCAAGGAAATCATCGATACCGGAGAGTTTGAGAAATTCCCGACGGAGCGAAGCGCCGTTTCCTGAAGGCAAGACTTCGGCTGGAACGAAGGGAGCCCTGGACTGCCCAGGGCTCCTTTCGTTTTTTCGCTTCATGATATTAGCGTGATATGATATCTGAGAGGGCGATGCGAGGACTGGCCTTGGACGATTTTCCCGGAAAAGGGGGAAGCGGGGATGGCAAAGGGGGAGCCCTTGTGGAAGCTCGAGGGCGTAACCAAGACCTACACGATGGGACAGGTCCGGGTGACTGCCCTGCAGGAAACCTCCCTTGAAATCCGGGAGGGGGAACTGGTGGTCCTCCTCGGTCCGAGCGGTTCCGGGAAGACCACGCTTCTGAACCTCCTCGGGGGCATGGATGTCCCAACCAGCGGCCGCTTTCTTTTTGAAGGAGAAAACCTCGAAAACGCTGATGAAAAACACCTGACGGCCTACAGGCGGGATGTCGTCGGTTTCGTCTTCCAGTTCTTCAACCTGATCCCGGACCTGACCGCTCTTGAAAACGTGGCTCTCGGCGCATCGCTGGCGAAGGACCCGCTATCGGCTGAAGACGTACTTGGAGAGGTGGGAATGGGCGAACGGATGAACCATTTCCCTTCTCAGATGAGCGGAGGAGAACAGCAGCGGGTGTCCATAGCCCGGGCGGTCGTCAAGAATCCCCGCCTGCTGCTTTGCGACGAACCTACGGGATCCCTGGACTGTTCGACTGGGAGGGTGATCCTCGAGCTTCTTGAAAAGGTCAACCGTTCTTATGGAACGACCGTGGTCATCGTTTCCCACAACGCCGCGATCGGGGCTATGGGCATGAGGGTCGCGACGATGAGCAGCGGCAGGGTCGTGAACTGGGTGACCCATTCGGCGCCGGTTTCGCCTGGGGAAATCTCATGGTGAAATCGCCGCTTTTCCTGAAGCTGGCAAGGACGATCACCAGCACCCTGGGGCCTTTTCTTGCCGTCGTTGCCGTGGTGGCCGTCGGTCTGTCCGTTTTCGTGTCGATGACAGCTGTTTCCGATAACCTGGTTCGTTCAAGGGATGCTTTTTACAGGGAGACGGATTTCGCGGACCTGTTCTTTCACGTGGTCAGGGCCCCGGAAGGGGTCCTAGAAAGGGTTTCAGCGGTAAAAGGAGTTTTGAGGGCGACTGGTCGTATCCAGAAGGATGTGTGGATCATCCGGGATAATGGGACCCGTTCGACTCTTCGCCTGACGAGTTACCAGGTTCCGATGGAAAGGGAACTGAACCGGCTCAAGGTCCAGAAAGGGAGGCTGTTCGACAAAGAGCCCGAGGGGGGTGTCCTGGAAATCCTCCTGACCCCGCAGTTCGCGGCGGCGAACGGTTACGCTCCCGGCAGCGTCGTACCGGTGGCCGCGGAAGGAAAGGAAAAACCGATGGAAGTCGTGGGCATTGCCGCTAGCCCGGAATTCGTCTATGCCATCAAGGATGCCGCTTCCGTTTTCGAGGATCCCTCGGCTTTCGGCGGCGCGATGATCTCCCAGAAACAGGCGCGGCAGGTTCTCGATATGGCGGGTTCCATTAACCAGGTGCTTGTTCGCCTGGCGCCTGGGATAGACGAGCGGCGCGCCAGGGAGGAAATCAGGTCGATCCTGGAGCCCTACGGCAACTTGGCGGATTACCCGAGAAAGGACCAGGTCAGCGAGGCCATCCTCAGGGGAGAGCTGGAACAGCTCAAGGTTTTTTCCACCTTCCTTCCCGCCTTTTTTCTCGGGCTGGCCGCGTTGATGCAGGCGGTTTTCCTGGGACGGCTGGTCAAGGTTTCGCGAACGCAGATCGGGCTCATGAAAGCGCTGGGTTACGACAATGGCAGCCTGATGCTCCTGTACGGAGGGTACAGCCTCGTTTCCTCGGCCACGGGGGCGCTTCTCGGAATCCTGTCAGGCTATGGCCTGGCCGGATTGCTTGTAAAACTGTACGCGGAGTATTTCAACCTCCCCAGGCTGGCATCGGGCTTCGACTTTCGCGCTGCCGGCCTGGGGTTTGCCCTTAGCCTTTTCTTTGGAGTGGCCGCAGGCCTCGCCGCGACTCGGCAGGTCCTCTCAATCCGCCCCGCCGAATCCATGCGGCCGGCGGTTCCTGCCAGGATGCACCCTGTTTTCCTGGAGCGGTGGAGTTCATTTTGGAAGGGCCTAGATCTTTCGTGGAGAATGGGCCTGAGGGCGATATCGAGGAACCGCTTCAGGTCTGCGGTGACTTTCCTGGGTATTGCGGTTTCGGTTGGCATGCTGGTCGTGTCCCTCTTCACACTGGATTCGATGACCTTTCTCTTCGAGAGGCATTTCGGGAAGGAACTGAGGTACGACCTGCTTGTCCGCTTTTCCTACCCGGTCAGGGAAACGGAGCTACTAAACTTCCGGCGCCTGGAAGGAGTCGCGCTCGCGGAGCCTATGTTCGAACTTCCCGTGCGTTTCCATTTCGGGGGGCGCCGCGAAGAATCCCTCCTCGTCGGCGTGGCTCCCGGGCAGTCCCTTCTCGGGGTGATCGATGACGGGGACACGAACCTGGGAGTGCCCGTTTCAGGGCTGCTGATGGACTGGAATGTGGCACGCAAGCTCGGGGTGAGGGCAGGGCAGGCTGTGGATGTGGAAACGCTCCTGGGAAAGGGGCCCTCGAGGAGAGAACGTGCCGTCGTGGCGGGATTCAGCCGGAAGTCTGTCGGGGCTGCCTCTTACATGGACATCGGGGAATTGAACGCCATCCTGAGAGAGAAGGGGCTTATAACGGGAACAACGATCAAGGTCCGTCCTGGAGTGGGGGCAGGGGCGGTGGAAAGGGAAACCGTAGACATGGTGAACGTCTCTTCAGTCCTGAGCCGGGCCAGGGAAGAGCGTTACCTGGAAAAGAACCTCGGGTACATGTACGTCTCCATAGGGATTCTTGTCTCTTTCTCGGTGCTGCTCGGCCTGGCGATCATTTTCAATGCCTCTGCCCTTTCTTTCTCCGAAAGGAAGAGGGAACTGGCCAGCCTGAGGGTCATGGGATTCACGAAAGGCGAGGTCGCCCTGTTCCTGCTAAAGGAAAACCTCGTGTTGCTGGTCGCGGCCACGATTGTGGGCCTGCCCTTCGGGAGGCTGCTTTCCGAAGGATATGCCAGGGCGGTCAGCACGGATCTTTTTACCTTTATCGCGGTGGTATTTCCAAGAACGTACCTCCTGGCTTCAATCGGGGGAATGGGTTTCGTCGTCCTGGCCTTCATCCTTGGGTTCAGGGGGCTTGAACGGCTGGATTTCGCAGAGACCCTAAAGGCCAGGGACTGATCTGGGGGGAGCGAAGATGAAAAGGAACCTTTTTCTGATCCTGATTGTGGCTCTCCTGGTCTCGGCCGGATTGTTTTTCTTCGGCCGCAGGGTCGAAGTGGAAACCGTTTCCGTGTCGAGGGGAGAAATCGTCCGGACGGTCGAAGAGGACGCGACGGTGGAAGTCCCAGGCGACAGGCAGATCTTCGCCACGCAGTTGGCGCGTGTCCTTGAGGTCCCTGTCGAAGCGGGTGACAGGGTCATTCCCGGACAGATCCTTGTCCGGATGAAAAACGCCGACCTGGATGTTTCAATCGCGGAGACCAGGACGATGCTTGACCAGGCTTCGAAGGAGCGCCGGGGGACCGCCTCGCGCGTTGCTTCGGTTCGCCTTCTGCTCGAAGACGCCAGGAAGAATTCAGCTCGGTGGGAGCGGCTTTACGAGGAAGGAGCGGTATCCTTGTCCGAACTGGAAGAAACCAGGCTGGCCGCGGCGAGGCTTGAAAAGGACCTTTCGGAAGCGCTCTCGGCCGAAGGCTCTGCAGCGGCCCTCGAATCGGGTCTTGGAAGGACATTTTCCAGGCTAGAGGCCAAGAGGGCGGAACTCGTGGTGAAAAGCCCGATCACGGGGGTAGTGCTGGAGGTTCCAGCCGAAAAGGACAGGGTTTTCCTGCCTGGGGAACTTGTAGTGACGGTTGCTCCGGGTGCGAGGATGGAGATCGTTTCGGATGTCCTGAGCGATGCGCTTCGAGGCGTCACGGTCGGCCAGAGGGTCAGGGTGTCGGCCCCGATCCTTGGGGGAGAGGTCCTGGAGGGGCGTGTCTCGAAAATCTACCCGCAGGCTTTTGAAAAACTCTCCGCCTTGGGAGTGGTTCAGCGCCGTGTGAAGGTGAAGGTTATCATCCCCTATGCTCCCTTGCTGAAGCCGGGTTTCGAAGTCCGGGTAGCCATTGAGACAGCAAGGCATCCTGATGTGCTACTGCTCCCTGTCGAAGCTGTCAGGACCTCCGAAAAGGGGGACAGGGTGGTTCTGAAGGTCGAAGGCGGCAAGATCCGGAACGTCCCTGTAAAGACGGGAATGACGAATCGCCGTTCGGTGGAAATCCTGGAAGGGCTGGGCGAGGGGGACACGGTCCTGGCGGACGCGGGACTGGATATCGCGGAGGGGACCCGGGTCCGAGCTCAGAGGTAGAAAAGGCGGATGGCCCCCGCCGCGACCAGGACAAAAAGGATCGACATCCCGCTTCCCGCCTTGATGAAATCGGCATTCCTGTAACCTCCGGGTGAAAGCAGAAGGGCATTCACCTGGTGAGTCGGAAGGATGAATGAATTCGCCACGCAAAACCCAACGAGCATGGCGAGGGCCCTCGGGTCAAGCCCTGACTCCTTCGCGACGACGATGGCAAAGGGGACGAGAAGGACGGTCGCCGCCACATTGGACATAAAAAGCGAAAAAAGCGTGGATAAACCGGCCAGGATCAGCAGGATAACCAGGGGAGGGCTACCTGCCGCCAGCCCGGTCAGTCTTTCAGCAAGGAACCTTGCGCCTCCCGTGCGTTCCATGGCTAATCCCAGCGGGATGAGTCCCGCCAGCAGGAAGACGGTTTTCCAGTCGATGGACCGGTAGGCTTCGTCCATGGAGAGGACTCCGAAGAGGACCATTGCCAGTGCCCCGCTCAACAGCGATAGGGAGAGCGGGAAGCCTGCCACCGCAAGCCCTATCGACAACAAAAAACAAGCGGAGGCGGGGATGCTTTTCGATTCACGGAGGGGTTGCCCGGAAAGCGGAGTCACCAGGGCCACTCCTTCCTCCCTTCCAAGCCTGCGCAGGTTTTCCCAGGGACCGTGGACAACCAGCGCGTCACCTGTCCTGAGCGGTTCATCGGAGAAATCTTCCCGCCGCTCTCGATCCCCTGAAAGAAGAACAAGCGGTTCAACACCGAAATTTCGCCGCAGTGCGATCTCCCTGATCGTCCTGCCCGAGAAAGGGGAGCGCGGCAGGATGACGTACTGGGCGAAAGAAGCATTGTCGAAAAGGAGAGTTTCCGCTTTCCCCGCACGGTCTTCGAAAGGCCTGAGCCCGTAGGCCCCGGAAAAATTTAGGACCCGCTCCGCGTCACCGGCGATTCCGAGTACCTGTCCTTCCGAAAAAACAGAGTGCCGCCATGGAGCGTAAAGGGCTGTTCCCTTCTCGACAAGGAACAGGAGATGAAGTCCCCAGTCCTGCCATATCGCCGCCTCTTCCAGGGTTCGGCCTGCCAGGGGAGAACCGGGCGGAATCTCGAGACTGATGACTCCGGTAGGAAGGTCCCACGTTTCGATCCAATCGTTCTCTTTGGCGGCTTTCCCCTCGAGGCCAGGCTTGCCGGGGAGGATGACTTTCCCGAAAAGGGCGAAGTAAAGGATCCCGCTGGCCAATAGAGCGAGTCCTATAGGGGTGACGCTGAAGAGGCCGAGGGGGGGAAGTCCTCCCTGCCTGAGCAGGTCGTTAAGGATGATCATGGGGCCGGATGCGACGAGGGTGAGCGTTCCGCCAAGAATCGCTGCGAAGCCCATGGGCATCAGGAGCCTGGAAGCGGGTATCCGGGTTTTCCTTGATATGCCCAGGACGGCAGGGAGAAAGAGGGCGACTGCCCCTATGTTCTGCATGAAGGCGGAGATGCTTCCCACGAAGGCGGAGGTAAGCATCGTCAGCCTTCTTTCCTCGTTGCCCGCCAGCCGCACGATGACGTGCGCCACCCGGTTCATGAGGCCGGTGGACTCTATGCCCGCCCCCATGACCATGACGCCCATGAGGGAAAGGACCGCGTTGCTCGAGAGCCCGGAGAAGGCGACCTTGGCCTCCAGGAGGCCAAGCCATGGCAGGGCCACCATGATCAGCACCGCCACGATATCGGCCCGAAGCCTTTCGGTCGAAAAGAGGACGACGGCTGCGGCCAGGACGGCGAAAACCAGGGCGATCTCGCGGGTCATGGGGACCATCCGCTAGAGGCCTACCAGGCTTAAGCCGAATAGGACGGCCGCAATCGAAACGGCCACGGCCAGGACGACTTTCCATCGATCGGCGTGGAGGATCTCCGGGATTGTGACGGTGCCGAAATTCCCCATGCGAAGGATCGAGTGCTCGATACGGTGATGAATTTCCGAGTAAAAGGCGGCACCCAGGAGCATGCCTCCCACCCCTCCGAAGAGGGCGTCCAGGGAGCCCTGCCCGGCCGCTCCCGCGGCGGTCCCGGGACAATACCCCAGGAGGCCGAAGCCGATGCCGAAAATCAGCCCGCCGAGCAGGGACGACCCCACGGAGCCTTGCTTGGGATGCAGGGAAACGAGCCGGAAGTGGAGCAGGACCTGGATGCCGAGCATTCCGGAAAGCACTGCCGACAGCATGACCTTAACGACCGTGAAATCGACGAGCAGCAGCTGGCCCAGGATGGTTTCATAATGGGTGACGCCGCCCTTTTGCAGGAGGAACCCGAAAAGGATGCCGAAAAGGAGCGCAAAGGGCATCCGGATTCTCTCAGGCAGGGCAAAAGGCAATTTCTCCACGTTCCCCCTCCTCTCCTAGTTGCCCGTGAGGGAAAAAAGTAACCGGGCGGACAGGATGCCCCCGGCGAAAAATGCTGCCGAAGCGATCCAGCTGCTGAGGGCCAGTTGCAGGGAACCGCTGATGCCGTGCCCGCTTGTGCACCCGCCCGCCCAGCGGGCTCCCAGCCCCACCAGGAATCCTCCGGTGAGGGCCGTGAGCATGCGCACCGCCACTCCCGGGCCGAATGCTTCAGCCCATAGGCCTGGAACCCATTCGAGCCTGAATGTGCCGGAAAGGGCCGCCGAGAGGAAGGCTCCGACAGGGATCCCGATGACGAACATGACCTCCCAGTCGACCAATGGGGGAAATAGACGGTAGTAAGGCTTGTCCAGGGCTGATTTCCCGCGGATGACCCCTTCGATCATTCCGCTCGCCCGGGCGAAAGCCGTCGAACATCCGATCGGCTTGTCCAGCAGGAGGAAAGAGAGGCATTCCATCCCCCCGATCAGTAAACCCACTGTTACGGCTGGCCATCGTGGAAGACTGAGCCACTCCATTTTCCTTCCCTCCCTTCGGTGCCCGACGATTCAATCGTCCGCGCCGGAGGTTCCCAGAAAACGGGGACCGTGCGGCGACACACAGAAAGGACAGGCTGGTGCAAGCCCTGCCGCGGCATATCCCATCATGCCGCCCGAGAGATTGTGAACCTTCCGGAAGCCCTTCCGCAGCAGAATGCTTGCCGCCATGCTGGACCGGTGTCCCGTGCCGCAGACAGTGACGATCCTTGAATTCGGGTCTAGCTCGACAAAGCGGTGCCGCAGGTCGGGAGCGGGAATGTTGACCGCTTCCGGGATGTGGAATCCCCCGAATTCAGAGGGGGAGCGAACATCCACGAGCGTGACGGATTCTCCCGCGGAGGCGGCGAAGTCATTGATTTCGAATGGGGAAAGCTGAGGGACGTGGCTTGTCGGCAGTCCCGCCTTCGACCAGGCGAAAACCGATCCTTCAAGGGTTGACGTGGCGCGGTCGAGCCCCACCCGTCGCAGCCATGTGATCGCTTCAGAGGCGCTTTCGGGGCATTCGGCGACGATCAGGATTTCACTTTCCGGAGGCAGGATCCACCCGGCGAAGGTTGCGAAGTTGCCCCTCAGATCCAGGTGGATCGACCCGGGGACATGGTTTCCCCCGAATGCGCCGGTGTCGCGGATATCTAGGACCAGGACGTCCGGTTCGGCCATTTTCTGGGAGAAGGCGCTTGGCGAAAGGGAAACAAGAGGCGGCAACTCGTCCAGGAGGGCAGGCCCCTCACCGTTGATGCGGCTGCACCGGCTGAAATGGTCCGGTGCAGCCGGCATGCCCGAGGTGAGGGAAGTGATGAAGCTTTCCTTTTCCCCGAGAAGAACTGCGTGGTTGTACAGCTTTTCGTACCCTATCGTGCTTTCTCTCTTCGCGCCCATGGAGCGTCCGCAAAGGGACCCAGCCCCGTGGGCAGGGTAAACCTCGCAAAAATCAGGGAGCCTGAGGATTTTTCCATGAAGGCTTTCGTAAAGAAGGCCTGCCAGCTCGAGGGCTTGCCCCGGGAAAAGGTCGGGGCGGCCGACATCTCCGACGAAAAGGGTGTCGCCGCAGAAAAGGGAGACGGGCTCTGGTCCCCGGGCCAGGTCCCTGGCCACGTAAACCACGTGTTCGGGAGTGTGACCCGGGGTTTCGAGAACCTCGATCGAAACCGAATCGACCTGCAGGGAATCGCCCTCCCTGACCGGGTCATGGGGAAAAACCGCCCTTGCCGAAGCGGGCATGACGATCCGGGCGCCCGTGGCTTTCGCGAGGTCGAGATGGCCCGAAACGAAATCCGCGTGGAGGTGTGTCTGGAGGATATGGGTGATTTTCAGGTTGAGGTCCTTTGCCGCCTTGATGTAGATATCCGTGTCCCTTCGGGGGTCAACGACGGCACATGTTTCTGTTCCGCCCAGCAGGTAGGACGAATGGGCGATTCCAGGAGTGAAAAAGGATTGAACGATCACGGGGCTTCCCTCCCTTCGTTTGTTTGATATTATCATGGAGAAATGGCAAAAAGGTGATTGACCTTAAAAGGGCCTGCCTCCTTCAGGGCCTTTTGTGGTATGGTCTGGAAAAAGGGAGGGATTACCGCACATGAGCTTGAACCCAGTCGCGTTTGGTTCCTTTCACAACCCTGTACGGCTTCTTTTTCGTCCCGGTGCCTTGTCGGAATTGCCGGCGGAGTTGAAAAATGGTGGAATTCCCCTGGTCGTGACGGACCCGGGAATCGAGAAAGCGGGGATTGTCGCTCGCGTCTGCGGCGTTCTCGAGGAAGCGGGAGTCCAGTTCGCCGTTTTTCCCCACGTTGAAAGCGATCCGCCGGTTGAAACGGTTGAAGCCGCTGCGGCATTCTACCGGGAAAAGGGTTGTGGCCCGATCATAGGACTTGGGGGAGGCAGCAGCATGGATGCCGCCAAGGCCTTGGCCGTAGTGGTTTCAACGGGAGAGGATATCCGGGCCTTCCGGAAGGGACGCCCGGTCGTGGAGCCGCTTGTCCCCTTGCTGGCCATTCCCACTACGGCCGGGACGGGGTCCGAGGTTACCGGGGTCATGGTGATCAGCGACCTCCAGGAAAAGATCAAGATGGTCATGCGAGGACCTTCCCTTTTTCCTAAAGTCGGGATCCTCGACGCAACCCTCTTGGAAGGCATTCCTTCGCGAGTGGCAGCGGCAACGGGAAGCGATGCCTTCGTCCACGCCATAGAGGCCTTCCTTTCCAGGAAAGCGACAGCCGTGACGGATGCCCTGGCCTTGGAGTCAGTCCGCTTGATGGCATCGAATGTTCGCCGCGTCGTTGCCGACGGGCATGACCTGGCCGCGCTCCATGCGATGCTCATGGGAAGCTGCATGGCCGGGCTAGCCTTCTCCAATGCGGGCCTTGGCCTTGTCCATGCCCTGGCGCATCCCGTAGGGGCCTTTTACCATGTTCCTCACGGGGTTTGTTGCGGTATGTACCTAGGGCCGGTCTTGAGGTTCAACCTGCCCGTATGCGCGGAAAAGCTATCCCGGCTTGCCGGGGCCCTCGGGGTGGACACAGGCAGGGATAACCCTGTCCAGGCTGCGAAAAGGGTCGTGGAATGCCTTGCCGAGATCTTTGAGGATATCGGGATTCCCAAGGGACTGCCGGGGCTGGGTATCCAGGATTTCCAGGCCAACGAGGCGATGATTGACGATGCGCTGGCGGCTGCCCCGACGGGCCTCAACCCGAGGAAATCAACCAGGGAGGACATCAGGGCCTTGTTTGGGGAAATCGCCTAGGGATCGTAAACGGGCTCGCGACAGGGGCGAGGACGGCTGGAAGGCGAGGGAGGTGGTCGATTTGGCACGTGAGGATGAGATCGGGATGGTCCTTTCCGCTTTTCGGGAAAGCGAAAGAAGGATTCCCGCAAGGAGTGTGCTGGCCGGGGAAGTTCGTGTACCCGCAGAGCCGGGAGTCTATGCCTGGTTTTTCGAACCAGCCAGGCTGGGGATCAGGGGCGGTTATTACGAAGTCCTTGTTGGGGGAGAGGCCCTCCTATACGTGGGGATGGTTCCGAGCCGCAGTGACAGCAAGAAGAAACTCCGGGACAGGATGAGGAACCATCTTCGCAATTCAGCCAGGCAATCAACCCTCAGGTTGAGCCTCGGGGCTCTCCTGATCGACAAGATTCCCCTTGAGCCGGTGGCGTATGGGGATGGCCGAGTCGATTTTGGCGCGACGGAACCTGTTTTGACCAGCTGGATCGCGGAGCACGGCCATGTTTCCTGGATGCCTCACCCCTCACCGTGGCAAATAGAAGGGAGCCTTGTCCGGGCGCTCGGGGTTCCCTTGAATCTTTACGGGAACGAGGGGCACCCCTTTTTCCACATCCTGGCCGCGGCCCGAGCCAGGGTCAGGGAAAAAGCCAGGAACAAGAACCAGCTTTTCCTGCAGGAATCGTGAACGTCCTGACGATAAGCAAAAAACGGGGCCCTTCAAAGGGCCCCGTTGCGAGTCTGGTTGGCTGTTGTTTTGCCTTCAGGACTTGACCTTGTCGAAGATCTCCTTGGCGATTGCCTCGGCATTGCTTCCCTTGTTCTTGATCAAATCCTCAACGGCGGATTCTGAAAGATCGTAATCTGCAATTTTGAATATTGCCGCGCAAACATACTGTATAGCCTTGGCTTCTTTCTCCTTGGCCCTTGCCCTGAGCTTGCGCGCCTTTTCCTGTGCTTCCTTAAGACGTTCCTCAAGGGGCCTGCGAATTCTCTTGGCCTTCTTTTCGGTCTCCTTGCCAGCGGGCATTTCGATACGCTCCCTTCATTGTCGGTTTTGGATAAAAAAATTCTTAACGTCTCAAAAGTAGTATAGGAAAAAGCTAAAGTTTACGCAAGCTGAATTTCTTGAATAAAGGACTATTTTAAGTCTCGACGGTTTTATAAAAACGCGTATTGAGGACTTTCCTTATAAGCAAACATTGAATCCGCTTATATTGAATATGGGCTGGTGATCAGGATTGGAGCGGGAGAGGAAAATATTCTGCGAAGTTATCGAAAGCCCAAGGGCTCGAGATGTGAGGATCCGGCTTTCCGCGGAAGGAAAGCTTTCAGTCGTCGTACCTGCGGGTTTCAGGGTGGACCAGGTTATCCCGCTGCTGGAGCGGAAGAAAGCATGGATCTCACGGCACCTGGAAAAGATCCGGCCGGGGACCCCAACGCCGCGTCCAGACGGGGGGGCGCTTCCGGATCTTATCGACCTGAAAGCTTTCGCTGAAGAGTGGAAAGTGGTGTACGAGCGCGGATGGGGGGCAAAAAGCAAGGTCGTGGAGGACGGGGCATCGGGAAGGCTCGTTGTGCCGGGATCCGTTCCCCCCCACACCGCCAAGTGCCTACTGAGGCATTGGCTCCTGGGAAGAAGCCGGCTGATGATCGAGCCGCGCTTGAGGGAGATGTCGGCAAAAGGGAGGATGCCTTTCGACAAGCTCACGATGAGGCTTCAAAAGACGCGTTGGGGGAGTTGCTCGCGATCGGGCCATATCAGCCTCAATGCCAAGATGGCGTTCCTGCCGCTACAGTTGGTGGATTACGTTCTATGGCATGAACTTTGCCACACGAGATGGATGGATCATTCCCCCTCTTTTTGGGGACTTCTGGAACGGAACTATGGCGGCAGCCAGGAAGCGAGGCGGGAGTTGAGGCTCGCTGAGCGCCTGGTCCCTGCCTGGGTTGAAAAGGATCTCCGGGGGCCGGGGGAAAAAAAGACGGTATTGACAATAAAATTACAGGGTATAAATTAGGTGAAGAAATATCTACAATAAGGACGTGAGGCCGATGAAAGGGTCTGAGATCCTGGACCGTCTGGTCGCGCTTTCGGGGAGCATGGCACCCCGGCAGCTCCAACTGGCTCGTTTCATCCATGCCAACACCCGGCAGGCGGCTTTCATGAACTCGGTCGAGCTGGCGAATGCTGCCGGAGTCAGCAACCCTACCGTCATCAGGCTCGCTTTCAAGCTGGGATATTCGGGTTTCCCGGAATTCCAGAAGGCCCTTCAAAAGGAGACAGAGAGCCGGTACGAATCCCTTGCGAGGTTTTCGGAAGATTCGGGGTACAGGGAGGAGGACTTTTTCCAAAGGGCTCTTTCCCTTGAATTCCATGTCCTTCGGGAAATGAAGGAAAACCTTTCCGAGGATTCAGTTTCAAGGGCTGTCGAACTGATGGAAAATTCTGCCAGGGTTTTTATTGTGGGGTTTTTGGCGAATTCCTGCCTGGCGAAATACCTCGCTTATTTCCTTTCCATCCTGAGGAGCCGGGTCGAACTCATGGAAAGCTTCGACCATGAGGCGTACGGCAAGGCAAGGGACGCCGGGAGTGATGCCGTGGCCATCATTTACAGCTTTCCCAGATACCCGGCGGGGACCCAGGAATTGGCGACCCTGTTCAAGAAACAGGGCGTGCCGGTAATCGGGATAACCGACAGCGGGATGTCTCCCCTTGCGCCCATTTCAGACGTGCTGCTCGAGGCTCCGATGAAGTTCATCACTTTCATCGATCCCTGCGCGGGTGCTTTTGCGCTGACCCACGCGCTGCTTACGGCGTTTTACATGAGAAACCCCGGGAAGATGAGGGGCAAGCTCAGGGATTTCGAGGATTATGCCTTCAGGAAAGACCTTTTCGAGAGGAAGGATATCGATATTGTCGAACTGGTGTGAACAGTCGGCTAAAATCCAAATCCAGGGGGGAGCAAGATGAGCGTGCTGTGCATTTCGCAAAAGGAGATCGAATCTCTGGGGATTCACGTTTCCGAAGTCATGGACGTGGTGGAGCAGGGCTTTACGCTGAAAGGGCAGAAAAAAATGGAGATGCCTGCGAAGATCGGCATCCACCCCAGGCACGACTGCTTTATCCACGCCATGCCCTGCTGGGTAGGCGGCGATGTCGATGTCGCGGGCATCAAGTGGGTGTCGGGCTACCCGATAAACCAGGCCAGGGGATTGCCCTACATCACGGGGATCATGGCTCTTAACGAGGCCGAAACCGGTTTTGTCAACGCGATCATGGACGCCAACTGGATCACGGCATGGAGAACCGGAGCCGCGAGCGGCGTCTGCGCGAAGCACATGGCTGACCCCGATTCGGAAACGATAGCCGTGGTCGGGCTCGGGGTCCAGGGGCGGACCAACACGGCGGCGTTACTGGAAGCCTTGCCGAAGGTCAAGACCGTCAAGGTTTACGACAGCTTCCCCTCGCAGGTCCAGAAATACATGGAAGCGGTCGCCCCGTTCCTGAAGGGCGCTCAAGTCGTTCCATGCGCGACGGTCGAAGATTGCGTCAAGAGTGCGGACGTCGTGGTGACCTGTACGCCGATCGTGGCCGAGCCGAAGCGCTTTGTCCGGTCGGAGTGGCTCAAGGAAGAGATGCTCGCGATTTCCGTCGACTACGATTCCGCCTTCGACGCCGACGTCATGACGGGTGCCACGGCTTTCGTCTGCGACGACCTGAACCAGTACCTCTGGACCCAGGAACAGGGGATCTATTTCCAGGAAGGGTATCCGGCCAGGGAGCAGATCACCGGTGACATGGGGCAGGTTTGCGCCGGCCTGGTGAAGCCCTCCATGAAGGGGCGGAGGGGCGCGGTCCTCATGGGGATCGCGAGCCATGACGTGATGACCGCCCGCCTGATTCTAGGAAAAGCAAAGGCCGGGAACGTCGGCACGACAGTCGAGATCTGATCGGGCCAGCGTCTCGTTCCGTGATTGGAAAGGGGTTCCCGGGCTTGTCCCTGGGGGCCCCTTTTGTTGGATGAGGGCCCCGGAGGGTTACAATACAAGAAAGCGGTTTTACCTGCGAAAGGGGGGGTGGGCTTGAGGGTTCGCTTCAGGGAGGGCCAAAAATTGCTCCTGGGATTCAACCTGGCCAGCCTCGTCCTCTTCGGTTTCCTTTTTGCCGGTTCCCGGAACAGCGAGTTCCTGTTCTACGAAAGCGTCATCCTTTTCTTCATCGCCCTGATCGGCCTGACGGACGCGAAGGTCCTGTACCCCAAAAGCCTCCTTTGGGGGTTGACCCTCTGGGCACAGCTCCATCTTGCGGGGGGAGGGCTGTTCATTGGGGGGAGAAAACTCTACGAGATCATCCTTCTTCCTGTCGTGGGGGCTCCCTACCATATCTTCCGGTACGACCAGTTCGTCCATATCGTGGGTTTCGGTGTGTGCACGATCCTGGCCTGGCATCTCGTTCGCCGTTTTCTCGAGAATCCGGGCGGAGCGCCCCCGCGTGGCCTTCGTTTCGTCATCGTCCTGGCGGGACTCGGGTTCGGAGCCCTCAATGAAATCGTTGAGTTCGGCTCAACCGTCGTCCTCTCCAGGACGGGGGTCGGAGGATACGAGAACAACGCGATCGACCTCGTGGCGGATCTCGTGGGTGCCCTTCTGGCCATTTTCATCCTTCGCCTGGGTGCAAAACGGACGATCGTCACGGCGGCGGTCATCGAAAAAGAAGGCAGGATCCTGCTCGCCCAGAGAGGGGAAGACGATCGGCTCAGCGGATATTGGGAATTCCCGGGTGGGAAGGTCGAGCCCGGGGAATCCCCGCGTTCATGCCTGGCAAGGGAAATCCGGGAGGAACTCGGCATCGAGGTGGAAGTCCGGGAGTTCCTCTGCGCCAGCCCCTTCGATTACGACCATATTTCGGTGGAACTCCTCGCTTACCGCTGCCGCTGGGTTTCGGGCGAAATGACGCCGAATGCGCACCAGGAGGTTCGCTGGATCCTTCCCGAGGGAATCGCCGATCTCAACCTGGCTCCTGCCGACCGCCCGATCGCGGAGGTTCTCCGGCCCTAGAAAAACAGGATCAAAGAACCCCTCTTACCATCCGCCCCCGCCTCCTCCGCCCCCTCCCCCTCCGGAAGATCCTCCCCCCCCGGATCCCCCCGAAGAGGATCCCGAAGAAGAGACAGCGCCTGCGAATGCGGCAGGGAAACGGCTGGAGAAGCCAGATGAACCCGTCATGGAGGTTCCTTCGATCCAGACGGGGTGATACCCCTGACCGAGGATGGCTGTGAACTGGCTCGTCCAGGCTTCCTCGACGTCAAGTGCCATCGCGAACGGCAGGTGCTTTTCGAAAAGCGCGGGCGTCGGGGTGGGCCCCGAAATAGACCTGAGCCGGTCCTTTTCCGCCAGGGTGAGGTATTGCCGGTACCCTTCGATGGCATCCATCGCCTCCTGTCCCTCCTTGGTGTAACGCCTGAGCAGGTACCGGAACGTGCCTGTCGTGGCCAGGACCAGCAGCAGCGCGGGCAGAAGCTGCCTGAACAGCGGGGTGAATGAAATCCTTGAAAGGGTGACCAGGACGAAAATTTCCGCCCCCAGGAAGGGCAGGGAAAACAGGGTCAGAAAGAGCGCCCCTGCAGTCTTGGCGCAGGAACGGGAGGATAGGGCGGAGGCCCAGGCGGCGAGTGCCGCGCCAACGAGGAGGACGACGCCGATTGTCCAGAATGAAAGCCAAAGCGCCAGGAATGCCCCTCCTCCCTGGAGGAAGGCCCGGGGATGGTTGGAAAAAAGCATGGCGGCGATTGTTCCCATCGATCCCAGAAGCCCGAGGATCCATATTCCCGTGTTTTTGGAAAACAGCTTTTTTGCCGGGTCGGAAGCCTCGATCCTGCGCCTGAATGCCGTCCAGGCGGAATGAAAGGCCTTGCTGTCCGTTCCGTCAAGCCTGATTTCGACCTGCTCCCCAGGAGTTGCTGCGGTTTCCCGGATTCTACCCAGGCTCATCCCCAGGCGGGCAAGTTTTCCCTTGAGCCCTTTCTGTCGAGCCGCGGCTTTCAGGGACTCGATCCTGCGTGAGGAGTCCATCCCTATGGAGAGAAGGCCCGCGGCCAGGTTTTCCTGGTGCGCCGGCAAGCGGGAAAAATCGGGCCGGGGCTCCATCAGTAGAGAGAAACGTTCCTCCGTTTCACGGATCCTCAGGATTCCCTTCACGGCGAGGTCGAGGATTTCCGCTGCCAGTCCCTTCGTGTCCAGTCCCATCCTAGCGATGCGGCGGACCTGGGACGGGGTCATCCCCTCAGGCGGTTCGAAGCGGGGAATGACCAAGCCCCGGGGCGCATCCCTCCCGACCGCCAGCCATGCTAGGAAATAATAAAGGACGACGAGGCCCATCCCTGCCAGGAAGGTGATCCAACCCGGGTTCTTTTCCCTCAATGACCCGAAAGCCACGAACCCCTTCGGCCAGCCGACCGCGACAGTCAGTCCTTCTCCTGGGTAGAGGGTGCGGGTTGTCGAGAAAAAGAGCCCGGTTCCCTGCCTAGAGAAGGATGCATCGCTTTCCCGGCTGCCCCTTCTGCCCGTATAGGCGGCGACTTCGAGCCGGGCGGGATCCAGGGCCCCGGGCAGGCTCACAAGGCATGTCGCCTTCTCGATGGGGAAAGCCCAGTCGTTTCCAGTGACGTTCCAGTAGATTTCGTCCCGGTCAGCGAGGTTGCCAACCTGGTTGTCCATCCGGTAGCGCAGGGTGAAAACATGGGTTCCCTTTTCGAGGGTGCGTGAAGAGTCCCCAAGGTAAAGACGGGTAGATTGACCCTGGAGGTCTTGCCTGGCCTGGGTTGGCTTTCCGTCAAGGAGCGTTTCGAGTACCTCAAGCCGGGAGGGCCTCCCCGCCCAGTTCTTCAGGGAGAGGTCCCGGTAAATCCCATGACGGATCGATATTCCTTCCGAATGGACACGGATCACCTCCTCGACCTGGACGGAAGCATCGGTCCCGCACTCGAGACGGGACTGGAAATCCAGGATCCGTTCTTCCCCAGCGGCCGGCGGGATTTCCGAGAAGGCCCCAAGCGCCAGAAACGCGAGCAGGACTCCGATGGTCCCGGTCTTGCGGGCAAAACCCATATCGTCTTCCTCTCTTTCGCAATTGGTTTTCAACTTCATTATCGGCTACTGAAATAAGGGATACAAGGGCTTGACAACGAAAAAAATGGGCTCATAATGGCCCCTGAATTTAATTGGGGGTGAACGTGTTGGATCGGGAAAGCCAGGCGGTAAAGGTCACCTGGATCGGGCTTGTGGTCAATACCCTCCTGACCCTCTTCAAGTACCTCGCGGGTTTCCTCGGGGGAAGCGCGGCCATGATCGCCGACGCGACCCACTCACTGACCGACCTTGTCACCGACATCGTGGTGATCCTGGGGTTCCGGATCGTCAGGAAGCCCGCCGACGACACCCATGACTACGGTCACGGCAAAGTGGAGGCCCTTCTTGCCGGCCTGTGCGGGATCACGCTTATCGCGGCGGGTGTGGGGATCTTCTGGTCAGGGACGCATAGCATCTGGCACTTCTTCACCGGGCAGACGATCGAAAGGCCGGGCCTGATCGCCTTCGTTGCCGCGGTCGTTTCGGTCGTTTCAAAGGAATGGCTTTACCGTTACACGATCCGCTGGGGAAGGGAGCTAAACAGCAACGCGGTGATCGCAAAGGCCTGGGATCACCGCTCAGATGCCTTTTCTTCCGTGGGCACGACTCTGGGCATAGGCGGAGCCCTTTTCCTGGGGGAGAAGGCCCGGATACTGGATCCCCTCGCGGCAGTCATCGTGAGCTTTTTCATTATCAGGGCCGCGATCCCCATCATGAGGGAATGCATGGACGAACTGCTTGAAGCCTCGCTTTGCGAGGAAAGGGAAAGGGAGCTGGAAAACCTGATCCTGAGCGTTGAGGGGGTCAGGGGCACCCACAAGCTCCGGACGAGGAAGATCGGCCCCGTGATCGCCGTGGATGTCCACATCCTCATGGACGAGACCCTTTCTCTGGTCGAGGCCCACGAGATTTCGGCACGTGTCGAGCGCCTCCTGCGTGAGAGTTTTGGTACTGGAACCTATATTTCCCTGCACATGGAACCGCTCTCCTATTACCCTTCCCTCACCGGTTTTGAGCGGGAGGAGAGTCGTCCAGTGAAATCGGAAGAAAATAAGCCTTTGGAATAGCGACTGACGTCTTTTTGAAAAAGACCGGCCCTGTCCTAGAATGGAAATGTTGAGGAAGGAGGTTCGGTCATGTTCCTGAGAATCGACGAAAGGATCAGGAATCAATATCCCGATGTTGAACTCGGGTGGATCAAGGCCGAAGTCAAACCTTTATCCGAGGATCCCGCGGTCGAGATATGGAAGGAGTCCCTGGCGGCCGAGCTTGCGTCGGCAGGGGTGACGATGGAGAACCTCTCCTCCCAGCCCGACGTGGCCGGATGGAGACAGGTGTTCGCTTCCATGGGGGTCAAGCCGAGCAAGTACAGGTCTTCACTCGAAGCGCTTCTCAGGCGGGTCCTGAAGGAAAACGCGCTGTGGACCGTCAACAGCGTCGTTGACCTCTATAACTGCGTTTCGGTCAGAACATTCGTTCCTATGGGGGCCTTTGACCTCGACAAGGTCAAAGGAGACATTGAGCTTCGTTTCGGAAAGGAAGGGGAGATCTTCTCCCCCCTGGGGAAGGGAGAGGTCGAGGCGGTGCTGCCCGGGCACGTGGTCTATGCCGACCAGGAAAAGGTCTGCTGCTGGCTCTGGAACCACCGCGACAGTCGGCTCGTGGGATTGGGACTGGAAACGAAAAGGGCCCTTTTCATGGCGGATCACGCGTTTTCCCCCACGTCGACCAGTACG
>DAIMJI010000014.1:0-28348 GCA_036722335.1 Synergistales bacterium | reverse complement strand
CGGATCCAGAAGAAGAACCCTCCTTCAGGGATCGAGTAGACGGCGTTTTCGGGAAGCACTTCCCGAAAAGCTGCCGCCATGGCATCCCGTTTCTTCCGGTAATGGTCGAGGATCTTGGGCAAGTGGCCGTCCAGGTGCCCAAGCCGGCAATACTCGTATACGGCAGCCTGGGCCACGACCGATGTGCACATGTCGACCCCCTGCTTGATCATGACCATCTTCCTCGTGACCTCACTTGGGGCGACCACCCACCCGACTCTCGAGCCGGGGGCGAGGATCTTCGAGAAGGATCCGGCATACAGCACCATTCCCTGCGTGTCCATGGAGAAGATCGTAGGTTCGTCCTTGCCGTTGTAACGCAGCAGCCCGTAGGGGTCGTCCTCGTAGATGGGGATGCCCGTCTCGATGGAGATCTCCAGGAGGCGGCGGCGCCTTTCCTCGGAAAGAGTGTACCCGGAAGGGTTCTGGAAATTGACGATGGTGTAGATGAACTTGATCTTGCGGCCCTCGGCCCTGGCCTTTGCGATGATGTCAGGAAGCAGGTCCACCTGCATCCCGTTTTCGTCGCACGGGACGCCCAGGAAGCGAACCCTGTGGTTCCTCATGGTATGCAGGGCGCCTGGGTAGGTCGGTTCCTCCACGATGACCGTATCGCCGGGATCGACCATGATCGAGCAGACCAGGTCCGTCACTTGTTGGGAACCCGTCGTGATGAGCATTTCATCTGATCGGGTGACACGGCCCATCTTGGGGGCCATCCAATCCGCGAGGAAACCCTTCAGCGGTTCAAAACCCTCGGTGGTTCCGTACTGGAGGACCTCCTGCCCGCGTTCCGCGAAGATATGGGCGGATTCCGCGAACTCCTTCACCGGGAAGATCGCGGGGTCCGGGTTCCCGCCCGCGAAGGAGATCATTCCCGGCCGCTTCGTCAGCTTCAGAAGCTCCCGGATAGGAGACGGCTTAAGGTCCAACCCGACTTCGGAGTACAAATCCTGCCACGCTTTTTCGCTCAAGGACTATCCCTCCCGAATTGATAACGAAGACGGTCGGATTATAGCACGAAGGGCAAGTCCGAAAACGAGCCGGGGCGAGTCGCCCATGTGGTTCGGACCACATGGAGCCAAAACTGCGAGGGTGTTTCCTGAAACGGCACTTTTCGTTAAACTAGAACCGAAACTTTCCAAAAAAGCGGAAAGCTGGGAACCGGAAGAAAATGATTTAAGCCCTGAAATATGAAAGGGGAAGGGTGCCACGGGAAAAGACCTGTATCCCGGCCTGGAAATCGTACCCACGCCTATCGCGGCCCTTGACGGTGAAATGAGGGTGGTGTGGGGTAACAGTGCCTTTTGGCGGCTTCTCGGCCGTGGTGGAGGTGCCTTGACGGGTTGCCCCCTCACCGGTTTTTTTCTCGAAGCCGGCAGGCGTGACCTCCAGGAGAAGCTGGCACTGCTGAAAGAAGGAACGGTCGGGGATATCCTGGCTGAAGCGGCCCTTTCGAGTCCCGGTGAAGGGGTTAGATGGATTCGCGGGCGTATCGACAGGACCGGGGCGTTTGCCGAGGGCATCGAGTACCTTGGGGGGTTCGAGGATATATCCGATCTGCGGCTCGCCAGGGAAAAGGCGGAGGGACTTCTCCGGGAAGCAGAGAACGCAAGCAGGGAATTGAAGGAGTTCACATCCATCGTTTCCCATGACCTCAAAGCGCCCTTGAGGGGCATTTCATCCCTGGCTGGCTGGATCAGGGACGATTTCGCGAATGTCATCGGGGATGAAGGCCGGGAGAACCTCGATACCCTGATCCGCAGGGTCCAGAAGATGCATGCGATGATCGAGGGGATCGTCAGGTATTCAAGGCAGGCGAACACGCGTGAGGGCAAGACGCCCGTGGATATCGGGAGGCTCCTGGAGGAGACCCTGAACCATTTCCAGCAGCGGGAGGGCGTCCGGCTCGTCCTGGAAACGCCCTTGCCTGTGATATGCTGCGGGAGGAATCGCCTGGGGGAAGTCTTCGAAGTCCTCCTTTCCAACGCCATGAAGGCCGTCAGGGGCCATGACGGGGAGATCCGGGTCGGGGCCCGCCTGGAAGGGCCCGGCTGGCGTTTCTGGGTGGGGGACAACGGGAAGGGCATCCCCTCCGAGCACCAGGAAAGGATCTTCAAGCTTTTCCAGAAAGTATCCCCGGATGAAGAGGGAATTGGAGTGGGGCTCACCCTGGCGCGGAAAATCGTCGAGCTGGAAGGCGGCGAACTGGTGGTCGAATCGGTCCATGGACAGGGGGCCGTTTTTTCGTTCACGATTCCTTCGGTGGGTGACGAAGCCTGTATCCCGCCAGGGGAAGCCGTGGGCAACCCGGACAAGGAGGGGATCCCGAGTTGACGTTAAGGAAGAAAGCCGTCTTTATCCTCTGCTTTTCGGCCGTCCTGATCGTCGGGTTGGTCATCGTGGCTTCGAGGGGAATCCTTTTCCAGCGATACCTCGAGCTTGAAAGGGAGAACCTGGCCCTCAACTCCCGGAGGCTGGAGTCGATCCTGCAGTCACAGCAGGATCGTTACGCTTCCTACACTCGGGACTGGGGGGTATGGGACAGCGCCTACGCCTACGTCCAATCGCCAAGCCCCGCCTTCGAGCGGGAAAACCTGGTCCCGGACACTTTCGAAAGCCTGGGCGTCAATTTCATCGTCTTCATGGACCCGAACGGCAAGATCGTCAAAGGAGAAGGCTACGATGTCCTGAAAAAGGCGCGGATCCCCTTCCCGGATTCCCTGCGCAGGTCCCTCGAGTCGATAACGCTGGGGGCGAAAGGACCAAGAAGCCTTGCCCTTGGCGAAGGAGTGGTTTCGCTCCCTGAGGGCATCTTCCTCGTGGCGGGGCACCCGATCCTCCGAAGCGACGGGAGCGGGCCGGCGGCTGGAAGCCTGTTCATGGTGAAGGAGGTTGACGAAACCTTCCTCGCCCGTATCTCGAAGCAGGCGGGAATGCCCGTGTCGCTCCTGCCGCTCAGTTCACCGGAAGTCCCGGCTCGCCTCCTGATCGAGGCGGAGGATACGGGGCGTCCGGCCGAGTACAGGATCGAAGGCAACGAGATCGCGGGCTTCCTGCTGAGGAAGGACATGTACGGGGTTCCCATCGCGGCCATGAAGTTCCTGCTTCCCAGGGAGATTTACGACCAGGGGCGAAGGACACTGGCTGTCTTCGTCGTCCTTTTCATTTCCTTTTGCGTCGGGATCATCGCGATCGTCCTTTTCCTGCTGGACCGCGTCGTCCTGTCCAGGGTGACGCGCCTGAGCGCCGAGGTGCAGGCGATTTCGGCAAGCGAGGACCTGGGAAGGCGTGTGACACGGGATGGAAGGGACGAGCTGGGGACCCTCGAGGGGAAGATCAACACATTCCTTTCGGCCCTCCAGAAATCGACAGGAAAACTCAAGGCGGCAAACCAGGACCTCCAGGATTTCGCCTATGTCGTCTCGCACGACCTGAAGGCGCCGTTGAGAGGCATTTCCACGCTGGCGGGCTGGATTTCGACCGACCACCGGGAGAGCCTTGACGAAGATGGGCAGGAAAAACTGGACTTGCTCCTGGTCAGGGTCAGGAGGATGAACGACCTGATCGACGGTATCCTCAAGTATTCCAGGGTTGGCAGGAGCAGGGAGGAAATGGCGACAGTGGACTGCAACGAACTCCTGGCAGAGACGGTCGACCTGCTGGCCCCCGGGGAAAAGTTCACCGTCTCGGTCCAGGAGAACCTGCCCGTCGTGACTGCGGACAGGACCAAGCTCGGAGAGGTTTTCCAGAACCTCATCAGCAACGCGGTCAAGTACATCGACAAGGCCCACGGCTATATCAACGTCGGCTGCGAGCCGGTCGGCGATTCCTGGAAATTCCATGTGGCCGACAACGGCCCGGGGATCGAGGAGAAGTACCACGAGAAAGTCTTCCAGATCTTCCAGACACTGGGCCCGAAGGATACACCCGGCAGCACCGGGGTAGGGCTTGCCGTCGTCAAGAAGATCGTCGAGCAGATGGGCGGCGAGATATGGATCGAATCCGTCCCCGGAGAAGGCGCAACGTTCTTCTTTACGCTTCCGTCGAGGCTTCCGGAAGCCCAACCCAGTTGAGGGAGGTCCTGCCATGAACGAACAGAAGACGATCCTAGTGGTCGAGGACGACGAAGTCGATGTCATGACCATCAAGCGCGCGATGAAGGAAATCCACGTCACGAACCCGATCCGGGTGAAATGGAACGGGGAAGAGGCCCTCGAATACCTTAAAGAAGAACCGGAACTCCCGGGGATTATCCTGCTCGACCTGAACATGCCCCGCATGAACGGGGTCGAGTTCCTCCGGCAGATGAGAGCGGACGAAAGGCTGAAGATGATCCCCGTCATCGTGCTCACCACTTCGCGGGAGGAGCAGGACAGGATATCGAGCTTCAACCTGGGAGTGGCAGGCTACATGATCAAGCCCGTCGACTACCTCCAGTTCGTCGAGGTCATCCGGGCGATCAACCTGTACTGGACACTGAGCGAACTTCCCTGAGACCCACGGCTGGTTAGCCTCGGAGGTGAAGATGAGCGAAGAACGCCTGAAAATCCTGGTGGTTGAAGACGACGAGGTGGACCAGAAGGCTTTCATCCGCCACGTCCGGAACGAGAACCTGCCGTATGACTACCATATCGCCGGTTCCCTGGCAGAGGGGCGGTCCCGACTCAAGGAGAACCGCTACGACCTCGTGATCTCCGATTACTTCCTGGGCGACGGAACGGGGTTCGACCTTATCTCCGAAATGGGGGACACTCCCCTTATTTTCGCGACGGGAACCGGGGATGAGGAGATCGCGGTCAAGGCCATGAAATCGGGGGCCTACGACTACCTCATCAAGGATCCTGAAAGCTGTTACCTTAAGGTCCTTCCCGTAACCGTCGACATGGCGCTCCAGAACAAGAGGCGTGAACGGCAGGTCCTGATGCTTTCCCACGCAATGCAGAGCATCAAGGAGAGCGTCTGCGTCACGGACACGGAGGGGCGAATCGCCTTCATCAACGATGCGTTCACCGGGACATTCGGGTACCTGAAAGGAGAAGTCCTCGGCAGGGAAGTCCAGTCGCTTTTCAAGGGAAAGGCTCACAAAGCCTTCATCGAGATCATTTCAGGAGGCTCGACGGAGGGCAGCTGGCAGGGGGAACTGGATAGCAAGAAGCGTGACGGGGAGCCCTTCCCGATTTCCCTCTCGATTTCCACGGTTAAGGACGACGCGGGCAGGACTGTCGGTTACGCCGCAATCATCAGGGACATCACGGAACTGAAGCAATACGAGGAAAAAATCCGTTACATGGCCTACCATGACCAGCTGACGGACCTGCCCAACAGGCATTTCTTCTTCTCGAAGCTTGCCGAGCTGCTTGGTTCGAAGCGGCAGGAACCGGATCCCCTCGCGGTTCTTTTCCTCGACCTTGACCAGTTCAAGCAGATCAACGACCTTTTGGGGCACGACGTCGGCGACCACCTCCTGAGAGCCGTGGCACGGAGGCTGGCCCAGAGTGTCCGTGGCGAGGACTTCGTCAGCCGTATGGGAGGGGACGAGTTCACCTTCATCCTGAGGGGACTGAGGTCGAAGGAAGAGGCGGGGATCGTGTCGAAACGAATCCTGGCGTGTTTCGAAGATCCCTTCACCGTGGAGGGCGGGACTTTCCATCTCAGCGGAAGCCTCGGGGTCAGCTTCTTCCCGCTCGACGGCCGGGACTCGGTCACATTGGTGAAGAAGGCGGATATGGCCATGTACCAGGCAAAGGCAAGCGGAGGAAACGAGGTCTATTTCGCGTCGGACCTTTAGGGGGGATTCCCTTGGGAAACCGCCTGTGCCGTGAGAACAGCCCATACCTGCTGGCGCACGCCGATGACCCGGTCGGATGGTTCCCATGGGGGCCTGAGGCGCTTCGGAAGGCAAGGGAGGAGAACCTGCCGGTCTTCCTCTCCCTGGGCTTTTCGGCCTGTCATTGGTGTCATGTCAACCACCGCGAGAGTTTTCTCGATCCCGGGATCGCCGAAATCCTGAACAGCCGGTTCGTACCCGTCAAGGTGGACCGGCAGGAAAGGCCGGACATCGATGCCGTGTACATGGCATTCTGCACGGCAATGACCGGAGGGGGAGGATGGCCCTTGACGGCAATCCTCACTCCGGAAGGTCTTCCCTTCTTCATCGGGACCTATTTCCCCCCGAGGTCCACTTCACGGATGCCCGGCTTGATGGAAATACTGGAAGAAATCACCCGTCGCTGGGACCGGGAGAAACTCGAGCTTGCCCGTTACGCGGCGCAGCTTGCGGAGAAGATTACCCCCAGGCCTTTTACCCCGGGGGAACATGCCGGGATCGCTCCCCGCAAGGCAGTGGACCTTGCGTTCGACAACCTCGCGAGGTCAAGTGATCCCTTGAATGGGGGCTTCGGCACGGCTCCAAAGTTCCCCCTCCCGGGCAACCTCCTTTTCCTGCTTGCCTATGACCGGCTCAACCCCGGAAGCGAAGCCCTCCGGATTGCGGTCCGCCACCTGGAATCGATGCGCCTCGGCGGAATATTCGACCATCTCGGTTACGGGTTTTCGCGGTATTCCGTAGACCAGAAGTGGCAGGTCCCCCATTTCGAGAAAATGCTGGGTGACAATGCCCTGCTGGCCCTTGCCTACCACGAGGCGGGGCAAGCCGCCTCAAGGCCTGACCTGGAGCGCGTTTCCTCGGAAGTCCTCGAATACCTTTCAAGGGACATGAGGAGGGAGGACGGGGGGTACTGTTCATCCGAAGACGCGGATTCCATGGGGGAAGAGGGACTTTTCTACACCTGGACCCCGGAGGAGATTGCCGAGGTCCTTGGCCGGGAAGAGGCGGGAGAGTTCTGCAGGGTGTTCAACGTGACGTCAGGCGGAAACTTCGAAAGGGGCAGGAGTGTCCTGTGGCGGTCGAGGAAGGAAGGAGAAGCCGCTGAACTCCTTCACCTGGACCCGGTCTTAGAAAGGCATTGCAGGGCTCTTTTCGAGGAACGCTCGGCGAGGGTCCGTCCCGCTCGGGACAGTTCTGCCCTTGCCGAATGGAATGGGCTCATGCTAGGGACCCTCGCGAGGGTCGGGACGAAACGCAGGGCTTGCCTCGACGAGGCGAGGCATCTCTGGGGTTTCTGCCGAAAGCACCTTTTCGACGACGTTGGAAGGCTGCGGAGGGTTTCCTACGAGGGGGGGCAAGGGGTTCAAAAGGGCTGCCTGGACGATTACGGGGCACTTTTATGGGGCCTGGCAGAACTTTACGGGAGCACCGGCGAAGGGGAATTCCTGGACGAAGGCGAGAGGCTTTGCGCCGGCATGGAATCCCTTTTCTCAAGGCCTGGACGGGGAGGGTTCGACTTCATTCCCTCCGACGGAGATGAGCTGCCCCTGAGGATAAGGCGCGCCGAAGACACGGGACTGCCATCCGGAAACGGCATGGCTGCCCTTGGGATGGCCAGGTTTTACAAGTTTACGGGCGACCCCCTGTGGAAGGAAAAGGCCCTTTCCGTCTTCAGCGGTTTCGAGCCGGAGATCGCCCGATTTCCCGGAGGGTTTGCGAGCCTGCTCTCGGCGGTTGCCGAAATCGGGATTTTCGATGCCGGCGGGAAGGCTTGACCGGCAGGAACGATAATGATATAAGGAACCATCTTTCTATCGCTTCAGGAGAACAAATGGCATGACGAGGCTTAAGAGCGCTTTCAAGGGTTCCTGCGGGTCTTCCAGCACCTCTCGCGTTTGCGGGTGGTGCAATCCTTGTTTTTACCCCGGCCCCGGGAAAGCCCTGATGTGAAGGAATCGTTTCACGGAATGGAAGGATCGCAGGGACCGGGAGAAAATCCCGGTCCCTTTTATTTTGGGAGGTGTTCGCATGTGGAAGGTCATGATAGCCGAGTCGGTTCACGAGGAAGGGATCCGCATCCTGGAGGCTGCCCCTGATGTCGAATTGATCCAGAGGCCACGAATTTCCCGAGCGGAACTGCTGGCCGAAATAGAGCCTGTCGATGCGGTGGTGACCCGAAGCGGAACGACGATCGACAGGGAATTCCTGCAGTGCGCGAAAAACTTGAAAGTCGCCGCGCGGGCTGGAGTGGGCGTGGACAATATCGACCTGGGAGAGGCCAGCCGCCGAGGCGTGGTCGTCATCAACGCCCCGACCGGGAACACCCTCGCGGCAACCGAACATACCATGGCCCTGTTGCTGTCCATGGCCAGGCGCCTGCCCCAGGCGGATTTTTCCTTGAAGTCCGGTGCCTGGGAAAGGAAATCGTTCATGGGCTTCCAACTCCATGGCAAGCGCCTTCTCGTGATCGGTCTCGGCAGGATCGGGACCCAGGTGGCCATGAGAGCCAAGGTTTTCGGCATGGATGTCGCGGCCTATGATCCCTACGTGGCGCCTGTCCGCATGGAAACCCTGGGAGTCAGGCGGATCGAGGACCTCTACCAGGCGATAGGATGGTCCGATATCGCAACCCTCCACGTCCCGGCCACTGCCCAGACCCGGGGCATGATCGGCAGGAAGGAGATCGCCGCCTTCAAGCACGGGGCATGCCTCGTCAACTGTGCCCGAGGTTCGCTCGTGGACGAACAAGCCTGCGCCGAAGCCTTGCGGGAAGGAAGGCTGGCCAGTGTTGCCTTCGACGTGTTTTCTGCAGAGCCCCCTGGACACGACAATCCCCTCATGGCCCAAGACCTTTCCGGCAAGGTCGTCCTGACTCCCCACCTAGGGGCGAATACCGTGGAAGCGCAGTCAGCGGTGGCCCGCATAGCCGCTGAGAACCTGCTTGCCGCCCTGAGGGGGGAACCCTATGAACATGCCGTCAACCTTCCCTTTGTCGAGCAACGCATGACGGGTACAAGGCGTGCTTTCCTGGAGCTTGCGAGGCGAATCGGGATCCTTGGCGCCCACATCGCCCCCGGTGCGGTGCGGGCGATTCGCGTCACCCGGAGAGGCCCGTTGTTTGAAGAGGAAGATACGATTCCCTTCGAACTCCCCTACAGGATGGCTCCATTCACGATCTCCCTGCTAAAGGGTTTCCTGGAGGTGAGGCAGGGGCCTGAAATCAACCTCATGGTGGCGCCGATGGTCGCCGCTGAAAGGGGCATTTCCGTGGAGGAGGGCAGGGGAGAATCGGGAACCTACAGGAACTGCATCGAAAGCACCTTCACGTCGGAAGGGGACCTTATCACGATCGTGGGCACAGTGACCGAGGAAGGGAAAATGAGGATCGTGTCGGTTGGCGGCTATTGGATCGATTTCGTCCCGAAGGGGGCGGTCCTGCTCTTCAGCAATCACGATAGGCCCGGCGTGATCGGCCGGGTTGGTTCGCTGCTTGGCTGCGCAGGGGTCAATATCGCGAACTTCGCGCTTGGCAGGAGCAACGATAGCGGCCGTGCACTTGGGGCGCTCGAGATGGACAGCGGCGTTCCGTCCGAGGTCGTGGATGCCCTCAGGCAGGACGCGGACCTTCTTTGGGCGGCCTGCATCGATTTCGAATCCAGGTGACTCCTGCAGGCTGCGATAGGGACCTCCTTCGCTTACAATAGGGCTATCGATGGAATGGGAGGTGCGGATCGTGGGAAACAGGATGGAACTGCTTAGGAATCTCGCACAGAAAGGATCTTCGAAAATTGTCCTCTTAGTCATGGACGGTCTCGGGGGATTGCCCTCGGAAAACGGGCAGACCGAGCTTGAAAAGGCCTATACGCCCAATATGGATGAAATTGCCGCCCAGTCGGAATGCGGCCTCCTGGAGATGGTCGATACCGGGATCACGCCAGGCAGCGGACCGGGACACCTGGGTCTGTTCGGCTACGACCCCCTGGAATTCCAGATCGGGCGGGGAATCCTGGAGGCCCTGGGAGTCGGGGCCGAAGTCAAGAGCGGGGAAATCTGCGCGAGGGGCAATTTCGCGACCTGGGGGAACGGTGACCTGATCATTGACCGGAGGGCCGGGCGCATCTCTTCCGAAAAGAACAGGATGATCATCGATCGCCTAAGGAACGAGATCTCCGAGGTCGAAGGAGTCCAGGTTCGGTTCTATCCAGGGGAAGAGCATCGTTTTGTGGTTGTCCTGTCGGGAGAGGGCCTTTCAGAGGCGGTGACGGACGCCGATCCCCAGAAGGAAGGCCTCCCGATGAAATGGGCTTCCGCGGCTGGTTCGGGCGGGGAAAAAACCGCGCAAGTCTTGAACGCGCTGGTGAAGCGAATCCGTTCGGTGCTTTCCGATGAACCCGCGGCCAACGGGTGCCTCTTGAGGGGGTTCTCGGGCGCCCCGGTCATCCCGGGAATCCAGGAACTTTACAAGCTCACGCCCGCGGCAATCGCCACCTATCCCATGTACAAGGGGCTGGCAAGGCTCGTGGGGATGGAAATCCTGGATGCCGGGAAGACCATGGAAGACCTGTTCATGACTCTTGAGGCCCACTGGGATGCCCATGACTTCTTCTTCATGCATGTGAAATACACGGACAGCCGGGGGGAAGACGGGGATTTCAACGCGAAAAGGGATGTCATTGAAAAAGTGGACAGGCTCATTCCCAGGCTTACGGACCTTCGTCCGGACGTGCTCGTCATTACGGGAGACCACAGCACTCCCAGCCAGATGAAGGGGCATTCCTGGCATCCCGTTCCCTTTATCCTCCAGAGTTCCTGGTGCAGGCCGGACGAGGTGCTCGCGTTCGGCGAACGCATGGTGGCGCGCGGAGTTCAAGGGAAGATCCCGGCTCACACCCTCATGGGACTGATGCTGGCGCACGGGCTGCGGCTGGCCAAATTCGGCGCTTGATCGAGATGGAAGAAAAGACTCCCAGCTGCCTGGAGATTCGCAAGCTTGGCCCCGGGGACGCGTTCAAGGGAATCGGCGTCGTCCAGAAACTGAACAGGAGAAGCGACAAGAACGGGCGCCCGTTCTGGGAAGTCACTCTCTCCGACGCCACGGGGAGTTTCGACGGCAAGGTCTGGGGAGACGCCGCGTGGTGGGATTTGTCAAAGGGTGAAAAATCCGCCATTGACCCCACCCAGGAAGCCTTCTCCAGGAACTTGCGCGGCAAGTCTCTCGGGGTGCAGGGCAAGATGGTGGAGTTTAGGGGCCAGCCCCAGGTCAACGTGACGGCCCTCTATGTGCTCGACCAGGTAAAGTACCCGCCGTCCCTGTTTGTCCAGGCCTCTCCGATCTCCCTGGAGGAACTGGAAAAGTCCTTCAGGGAACTGGTCGACTCCGAGGCGGGGCGTTTCGCTCCCTTCCTGCGGCATGTCTTCTCAGGGGAATTCTGGGAGAGGTTCAAGCAATCCCCGGCAGCGGTCACGCACCACCACGCCTATGCCCACGGATTGCTGGAACACACCGTTTCCGTGGCCGGGCTGGCTTTGGCGATGGGCCACGCGGCATCGGGAAACCCGCATGCGGACGTGGACCTGGAAACGGTGGTGGCGGGGGCCCTGCTCCACGACCTGGGAAAAGTCGAGTCCTACACCCTTTCCCCGGTCCCTGAAATGACCCTGCCGGGAGCGGTGCTTGACCACGTCGGCCCAGGGTTTGCCCGGTTCGTCCGCCTGGCGGAGGCCTGGGGCCTTGATGAACGCTCGACCCTGGCCCTTGGCCATATCGTGCTGAGCCACCATGGGCAGAAGGAATTCGGTGCGGCCGTTTTGCCCGCGACACCCGAGGCACTGATCGTCTCTTCCGCCGACGAGCTCGATTTCCGGCTTTTTTGCTGGGGGGACGCGACAGGCAACCTGCTGGAAGGGGACGAGGTCAGCGATTTTCACTACTCTGCCCAGAGACGTTTTTGGAAATGGCAGGAGTAGCACAGGATATTCTTATATGATGTGATAAAATGACAGAGTGAAAGAACCCGGGGTTCGAGGAGGTGCAAGCCATGGTGAAAATAAGGCTCGAGTACTGCACAGCCTGAGGGTACCTCGAAAGGGCTCTCGGCGTTGCCGGGACAATACTTGGCAAGTACAAGAACCAGGTCGAATCCTTTGAACTTGTGCCTTCCGGCGGAGGAGTCTTCGAGTTTTCCGTCAACGGGGAATTGGTCTACAGCAAGAAGGCGACCGGGTTGCACACAGACCCCGATTTCCTCCTGGGGGAGATGGAGCGGTTCCTCTGAAAAGACAGGCTCCGGCCGATAACGCGGCGAAAGGATGTTTCGCCGCAATTTTTTTGTTCAGGAGGCATCCAGACCGTATGACATACACCTTCAAGACATCTGAAAACGACTCGGGCCGCAGGCTCGACCGAATATTAAGGACACGCTGGCCTCAGGTGCCGCTGGGAAGGATAATGGGGGCTCTCAGGAAAGGTGAGGTTCTGCTGGAAGGAAAACCCGCGGAACCTTCGGCCCGTCCGGAAACCGGGCAGGAAATCGAAGTGCCATGGGAGGCCCCGCGCACGAAGGAGCCCGGCACTGGAAGGGCTGATCTTTCCTTTGTCTTTGAAGGAAAGACGGCATGGGTGCTCGACAAGCCGGCAGGGTTGCTGGTCCAGCCAGCGGGGCCCGGCGACGACAGCCTTGTCGGACGTGTCTGGAACCGGTTTCCCGGCTCCGCCGACGGGTTCCGCCCGGGTGCGGTGAACAGGCTCGACAGGAATACCTCCGGCCTGGTCACCGTCGCCCTCACGGGACCGGCCCTGCGGGCGCTCCAGGAGGCGTGGCGCGAACGCAAGGTAAAAAAGACCTACCTGGCGATAGTCCTTGGAGAAGCCCCTTCGTCAGGACGGATCGACGCCCCGATCAAGAAAGACCCCGCAAAGAACCGGGTTGAAACATCCCCTGACGGGGAACCCGCCCTGACACGGTTCGTGAAGGTGGCGGGAGACCGGGAACTCTCTCTCCTGAGGGTCGAGTTGGTCACGGGGATTTCCCACCAGGCCCGCTTCCACCTTGCCCATAGGGACCTGCCGATATTGGGGGACCCAAAGTACGGGCGATTTGCCGCGAACCGTTTCTGGGGGCAAAGGGGTGTCCATAGGCCGCTGCTTCACGCCTGGATGCTGGAGTTCCCCGAGCTGCCTGCATGCCTGGAGGATCTTTCCGGAATGAACCTGATCTGCAAGCCTCCGAAGGATTTCCAGGACGTGCTTCGTGCAAAGGGTTGGCTCGAATACATTCTGGGGGTATAATTGCCACAAGAAACGAGTAAAGGAGGGGTTATCGTGGCAGACCTCGTTCTTGAACTGAGCGTCAAGGCACGGGAGAAATTCTCGAAATGGGATGGGGAAGGACATATCGAGATCACCCGCATCGGCTCCGGGTGATGCGCCCACAAGGCTGCCCTCGTTGAGGGCGGAAAACCGGAAGACCCGGGTTCCTGCATTGAACTCAAGCAGGAAGGAATCACACTTTGGGTTCCGAATGACATGGCATTCGAAGGGGACAAGGTGAGAGTCGACGTCAAGGGGATGTTCTGGAGCACGATGGTCCTTGTCGAAACGGCTCTTCTCGATTAGGGGCGAAGCCAGTAAAGAAGAGGCTTTGCGGGATAGTGAGGGGGAGGACCCCGAAGGGGCCTCCCCCCGTTTTTTTTGTCCAAGTCGCCCCTTGACAAGAGATTCCTTTCACATATCATAAGCAAGGCTTTGGATAATGTATTCGTAGCTTCTTGTTGTTCACTCGGTCCAGATTACCCCCTAGTCGGGGGGAAACCCATCAGGAGGTGTTTGTTCCATGTCCGTGGTCAAGCGTACTTCCACAAACGTCCTGCTCGATATCGCCCTCAAGAACTTCTATGCCGCAGCGGAAGAAATGGGTCTCGAGGAGGAACTCGTTGAGATACTGAGCCATTCCGATCGCAAACTTGCCGTTTCAATCCCTGTTGTCATGGATGACGGCACGACGAAGGTCTTCAATGGCTACCGTATCCAGCACAATTCCGCCCTCGGCCCCAACAAGGGCGGCCTGCGCTTCCACCCCGAGGTCTGCATGGATGAGTGCGAAGCCCTCGCCATGCTCATGACCTGGAAGTGTTCCCTCGCAGGGATTCCTTACGGCGGCGGCAAGGGTGGAGTAGAGTGCAACCCCCTCGAGCTGTCCAAGGGCGAGAAAGAGCGGATCACCCGCGGCCTGGCTGCCCGGATCGAGCCCATCGTCGGCGCATGGACGGACGTGCCGGCCCCCGATGTGAACACCGGCGGGCAGGAGATGGTCTGGCTCATGGACACGATCAGCAAGATGCGCGGCAACATGGAACCCGCCATTTTCACCGGCAAGCCCATTTCCCTCTGGGGATCGAAGGGCCGCACCCAGGCGACCGGCGTCGGCGTCGCGACCTGCGCCATGGAACTGCTGAAGGTTTCCGGCAAGGAAGTCAAGGGCGCAACGGTTGCCGTCCAGGGGTTCGGCAACGTCGGCACCTTCACGGCCCTGACGCTTCATGAACACGGCGCCAAGGTCGTCGCCATCAGCGACATCACCGGTGCCTACTATGCTCCCGAAGGCCTTGACATCCCGGCCGCCATCGCTTTCGCCAACGCACACCCGAAGAAGCTCCTCGAAGGCTTCGCCCAGCCCGGCGTGAAGAAGATCGAGGGCGAGGATCTTCTTTTCGTCCCCGTCGATGTTCTCTGCCCCTGCGCCCTGGAAGGCGCGATCAACGCCAAGAATGCCGAAAAGGTCCAGGCGAAGTACATCGTCGAGGGTGCCAATGGCCCCGTCACCCCTGAAGCCGACGAAGTCCTCGCGAAGAAGAACGTGATCATCGTTCCTGACTTCCTCGCCAACAGCGGCGGCGTCATCGGTTCCTACTTCGAGTGGTGCCAGGACCTCGCCGGTTTCTTCTGGACCGAGGAGGAGTACCTCAAGAGGCTCAACCACATCATGACCGAGAACTTCAAGAGGGTTTGGGACTACGCCGCGGAGAAGAACGTCAAGATGCGCCGAGCTGCCTTCATGGTCGCCATCCAGCGCGTTGCCGACGCCGTCCGCATGCGGGGTACGTTCCTCTAGGAAATTCCTTCCTGGGGTAGCAGAATCCAGGATCGTCACGAAAGAAAAAGGGCCCGGCGTCGAAAGACGCCGGGCCCTTTTTCTTCTTTGCTCTAGAGCAGGGAGACTTCCCCGATCTCTGAATCCCCGTCCATGTAGACGGCGAAATCCCCCTGGTAGACTCGCACGGCGGGGTGGTGTCCTTGTTCGAATGGCGTGTTGTCAAACCATTCCTTGTTATACGTGTTGCCGGATTCCCCGGCAAAAACGGGCAGGTAGAGAATTCCGTCCACGTCCAGGTCGAGGAAGAAGTGCGTTCCGTAGGAAAGCTCCGGGGTGAAGTTGCTTTCCCGGATACCCACCTCGACCATGCATCCGCAATGGCAGATTTCATTGTATTTCACCGGCACGCCAAGGTCGGGATTCGTGCTTCCCCAGCGTCCAGGCCCGACGAGGATATACTTTGTACCCGCGAGCTTGGCATTTGCGCGCCCGACTTCCCGGGCGACCTCGTAGAAAGTCGCGTCGGTCCCGTAAAGATCAGGGTCTACGTAAACCAGGTGATTGGTGTGCTCGAGGACACCGTTGCTCACCATTCGGTTCCCCCTGAGGAGCAGCCTGTCTGCCGGGACCTCGGGAATAATGACCTGGGCCATCTCCTCGTATGCGGCCAGGGGGCGCATCTGGATGAGGGAAAGTTCCCTGTTTTCGGTGTCGTAGGTGAACTCGATGTCGACGGGAAGCCCCATGGCGTTCTCCAAGTGGGCCAGGAGCGAGCGCATGACCTGGAAAAGGTGGGGCTGGCGCGTGGGGAGGGCGGAGAAGGAAAAGACGGGTTTCGAAAAACGCTTGAGAGGGCTCCCCGCCCAGTAAAGGAGATTGTCCGTGTAAATCTCGACAAACGAGTGTACCGACTTGTGCTGTTTGAGGATGTACGGCAGGAACTGCCTCAGGGACCCCGTCATGAAGGCCCCGAAATTCCTGTCGATGTAGTCGAATTCCACCTGGCTGGCCGAAGCGATTTCACCGGGCTGGTTTCCCTCGGGCCTGAGGTTCGGATTGGTCAGGTAGAAGACGCGGGCCTTTGCCCTGTCAACGGTTCTTGTTCCCAGGCCGAAGCAAAGCCTCATCAGCCCGTCTTCTTTCCTGACGCGGGGCGTAGGCCGGCGGTAAACCTTCGAGAAAGCGGCCCCGGCAAGTTCAGGGTAGTAGAGGTGCCCATGGGCTTTCCCCATGATGGGCTGGATAACGACGGCCATGGCTTCGTCCTCGTCACGGTAGCCATGCTTGCTCCGGTATGCCCTGGGGGCGAGGTTGAACAAGGAGGCCCATACAGACCGTATCCCGTCTTCCAGTTCCCTGGCCTTTCGCTCGGGAGAGCCGACGTTTGCGGAAAAACAGGTATCGTACTTTCCGGCGAATGAAAGTTGAACGGAGTCCTCCAGAAGCGAACTCGAGCGGATGGCCAGCGGGCGTTCGCCCAGTATTTCCAGGGCCCTGTACAGGTCCTTGGTGACGCTTTCCCGCATACGGCCCTTGGCGAATGCCAGTTCGATCTTGCTGATGTCCGGCTCGGAATAAACCCACTCCATCGCGTTGTCGTGGATGAATTCGCTGAAGATTTCCGTACTGGCCACGATCGTTGCGGGGGGAAGGGAGACCTGGTCCTCAAGGGGGGTCCCCTGCAGGGCAAAAAAGGCAAATGCCAACCCTTTCGCCTTGCCTCCTACGGGGCCCCTGCCGATAAGCCACCCCCTATCCTCATAGACGGATTCGGCATCGAAACGGGAAAAATAGGTGAGGCCTTCCCTTCCAGTCATTCGCATCCCTCCCGCTTGCTGTTTCCTAGGGATTCAGGCGATAGATCGTCCTTGGCCAGGGGATCGCTTCCCTGATGTGCTGCAGTCCGCAAATCCACGAAACGACGCGCTCGATACCCATCCCGAAACCGCTGTGAGGGAATGATCCGAAACGCCGCAGATCCAGGTACCAGTCGTAGGAAGATTCCGGGAGTCCTTCTTCCCGGATGCGGGCAAGCAGGAGATCGAGGTCGTCCTCCCTTTGGGAGCCCCCGATGATCTCCCCGTAGCCCTCCGGGGCAAGCAGGTCGTCGCAAAGGACAAGGTCTTCTCTTTCAGGGTGCTGCTTCATGTAGAAGGCCTTGACCTTTTTCGGGTAACACTCGACGAAAACGGGCTTGTCGAACTGGTTGGTCAGGATCGTTTCGTCGTCCCCACCGAAATCGTCCCCGTAAGGGATGTCGCTGCCCAGTTTTTGCAGCATGGCGACTGCGTCGTCGTACGTGATGTGGTAGAAGGGAGGCTTGATCCTTTCGAGGGCCGCGATGTCCCTTTCCAGGAGTTCAAGCTCTTTCCTGCAGTGGGTGAGCACACCTTCGACCACCGCGCAGACAAGGCCTTCCTGCAATGCCATGTTGTCCTTGTGGTCGGCGTAGGCGACTTCTGGCTCGATCATCCAGAATTCGGTGAGGTGCCTCCTGGTTTTCGATTTTTCGGCCCTGAAAGTCGGGCCGAAGCAATAAACCTTGCCGAAAGCCGCCGCGGCCGCTTCCGCGTAAAGCTGACCCGTTTGTGCCAGGTAAGCCTTGCCAAGGTCGAAATACTCGACTTCAAAAAGGCCGTCGGCCCCTTCCCCTATCGACCCGGTCAGGAGCGGGCTGTCCACCAGGAGGAAGCCGTTCTGGTGGAGGTATTCTCGGCAGGTCCAGATAACCCTTTCCCTGATCGTGAGAATGGCCTTCTGCCGTGCGGAACGAATCCAGAGATGCCGCCTGTCGAGCAGGAAGTCGATGCCGTGTTCCTTTTTTGCGATCGGGTATTCCTCGGAGGGGTTCTGGACGATTTCCAGCCCCGTCACCGAAAGCTCGACACCCGATGGAGCGCGGTCGTCTTTCCTGACGCGTCCCGTCAGGACCACGGAAGCCTCCAGCCAGAGTCCTTTGGCAGCGGAGAACTGCTCTTCCGGGACCTCTCCCTTGACCATGACGGCCTGGACAAATCCCGATCCATCCCTGATCTGCAGGAAGTGGATCTTTCCCGAACTCCTCTTGTTGTACATCCATCCTTTAAGGGTGACCTCCCCATCAACGAAAGAGGGCAGGTCGCGGATCATGGTCCACGGTGCGGGCAAAGGCGCCAACCTCCTTTATTTCATAATGCTCCGTCTGAGACCTATGATACACTAACAGGGGTGAAAAAATGAGGGCAAGGGTGGGGCGGGGCAGGCTTTTCCGGCCCTCCCGACACGAGGTGAAAAAATGAACGGACAAGAAGCTGAAGGGCAACTCGGGCCTGAACTTTTAGCTGCGGCCGAGGACATCTCGGAACAGCTTGTGGCGTGGCGAAGGGAATTCCACCAGTTCCCGGAGCTGGCTTTTGAAGAAAACGTCACCTCGGCCCGCATCGTCGAAACACTTTCCTCGATCGACGGTTTCGATGTCGTCAAGGGGTTCGGCTGCCCGACTTCCGTCGTGGGAGTGATTGGCGGGGACCTTCCCGGCAAGGCCCTGATGATACGGGCCGAGATGGATGCCCTTGCCCTTGAAGAGGAAACGGGTGTTCCTTTTTCCTCCTGCATTCCCGGCGTCATGCATGCCGCCGGGCACGATGCCCACATGGCCTCCCTGCTGGGGGCAGCATGCCTTCTTTCCGAGCGGAAGGAGGAGCTCCAAAGGCCTGTGGCCCTGCTTTTCCAACCGGCGGAAGAAGGCAAAGGCGGCGCCAGGACCCTTGTCCAGGCCGGGCTGATGGAACGATTCAACGTCGGGCAGGTCGTTGCGCCCCTGCTGTGGCCCAAGTCGCCCTACGGGACCTTCATGACCAGGGCGGGCGTCATCACGGCGCTTTCAGACCGCATCCACGTGGAGATCAGGGGAATCGGGGGCCATGCGGCCCTGCCTCACGTGACCGTCGATCCCATCCTTATCGGGGCCCATGTCGTGCTGGCCGTGCAGAACCTGGTCAGCCGGGAGCTGGACCCGCTGGAAAGCGCGGTCATTTCCTTCGGCCAGGTCGAGGCGGGAGAAGCCTATAACATCATCCCCGAGACGGGGCACATGTGGGGAACGCTGCGCGCCTTCGACACAGGGGTCAGGGATTTCCTTAGAGGGCGCCTGGAGGCGCTTGTGCCTGCCCTGGCCGCGGCTTTCCGGGGCTCGGCCGTCCTGGACTACACCCAGAACTACCCCCAGACCCAAAACGACACGGAATTGACCCAGGCCATCCTCGGGTGCGCTAAAAACTTCTTCGGGGAGGAGCAGATCAGGTCCCTGGACCGGCCGCTTCTCTCGGGAGAGGATTTCTCCTTTTATTCCCTGGAAGTGCCTTCCTGCCTCATGCTGATCGGGACAGGGGAGGAAGTGGGGCTTCATCACTCGCGCTACCAGGTCCCGGAGGAAGCCCTCCCCCTGGTGGCGGCGTGGGAGGCCTTCGTCGCCCTTTCACTTGGGGAGGAAAAGGTTACAGGTGTGTTATAGTTTAACGGTTTTGGAAAGGACGAACCCCGTCCGCAAGCCTCGCGGCGGGGCCAGGCCAATAGACTCGACTGGGGAGGATTCCAGATTTGAACGAAAGACTGGAAGAAACGTTCGTTAGCCTCGCCAAGGGAGCCCCTGGACAAAGGTCCATCTGGTGGCGGGGGGCATGGTGGTCTCGCAGCTGCCTGATGGAGTTGGTCGAGGGGTGCGAGACGGCCCTTGGCCAGTCCGGTTTCGGTGAAGGACAGCGGATCGCGCTGCTTCTGCCCAATTCGCCCGTGACATTGGCGCTGTGCCTTGCGGCGTGGAGGCTGGGAGGGACCGTCATCCCGCTGAACGTCCAGGCGGGCGAAAAGGAAATCCTTCGCTGCACCGCCCACGGGGACGTATTCGGGGCCTACCTCTGCCAGGGCTTCGAGCCTCTGGCTGAAGCCCTTTCAAGAAACGGTGTGCCAAGCGCGATCACTCCCCTCGAGGGTCCCATACCGGAATTGCCCGGAAGGAAGGGAACCCCGGAAACACCTGAGACGGCCGTGATCTTTTTCACTTCCGGAACGACGGGTTCTCCGAAAGCGGTCTGCATTACCCACGAAAACATCAGGTCGAACGTCGAAGCCTCCCTGCATCACTTCACGGAACTCCGCGACAGCGAGGTGTTCCTCAACGCCCTCCCGAATTTTCATACCCTTGGTTTTACAGTCTGCGGGATGTTGCCGATGTTGTCCGGAATGGGGCAGGCCATCGTCCCGACTTTCATGCCGGCTGAGGGAACACTTGAAGTCATGAGAAATGCCGGCGTGACGTTTGCGATCACCGTTCCGGCGATGATCGCCCTCCTTGAGGGCGCGGTTGCCAGAGGTGCGGCTCTCCCGCAAGACCTGCATATCCTGGCTTCGGGTGGAGACCGCCTGCCTCCGAGGATCGCGGCACGTTCAGCCCAGTTGCTGGGGATTCCGGTCCTGGAAGGCTACGGCCTCACGGAAACATCTCCGGTCGTGGCCGTGAATCCTTGTTACTCGAGGAACAAGCCTGGAACTGTCGGTCCCCTCATCCCCGGATTCAGGGCACAAGTACGCGATGCCGCGGGACTTGAGGTTGCGCAGGGGCAGGAGGGCAACCTATGGCTTCAGGGTCCCTCTGTGACCCCGGGATACTTCCGGAGTCCGGAACTTACCGCGAAACGCTTCAAGGACGGGTGGTTCGATACCGGGGACATGGTCCGGATCGACGAAGAAGGCTACATCACGATCGTCAGCCGGGTGAGCGACATCATCATCGTGGGCGGATTCAACGTCTATCCCCAGGAAGTGGAAGGGATGCTCCAGGAACACCCGGCCGTGAGGGAAGCGGCCGTTGTCGGAGTTCCCAACCCGGCCCTTGGTGAAGTGGTCAAGGCCTATGTCGTTCCCCAGGCCGGGACCCGCACGACGCCGAGGGACCTCGTCTCTTTCTGCCGCGAACGGCTTTCCCATTACAAGGTGCCGCGCATGGTCGAGTTCGTGGAAGAGCTTCCAAAATCAAGTATCGGAAAAGTCCTGAACAGGGAACTGAAAAAGAGGGCACAGGAGGAGAAGGTTTGTTCGGATTCGATGTCGAGCTGACAGGCAGGCTTTCCAGGGCCGAAGGGGAAGAGCTGAGGAAGTTCCTCGATTTGCATGGCCTGTCGTTCGAGGGTAAACCCGACGTGACCGTGCTCGTGAGGGATCCCTCGGGGCGCCTTGCGGCAACCGGAAGCCTCCAGGACGATGTCATCAGGATGGTTGCGGTCGACCCCTCGTGGCAGGAAGCGGGGCTTTCCGCCGTGGTTGTCTCGCGACTGGTTGAGGTGGCACGCGAAAAGGGGAAGACCCGGCTGTTCGTTTACACAAAACCGGATTCCGCTCCCCGTTTTTCCGGGATGGGTTTCCGGGAACTGGCCAGGGTCGACAGTTCGGTCGTCCTCCTTGAGATGGGGGAACCCGGCGTGGAAGCCTACCGTGCCTACCTTGAAGGGGCAAGGCGACCGGAAGGAAGGAACGGAGCGGTTGTCGTCAACTGCAATCCCTTCACCCTGGGGCACAAGTATCTTGTCGAGAAGGCCGCCGCCTCGTGTGACAATCTTTTTGTCATCGTCGTGGAAGCCGATCTTTCTCTATTCCCGTTCCATGACCGCTTCGCGCTTGTCGAGCGGGGCACCTCGCACCTGCCTAACGTGACGGTGCTCAAGAGCGGATCCTATGCGGTTTCTCCAGCGACCTTCCCGACTTATTTCCTCAGGGACAAGGGATCCGAGGAAAGGGCCGCCATCCAGGCCAGGCTTGACGTGACACTTTTCGCCAACCTTTTCGTGCCCGCGCTCGGGCTGAAGATTCGGTTCGTCGGCACCGAGCCCTATTGCGAGGTCACGAATTCCTACAACGATGCGATGAAGGAGATCCTGCCGCCGCGGGGGATCGAACTGTTCGAAATCCCCCGGCTGACCCTGGGGGACGGGACGATCGTCTCGGCCTCCACCGTAAGGGAACGGATCCGTTCGAACGACTGGGAAGGCGTGCGCCTCCTGGTGCCGGATGTGACCTATGACTACCTCAGGGCACCCCAAGCCGCTGGGATCATCTCGAAAATACAGTCTTCCCGCACGCGCCATTGACCCTCAAGAGCCCGAGATCTTCCAGGGCGTCGGAAACACGTCCGTAACCGTATTCCTCTCCAAGGAGAAGGCCGCCGATGGCGACGAACGTACCCCTGCCGAAGCGCCGCAGGCTTTCCCGGTCGCTTTCCGTGTCCCCGAAGTAGATGGGGGTACTTGTCCCGGTTTTCTCGCAAAGGCGGGCAAATCCTTCCCCGGACGGTTTGCAGATCCCCGACTCGGGCGTGATGACGCGGTCTTTCGGGAAATCCTGCCAGCCAAGCCGTTCCAGTGCGAGCGCGAGTTCGGGCAGGAACCTGCCCGTGTAGATGGCCGCTGGAAGGGCGAGTTCGCTCCAATGGTGGGCTAGCAATGGTTTTTCCTCGTGCCATAGCCCCCTCCTGATTTTTGTCTTCCGCTTTTCGCCCTCGTAATTTTCCCCCAGGTAGATTTCCTCGCAAAGACTCCTGAAGACATCGCGCCCCACGGGGTCCCCGTAGCGAGAGCGGATATGGTCGACGATCCCTGAAGGAGGGAAATCCGCCAGGATAGCCTCCCAGGCCTTGGCAGAGGGCATGGCGCGAGAGAGGCGCAAGTCGCCCGACCGGGCCGCGGAAGAAAAGGCGACGCAGATGAGGGCCCATGCGATGTCATAGTCGTCGTTGAATCCGGGGTGGCGTTTGCTGGCACGAAAATGATCCATCGAAAAGGCCGTGCAGTCCGTTTCGTTTCCGAGCATAAGCCCCCACCCCCACTGGATCGCTGTCCGGATCACGGTGGGATAGGAAAAACGGGTATCGATGAGGACCCCGTCGACATCGAAAACGAGCAGGTCCCCTTTGACAACGGGAGAAGTCTGTTCTTGATCCAACTAACTTTCCGCCTTTCTGTGGAGAAGTCCGGTACAATGCTTGTGCATAAGCATACACGATGGACGTTGGGGAGGCCGACCTTTTGCTGGAAATTCCGCTTCATCGGGAGAGCAGGACAGCCCTATACCTGCAGCTGACCGATCACCTTCGCCGGCTGATCGGCAGCGGGGCCCTTCCCCCTGGGACGCGGCTACCCGGGACGCGGGTTCTTTCGGGTGAACTCGACGTCAGCCGCACCACCGTCATGCAGGCCTATGCCCTTCTCGAAAGGGACGGCCTGATCCACCTCCAGGGACGTAGCGGGGCCTTTGTCCTCGGCCAGTGTGCAGTAGAGAACAGGCTGGCCGGTGACGAGGAGATCGTCGACCTGGCATCGGGCCGCCCTTCCATGGACCTCGTCCCGCTCAAGTCCATTTCAAGGGCCCTGCGGGACATCCTGGGTTCTTCGGCGGAAACGGCCCTGCTTGGTTCGCCGCCGGAGGGACTGGAGCCGCTGAGGCGCGCCCTGGTCACGCACGCGGCGGCAAGAGGAATCCCGGCCTCATGGGAGGACCTCCTCGTGACCGCCGGCTTGCAGGAAGGGCTTTCGACCCTCTTGAAATCGCTTGCCGTTTCCGGGACCAGGACCCTTTGGGTGGAGCCCCTGACCTATCCCGAAGCCGTGTCGATGGCCAGGGTGGAAGGCCTGCAGGTGAAAAGCCTCCCGAAAGACCCGTCCGCTATCCCGGAATGCGTCGCCAGCATGGACGCGGGTGATGCCCTCTACCTGATCCCGAGTTTCCACAATCCGCTTGGCCGGACCTTGCCTCTCACCCTGAGAAGGGACATCCTGGCCGGAACGGAATCCAGGGGGGTCTGGGTCATCGAGGATGACGCCTACGGAGAACTGCGCTACGGCGAAGAAAGCGTTCCGGCGCTGAAATCCCTTCCCGAAGCCGAGCGGGTGATTTACATGGGGTCTTTCAGCCAGGTCCTGTTTCCAGGATTGCGTTTCGGCTACCTCCTGCTTCCGTCGGTCCTTTCAGAGAGCGTCGGTGGGGTAAGAAGGATACGGACCGGAGGAGTCTCGTCACTGGTTCAGATGCTCGTGCTGAGGCTGATCGAGTCGGGCAGCCTGGGAAAGGCGCTGGACTCGGCCCGATTGCAGATGTCCATCAGGATGGAGGCCCTGGTGTCCGCCCTGGGGAGGGAGCTCCACGGGTATCCTTTTGCCCGGCCGGAGGGCGGAATTTACCTCTGGCTGAACACTCCTGGGCACGATGGGGCGGAGGCGGCCTCCCTGGCCCTGTCCGCCCGTGTCCAAGTCGTTCCCGGCGAAGAATTCTCCGTCGATGGCCAAAAGATCGAGGCTGTCCGTCTTTCCGTAAGCCGCCACGGGGCACAGGCCCTGGTGAAGGCTGTCTGCATGCTTGCAAAAGCATGGGGGCCGTTATGAACAATCCCCTGGAAGAAGTCCTTGAGGGGCGGGATGGAAGGGCTCGGCTTCAGGCCTTCCTTTTCAGCGAGGAACTGGTGGTCCTGCAGGTTTCCCTGAACGTGCCCGGTTACCCAAAGAGGCTGGAGGGGGACATCGCGGGTGTCGAACGCATTGGTGTGGAAGCCAGGAAAGCGATCCTTGCGGGGTCCGGCGTCGTTCTCAGGGAAATCGGCATTCTCAACGGAGCCGGGTATGCCCTCCTTTTCGGGGCAAGGCTGGCGGAAGCTCCCGCACGCTTGAAAAGGCGGTGCATCGACCTGGAAGAGGGGGTGGCCTGGGGCAGGGTCATGGACCTGGATGTCCTCACGCCAGCGGGAAGCGTAGGCAGGGAAAGGCTGGGCTTCCCTCCTAGGCTTTGCCCGGTCTGCGGGGAAATAGCGAAGTCCTGCGCGAGGGAAAGGCGTCACGGGCTTGCCGAACTGAGGGAAGTCATGAGGCGGCTGCTCGCGGAATCCCTTCAGGAACCGGGGTCGCTCTCATCTTCCTCCGATTGGGGCTCCAGTTCGAGTTCCTTCAGGTAGCGCCGCCAGGCCCAGAAGGCCGCCACGGTCGTCATGAATCCCAGGAGGAGTCCCTGGAAAATGTAGTCGATCCTTCCCCTGCCGAAAAGAAACCCCCCAACCCCCGCGAGGGCCCTTCCGAAAAAAACGAGCGTCAGGATTGAAAGAACAAGCGTCAGCAGTCTCAAGCTCTGAACCTCCCCTAGACGGTCCTTGCACCGTCACCCCAGTTTACACGAAAGTTGTCGCTCTTTTAGGTTGTGTGCAAACTTATGCCGTGCTAAGATTGCATGAAGTGGAAACAAAACAGAAAGGTATGCAGGATGACGGGGGGTTCACATTCCAATGAGGGAACCGCGATTTTACACGACATCGGCCGATTACGTCTACCAGGACCTCAGGCACAGGATCATCACCAAGCAGCTTCAGCCGGGCCAGCGCCTGCCCGAGGTGAACATCGCGGTCCAGATGGGGGTCAGCAGGACTCCGGTACGTGAAGCCTTGAGGAGGCTGGCCAGCGAGGGACTCGTCAGCATCATCCCGAACAGCGGGGCACGCCTCGCTTCCCCGACCAAGAAAGAGATGGAGAATGCCTACATCCTGAGGGAACACCTCGAATGCCTGGCCATTCGGCTGGCGGCCGAGAAGATCACCGAACGGCAGCTGAGGAGGCTCGAAGACTCGGTGCTCGAGGAAGAGAGGGCCTTCCACGAGAAGAACCTGGAACTTTACCTGGAGGTCAACGAAAACTTCCACCGGGCAATCGCGGAAGCCAGCGGAAACCGGATTTTGGCCGAGTACGTCGAGAATATCCTGGCAAGGACGAATGTCTACATCGTTTTTTACGATCCTTTCTACAACATCGAGACGAATCCCAGCATTCCCCAGCACAGGGCGATCATTTCGGCCCTGAGCGAGAAGTCTGCGGAGAAGGCCGAAGCTCTCATGAGGGAGCACTTGAGATTTTCCATGGAAGACCTCCAGGCCCCGAAGGAGAACGTGGATTTCTAGAAAAGGAAGAAAGAAGGGGCCCGCCTCGAGGCGGGCCCCTTTTCTATTGGAACGGTGAATATGCGAAAAAAATATCAAGTAAATCAAGGATTAACCCACTAGTTGGTATAATCCCGTTGGTCGTCAATCGCTCTAATCAAGGAGGTTACCCCCCCATGCCAGAAAGAAAATTGCCTACACTTGACCTTAAGAGGAACTACAGTCGCGTACGGGACGAAATCCGGGAAGCGGTGGACAAGGTCCTCGAAAGCCAGCATTTTATCCTTGGACCCGAGGTGCGTGCCTTTGAGGCTGAAGTGGCCTCTACGCTTGGGATTCCTCACGCGGTCGGGTGTGGCTCCGGAACCGATGCCCTTGTCCTTAGCCTGATGGCTTTGAACGTCGGCCCGGGTGACGAGGTCATCACCACCCCCTACAGCTTTTTCGCGACCGTCAGCTGTATCACGAGGGTGGGGGCACGGCCCGTTTTCGTGGACATCGATCCGGAAACCTACAATTTCAGGGTCGACCAGGTCCTGGAAAAGCTGTCCCCAAAAACGAAAGCGGTGATTCCCGTCCACCTTTTCGGACAGATGGTTCCTTTGGAGGAACTGGCGCCGTCGTTGCGTGAGAAGGGGATTGCCCTTATCGAGGACACAGCCCAGGCGTTCGGTTCCTGCAGGAAAGCGGGGAACGAGATCCTGCGGGCCGGCGGGGTCGGAGACATGGGGTGCATCTCCTTCTTCCCGACAAAGAACCTGGGAGCCTACGGGGATGCCGGGATGATCACGACAACGAGGGACGACCTGGCCAGGAGCCTGAAGAGCCTCAGGGTCCATGGTTCAACGGAAACCTACTTCCACGACACCGTCGGGATCAACAGCCGCCTGGACGAGATACAGGCGGCCGTCCTCCGCGTCCGCCTGCGGCACCTTCAGGAGTGGAACGAAGAAAGAAGGCAGGCTGCGGCCAGGTACGCGCTTCTTTTCAGGGAAGCAGGGCTCATGGAATGGGTTCGCCCCCCCGTGGAGGCCGAAGGGAACACCCACATCTACCACCAGTACGTCATTCGCTGCGACAGGCGCGACGCTCTCCAGAAGCACCTCGAGTCGGAAGGCATCAGCTCCAGGGTCTATTATCCCCTGTGCCTGCATCTCCAGCCGTGTTTCTCGGGCCTGGGGTACAAGGAGGGAGACTTCCCGGAAGCGGAGGCCTTAAGCCAAGATTGCCTCGCCCTGCCGATCTTCCCGGAACTCGAGGCGGAAGAACAGGAGTGGCTGGTGTCGGCGATGAAGAGTTTCTACCGGGGCTAATGTATTTGACCAATATTGCCTTTTATGCTCCCTTCGTATAAAATCCGAATCGAAGCCGTGGACCAAAAAGGTGCTCCGCGTGCATAGAGGAGGTTTATGAGAAATGTTCCCGTTTTTCCTTGACCCGACTTTCCTTCTGCTGATTCCGGCCCTGGTGCTGGGTATATGGGCCCAGTCCAAGGTGCAGGGAGCCTTTGCGACCTACAGCCAGGTCTATTCCCGCAAGGGGGTTAGGGCCTGTGACGTGGCGAGGGCCCTGATGGACCGCTTCGGGCTTTCGAACATCACCATCGAGAGGACACCCGGCAACCTGACCGACCACTACGACCCCCGTTCCAAGGTCCTGAGGCTTTCCGAGGGGGTCTACTCGAGCCCGAGCCTTGCTGCGATCGGCATCGCGGCTCACGAGGTGGGGCATGCGATCCAGGACGCCCAGGATTACCAGCCGATCCGTGTCAGGAACGCGATCGTGCCGGTGGCGAGCCTGACCTCCTGGTTGGCCTTCCCGCTCTTTTTCATCGGATTGCTGATGCGGTCCCCGTTTTTCATGGATATTGGGATTCTTTTCTTCCTGGGGGTCATCGTTTTCCACCTTGTGACCCTGCCCGTGGAATTCGACGCGTCGGCGAGGGCCCTGCGCCTGCTTGCCGACACGGGAACGCTTGACAGCGACGAGATCGGGGGGGCCCGAGCCGTCCTCAAGGCGGCCGCCCTGACTTATGTCGCGGCGGCGGTCATGGCTGCGGCCCAGCTGCTCAGGCTGCTGCTTTTGAGGGGCATGTTCGGAGGGCGCAGGGATTGACCCCCCTTCCCTCCTCGGATCCGCGAGACGACAGGCAGGGTGGGGGAAACCTCCTCCCTGCCTTTTTTGCATCTAGCGGTCTTTTGTGGGCCGGACATTACGGGCGGGTGGTATGATTCGGGAGGCTTGACCAGAAAATGGGCTGAAAGCGGGTGCGGCATGGATGAGAGGGATTGAGGCGGCCCTGGAGTGCCGCCGCGAGATACGAAAGGGTGCCTTTTCAAGCGAAGCTTTGCGCAAAATCGGCCACGAGATGGAAAACACGGACCGCATGCTGGCTTCGACGCTCCTCTACGCGGTCTCGCGCCGCGAATCGCTTTGGAAACACCTCCT
>DAIMJI010000013.1:0-31501 GCA_036722335.1 Synergistales bacterium | reverse complement strand
GGGGGTTGGTGCACCTCCTTCCGTGCCTTCCGGGGTCCTCGCGGGATTCGAAGCGGTTTGTATCCAAGGTTAGACTGTCAAGGAGCCTTACGAGCCTCACACATGATAGCCTCTGTCCTTGCGTTTGCAATGGGTCTGAGGTCCTATCCTGCTCTATGAATCCTCATGGGGCCTGGTCTGGTAAGATAAAGAAACCTGGGGATGTACAAGCAGGAAGAAGGAGAAACGAACATGCCTGCAATTTCCGTAATTATTCCCTTGTTCAACCAGGAAGCCCTTGTGGAAAAAACAATGGACAGCCTCGTCTCACAGGGCTTTCGCGATTTCGAGATTATTCTGGTGGACGATGCGTCTACCGACAGAAGTGTCGAGATTGCCGAGAGGGTACTGGGAAAGTCGGGCCTACGCTGGACACTCATTCGCAGCACAAGCAACCGGGGCGCATCAGAGACCCGTAACACGGGATTGGACCGGGCGTCGGGAAAAGGCGTTTTCTTCCTTGACGGGGACGACCGTCTCTCACCAGAGGCTCTAGGGAGCCTTTGGGTGACAATGACCGAAACCGGGTCGCCTATCGCTTTTTGCGGTTTCAGGGTTTCTCCTGAAAACGGCAGTGAGGGAAAGGCCTATTCCATGAAACTGCCTGCGGGGAGAAGGAAAATCGGCTCAATTGAGCTGATGAAGGCTTATCTCAAGGGGAAACGGTACCTGAATGCATCGAACGTCCTTTACGATCTTGCCTTCCTGAAGGAAAAGGGAATTCGATTCCCCCGCGGCTGCCGGTTTGCGGAAGACCGGGAATTTATCCTTAAGGCCTGTTTCCAGGCAGGGACCGTCGGAGTCTTGCCTGAGCCTCTCGCGACGTATATCCAGCATTCCGGCCAGAGCACGAGCCGAATGGGCAACAATCCCATGAAGTATGCCCACGAAGCGGCCGTTTACCTGCGTCTTCGCAAATACCTGCAGGAATGTGGGGCAGCCCCCCACCTCGTTCGTCTTATCGAGACCGTTGAAATTCCAGGAGCGGTCGTCAAGATGGCCACCTCGGCAGTTCGATCCGGCCGCGAAGACCTCTTCTGGAGATACGTCCGCTCCGGGAAGATGGTGGAACTCGCTCGCAGGGGTGCGGGCTCCTGGCACATCAAGCCCGAGGTGGCTTTCAAGTCCATGCTGTTTTCGTTCGCCCCCGCCCTGCTGCTCAGGCTTTACAGGAGAAAGGCCTGATTTGCCCCTCCTTGAGCAACTTTTCCATCTCGATAGCCACTGATCCAGGCTCGATGCTCTCCAGGGGACACGAATCGGGAACCCACTCAGGATAAACATCGTAAGGGTTTTTCGACACGAACGCGACGAGGTTCTTTCCCTTGTGTCCGTAACGGGAAGGATTCCTGACCGCAAAAAGGCCGATGCAGGGAATCCCGGTCATCCTCGCAAGGTGGATCGGGCCGGTGTCTCCCCCGATTGCCAGTTCGGAAAGTGAAGCGAGGGCTGCGACTTCCTCAAGCGAAAGTTTCCCCACCATGTCAACGACATCAAATGGGCAGGTGGAAATGATTTCTCCCGCCATCCTTTCCTCTTCTGCGCCCTCACCGACGAGCACCGGTTTCAAGCCCATCCTTGATGCTTCCGAAAGGAAAACCGACCAGGATCGCGCGGGCCACCTTTTGAACTTCTTGCTTGCCCCGATCGCGCAAAAAAGAACCCGGTTCATCCCGCATGGCAGCTTTTGCCGAACACCGCTCCTTCCCGTCTCGGGGACCTCCAGGGCCGACGCACCATCCCTGGATTCGTCCAGGTGCCATGCTTTCGAGGCCTCCACCAGCGAATAATCGTAGGCAAACTGGAGATTCTTGTGGTATCCCACCCGGGCAGGTATCCCTGAAAATGCAGAAACCAGAGCTGATCTGTCGTTATGGTGCACGCTGTAAAGGAACCTGAAATTCCTATTCCTGACCTGTCGAATGAGAGGTATTATCGTCAGCCGCCCTTTCCTGATATCCCAGGCCAGTACATCGTCAACGTAGGACTGCGTCCTTAGGAGTCCCTCGTATTCAACCTGGGAAAGCCAGGTCAGGTTCAGTCCGGGGAACTTCGTCTTCAGCGCCTTTGCCTTCCTAAGGGCCAGCAATACATCCCCCAGCGAACTAAAACGGACGAAAAGCAGCCGGTCTCCCGACTCCGGCAGCGGAATTTCAAGATGGCCCTTCATCCCTTGCCTTCGTTCCGGCCATTTCGATAGGAACCGTCTGCCTTTTCCGGCTTCACGGACATCCGCCCCTCCGCGTGCGAGGCGGCTTCGAGGATCCGTGTCGTGCTCAGGTCTTCGAACCGAGGGACGATGACAACCTTTCCTCCCCATGACTCGATCTCCCGGGCTCCAACGATTCTTTCCGCCTCATAATCGCCGCCTTTTACGATAGTGTCTGGTTTCAGGGCTTCTATCAGTGCCAGGGGGGTCTCTTCTGCAAAGACCACCACCAGGTCGACCGGTGCAAGCGCCGCCAAAAGCATTGCCCGGAAGGTTTCCATGTTGACGGGCCTTCCATCCCCCTTGAGCAGCCTCACGGAGGAATCGGAATTCAGGCCCACGACAAGCCGGTCGCCCAGTTCCCTGGCTCGTTCCAGGCAAAAGAGGTGTCCCGCGTGGAGGATATCGAAACAACCGTTGGTGAACACGACTCGCCGGCCTTCCTCCTTCCACCTTCCGACGGTCCTCACGGCCTCTTCCAGGCCCTGGACTTTCACCGCGGAGGGAGAACCGGATTCGCTTTTCAGTTCCCACAACAGTTCCGATCTTCCAATCGCGTAGGTCCCCGCCTTGCCCACGACGAACCCGGCCGCCCTGTTCGCGATCCTCGCGGCTTCCTCGAAAGAAGCCCCCGCTGCGATAAACGCCGCCATGACCGCGACAACCGTGTCGCCTGCACCGCTCACGTCGAAAACCTCACGAGCCCGGGCAGGCTCGTGGAAGACTCCAGCGGGAGTAACAAGCGTCATGCCGCGTTCCGACCTCGTGACAAGGATCTTCCCCAGGTTGAAACGCTTCATGGTTTCCCTTGCTGCGGTCACGATCTCAGCGTCTTCGTTAGGAACCGTTTCCCTCGCGGCTTCGGCCAGCTCCTTCAGGTTGGGCGTCACGAGCGTACACCCTGCGTACCGGTCCCAGTCGGCCCCTTTTGGATCCACGATGACGGGGATTTCCCTCTCCCTGCAGAGCCCGATGACGCTGCGGCACAAACCCGGCGTGCAGACTCCCTTGCCGTAGTCGGACAGGACCACCGTGTCAACGCTCTGGGCCAACTGCCTTGCTATCCCGGAAAGGACTGTCTCTTCATCGGTTTTACTCAATGGCTCTGTGGTCTCAAAATCCATGCGAAGCATCTGCTGCCTCGAGGAAACGACCCTGACCTTTCTCGTTGAAACCCTGTCAGCCTCGACAAGAGAATCGATATCGATCCCTTTTTCCTCCAGCATTTTCCTTAGCCTGCCACCGTCAGGGTCCACGCCCGTAACTCCGGCGACGGCAACCCTTGCCCCAAGCCGGGCGAGGTTATTGGCCACGTTACAGGCACCGCCGAGCCCGTCAATTTGTGAATCGACCTTCAAGACCGGGATCGGGGCTTCCGGCGATATTCGCCCGACGGTACCCGTGAAAGTCCGGTCCAATATAAGGTCTCCAACGACCAGGATTTTGACCTTTGACAGCCCGCTCTCCAGGATATCCAAAAACACGCCTCTGTTGGCCACTTCAGGAATCCTCCCCGAACAGATACCCCTGGTTCCTCGAGAGCAGGTCCACATACCTCGATACACCCGTTTCCAGCGATTCGAATTCCGCTACGTAACCCGCGGCCCTGAGCTTTGAAAGATCCGCCTGTGTAAAGCTCTGGTACTTGTTGGCAAGGTCTTCAGGGAAGGGAATATAGTTGATCTTTCCCCGCTTCAAGGAAGAAATCACGGCCCCCGCCAGGCTGGCGAAAGTTCTCGGCAAGCCGGTTCCACAGTTGAAGATTCCCGTTTTTTCAGGGTGTTCCAGGAAGAAGAGGTTAACCTTGACGGCATCCGGGACCGATACGAAGTCCCTTTTTTGCTGTCCCGGACCGTAGCCCGCGGACCCCTCGAAAAGTTCCACCGCGCCTGTTTTACTGGCCTGGTGGTACGAATGGAAAACCATTGAAGCCATACGCCCCTTGTGGACTTCCTGTGGGCCATAAACGTTGAAGTACCTGAGACCTACCACCTGTGTCGCAAAAGTGGAAAACCTGTTACGGACATGGCAGTCGAAGAGGTATTTTGTAAAAGCATAAAGGTTGAGCGGAAACTCGCACCCCGGCTCCTCCCGGAAGCCTTTTCGCCCGGCACCGTAAACCGAAGCCGATGATGCGTAGATGAACTGGACCTTGTTCTGGAGGGCAAAATCCAGGACATCCCTGGAGTACCTGTAATTATTGTCCATCATGTAGAGACCGTCGGTATTCAGCGTGTCCGAGCAGGCCCCCTGGTGGAAAATGCAACGGATTTTCTTCCCCCTGAAGGATCCTTCTCCTAGCCGTGCCCTGAAAACGGACTTGTCCATGTAGTCCGAGATCTTCAGCCCCCTCAGGTTCTTGAATTTTTCCGAGCACCCAAGGTTGTCGACGACAAGGATATCGTCATATCCTGCCCTGTTGAGTCCTGCCACCAGGTTGCTTCCAATGAACCCCGCCCCACCTGTCACGATAATCAATCAGATCACATCCCGCCTAAGCGTTGGTTCCCATCCAGCAGCATCTCTTCCACCAGGGCACAGAGAACGTGCTCCAACGCGATATGCACGTTCTGGATGATCGCGGTTTCTTCCGCATCGACCTCTATCGAGATTTTGCTCATGCCACCAACGGCTCCCCCACGGCGGGTCAGGGCGATTGTATCCAACCCCATTTCGTTTGCGAGCCTAAGTGCCCGCCGCACGTTTTCGGAGGCCCCGCTCGTGCTGATCGCCAGGAGGGAGTCTCCGGGACGGCCTAGTGCTTCAACCTGCCTGGCGAAAACATCATCAAAACAATAATCGTTGCAGAATGCCGTCAGGAAAGAGGTGTCTGTAGTGAGCGCCAAAGCGGGAAGTGCTCGCCTTTCTCTCTGCGCGGAAAGGCGGCAGACAAATTCGGCCGCCAAATGCTGGCAGTCCGCGGCGCTGCCCCCATTGCCGCAAAGAAGGAGTTTACCGCCTTTCTTCATTGAATCGGCAATCAGTCGAGCCGCCTGGGAAACCGTTTCCATGCCTTCTTCGGCAAAAACCTCGAGGATTCTCGCGGTCTCAAGCAGTTGAGCGGTTACGCTTTCCGGAAGTTTCTCACTCCTGGACAAAATCACCCTTCACCTCCTTGACCCACGTCGAGATGAGTGCAGCGGCATCCGAAATGCGATCGGCAACGGCATCCCATATCGGTTCGCCGGCCTTTTCCTCGTCAGCCCCGTAACCGGTCCTGACGAGGATTGCCTTCGCCCCGATGGACCTGGCCAGTTCCATGTCGGACCTCTTGTCCCCTACGACGAACGACTTTCGCAGGTCTATTGAAAGTTCCATTGCCGCCTTCTTTACAAGGCCGGGGAGCGGCTTCCGGCAACCGCATTCCTCCCAGGGGGCGTGCGGGCAGAAATACGCCCTGTCTATCCTGGCGCCTTCCTTCCCCAAGAGGGCAAACATACGCTCCATCACCTTGAGATAATCTACCTCCGAAAAAAAGCCCCTGCCTATCCCTGACTGGTTGGTTACGATCACGATCTTCAACCCCACGGATGAAAGCAGCCTAATCCCTTCCGCCGCCCCCTCCAGCAGTACGACGTCCTCTGTCCTTGACAGGTAATTCCTCTCTTCTACGAGCACTCCGTCCCGGTCAAGAAAGACCGCGGGGAATTTTCCATTCATTCTCTGGCCTCGCCTTTGCCCGCTGTCACTTCACGCATGAAGGCCAAGGCCTGCTGTGCCATCTGGCGTGCGGATGGGACAAGTTCAGGATCGAAACGTGGCGGCGTTTTTCTTCGCCGCGCAACCTCGGAAACACGGCACTCCCAGTCAGCCAGGTTGCCGGGGGCGACGAGTTCCTGAGTTTTCCCGACCAGCTCGGTCACGGGTTCGATCCTGGAAGCCAGCACGGGTGTCCCGACCCTGATCGCCTGCATGAGCGTCAAGGGCATCCCCTCGTCGAGCGAAGGGAACAACAAGCAATCAGCGGAAGCCATCCACCGGCCCACGTCGTCACGGAAACCGCGGAAAATCACCTGTCCGCCTATCCCCAGCCTGCCGCATTCAAGCTCAAGTTCGGCTCTTTGGGGTCCGTCCCCGACCACGTCCAGGATCCACGGTTCCCCCTTCAGCCCTGACAGCGCCGCAAGAGCCACTTTAAGCCCCTTCCTGGCGGTAAGCCTTCCGACGAACAGGAACCTGAAACTTTCTCCCTGGGCTTCGGGTTGCCAACGCTCTTCCATATCGGGAATACCGTTTCGTATGACACGGCTTGCCGAAGGAAGGCACCCTTCCAGGTGCGTTTTTACGGCCTCACTGACGCAAATGGCCCCATCGGCCCGCAGGAAGGGGCTTATCCCCTTGTTCTTCCTGTAACGGTCATGAGCTGTCAAAATCCAGGGTTTTCGGGACAAACCGCTGGCCCAGCAAGCGATCCAGGCCGGGACGCGCGAGTGGGCATGGATCAGGTCGATTTCCTCCCTTCCGGCCAGGCGGGCAATCCGTATAGCCGAGTAGAGGGCAGTCAATGGGTTCTTCATGTGGACCGGAAGGTGGACAACCCTGATACCGGCGGGCAGTTTCTGTTCAAGCCGGCCGCCGGCAGTGACGACCAGGACCTTGTTGCCCAGGGCGGCAAGCTCGGTCGAAAGCCAAAGGACATGACGTTCGACTCCCCCCTCCTCGAACTCGGGAAGGACCATGAGTATTTTCATGAACTTCCTCCTTCGTTCTTCTCCCACCGGTCAATGATCCAGGCCGCGGCATCCCGCGCTTCGTTGAAACCTTCCCGGCCAGCGGATTTTTTCCCTTGGGCACCGCCCTCACGGGCAATTGACTCCCTGGCCAACCCCCTGGCCTTGAACGCTTCCAGCATGGCATCGAACCGCGGTGCGCCCCAAAGGTATTTTTTCGGCAATGCCCCGCTTCGAGCTAGCCACGAAGTCGCCTTCTGAAGCGCAAGCCTGGCCCCAGCCTTTCGTTCGACACGAAGAAGGTTCACCATGAAACCTGCCGTGGCGGCCTCTGAAACCATCGAAACCGAGTCTTCGGTGCAGAAGATTTCTTCACAACTCCCAAGCATGCCCGGCACGGGGTTCGATGGGTCTTTCGATGCCAGCAGCAGCATCCGGAAAGCGGGGATCTCGGACGCAATTCTTAAAAGCTCGTTTTCAGCTTCCGGCGTCGTCCTGCGCGAAGTGGTCAGGTAAAGGTCGGTTCCCAGACTGAGGGCTTCCTCGGCCAGGGCTCCAATCACCCTCCTAAGCCAGCGCCCCGATATCCGGTAATTCGCATCGTCACCCCCGACGAGAACGCCCCATCGCCTGGCTGACCGGGGGGGGAACCTTTCCAGGAGTCTTTCCGCCTCACCTGCCAGCGTATCCATGTCGATGGCGTTGGGTGCTCCGAGTGTCTCGAAAATATTCTGCGCAGGCATCGCTGAATCATGCGCAGGGATGATCGCGAAGTCGAAGGGGAAAGCTCCCAGGACCGAAGGGGTCATCACCGTCGCGGACCTGCCCCCGAATACCCGTGCGATCGCAAGAGAAAAAGGCGCAGCGGCACTCCCTGTGGAAAGACAAAGAATGTCTCTCCCGGACAGCCCTTCTTCCTGGATGAGCCTGCCCACATCAGCCAATAATGGCATTCCTCCCGACCTTTCCAGCCAGAGTCGCGCTGCGTCCTTCCCGCCTCGGGGAAGCTGCCGACCCCCGACTTTCAGGGCCATGAATCGGGACATCCCCCTCAGCTTGGGAATCTCCAGCTCGTGAACCAATGAACCCGCAAGGCGCGACAGCCACAGCCCCAAACCACGGCTCTGGTTCGCGTGCCCGCGGATCCCGTCTGAAAGGATGAAAACAGCCCTCGGTCCCCTCAATTCGCCTACGCCCCTTCAAGAAAAGGAGAGTGGACCTTGCTTACGGCCCACTCTCCATCGTTCACCTTTTTCTCCGGCTACAGGGCCGCCTTGGCTCCTGCCTGGACCGCCTTGACGATCTTTTCGATTTTTTCGTCATCCATCAGGATGTCCATCCCGTAAACCGCCGTACGGCTCAGTATCGCGTGCGTCTGGGGCCATTCCACCGGCCGGTAGGTGGGCATCTCTTCGACATAGGGGCAGTCGAAGGGGCAGCGAAGTCGACTGTACATTGTCCCTTCACGAAGGGTTGCCCAATGCCGCGCATAGTGCCAGGTGTTGTCGGACAGGTTCCCGCATGGGGCCCCTGCTTCCTTCGAAGCTTTCTGGAACTTCCGGGCAGCCTCGGCAGTCGGCAGGAGGAAAACGGTTTGCGTTGCCGTGTCACCTTCAGGGTCGGGAAGCACCCTTAAAGACAACCCGTCGACATGCCCGACTCCCTCGATGATCTTCTTCTTGGAAGCTCTCATCTTCTCGATTGCCATGTCGAGTTTCGCGAACTGGACCAACCCCAGGGCTCCCTGCAACTCGCTCATGCGGAAGTTGAAACCCAGGCACGCCTTCCCCTCGGCGCCCCGCTCGATGCGGTTGTCGTGGATATGGCCGTGATCGTGGTAATACTCCATCTTGCGGTAGAGGTCTTCGTCATCGGTCACGATCAGGCCGCCTTCGCCTACAGTGACGATCTTGACCGGATCGAGGCTGTATGGCCCGAACTTGCCTATTGTGCCGACGTATCGTCCCTTGTATTTCGCCCCCATTGCCTGGCAGGAATCTTCAAGCAGGAAAAGCCCGTATTCGTCGCAAATCGCCTTGAATGCGTCCATATCAGCCGCAGCTCCGAACATATGAACGGGCATGATCGCCTTGGTCCTCTCGGTGATCAATTCCTCCACGGAGCCGGGATCGAGGTTCAGGCTTTCGTCCACTTCGGCCAGGACGGGAACGGCCCCGCACTCCAGGATCGATTCCATGGTGGCGATAAAAGTGAACGGGCTCGTTATGATCTCATCCCCAGGTCCGATGCCGAGGGCTTTCAACGCCACGTAAAGGGACGCGGTCCCGCTGGAAACGGCAAGGCAGTGTTTCGACCCGAATTTTCCGGCGACGGCCTTTTCGAATTCCTCCACCTTCCAGACACCGTTCCTCATCCCCTGGAACCAGTAACGATGAAGGACCTTCCCCCTTATTACATCAGCAACGGCATCGATTTCCTGTTGGTCGAAGAGCTCGAAACCCGGCATTACTCCATCGCCTCCCTGTAGATTGCCACGCAGGCGTCTTTATCCATCGGCCTGGGGTTGTTCGCCATAGGCCTTGCGACAGCAAGGGCCTTTACAGCCATTTCTTCAAAATGATCGGGCTTGATCCCGACTTTCAGGGCCTTGAGCTTTGATGGGAGGTTCAGGTCTTCCACCAGCTCGTGCAAGGCTTCAGCGCAGTCGAGAGCGCCTTCACGGAGCGGAAGTCCTTCTTCCGGGGAGTAATCGAGCAGAGCCGATATCTCGTAATAGCGTTCCGGGGCCGCAAGGGCGTTGTAGCGGCAGACATAGGGAACAAGAAGGGCATTGGCAACGCCATGGCCCACCCCGAACATGCTTCCCAGCGGGTATGCCAGGGAATGGCAGGCTCCTACCCCCGCGTTGGCCAATGCGATCCCCCCGTAAAGGGAAGCCAGCATCATCTCGGTCCTCGCTTCGATGTTCGAGCCATTCCACGTGGCTACACGAAGCCATCTCCCGATCTTCTCGATCGCCTCCCTGGCGAACAGGTCACTCATCGCGGAAGCCGCTTTGCTGGTGAAAGCCTCGATCGCGTGAGTCAGGGCATCCATACCCGTTGAAGCTGTCACCTTGGGGGGCATGGTCAACGCCAGTTCGGGGTCCAGCAGGCTGTAATCAGGGAAGAGCTTGTCATCGTTGATCCCGCCCTTGAACCCATCGCTCTTCCTGATAAGGACAGCGGTGAAGGTCACTTCCGAACCGGTTCCGGAAGTCGTTGGTATCATGATTTTCGGCACACCCGGATTCTTGACAAGCCCGAGCCCCTGGTAAAGGGAAGCCGAGCCTTCGTTGGTAATCAGCACGCTCACGGCCTTCGCCACGTCCATGCAGCTTCCTCCGCCCAGCCCGACGACGAGCTGGCAGTCATGTTCCCGGGCCAGCATGGCTACGGCGTCAGTTGTTTCCACGGAAGGCTCGGGCTCGACCCCGGCAAAGATGCAAGTTTCCACACCCTCGCTTTCCAGGATGCCCGCTATACGGTCGCTAATGCCGAACCGCTCCATGCTTTCGTCGGTAACCAGGACTGCCCTCCGAGCCCCGAGGCCCTTTGCCAGTTCACCCAACCTGCCCGAAACGCCCGGTCCGAAGCTGATCCTGCCGGCCACCAAGAAATTGAACGCGTTCACATCGATCACTCCCAGAGAAGGTTTTTGTTTTCCTCCGCAATTCGTTCCCATGCCTTGCCGGATGCCCCTCCAATCCCGTCAAGGAAGTCTTCGCACCTTTTTCCGAAGGATCGTTTCCCGGGTCCTTGCAACCTGGACTCGAGCCACGCTTCAGCCAAGGCCGCACTGTTTTCGACCCTCGTTGTCAGCCCCGTTCTCGAGGCAAGGTCCGCTATGTTCTGGAAATCCTCCATGTGCGGACCGTGAACGACCGGTACTCCCCAGGCCAGCGGCTCAAGCAAGTTCTGGCCCCCTTTCGGGACGAGGCTTCCTCCCACGAAAGCCGCGTCAGAGCGGCCGTAAAGGTCGAAAAGGATGCCGATCCGGTCAACCACAAGTATAGTCCAACCCGGTTCCCATTTCGACAAAAGGCAGGCGCGGCCGCGCCCTGCGGCCAGGCCCATGACTTCCCCGGATCTTTCGGGATGCCGCGGGGCAAGCACGAGCCTGCTTCCCGGCACCAACCCCCTTAGTGACTCGAAAGCCTCCAGGACAATCTCCTCTTCACCCTGGTGGGTGCTTCCCGCTATGAAAACGGGGCCTTCCCCCTCCATCACCGGGTCAAGAGCCGAACGCTCGGCCTTCTTCTTTCGTTCGACGAGGGCATCGACTTTCGAGTCGCCCAGCCTGGAAAGACGAGAGGGGTCCACCCCCATCTCCAGGAGTCTTCTTTCATCTTCCTCGCTCCTGGCAAAGATCCCCCGGAACGTCCCCAGTATCCTCGACCAGAAGGCCCTGTTTTTCAAGGCCCTCCGGAAAGAATTCTCGGAGAACCGTGCGTTCACCATGTAGGAGGGGACATCCCGTTTTTCCAGTTCCAGCAAAAGGTTGGGCCATATCTCCGTTTCCATGACCGCGTAAAGGCGGGGCCGAAGCGTACCCAGCGCACGGGCGACCACTCTCGGGACATCCCACGGGTAGTAGATATGGGCATCGATAAGATTTTCCATTTCCTGGAGGGCCATCGCCCTTCCCGTAGAAGTGATCGTCGATAATACGACCGGCCCGGCATAGCCTCCGGCCCTCATTGCCGAAACCAGAGGTAACGCAGACTGTACCTCCCCAACCGAGACCGCGTGCACCCACAAGGGATTCCTGTCACACAGTTCCCCGACTTGCCCGGAATAGAATCCTCGCCGCTCCCCCAGGCCTTCCCTGTATTTCCAGGAAAGCCATGGGAAAATGGCCGGGTATGCGACTCTCGTCAGGAAGCGGTAGCTCCAGGGTGTCAGATCAAGCCACCCCAGCCTTCAGCAGGTCATGGAGGTGAAGGATTCCAACCGGGACCTTCCCCTCGACCACAGCCAGCACCGATATTTCATGCTTCTCCATCAGGGAGAGCGCTTCCGCGGCGAGCTTTTCCCTCTCGATCGTCTTGGGATGGCGCGTCATGACCTCTGAAACCCTGAGGCCAAGGCCTTCCGGTCCCCTGTCTTCCAGCAGTCGCCTGAGATCCCCGTCGGTGAAGATCCCTTCCAGTTCACCGTTTGGAGCCAGGACAAGGGCAGTCCCGTATCCCTTGCTCGTGATTTCGAAAAGGGCTCTCTTCACCGTGGCGTCGTCAGGAACGAGCGGCAAGCGCTCTTCAGTCCCCATCAGTTCATCTACCTTGAGGAGGAGTTTCTTGCCAAGGCTCCCGCCCGGATGGAAAAGGGCAAAATCTTCCGGGCAAAGCCCCCTGAGTTCTGTCACCATTCCTGAAAGAGCATCCCCGATGGCTAACTGCAACGTTGTACTGCTGGTCGGCGCAAGCCCGAGAGGGTCGGCCTCCCTTCGAATTCCAGCGTCAAGGACGACATCCGCGTTTCTCGCAAGCCGTGAATTCAGGTTTCCGGTCATGGCGATGACCGGAGCCCCAATGCGCCTGAAAAAGGGCAGGAGTTCCAGGACCTCACGCGTCTCGCCACTATGGCTGATGAAGAGCCCCACATCTTCCCTTCTGACCATCCCGAGGTCTCCATGGCTGCCCTCGGTCGCATGAAGGAAGAGAGCCGGCGTTCCCAAAGAGGCCAGGGTGGCCGCGATCTTTCTCCCGATCAGGCCTGATTTTCCCAGGCCTGATACGACCAGCCTGCCCGTACAGGCCTGGACCAGCCTGGCAGCCTTTACGATCTCAAATCCCAGCCTTCCGGCCGCGAGATTCAGTTCCTCAGCCTCGGCCAGGATAATCCCCCTGCCTATTTCAAGCAGGTCTCCATCCGATACCCGTTTCGCCTCACGCTCATTCGGCAGGCTGACCATAACCACTTTTCACCACCCAATCCAGGTCGGTCACTCCCATGCCCGACTTGACGGCGTCATCCAGGATCCTGATTTGCTCCAGGAAGTTCCTCAGGGCCTTCAGCGGAACCATGTTGGGGCCGTCACTCCTGGCTTTGTCGGGATCCGGGTGGACCTCAAGGAAAAGCGAATCCACCCCAACCGCGACAGCAGCCCTCGCCAGGGGCAGGACGAACCTGCGGTCACCCCCGCTTGTCGTTCCCTTCCCGCCAGGAGTCTGGACGCTGTGCGTCGCGTCGAACATGACGGGCGCGCCCAGTGATCGCATGACGGCAAGCGATCGCATGTCCACGACGAGCTGGTGATATCCGAAACTTGTTCCGCGCTCGCAAAGAATGACCTGCCGGTTTCCCGCCTCGGCACATTTCGACAGGACGGCGGACATGTCCTCCGGTGCCATGAACTGGGCCTTCTTGACGTTCAGCACACGCCCCGTCCGGGCCGCAGCCACAAGCAGGTCCGTCTGGCGGCATAAGAAGGCCGGGATCTGGAGGATATCGACCACGCGTGCGGCTTCTTCAGCCTGGGAAGGTTCGTGGATATCGGTCAGGACCGGAACCCCGGCCTGCTTCCCAATCCTGCCAAGCCAATCCAGGCCAAGCTCGATGCCAGGGCCCCTGTAGCTGCTGATGGAGGTTCGGTTGGCCTTGTCGAAAGAGGACTTGAATACATAGCCGAACCCCAGTTCCCTGCAAATGCCGCCGACGGTCTCGGCAACTTCAAGCCCAAGGTCCAGGCCTTCGAGTACACACGGTCCCGCCACGATGACAAGGCGTCCCGACCCGAACTCGGTTTCTCCGACCCGAATCGTCATGGTCATGAACACTCTCCCCCTTCGGCTGCCAGGATTTGCTCCAGGGCATCGACATCCTCGGGCGTATCGATCTCAACGGTATCCCGGAACGTCTCGACACAACGTATCGTGTACCCTTCCTCGAGCACCCTCAACATTTCCAGGCTTTCGACCCGCTCGAGCGGGGTCTGGTCCCACCTTGAAAAGTCAAGCAGGAACTCCCTCCTCCAGGCATAGGGACCAATGTGCTTGTAATATACGGCCCCAGGGTTCCGGGGATAGGGAATCGGCGAGCGGCTGAAATAAAGCGCCTTCCCGTTCCTGTCGAAGACCATCTTGACGATGTTGGGGGAGGCGATCTCCTCCTCCTTCTCTATCTTCTTCGCCAGTAGTGCGAGCCTGACCTGGGGATCCGCCTCGAGGGCCGCGATTAGAGGGTCGATCATATCCGGGCCGACCAGTGGATCGTCCACCTGGACATTGAGGACGATTTCCGCTTCAGGATGCCCTGCCGCGACAAAGGCTACACGGTCTCCCCCGCTCTTGAGGTCCTCAGGGGTCATGACGGCTTCACCCCCGTTAAGAACCACGACATCCGCTATTCTCTCCGAATCGGTGGCCACGATGACCCTGTCAACTTTACCGCACCGTCGGACCTGTTCCAGCACCCGGAGGACAAGCGGCTTTCCGCCCACCTCGACCAGGGGTTTCTCGGGCAGGCGGGTACTTGCCAGGCGTGCGGGAATGACTGCCAATGCTCTCATGATTCTCTTCCTCCCCCTGCGTTTCCGCAAAGACGTGAATGGACTTCCTCACGCAATCCCAATCCAAGGTCCTTCACCGCAAAACGAACGACCTCGTCAAGGGCGCCGGGCCGTCCCAACCTTGCGATTCCTGCCCGGGACATGTGGAACCTCACATCCGGGTTTGCCATTATCTGTAAGGCCGCTTCCGCGAGAGCCGAGGGATTCCTGGGAACAAGGCGCTCGGCGTCCTGCAGGATCCGCTTCTGCACGTACTTCCCCTTCTCTTCCACGGAAAGGACCGGTACCCCAAGACCTGCACAAAGCTGGTTTGCCGTTCCCCCCAGCCCGATGACGAGGTCGGCTGTCCTGGCCGCTGCCGATAAATCGCCGTCGTAAAGAAACACTTCGGTAGAGCCTTTCCTGAGGCTTTCCGGCCCCGTCACTCCCATTTCCCAGCCGGCGGACCTCGCCACAAGTTCTTTACGATCGATCGTCGGCGCAATGACCGCGAGGAAACGGCACTCCGCCTCCACGGAAACGAGCGAGGCCGCTTCCAGCAGCAGCGGGAACTCCCCGTAGGCACGGTTCCGGCTTCCCGGCAGGAGAAGGACTCGATGCTCCCCCTCGCCGGGCCACTCGTAAGGAGCGCCTCCCCTGGAGCCAGCCAGGTCCATGATTGGATTTCCCGAAAATCGCGCCCTGACGCCAGACCGGGTCAGTTCAAGGGCAGTTTCCTCGTCCCTGGCCCAGACCTGCCCCACCCTGTGCTTCAGGACAAACCGCTCGACTCCCCAATGCCCCGCGATATAGGCCGTCTTTGCCGTCGCGACCAGCAAGGGAGGAGCACCCTGGCCCCAGAGGGCCTGCAGGGCAAGGTAGACATCGCCTACGCAAAACACGGTCCTCAAGCGATACCTGAGATTCCCCCAGCTCTTGAGCTGCTCTATGATAATTTTCACAAGACCGAAACGCAAATCGCGCACAAAATCGAAAATGCTGTATTTAACGATCCCGCCGCTTGGGGTTTCCGCCAGCGGCGAAACGACTTCGAAGCCGGACTCCGAGTAGGTTTTGCCCGCACCCACAAGGGGAAATGCCATGATTTCGGCCCCAGGCAGCGCTTTTCGCAGTTTTTCACCCAGGATGACGCCTATCGAGTCCTCCCCGTAGCCGTTCGAGGCCACAAGGATGCTCGGGCGTAAAGTCTCTATCAGGGTCTCCCAGAAACGTTCCTTTTCGAGGGTTATCTCGGTCTTGACCCGGGGGACGTAAAGGGGCATCGGGGGGATCCACCCCGCGGGAAGGTTGTATATATCCTTCTCCGAGCAAACGAGGGCACGCGCCCCGCACTTGTTTGCCTCGCCGCAAAGCACCTCCAGGTCCTTCGCGGTAAAGCGGTGATGGTCCCTGAAGCAGAACTCCGCCCTGATATTCACCCCGTGCTGCTCCAGGGAACGCCTGAAGCTTGCCGGGTTTCCTATCGCGCAAAAAGCCAGCACGGGTAAGCCAGGGATATTTTCGTCGCCCTTGCTTTTCCAGTTCCCGTCCCAACGATCCCACCTGTCCAGGACGAGGCTGGAGCAGAAAACCCTTTCCCTGCCTACCCACGCGGCCAGTTCCTCTTTCAGGGCCTCGAGCCTGCCTGGCGCCACCTGGTCCGCCTTCGTGATGACCACGAGGTGTGCCCTCCCAAGGGCCCTTGCTCCTTCCCTGAGTAGCCCGGCCGGGAAAAGGCGGCCGTTTCCCCATGGGCAGAGAGCATCCACGAGGACGATATCGGCGTCTCTACGCAACTTCCTATGCTGGAAGGCATCATCGGCCACGACGAGTTCGACTCGTTCTTCCTGCCTGAGCAGGGCAATCCCTTCGCTCCGATCGTTTGACACGGCAATAGGCAATCCGGGCAGCCGATGCTGGAGTAGGAGGGGCTCATCACCCGCGAACGACCCGGGATCCAGCCTTCCCACAATTTCGGGGGCACTTGTCTTCCCCTTGTAACCACGGCTGACGACACCGACACGAATTCCCCTTTTGGCTATTTCAAGGGAAACCATCTCGACGAAGGGAGTCTTGTTCGTTCCACCAAGGGTGAGGTTCCCGATACTGACAAGGGGAACGGGCGACTCCTGGCTCCTGGCCATTCCGTGGTCGTAAGCGAAATTCCTCAGCCGGACAAGAGCGCTCGCGATCCATCCCAGCGGAGCCAATACAGACCAGGGCGTCAGCTTCTTCTCACCCCTGGCGTATTCGAGATAGCTCCTTACGATCATCTTTTGGCCGACTCCCTGAACTGGAGGCCGTAGAGTTTCGCGTACAGGCCCTTTGCCGCGAGAAGTTCCTCGTGCTTGCCCTCTTCAGCTATTTGCCCTGCCTCGATGACCAGGATACGGTCGGATTCGAGTATCGTCGAAAGCCGGTGCGCGATGACGATGGAGGTTCTTCCTTTCATGGCAAGGCCCATCGCTTCCTGGATCTGTTGCTCGACAGCCGTGTCGAGAGAGGATGTCGCTTCGTCCAGGACAAGGATCTTGGGATCCCGGACGATCGCCCGTGCGATAGCCACCCTTTGTCTCTGGCCGCCGCTAAGGGTCACCCCTCGCTCCCCGACTTCCGTCTCGTACCCTGCGGGCAAACCTTCGATGAAATCAGCGATTCCCGCCGTTTTCGCCGCTTCCCGTATATCCAGTTCGGTTGCCTCCGGAAACCCGTAGGCGATGTTATACGCTATCGATCCCTTCAGCAGGACAGGATCCTGTGGAACGATCCCGATCTGTTTCCTCAGGGTCTTCAGGTCCAGCTCACGGACATCAACCCCGTCAATACGCACTTCTCCCCTCTGCGGGTCATAAAATCTCGGCACGAGATCCGCGATGGTGGTCTTTCCCGCCCCAGTCGACCCCACTAGGGCAATCCTTTCCCCCGGGCGTATCGAGAGGTTGACTCCCTTTAGCACCCATCTGCCGGGTTCGTACGCGAACCAGACATCGTTGAAGCCGATCTCGCCCCGGACCGGTTTCAGGAAGACCGGGACTGCGGGCACCGGAAGCGTTTCCGGGACTTCAAGTATTTCGAAGATCCTGTCGGCGGAAGCCAGGCATTGCTGGATGCTACCGACTATTCGGCTAATGACGCGAAGAGGCTGGACCATGAAACCAAGATACCCCAGGAAGGCGATCAACTCTCCCGGCGTCATGCTTCCCGCTATGACTTCCCTTCCCCCCACCCAGAGCAGCAAGGCAAGCGCGAAAATCAGGATGACCTCCACGACCCCCTGGAGGGTGGCCTGTATCTGCGTTCCATGCACCAGAGCCCTGACGTTGGCTTCGCTTTGCCGCTTGAATCGTTCCAGTTCATGTTCCTCCGTGGCGAAAGACCTGACAATCCTGACGGCCGAAAGAGCTTCATAGGCGATGGCCGAAAGGCTCGCCAGTTCCTGCTGGATCGTGTGACCGACAGCGCGAAGCCTCGTCGACGCGAAATGAATCACCTTGAACGCGAGGGGGATGACAAGCAGCGCGAAAAGGGTCAGCCTCCAGTTCAGGTAGACCAGGAATCCGGCCATCCCGAAGAATGTCAGGGTTTGTACGATGAGGTCCACAATGGTCGTCGAGACAAGGCCCTGGAGGGTTGCAACGTCACCCGTTATCCGCGAAAGCAGTTCACCCACCCTCCGCTTGTGGAGGTAGGTAAGGGAAAGGGACTGTATCTTCCCGTAAAGGGCGACCCTGAGGTCCATCACGGCACGCTGTCCGACCCAGACCATCAGGTATTGCTGTCCATATCCCGCCACATTCTTCAGCACGAAAAGGAGGACGATCGCCACCGCCAGGCCGTTGAGCATCAGGCTGTTCTTCTTGATCAGGACGTCATCGACAACGTTCTTGAGCAGCCATGGAGGCAGTATCCCGGATGCAGAAGCCATGAGCATGCAACCAAACGCCCCCAGGAGGCGCAGGCGGTAGGGCAGTATAAAAGGAAGCAGTTTATTGAGTGAACCTAGGCGTGCATCTTTTCCCGGTTTTGTTTTCATGGCAGGGCTCCTATTATCCTTTCCCGCAGGCGAGCGGCCGCATTCGAGGGTCCTCTGTCGATCCTCCCGAGCAGTTCGCGGGTGTTTTCAATCCATCCTCTATCCCGGGCATAACGGGCGAAGGCTTTTGCCAGGGCTTCAGGGGAAAGTTCCCCCGTGATTTCCGGAAAGAGCTCTTCCCCCGCGATCCGGTTCGGCCAGGAAAGGAACCCCCTTTTCGCGACATATTTCCTGAATGCCTTCCTCTTGATCTCCCTGCCGATGCCAGGGAGCCTGAAAAAAGGAGCCAGCATGGTTGGTGCCGGCACGTTTTCCAGGAAGGCCTCCGGCAACGCGACGACAGAGGGCACCTCCGCATGGAGAAGTTCCAGCGTATTCGTGCCAGGCTGCGTCAACGCGATCTCCGCGCCTTCGAGCGTTGCCCCGGTTCCGGCCCTGGAAACCGTGAAACCCGCCATTTCCCACAAGGGGGCTTCATCGGGCTCACAGAAGGGGTAAAGGAGAACCATCCATTGTGTCCCAGGCAGGAGGCGCCTGGCAAAAACCAGGAATTCCTCCATGTAGGCCAGGGCCTTTTTGCGGATCGCGGGCCGGCTTCCCGGAAAAAGGGCGACCCTGAGGCCTTCCCTTTTCCAGCCTGCCTCACCAAAGTCCATCCTGAGGCCGTCGGCAACCAGGTCTCCAACAACCTCGACCGACCTCAGCCCGGACGCCTCCATAATTTGCCCCGCCATGAAATCACAGGCGGTAAAAACCTGGCGGCACGCGTCCAGTCCCTTTTTCGCCCCATAGCTATAACTGAAAAGGGGAACCCCAGTTCTCGACGCAAGCATCCTTCCGAAGAAAAGATCCCCTCCAAGCTGGACGACGCAATCCGGGTTCTGTTTCCCAGGCAGCACGACCTTTTTCCACGACTCCGAGGGAGGGATGACGCGGTCGGCACCAGTCAGCTTCCCGATCCTTTCTTCAGCCCCGCTGGCATACTGGCAGGGAAGGAGGTAAAGGTCGACCGTGTTGCCCGTCTCCTTAAAGGCCTTGACCAGGGGCCTTCCCCATCCCCAAAGCTCACCCGGACCGTTCGCAAGCACCGCGATCCTTTTCATGGCGATCCCAGTGCCTGAAGGATCATGTCCGCCCAGAAACGGGCCGCTTCCGGCTTGCCCATTCGCTCCCGCGCCATTTTCAGTTTTTCGTGAAATCTATTTCGTTCTCCACGGTCCTGCCAGTGCCGGTCAAAATGCCGAAGCACCTCTTCCGGGTTGGCCCCTGACTGGACCAGTTCAGGGTAGAGCCGCCCCTCGGCGAGCCTGTTGGGAATCGAGATGAAGGGCGTCTTCACGAAAAGCCTGAAAACGATCTCGGAGGAAAGGGAAACCCGGTACAGGACAATCATGAAAAGGTCCAGCATCATGGCTTCGACGGCAGCAGTCCCGCTCGCCCCGATTACGCAGCAGGACTCGGCCATCAGGGCCCTTCCTTCCCCCTCGTAGGTTTCGAAACCTTGCAGGGACCCGACCAGTCTCTCCCGGTCCTTTGCCTTCAGCCCAGGGGCAATCGAAAAAACGGGTTCGAACCCCCGATCCCTGAGGCCTAGTGCCGTGGGGCAAAGGATCGGTAGCAGCCTCCTCACTTCACCCGGCCGGCTGCCGGGAAGCATGGCTACGCGCCGGCCCCGTTCTTCCGGGTCATGCCCCTTTTCGAGGGCAGGAAACTCGTCGACGAAAGGATGTCCAGTCCAGGCTGTAGGGACTCCTTTCACAGCCAGGAAGTCGTGCTCGAAATCGAAGAGCGGAAGGCATAAATCACAGGCCTCCTTGAGGAAGGAAACGCGGCCGCTCCTCCATGCCCAGACCTGGGGAGGCGCCAGGTAAACGATCTTCCCCCCGAAACCCGCCCGCCGAAGCTGCGAAATGAGCGGGAAATGGAAATCGGGGCTGTCGACAACAACAACAGCATCCGGCTTCTCCCCCAATATCCTCCGGCACATTTCCGCCTTTAGGGCCAGCAATCTCGGTATCGAGGAAAACACTTCGGAGATCCCCATCAATTGCAGTTCCTCCGAAGGCCAAACCGTTCTCATCCCGGCTGCCCGGCTCTGTCCGCCTCCCATGCCCCAGCAGTCGATGCCGGGAATTCTTTCCTTCAGGGCTTTGAGAAGTGAAGCCGCCAGGTGGTCACCAGACACTTCGCCGGAACTGAGAAATATTTTCATGGCACGAATCCTGTCACTGACAACCCATGGACATCAGCCAGGAGCCCAAACTTTTCGCGATCAAGAATAACCGTACGCCCCGCTTCCACGGCAAGACAGGCCAGGCCTGAGCGCGCCATGCACTCCAGTGTATGCGGGCCAACGGTCGGCAAGTCGAAACGCTCGTCCTGGTCGGCGCGCATCATTTTGACCACGACCCCTCCCGGGCCGATGCTCCCCGCCCGTCGGATCATCTCGTCTGTTCCCTCCATCGCCTCAACGGCAAGCACTGAACACGACTTCACGGCGAGAGCCTGCCCAAAGGAAAGCCTGACGAGTTCGCGTGCGATCCCAACCCCGTAACGGATGTCCTTCCATTCCCCCTCGGAAGGTGTTCTTCCGGCGATCAGTCCTTCAGGTGCCATGCTTTCAGGAATCAGGTCCCCGTAGGGGACAACTTCGATTCCCGCCCCCTCGAAAAGTCCGACTATGGAACCCAGCAACGCATGATCATCCAGGGAGGGAAGTGAAGAAAGCCATTCCCGGGTTCCCTGGTCAAGCCGGCCGTCCCCGTAGATCAGGCGCTTCGGGACCGAACCGGCAAGAACAAGACGGCGGCAGCCGATTCCCCTTATCAAGCCGAGAATGCCGCTCACGGAAATTTCCCTGACGTAAACGACTTGTTCCGCGAGGGTTTCCAACCGGGAATCCGCCTCACCCAAGGCGATCACCTTGGTTGGAATTCCTCTCGAGGACAGGGCCTGCAAAATCGCGACGGGCAGGAGCCCTTCGCCGGCAAGGATTGCGACCTCGGACAAGGGGTCTGCTCCCTCCTTCCTTTACCCGTTCGCTTTCCTGGCCATGACCGAACCTATCGCCAGGAAGGTTAGGTTTGGGAGCCAGGCAGAAAGCGCGGGGTTGAGGTACCCTCCCTCGCCGAAGGCCCGGCTGAATGACATCACGACATAGTACCCGAACACGACGACGACGCTGAGGCCCAGGCTAACGCCCCTTCCTCCCCGCGGCGAGCGCACTCCCATGGAGGTTCCCAAAAGCGCAAGGACGACAGCTGCCCAGGGAATCGCGAAGCGCATGTGGAAGATGACCCACATCGGCCTCGTGTCGATTCCTTGCTCCCTCGCCATCCGGATATGGCGAAAAAGCTCCAGCAGCCCCATTTCCTGGGGCCGCTTGGAAGCGCGGTCCACTTCTTCCGGTGAAAGAGCCAGGGTCAGGCGCTGTTCCTTGAACGAAAAAAGCGCCTTGACTGTTCCGTCCGGCTTGACCTCGAACACCTTGCCGTCCTCGAGCAACCATTGCCCTTCAGAGAACCTTCCCTTTTTCGCGGTTGATACCCTTGCCAGCCGTTTCTTTTCAAAATCCTGCACCAGGACATCCTGCATGGTCCCGGTCGCGGGGTTCAGCTTGGACACGTATATGACCCTCCTGAGCTCGGAACCCTGCTCATCCCTCAGGAAAATGTTCTCCCTCAATCCCGGGACGGATTTCCCCGAAACCTCGTATTGAAGGATATTGACCGCTGCCTGGTCCGTTAGGGGAACGATCGTCTCGCTAAGGAAAAGGGTAAGGAGCGCCACCCCCAGGCTGGCGAAGAGAACCGGCCTTACGATCCTGCGAAAATCGACTCCAAGGGACCTGAGCGCATTGATCTCCCCATGCGTGGAGAGGGTGCCCAATCCCAGCAAGGTAGCCATGAGGCACGAAATCGGAAGTGTCAGGACTACGACGCCCGGTATTTTGTAGAGGAAGAGGCGCGACACGGTCCAAAGGGAAACGCCTCCTTCTATAACCAGCTTCGCGATCTGGAAAAGGACATCCCCTGTTATCAGGAGCATGGAGAAAATCAGCACCCCGAAAAGGAAGGGTTGCGTCAATTCTTCCACGATAAACCTGTCCAGAAGCCCGGGAAGGATTCGTTCAATCGCCTTTCGGGCCATCTGGACCTCCGTTAAGCTCCATGATCCGCTCCGCGACCTCCCGTATTGCCCCGTGTCCCCCGGGAGATCCCGTGATCCAATCCGCTGTCGCCTTCACGTCCAGTCGTGCGTTCCTCACCGCGACACCGAGGCCGCTCCAGCGTATGCAGTCGATATCGTTGACATCGTCACCGACGTAACAGACCTCTTCGGGAAGAAGTCCCCTTGACCTGGCCAGGGCCTGCAAGGCCGGAAGTTTTTCCCCGATTCCGTTCACCACTTCCCGGATTCCCAGCTCAAGGGCACGCCTTGCAGTCGCCTCGGAGTGGCGCCCGCTCAAAAAGGCCACCTCGACACCGCTTCTCTGGAGCCGGGCTATGCCCATCCCGTCCTGGATATCGAACCTCTTCGATTCCGTGCCCGTACCGTCAATGAAAACACCCGCATCGGTAAGGGTGCCGTCGACGTCCAGGACTAGCATCTTAATCAGGGGAATCGACCTCCCGCGCCTTTTTCGGCCAGGGTGTCAATCCGCGGTGTGATTCCCTGGCAAAATCCAGGATGGCGCGCAGGGCAGGTTCCGGCGCTTCGGCAATCCTCGCCTCGAGGATTGAAAGGGCTTCCCTCAAGGGCAGGCCCGCATGATAGAGGGACTTGTAGAAAGCCTTGATGGCCTGCCTTGCCCCGGCATCAAACCCGTTCCTGCGGAGTCCGACCTTGTTGAGACCGAATAGCCGCGCCGGCCTGCCGTCGGCCATGACGTAGGGGGGAACATCCTTGACGATCTTGGACAGGCCCCCGATCATGCAGTAGGGTCCGATTCGCACAAACTGGTGGACACCCGCCATTCCGCCAAGGACCGTCTTTTCCCCGACATGCACGTGCCCGGCCAACCCGACCTTGTTGGCCATGACGACGTTATCCCCCACGTGTGCGTTGTGTCCCACATGCGCTCCTTCCATCAGGTAGCATCCGCTCCCCACGACGGTTTCATGCCCTTCCCCCGTTGCCCTGTGGACAGTCACGTTCTCCCTCATGGTGACGCCATCCCCGATCCGAACCCACGTTTCTTCACCCTTGAAGCCGAAATCCTGCGGCAGCCCTCCAAGGGTAACGTTCTCGAAAAGCGTGCACCCTTCCCCAACCTTGACGAAATCCCTCAGGCTGACAAAGGCTTTAAGCACGGTACCCTTGCCTATTTCCACATGATCTTCCACGACGCAATAGGGACCGACCCTGACTCCCTCCGAAAGGATCGCTTTCGGGGAAACGATTGCGGTCGGATGGATTGAAACGCTCATTCCTTTTCCTCTCCCCTCAGGCTGGGTGTCACGAGGAACCCGAACACGCCTTCCGCAGCAAGTTCTCCGTCAACCCGCGCAACCGCCTTGACTTTCCCCATGCGTCCCCGCAGCTTGATCATTTCCGCCTCCGTGACAAGCTGGTCTCCCGGCCTTACCGGCCTTCGGAACTTGACCCCGTCCAGTCCCGTGAGGATCAAAAGCTGTTCTTCTTCCACTCCGGGCCTGCAGGCGATCATCATCCCGGCCACCTGCCCCATCGATTCCAGCACCAGCACACCCGGCATGACCGGTTCCCCCGGGAAATGCCCCTGGAAGAACGGCTCGTTGATCGTTACGTTTTTCAATCCCACGACGCGGTTTTCACTCAACTCAAGGACACGATCGACCAGAAGGAAAGGGTATCGGTGCGGAAGGTGCTTCATGATTTCGTGAATATCCACCATAGGGTTGTCCTCCTTATCCGCTGTTCTTCATGTTCGCGGGATTATTCTCTTAAGCCGGGAAACCAGGGAAAGGTGAAGCCCATGTCCGCTCCTGTACGCCAGCACATGGCCGACGACTGGACACCCCAGGAGGGACAGGTCGCCGATCAGGTCCAGGACCTTGTGCCTGGCGCAGGAATCGGGAACGGTAAGGGCTTGCGGGTTCAAAGGCCCCTTTTCGCCCACCACCAGCGTGTTGTCCAGGGTCCCTCCCTTTCCCAGCCCCGCGGCACGCAAAGCTTCAACTTCCGATTCGAGGCAGAAGGTTTTCGCACCGGCGATTTCCTTTAGATAGGTTCCCGGATCCAGGCCTCCGACATGAAAAGCCTGGGTCCCGATCCACGTGCCCGGATAATCGATCACGCAGGACACACCGAAAGCCTCTGCCGGAAGGATAACGATCGCGCGTCCATTCTTCGGGTCCCTTGCCGAAACGGGTGTTTCCAGGTGGAAAGCTTGAGGTTGCGCGACTTCGTGCCTTTCCAGAAAGCTGGAGATTCCTGACGCGAAAGGCAAGGCGCTTCCGTCAAGGGCGGGGACCTCTCCCCCCTCAACGAGGATTTCCGCGTTCCAGAACCCCATCCCCCCAAGAGCCGAAAGCAGGTGTTCCACGGTCCTAATGGTTATCCCGTTTGGGAATGAAAGAGTGGACCCTCGGCCATCACCCTGGCAAGACGCCTCTTCCACGCGGAAAGCGCTTCCGTCCCCGAAAACAAATCGAATGCCGGGAAGGGCGGTTGCCCGTACCTCGACTGAGCAGGCATTCCCGGAATGCAATCCTTTCCCTTCCCAGCGGAGCCTAGGGCTTTCGGGCATCGGTTTTGGGCTCTCCTTTCTCCAGTTCCTTCAACCTGGATTCCAGGAATTTGACCCTTTCCAAAAGTTCCGGCAAACGGCGAAGGAGAACCTGCGTCCTCATGTCCTCCTTGTGGTCACGGGCAGGGAAACCCGAGACGACCGTCCCCGCGGGAATGTCTTTGGTCGCTCCCGCGCACCCCGTCAGGATCGCCCCTTCGCCGACATGGACGTGGTCCGCTGTCCCGCTCCGCGCCGCCATCGTTACCCGGTCACCGATGGAAGAACTCCCCGCCATGCCGACAAAGGCCACCAGGAGGCAATTCTCCCCGACCCGGGCATTGTGCCCGACATGGACGTGGTCGTCCGTCTTCGTGCCTCGCCCGATGCGGGTCTCTCCTACCGTCGCCTTGTCGACCGTGCAGCAGGCCCCGATTTCCACATCGTCCTCCAGGATTACACGCCCCACCTGCGGAACCTTTAGCGGAGAGCCTGACGGAGCCCTGTCAAAACCGAAACCGTCACACCCAAGGACCGTCCCCGCGTGCACCTGGCAATTCTTGCCAATGACGGTCCCCTCCATTACCGAGACCATCGGTTCAATGACGCTTCCCTCACCGATACGCGAATCCCTGCCGATGAAAACCTGGGACCTGAGGACGACCCCTTTCTCGAGTACGGCGCCATCTTCAACGACGCAGAACGGCCCGATAAAAGCCTTGCTGTCCACGCTCGCGCCCGGGTAAACATACGCTGTTTCGTGGATTCCCCAGCCCAGCCTGGATGGTGTCGAGAAAAGGTCGAGCAATTCCCGGAAAGCCGCCCGGGGGTCTTCAACCTCGATTCCGTCACGCCCATCCTCCACCCAGCCTGGGGGAGAAACCACCGAGACCTCGCCGGGGAGCGAAGCCATCGCTTTCCGGTCCCACAAGACAACGAGGCACTCCATCGAGGGAGCGTCCGGGGAAGCGATTCCGCTGACCTTGCGCAGCGGGTTTCCCTTCACTTGTCCCCCCAGCTTTTCGGCAAGATTTCCAAGATCCCATTCCATTTCCGATTTCCCCCTTCAAGGAGGTTAAAGGTTTCCCACCAGCCTGACGCTGGAAGAGTTCTCGTCCCTGCCGTCGTAATAAAGCTCAATCGAGAGATTCTCGTTGAGGCGGTAGCCAACGCCGAAATTGAGTTCGCCGTCCTCGGATCCCCTGAACCAGGCGTAAGGGGAATGGACTGGGCCGTCAAGCCAGACCCGCCACCAGGACGCCTCGTCAGGCCACGACCTCTCGACCCCCAGCCAGACACGATCCCACTGGGACCACCTGAAACCCAGCCGTGACTCGAGTTCCCAGTCGTTGAGGTACAACAGGGCCTCACCGTACAATTCGATGTCCCAGCCCGGGAAAACCTGGGCTTTCCTGCCAAGATGCAGGCCGGCTTCAGGGAAACGGTCGGAAGTTCCCGCATACCCCGCTACCCAGGCCCATATCGTGTAACGAAGGCTCTCCAGTTGGACTGAAAGGTCGGTGACCGGCTGTGGCTTGACCGAAACCTTCAATTCCACCTTGAGGCTCTCGACGAAAGACTCGTCGCTCAGGAGGACTGAAGCCCAACCGGCAACCTGTTTCTCATGCCGGGCAACCCAGGAAACCGGGAGCCCTATCAGGGGAGAGAGCCCCGTCAAGAGGTCTTCCTTGACCTCCGAATGAATCAATGACGGAAGGGAGATGGAGGTGCTCCGCGGCCTGACAGCCAGGATAAGTGGCTGCTCTGGAGCCAGTCCCACCTTCAGGATGGAATGGCCCCCGTCGATTCGCACGACCAGGCTGCTTTGCCAGCCGGGGAGCGTCTCCCTGAGGATGCCGGCTATTTCCATTCGCAAGGAGGAATCTGCCCAGTTCAGGGCTTCCAGGGGAAGATCCTTGATTCTTTGCCAAATGGCCTCCCTGGCGTTTTCCCAGTCCTCCTTAATCCATTCCGAAAGGGGAAGGGGAAGGGATGGAAGCCCCGCTTCAATTTCCCATTCAGTCCTGCTCTTTGCCTTGAGCCGCAAGACAAGGTCCTGTCCTTCGAGGCTTGCCGATTCGACCTCATACCCTTCGAAAAGCCGTGTCGCCACAAGCCTCACAACAGCAAGCCGCATCGCTTCATCGCGCTGCGGATCGATTTCTCCCCACACCGCTTCCATGCTCCTTGTCGCGGCACCCCGCAACCAGGAAGGGACACCCTGGATCATGACTCCCGCCAGGGCGGGGCCGGAAACGCACAGAAGCAGGGCTGCGGCCATGAGGAAGCTTGCCGCAGCCCTGTAAGAAACCGACTTCCTCAATGGGAAAACCTCAGAACATTTCGCCGAACCCGAAGTGGGTAAAGGTCTCATCATCGCCGGTGGCCAGGTCCAACCGGAGGTTCCCCATCGGGGTCCTCACCCTGACCCCAAAGCCGTAACCGTCTTTCAAGCCGCCGAAATCAAAACTGTTGTTTTCCGGGTCGTTCTTGTTCCAGGCCATTCCCATGTCGTAGAAAACGACAATCGAGAATGCCTTTTCCATGGGGATCCTGAGTTCCAGGTTCGTCAGGAACATTTCATGACCGTCGAACTCGTCGTCTTCATAACCCCTTAGAGTTGTGCTGCCTCCCACAAAATAGCGTTCCGAATAGGGAATTTCTCCCGATGAGAAACCGACTTTCATGCGGGCAGCGAAAAGGGGCGGGTTGTCGGGATCTCCCGCAGGCAAGTCAAACGGCAGCTTGTCCAGGTTAAGGGGAAGGTAATAGCGCCCCTCAAGCCAGTACTTCGTGTATTCCCTTTCTCCCCCGAGCAGCTTGAAGGCCCGCTCGATATTGAGCGTTTCCAGGTCTCCCTTGGGATAGCTCAGGTAGGGATCCCGATTGTCCCTGGTAATGGTTCCCGTGACCGTGAAAACCTTGCCGTTACTGTCCAGCAGGTCCCTCCACTCGACATCCGCGGAGGTCGGGGTAATGGGATTGTCGTCCAGGTCGCGAAAATCGTAGAGTTCGATATCCTTCCAGTCCAGGTTTACGTACCAGCTCAACAGGGGATCGTGGCGGAATTTCTTCCCTGCCCCGATGTAGAGGCCTTTCTTGTCCTGGTTGTACTCGCCGTAACGGTCACCTTCGTAGTAACGGCTGACATCTTCCCAATTCCTCTTGTAGGCCCCGAATTTCCAGGCATAAGTGGTTTCATCCATATAAGGATCCGCAATCGACACATAATACTGTTCCCTGTCGCCCGTATCGAAACCGACCGTCAGCTTTTGGCCGCGACCGTTCAGGTTGGACTCCTGGTAGGCAAGCCCCCCCTGCCACCCGCTGCTCGTGCCGTAACCGAGGTTGAAGCTGACACTTCCTGTTTTGCCCTCCGTTACCGTCAGGACCAGGTTGATGAGGTTCGGGTCTTCGTTCGGCTCAAAACCGACGTTGACGTCTTCCAGGAACCCCATGCCCTGTATCTTGTTCAGGGAATGCCTAAGGACGTTCGCGTTGAAAAGGTCTCCCTTCTTGACCTTGAGTTCCCGCTCGATGACATACTTTTTCGTCCGTTTGTTACCCTGGATGAAGATGTCCCCGATTCGAGGCTCCACGATCTTGACCGTAACCACCCCGTTTTCCACCGACACATCCTCAACACGGGCCATCACGTACCCGTCCTTCTGGTACTTTTCCTTTACCCGCTGGAGATCGTTCCTGAAAAAGACCCTGTTGAACACGCTTCCCGGGACCGTAAAGAGGAGTTTCTGCAGTTCCTCTTCCTTGTAGACGGAGTTTCCTGAAAAACGCACTTCCTTGACCTTCGGGTTTTCCTGGACCTTGAAAATGACCTTTACCCCGTCACCTTCAGGTTCGACCGCCGCATCAGCCATGGCAAAGAAACCAAGGTTATAGATCGCCTCTATATCCTTCTGGAGTTGCTCCCTGTCCAGAGGTTCGCCTTCCTTGGTTTTTGCCGCCCCCAAAATGTAAGGGGAAACCACTTCCTGGTTGCCTTGGACCTCGACCGAAACGACTTTGGGGTCTTCCGCAAGGCAGGGGGAAACGGATACGAACAGATAAACGGCCAAACAGGTCAAAACGGCAAGGAAGCGTTTCACGGGGTAATCCTCTCCTTTGGGGGGGAATCGTGTGTTCAAGGCCTTTCGACCCGCAGGCCCTCTCCGTCAGGCCTTAGGGCCCTCTGGCCGACCTGGATCAATGATAGCAAATCTTCAGCTTTCAGGAACAGTCCATTTTCCGCTTGAACGGAAGGGGAAAGAGCCGTGTCGTTGCCCGAGAGGCCTGGTTGCGGTTGCTGGGCTTGCCGCCTCAAAGGGGAACGGCCGACCGCGATCTTCTCCAACCCGCCCTCAGGGTTCGCCTCAGCGGCCCTCTGGGAAAGGCTTTTCCTCAGGTTTTCCAGCAGGACCTTCTCGTCTGCCGTCACCCATTCGACGGAAGGCACACGGTTCGATGAAACCACTCCCGCGGGTTTGAAGGATTCGATGGCTGTGGGGCCGACAGCGAGGAAAAGGATGGCGATCGCGACAGGAATGCCGTTCAGGATGATTGCCTTCCTGTGACGGAACCACTTGTCCCTCGGGGCTTCCGCTCCCGCCGCGGCGTCCCAGAGCTCCCTGCTTGCCGAGTCGAGTTCGGCTCGCGCGCATTCAAGCTCGGCTATCGCGGAATTCCAGGCCTTGCAGCGGCAGGCTTCCACGCATCTATCCACCCAGCGCTGGACCCTTTTCAACCTCTTTTCCAAGAATTACACCCCCCCGGCACCCGGATCCTCCATGATGACATTGGAGATTATCCCCGGGAACCCTCAGGATGTGGACTCCTCCGCACCCAGCCACGCCTTGAGCTTGGCAAGAGCCCTCCTCTGGATGCGGTAAACCTGGCTGACGTCAATCCCTTTCTCGCTGGCAAGGTCACGGGCTCGACGGCCCTCCAGCACAAGTGCCCCGATAACCTCCGATTCCCTTGCCGTAAGGTGTTCCAATCCCTCCATCAGAGTCAGTCGCCAATCCTCGGACTCGGGCTCAAAGGGTTCCATCGCCAAGTCTTCCATTTCTTCAACCGGAACGGGAGCTTTGGCTTCAACCCTCTGGAGAAAATTCACCATCGCCCCCCTGACCCGGTAGTAGGCGTAGGTGATGAACTTGTTGTTCCTGGTCGGATCGAAATGATCGACGGATTTTATCAGCGCGAGGGTTCCTTCCTGAACAAGGTCGGGGTACCGGGAGGGACCTGCCTGAAGTTTTCTGGCAAGCCAGAAGACGAGTGCCCTGTAGCCCAGGATCAACTCCTCCCTTGCCTGTTCGTCACCTTCCAGCCAACGTTTCCAGAGCATTTTTTCGTGCTCGGGATCCAGCCGGCCTTGGGCTTCAACCTCGTTCATGGGAATTTCTCCCTTCCCGCATCATGGGCATGATTCACGAAACCCTTCCCGCAATTGTACCAGCACCTGGACCTGGCTGCACTAATCCGGCAAGGGGATCCGTCCGGCTTCCTTCTCGCTTTCCACATGCAGGTGCACCGAGTCGTTGAAAAAGGCCAGCATGGCCCTCTCGCCCCAGAAATCGATGCCCAGGATGCTGCAGTTATCCATTCTCATTCTCCATACAAGGGACGGTGGAACGCCCAGCAGTCCGACAAGGGCTGCCCTCATGACGCCCCCATGCCCAACGACAAGGGCCCTTTCCCAGGAACCTGACAGGACTGTGCCGAAAGCGCGGCCGACCCTTGCCAGGACCTGCGGAAAACTCTCCCCTCCAGGGGGCACGACCCTTGAGGGGTCTTCCCTCCATTCCCGGTAGATTTCAGGATAGGCTTCTTCGATTTCCGGTATCGTGAGCCCTTCCCAATCGCCGAAATCGATCTCCGAGAGATCCCGGATGATTTCCAGCTCGGGTTTCTCTTCCATCAGAAGAGCCTCGTGGACGATCCCCGCCGTTTCAAGGGCACGGGAAAGCGGGGTCGTGAAAAACGCTTCAGGATCCCAGCTCGCGAGCCGGGCAGCAAGCCTCGCTGCCTGCTGCCTCCCCTTCGAGTTGAGCGGGACATCGGTTTTCCCCTGGTAACGCATTATGGAATTCCATTCCGTCTGGCCATGGCGAGCCAGGATCAGCCTGCGAGTTTTCATGCGGGATTCGCCCCCTCAATAACTTAAAGGGGACTTGCACCGGGAGAAAAGCAACCCGGGCAAATCCCCTTTTCTAGGCTGGAGCCGGCGATCGGACTTGAACCGAAGACCTGCGCATTACGAGTGCGCTGCTCTACCGACTGAGCTACGCCGGCCTGAAAATGGCGGTCCCAACGGGATTCGAACCCGTGCCGCCGCCTTGAAAGGGCGGTGTCCT
>DAIMJI010000012.1:0-32376 GCA_036722335.1 Synergistales bacterium | reverse complement strand
ATGCGCGAGATCGCCAAGGCCACGGGCCGCCGCATGGCCGACGTGGACCCCGGGACTTTCCGTCCTCCCGTGAAGCCGGTCAAGCTCGGCGTCCTCGCAAAAGGAGGAGACAACTAATGTCCTGGAAGAACACTGCGGAAGCCGTTGTCGTCGGCGGAGGCATCACCGGCGCATCCGTCGCCTACAACCTCGCGAAGCTCGGCATGAAGGACGTCGTCGTCCTGGAGAAAGACACGGTCTGCTCGGGATCGACCGGTCGTTGCGGCGCAGGGATACGGGCCCAGTGGGGAACGGAGATGAATTGCCGTTTCGGTCTAGCCTGCGTGGAAAAGTTCGAACAGCTTGCGGATGAACTCGGGATGGATTGCGGGCTCAACCAGAGCGGCTATCTGATGGTCGCTTACCAGCAATCCGAGTTCGAGCAGCTCCAGAAGAACGTCGCACTCCAAAACTCACTGGGGTACATGACAAAAATCGTTTCCCACGAGGAAGCGCGAGAGATCTGCCCGGGAGTTGCGGTAGACGATGCCATCGGCTTCACCTTCAACAACAGGGACGGCCATGCGGACCCCTTCCTGACGACCTTTGCCTACCAGGAAGCCGGGAAACGCTTCGGCGTGACCTTCCACAAACATACGGAGGTCACCGGCGTCAAGGTACAGAACGGCAAGGCCGCCGGCGTCGTGACGACCCGCGGGGAAATCGACGCGCCGATCGTCATCAACGCGGCGGGGCCCTATTCCCAGTTCGTCGCGAAGATGGCCGGGGTCGATATCCCGAACTACTCGGAACGCCATGAGATCATCATCACCGAACCGGTTGAGGCGGGCGTTTGCCCTCCTATGCTCATGAGCTTCTCCGGAAACTATTACCTACAGCAGAGACCCCACGGCTCGATCATCGGCGGGTGCAGCCCGGAGGGCCACCCCGCGGATTACACACGAGGGGCGACCTGGGATTTCCTCGAACACATGTCCCGAGTCTTCACGAAACTCCTGCCACGAGCCAAGGGCATCCGCGTCGTACGCCAGTGGTCCGGGCTCTACAACATGACGCCGGACCGGCAGCCGATCATCTGTGAAGCCGAGAACGTCAAGGGTTTCTACCTGTCTTGCGGTTATTCCGGGCACGGGTTCATGTTCGGCCCCGTCACGGGTGAAGCACTGGCTCAGCACATTCTTCTCGGGAAATCCGACATCCCTATCGACATGCTCCATTACCGCCGGTTCGCGGAGGGCAAGCTCCTGATCGAACCTGCCGTCGTCTAGCAATTTCCCCGAGGGAAAGTCGCCTCTTTCCTTGCGTTAACCTGGAGGGGATAGCCTAGGCTATCCCCTCCACTTGTGAAAAAATGGACCTAAGGCCCTGTAAATCTGACGCATTGTAAAGCAATATTCACAATAAAGAACTCTATTTAGGGTTGTTTATCGTTTTCGGGAATGTCATAATCGATGAAAAGGGTTTCCCATAAAGGGAAGTCGCATCTGTGCTGCTGGGGGAGGGTGAATTGGTTGGCTAAGAAGTTCGATGTCACAATCAACAAGGCCTGGTGCAAGGGCTGTGGGCTATGCATAGCAATATGCCCGAAGAAGGTCCTCGAGCTCGACGCGAAGGCCAAGTGCGAGCCGGTCCGGATGGAAGACTGCATTGGCTGCCGCCAGTGCGAGAACATTTGCCCGGATATGGCCATCACCGTAAAGGAGCGTGTCGAAAATGCCTAAGAAACTGGCTTTCTGGCAGGGGAACATGGCTGTCGCCATGGGAGGTATCGCCGCGGGGTGCCGTTTCTTCGGCGGTTATCCCATAACCCCGTCTTCAGAGATCGCCGAGGTTATGGCGGAAGAACTACCCAAGCTCAACGGACGGTTCATCCAGATGGAGGACGAAATCGGAGGCATCGCTGCGACGATAGGCGCTTCCATCGCTGGCTACAAGGCCATGACCGCAACGTCCGGCCCGGGTTTTTCCCTTAAGCAGGAAAACCTCGGCCTCGCCTACATGGCGGAGATTCCCATCGTCGTCGTCGATGTCATGCGCGGCGGACCCTCCACCGGACTCCCAACGAGGGTTTCCCAGCAGGATGTGATGCAGGCCCGCTGGGGGACACACGGGGACCATGGCACCATCGCCTACGCCCCCTCTTCCGTCCAGGAATGCTTCGAGCTGACAATCGATGCCTTCAACATGGCAGAACGTTTCAGGCAGCCCGTCCTCGTGATGAGTGACGAAGTCATCGGGCACATGCGCGAGAAGGTTGTCATTCCCGAGCCGGGCTCCTACCCAATCGTTGACCGCAAGCGTCCCAAGGTTTCACCGGACGAATTCGTCCCGTACCTGGCAGATGCCGAGGACGACATTCCCCCGATGGCCTCCTTTGGAGACGGGTACCGCTGGCATGTCACAGGGCTGACCCACAACGACTGGGGATTCCCGACGAACGAACCGGCGGAAATAGAAAAGAACCATCTTCGCCTTGTCAGGAAGATCGACCGCTTCAGGGATGAAATCGTCAAGTACGACTGTGAACAGGTGGAAGATGCCGAGATACTGGTCGTTTCTTACGGCTGTGTCGCCCGTTCTGCAGTCCGTGCAGTCAGGGAGGCACGCGCCAAGGGAATCAAGGTTGGCCATTTCAGGCCCATCACGCTTTGGCCGTTCCCCGGTAAAGAACTCGTCAAGATAGGCGGACACGTCAAAAAGGTCATCGTTCCCGAGCTCAATGTCGGCCAGATGGTTTCAGAGGTCCGGATTGCAATGGGCGCCAAGGCCGAGATCATCCCCAGCAACCTCGTCAACGGTGAAATACTGCGCCCGCACGAAATTCTCGCTACCATCGAGGAGGTGGCCTAACCATGCCACGCGAAGAAGTCAAGCCTTGGCTCCGAACCCGCTTCTTCCCGCATATCTGGTGCCCGGGGTGCGGACACGGGATTATCCTTCACGCGATCCTGCGATCCCTCATCGACCTTGGCAAGACCAGGGAAGAGACGGTAATCGCCTCAGGGATCGGCTGCTCCAGCCGCATGCCCGGCTATATCAACGCGAACACCGTCCACACGACCCACGGTCGTTCACTGGGATTCGCCACCGGTATCAAGCTGGCGAATCCCGAGCTGACCGTCATTGACGTCATGGGCGATGGTGACTGCACCGCGATAGGCGGCAACCATTTCATCCATGCATGCCGCCGCAACATCAACATTACGGCCATCGTCATGAACAACAACATTTACGGTATGACAGGCGGACAGGCTTCCCCGACCACCCCGGTGGGCGCGAGAGCAACGACAGCTCCTTACGGGGCGATTGACACCCCCTTCGACATCTGCCGTCTGGCGGAAGGCGCCGGCGCTTCTTACGTCGCCCGCGCAACCATCGCCCAACCCGCCCTTTGCGAGCAATACATCAAGAAGGGCATCCAGAAGCAGGGATTCGCGGTCGTCGAGATCATGACCCACTGCCACACTCAATTCGGCCGCAAGAACAAGCGCCCGAACCCGGTCGACAACCTCAATTTCTTCAAGGACAACTCCGTTACCAAGGCAAAAGCGAAAGAGATGACCGATGAGGAAAAGAAGGGGAAGATCATTATCGGTGAATTCGTCGACCGAGAGGCCCAGGAATATACCGAGGCCTATCTCAAGTTGATCGAACGGGTTAGGGGGTAGGTTCCATGAGCGAGCGTTTCGAAATCCGTTTTGCCGGTTCAGGCGGTCAGGGAGTCATCCTCGCGGCGGTCGTCACCGGCGAAGCCGCGGCCCTCTACGAGAACGTCTTTGCCGTCCAGAGCCAGGCCTATGGTCCCGAGGCACGCGGCGGCGCATCAAAATCAGAGGTTGTCATTTCGCATGGCGAAATCGACTACCCCAAGGCAACCCGTCCTGACCTCCAGGTCATCCTTACGCAGAAGGCCTGTGAAGAGTACTCCCACGACACGAAAAAGGGCGGGACGATCATCCTCGACGATTTCTACGTTTCCGAACCTCCCAAGGTAGAGGCGGACATCTACTTGCTTCCGATCGTCAGGACGGCAAAGGAAAAACTCGGCAAGGAAATGGTCACGAACATGGTTGCCCTGGGCGCAACAGCGAGGATTCTGGAACTCGCCAAAGTCGTCACGCCTGATTCGGTCAAGAAGGCCATTCTCGCCAGGGTTCCAAAGGGTACTGAAAAGCTCAACGAACAAGCCTTCGAAGAGGGCTACGCCATGATGAAGGAGAAAAAGTAGTCCTTTCTCGAAAAGGATTGCTGCAGGGCGGCCTTGAAGGCCGCCCTGCCGATTTTTATGACAAAAACAAACCCGGTAACCCAGGAACTGTTCCGCATACAAATAGAAAAGATCGACAGCCAAGGTGACGGTATTGCCCGCGATTCCGCCGGGAAAATCGTCTTCGTTGAAGGAGCCCTTCCAGGAGAAATCATCCTGGCCCGGAAAATCCTCGAAAAGAAAGATTATTCAAGAGCCAGGATCGTCCGGGTCGAGACGCGCAACCCTCGAAGGGTCCAGCCTTTCTGCCCTTATTACATCCGCTGCGGTGGCTGCCAGCTCCAGCACGCTTCCTACGACCTCCAGCTGGAAATGAAAAAGTCCGTCATCGAGGACGCCTTCTCGAGAATCGCAAAGATCGTCCCATCCAACGCCATTTCTCCGGTTCGTCCATGCTCTCTCCAGGCAGGGTACCGAAACAAGGTGGCACTTCCAGTCTCTCGCTCCGCAAGCCCTGGTGGAATCGAGATCGGTTATTACAGGAAGAGAAGCCATCGTCTTGTGGACATTGATCGTTGCCCTGTCGCGATGCCCTCCCTCAACACTTTCCTGGCCGAAATGAAGGCGGCACTCCCATCAGTCGGCCTTGTCCCCTTCGATGAGAGATCGGGGGAAGGGATTCTCAGGCACGTTGTCCTCAGGGGAGGCCAGGAAACGGGTGAGGTTCTCGTCATCCTCGTGGTCCATCGTTATCCGGATCCCTCCGTGACGGAAAGAGTCGTGAGGCTTGCGCGAAGGCTCAGGAAACGCCACCCCTGCCTGGCCGGCCTCGTCCTTAACCTTAACCCTTCGGGCGGAAACAGCATTTTCGGCACTTCTTCAAAAGGGCTCTCAGGTCGTACCTTCTTCATCGAGAAGTACGACAACTTCGAATTCAAGTTCGAGGCGACCTCATTCTCCCAGGTGAACTCGGCCCAGGCTGCGGAACTTTACCGGACGGCAGCGCGAGAGGCATGCCCTAAGGGGAGTGAGCGTGTACTCGAACTTTATTCCGGGGTCGGGACCCTGACCTGCTTCCTGTCGGCCCGGGCTTCCCGCGTCGTTGCTCTGGAAGAATGGGAACCTTCTGTGGAATGTCTCAGGGAAAACCTTATAAGGAACAAGCTTTCGAATGTTGACGTCCTTTCCGGGGCAGCCGAAAAAACCGACTGGGATATCAAAGGCCCCGTGGACACGATCGTGGTCGATCCTCCCCGCTCCGGCCTTCACCCAAGCGTCACGGATTCCATTAAGGAGCTTGCCCCGGATCGCATTGTTTACGTATCCTGCAACCCCTCCACGCTTGCGAGGGACATCGGTGCGCTCTGCAACGGGGGTGGATACTCGCTTTGCAAGGTTCTCCCCTTCGACCTTTTTCCCCAGACGAGTCATGTCGAATCCGTAGCGATTCTCGACAGGCCTTTTTCTTCTTGACACTCGAGGTCCCTGAAACGCTATAATGTGCAGGCTCAAACTGGGGTGTAGCCAAGCGGCAAGGCAGCGGACTTTGGATCCGCCATCGCTGGTTCAAATCCAGCCACCCCAGCCATAGTCCTTCTCGGAGGAAGGCTGCCTTCCTCCTTTTTGATGTCTCTACTTGAAACTCGCACAAAAATGCAGCATGATGAAATATCGACTTGTCCTAAAGGAGGACGCCGTTTCATGAAAAGCGTCGAGGGTGCAGCAGCGCTTGTGCTTGCCGCCGGCAAGGGAACCCGAATGAAAAGCTCAAGGGCCAAGGTCCTGCATAACCTCCTTGAAGAACCCCTTCTCAGATTTCCCTTGAAGTCGCTTGCAGACTCGGGGATTGGTAACGTCGCGGTCGTCGTTGGCCACGGAAGCGATGAAGTGGAATCCTACCTGGGTTCTACCTGGCCGGAAGTTTCGGTGATCCACCAGACCGATCAAAAGGGCACCGGACATGCGGTCCAGGTGGCCGGATCATGGTGGGAAGCCCATCCTACACTCCTTATCCTCCCTGGAGATGCTCCCCTCCTTCCCCCCGAAGCGATCGCGAGTCTGCTGACAACCCATCTTTCTTCCAGATCCGCCGCGACTTTCCTGACGTTCGAGGCCGAAAACCCGACCGGATATGGGCGGGTCGTCAGGAAGCCGGGAGGATGCCGTATCGTTGAGGAAAAGGACGCGAGCCTCGAAGAAAAAAAGATATCGGAGGTGAACAGCGGGATCTACGCATTCGAGACTGCTTGCCTATCCAAGGTTATATCCCTCCTCGACAACAGGAATGCCCAGGGAGAACTCTACCTGCCCGATGTTCTCCGCCTCCTCGGGGAAACGGGAGATCACGTTGAAGCCTTGCTCTGGCCAAATCCCGAAGATCTTTCCGGAATCAACGACCCCCTTCAGCTCGCAGCCGCTAACCGTGCGATGCGAAACCGCATCGTAAAAGCCCACCTTCTTGCGGGCGTAAAAATGCTTGACCCGGAGACAACATGGATCGGCCCTGAAGTTATTTTGGAGCCAGACGTCTTCCTGGAGCCCAATGTCCAGATATGGGGCAATTCTGTCGTGGAAACCGGGACCACTGTCGGAAGCCATACAATCCTGCGAAACGTTCACCTCGGCAAAGAATCGCACGTTCTTGCCTTCTGTCATGTCACCAACTCCGTAATCGGGCCAGGAGCCAAGGTCGGCCCCTTTGCCTGCCTGAGGGACAATACCCGCCTTGCCGCAATGGCACTCGCCGGCAAGTTTGTGGAGATCAAGAACTCGAACATCGGAGAGGGAAGCAAGGTTCCCCATCTTTCCTATATGGGTGATGCCACCATCGGCAAACAAAGCAATATAGGAGCCGGGACAATCACCTGCAATTATGACGGCGTGCGTAAGAACCCGACGAAAATCGGCGACCGGTGCTTCGTCGGCAGCGACACGATGCTGGTGGCTCCCGTCACCTTGCAGGACGACAGTTTCACGGCTGCAGGATCAACCATAACGGAAGACGTTCCTCCCGGTGCACTGGCTGTGGGCCGGGCAAGACAAAGGAATATCGAAGGCTGGGCCCGCAGGAAAAACGCGGCAAACCGGAAGGAGGAGGACTGATGGTCACTCAGTTGCGGCAAATGAAGATTTTTACGGGATCAGCCCACCCGGACTTCACCCAGAAGGTTGCGGATACACTCGGAGTCCCTGTGGCATCCTCGAAGCTTTTCCGTTTTTCCGACGGGGAAATCGGCCTTTCCATTGAAGAAAGCGTTCGTGGTGCGGACGTGTACGTTATCCAGCCGACTTCCGAACCCGTCAACGAAAACCTGATGGAACTGCTGATCATGATCGACGCACTCAGGAGAGCCTCCGCGTACCGCATAAACGTTGTTACCCCTTATTTCGGCTATGCCCGTCAAGACAGGAAAACAAAAGCACGCGAACCTATCACCTCCAAACTCGTCGCGAACCTTATTGAGAAGGCAGGGGCCGACAGGCTCGTCGTGGCAGACCTCCACGCCGGACAGATCCAGGGATTTTTCGACCGCCCCGTCGACCACCTCACCGGCATTCCGCTCCTGGCTTCCTACTTCAAGGAAAATCTCAAGGAAGCCATAGACCAGCAGAAGATTGTGGTCATTTCCCCCGATATAGGGGGAGTCGTCCGGGCAAGACGCTTTGCCGTGAAGCTCAATGCAGACCTGGCCATCGTCGACAAGCGGCGGTCTCACGAGGTCGCCAATTTCTGCGAAGTCATGGAAATCATAGGAGATGTCCGCGGAAAGATCGCGATCCTGGTCGATGATATCGTCGACACGGCAGGAACCATGGTCAACGCTTCCCGCGCCCTGCTGGAAAGAGGGGCGGAAAAAGTCTACGCATGCGCCACGCACGGAGTCCTTTCGGGTAAAGCCATCGATAACCTTCGTAATTCCCCGATTCACCAGCTTGTGCTAACCGATACGATTCCATTGCCCGAAGAGAAGAATTTGGATAATATTACCGTGCTGTCTATCGCCCCATTATTTGCCGAGGCGATCAACCGCATTCATTCTGACCATTCAGTCAGTATCCTTTTCTACTAGCAAGGACCTGCCTACGCGGTCCTAATCACCGGGAGGAGGCAACACCATGTCTGATTTCATGCAGGTTACCCTCGAAGCGAGGGAGAAAAGCGGTAAGCAGGAAGCCACCAAGCTCCGCAACGAGGGGTATGTGCCGGCGGTGTTCTACGGGAGCGGCTACCCTGGTTCTGTCCCCGTAAAGGTGAAGGCGAAGGATATCCTTCCCGCCGTGAACTCGGGGCACTGGGAAACCTTCAGGCTTAACGTCCTTTTGCCTGACGGTAAAACCGAGATGGCGCTTATGCGCGATATCCAGAGGAACTTCTTGAACGGGGAACTTCTCCACGTCGATTTTTACCAGCTTGTCTCCGGCCATAAGGTCCAAGTCAAGGTCCCGATCGAAATCACCAACAGGGAGACCTGCGCGGGAGTCAAAGCCGGGGGCATCCTGGAGCAACTCTTCCACGAAGTTTCCATCGACGTTCTGCCGCGTGAGATCCCCGACGTCATCACGGTGGATGTCCGCACACTAGGACTTGGCAAGGAAATCCGCCTCTCCGACCTCCAGCTTCCCGAGTCCGCCGATTTGCTTGACGATGCCGATTCAACGGTCGTTGTCATCGCTGAACCGCGCGAGTCAGAAGCCGGTCCGGCGGAAGGCGAAACGGAACAGAAGGAAGTCGAAGTCCTCGCGAAGGGAAAGGCCAAGACCCAGGAGGAGGCATAACACCGTTGAAACTCGTAGCGGGACTGGGGAATCCTGGTCTCGAATACGCATGGACAAGACACAACCTAGGATGGCTGGTGGCCGATCAGGTCATCAGCCGTTTAAATTTGAAGGGGCCCGTGAACCGGTTTCATGGCTCCTTCTGGGGTCCCGTGCGTGTGGGAAGCGATTCCTTGTGCGTGCTCAAACCATTGACCTACATGAACCTGAGCGGCAAGTCCATCCTCTCCGCCGTGCGGGAGTTGAACCTTGTCCCGGAGGAATGCCTTGTCGTGGTCGACGATGTCGCTTTGCCTTTCGGCACGTTGAGGCTTAGGGCAAGCGGTTCGGCTGGAGGGCACAACGGTATTGCTTCCATCCTGGGGGCGCTCCAAACCTTAGAGGTCCCAAGGCTCAGATGCGGTGTAGGCCGCCCGGTTTCCGAAAAAGGACTGGCGGATTACGTCACCGACGACTTCTCGGTCCAGGAAAGACACCTTCTCGATCCTTTTGTGGAAAAGGCTGCCGAAGCGGTGCTTCTATGGCTCCGCCTTGGGATTGACAGGGCCATGAACAGGGTCAATGCCCGCTGACGGCTCACTTTCCCTTTCCTCCGATTTCCTTCGCAACGCATCCTGGGATCGTTTCCAGGGAAGAGACCTCGCCCTGACCTCAGGCAGCGGGAGCCGGGCCTGGATAACCAGGGACCCGGCATTCCCGCTTCTTCTCGTCGTCCCCGACCAGCGACAGCAAAGAGAACTCCTTTCCGACATCAGGACCCTTTCCCTTGACCCGGTTTCCGTTTCCAGCCTTCCCGAAATCCCGTTGACACTGGAAGGAATGACCCATAAACCGGTCAGGATCCAGCGAGGCGAAGAGCTGCTCCGATGGAAAACAGGAGGCGGAACCCTTGTTTGCACACCAGGTTCACTTCTCGCCCCTTACGCGTTATCCGAGGGAACGTTTCCTCTAAGCAAGGGAGAGGAAACGGGAAGGTCGACCTTAATCGACTGGTTAAGCTCCTCCGGGTATGAAAGAACCGAGACGGTCTGGTCCCCTGGGCAATTCGTCGTGCGGGGAAGCATCATCGACCTTTTTGACCCGGCGGCACGAAACCCGGTCAGGGTGGAATTCCTTGACGACCAGGTCGAATCCCTTAGGTTTTTCAATCCTGAATCACAAAGAAGCACGGGGCTTGTAGACCAGGTTACGGTTTCGGCTGTAAGGGAAGGCACCTTGCAGACATTGGAAGAATTGATGCCGGACCAATGCCGCGTGATTCTTTTCGAACCCGGTGAGATATCCCTGCAGGCGGACCATTACCGCTGGGTTTGGCAAGGGCTTAGCCAGGAATCGGGATCTGAACCCCTCCTGGAATGGGATGAACTTTACGTCCGGCTTTCCTCCAAGCCCCTGTTGCGTGTGAAGTCTTCCGTCGAAAAGGTTTCCGCGAGAATCGACCTGCAGAGCCTCCCTTCCTTCAAAGGCCGAAGGCAAGCCCTTGAAACCGCCGTGGCGGGGTGGAAAGAACAGGGATACTCGATAAGCCTGCACACCACCAATGAATCTCTGGCAGCCTGGTTCTCTGAACGGGCTTTCCCTGTAAGCCAGACTCCGCTTACCTCCGGTTTCCTCAGTCCCTTGGATAGGATTGCCCTGGTTGCTGATTCCGATGTCAGCGGTATCGTTTCCCTTCCCACCATGGAAGGGCATGACCGGCCACCCTTGGAATGGAACGACCGTTTGCCCATCGGCGAGTGGGTTGTCCACGAAGACTACGGGATTGGTCGATTCGTCGGCATTGAGACCATTTCCTCTCCCCAGTCTTCAGCCCAGGAGTATCTTGTGATCGAATATTCCGGAGGACAGCGGCTCATGGTCCCTCCATTCCAGCTTTGGAAAGTCACACCGTATTTGGCCCCCAGAGGCTCGGAGCCTACGGCCGATTCACTGAAGTCCGGTCTCTGGATGAAAAGTCTTTCCCGTGTCCGCAAAAAGGTCCACGAGGCGGCGATGGAACTGATGGAAACGTACGCCCGTAGAGAAACCTCACCCGGCTTTGCCTTTCCTCCTGACGGTGAGTATTCGCTTGAAGTCGAAAACTCGTTCCCTTACGAGGAAACGGCCGACCAACTGCGGGCTATCGAGGAAATACGGCGGGATATGGAGAACCCGCACCCGATGGATCGCCTTCTCGTCGGCGACGTTGGATACGGCAAGACAGAGGTGGCATTGAGGGCTGCGGTGAAGGCCGCCGAGGCGGGCAAGCAGGTTGCCGTGCTTGTCCCTACTACACTTCTGGCCCAGCAGCATTTTGAGACCTTCCGTTCCCGAACCTCCGAACTGCCCTTCCGCATCGAAACCCTATGCCGTTTCGTACCCAGGAAGAAGCAGGGCCAAATCATACGTGAGGTTGCTGCGGGTGGGGTGGACATCCTTATCGGAACGCACCGCCTTGTGCAAAAGGATGTCCTTTTCAAGGAGCTCGGCCTAGTCATCGTGGACGAAGAACACCGTTTCGGGGTCCTGCACAAGGAACACTCGAAGGGACTAAAGCCTGACGTGGACGTCCTTATGATGTCCGCAACCCCCATACCGCGAACTCTTTTCCTTTCACTTGGGGGACTTCGCGACATTTCAATCATCTCCACCCCTCCCTACAGGCGGCATCCCGTCGTCACGGTCGTCAGCCCATGGAGGGAAGACCTTGTCATACGAGGCATCCTCCGGGAGAAGGCCCGGGGCGGGCAGACCTTTTTCGTGCATAACCGTGTGGCCGATATCGAAACCAGGGCACAAGGCCTTCGCCTGCTTTTCCCCTCACTCAGCATCGACATCGCCCACGGGCAAATGCCCGAATCGGCCCTGGAGAAAGCCATGCTTAGATTCAATTCGGGTGAAACAGACATACTCGTATGCACGACGATCATCGAAAGCGGGCTCGACATCCCCCGCGCGAACACTCTTATCGTGGACGATTCACACGAACTCGGCCTCGCGCAGCTCTACCAGTTGAGAGGCCGAGTCGGACGAAGGGAAGAACAGGCTTTCGCGTTTTTCCTTTATCCTCGCGAGGCCAGTCTTTCTGCGGAAGCCCGCGAAAGGCTGGAGGCTCTCGGGGAATTTTCGGATCCGGGTTCCGGCTACGAATTAGCCCAAAGGGATTTGGAAATACGCGGTGGAGGGCAGGTTGTCGGAACCGCACAGCATGGTCATGTCGAAAGAGTCGGATATCACCTCTACTGCAGGATGCTCGAGGAACAGGTCTCCGCGCTGAGAGGGGAGGGAACCCGCCCTGTCCGCCTGGAGATCCTGGCTCCGCTCCAGATCCCGGCTTCGTACCTTCCCCAGGCGAGCGTTCGCATCGCCCTTTACAGACGGCTTTTGCGAGCGCAAGATAGAAAGGAAATCGATGGTATTGCGGGAGAAGTCAGGGACCGTTTTGGACCCGTACCTGCCTCGGTCCGTTTTCTTTTCAACGTGGCCCTTCTTCGTCTCTATGGAGAAAAACTGGGGATCGAGTCGATAAAAGTCGACACGACCGAAACGATTCTCCACGGGGCCCTTTCACCATTAAAGGCGCAAGGGGCCCTCCAGGGCTGGAAATGGGGAAGGAATTGGGGTGTGGGCCCCGGAAACCACGAGGGTCTTGAAAGGCTCTCTGCGTTGATAACCGAGGTTTTTGAACCAAAGAAAAGGCAGGAGGATGAAGATGCACAAGACCCCCCACGAAACTGAAGAAGCTTTTGCCAGGCTTGTCGCGATCATGGAGAGACTTCGCTCACCGGGTGGCTGCCCCTGGGACAGGGAACAGGACTTCTCGACACTCCGCCGATACATCGTCGAAGAGGCTTATGAACTGGTGGAAGCGATTGAAAGCGAAGACGGTAAAAATGTCATGGAGGAAAGCGGGGACCTCCTCCTCCAGGTCGTGTTCATTTCCCAGATCGCGTCCGAGCAGGGACTTTTCACGATAAAGGACGTTCTTGACGCTATCTGTTCCAAGCTTGTCATTCGCCATCCACACGTTTTCGGGGACATTGACGTCGCTGATTCCGACGAGGTCATGAGAAACTGGGAAGCCATCAAGTCCGTTGAAAAGCGCAAGAACGGATCGGATTCCTCCATCCTTTCGGGAATCCCTCGATCCTTGCCTTCCCTGCTAAAAGCCTACCGGATACAGGAACGGGCCGCCAAGTTCGGGTTCGACTGGCCGGCCGGGGATACCCGCCCCGTGATCGGGAAGGTCAGGGAAGAACTCGGGGAAATCGAGCAGGCAATCGAAAATGAAAGCAGGGATGGGGTCCTCGAGGAGATGGGGGATCTCTTCTTTGCCCTGGTCAACCTTTCCAGGCATTGCGGCTTGAACCCGGAAGAAGCGCTTCAGCAAGCCTGCGGGAAATTTTCGCAACGGTTCAAGTTGGTTGAACGTTCCGTGGCCGAAAGTGGAAAAGCCTGGAGTGAATTCGGCCTTGACGAACTCGACGATTTTTGGGAAAAAGCTAAGCAATCCTGTTGAATTGCTTTTCTAGGCATAGGGAAGGAGTGGAGGAGTCGTGGAGAAAACCGAGAGGACGCAGGTGACAGAGGTAAAGGCCCAACTCGAACCCAAAGAGGTGCCTTCCCAGCTTGCGGAAGAGAAAGCGACCATGCCGCGACCGGTTAAGATCATGGAAACCGCTTTCAGGGACGCACACCAGTCAATCATGGCGACGCGCCTGAAAACGGAAGACATGATCCCCATCGCGGAACAAATGGATGAAGCGGGCTATGGTTCGATGGAGGTCTGGGGCGGTGCGACTTTCGACACCTGTATGCGCTTCCTTGACGAAGACCCGTGGGAAAGGTTAAGAGAACTGAGGAAGCGATTCAAGAAGACAAAGCTCCAGATGCTTTTGCGCGGACAAAACCTGGTGGGATACCGCCACTACGGGGATGACGCCGTCAGGGAATTCGTCAAGCGGGCAATCGGAAACGGCCTGGATATCATCCGGGTGTTCGACGCCTTGAACGACCTGCGGAACATGGAAATCGCCGCGGAGCAGGTGAAAAAGGAAGGCGCCCATCTCCAGATGGCCCTTTCCTACACGATTTCCCCTGTCCATACACTCGAAAAATTTGCAGACATCGCTCACCAGATGCAGGATATGGGGGCGGACTCGATTTGCATAAAGGACATGGCCGGACTGATGAGTCCAGTCGACGCAAGCTCGCTCGTGAAAGCCATAAAGACGCGGACGGGCTTGCCCGTCCAGGTTCATAGCCACTATACAAGCGGAATGGCCGCGATGGCCTACCTCGCTGCGATTGAAGCAGGGGCGGACGTGATTGACTGCGCGATTTCCCCCTTCGCGATGGGAACGAGCCAGCCCGCCACCGAAACCATGATAGCCGCCTTGAAGGGAGGACCATACGATACCGGGATGACTCTGGAAAGCCTCCTCCCGGCCGCTCTCCACTTCAAGGAAGTCAAGGAGAAATACAGCAAGCTCGTCATGGGCATCGAGGGTGTTGACATCAACGTGCTCATCTACCAGATCCCCGGAGGGATGTATTCTAACCTTGTAAGCCAGTTGAAAGACCAAAAGGCCCTACACCGTCTCGATGAAGTCCTGAAGGAAATTCCTCGCGTCAGGCAGGAAATGGGCTTTCCGCCTCTCGTGACCCCCACGAGCCAGCTTGTTGGAACGCAGGCTACGCTGAATGTCCTGATGGGCCGATGGAAAGTCGTCCCCAAGGAAATTCGCCAGTACCTCCTCGGTTACTACGGGCGGCCGCCTGCTCCCGTTGACCCTGAAATCCAGAAACAGGTCATCGGGGAAGAAATCCCGATCACATGCAGGCCGGGTGAAGTCCTCCCGCCGGAGATCGAAGAGGCCGAAAAAGCCATCGCCCCCTGGATCCTCCAACCGGAAGATGTGTTAAGCTACGTCCTGTTCCCTGCAGTCGCAAAGGATTTCCTAGTCCGCAAGTTCGCGAGGACGATGAAAAGGGATGTCGGCCTGGAAACCCCCCTGGAAGAAGGGGTTTACCCGGTTTGACCCGATTCGGGAAACTTGTGCAACCCTATCTTGAACAAACGAATATCAGAGGAGGCAATATTCAATGGAATCGACTGAAACGATCCAGAAGGTCATCGCTGAAGAAATCCGCCCCGCACTTCAATCCCATGGCGGCGACATCGAGTTTGTCAACTTCGATGAAACCGACGGGCAGTTGGTCGTGCGCCTTGTGGGTGCATGCGGCACTTGTCCTTTTGCGCAGGAAACCTTGCGTGTCCAGGTTGAAGCCGTCATCAAGTCCATCGTCCCGGCAGTGAAAACGGTCTTGCGGGAAAATTAACCGGAGGTCGGGAGACCAAGGCAGAACCAGAGGAGGAAGCCTTCATAGAAAAACCCACGCAAATCCACGTTCCGGTTGATAGCGAAGAGACGCTGGCCCGCTTACTGGGTCCCAATGACGACAACCTTCGTCTTTTCGAAAGCATTCTCGGCGCCCGGGTCTCGGCCAGGGGGTTGACGGTTTCTGTGACGAGCGAAGAACCCGAAACTGCCGAGAAAGCCAGCAGGCTATTCGGGCAGCTAGTGGAGGTTTGCCGTCACGGGCACCGGATCGGTGCATCCGAAATCCGCTACGCCGTGGAAGCCTTGGAGGAAAACGCGGATTTCAAGCTCCTTTCTCTCTACGAGGACACAATTTGCCTCACGACAAGGGGAAAGCCTGTGCGGGCCCGCACAGAGGGGCAGAAGGCATACCTTGAGGCAATGAAAAAGAATGAACTCGTCTTTGCCATCGGGCCGGCGGGCACCGGCAAGACATACCTGGCCGTGGCCCATGCGGTAGCCGCCCTCAAGGCGAGCCGTTTCAACCGTATCATCCTTGTCAGGCCGGCAGTCGAGGCGGGCGAAAAGCTCGGGTACCTTCCCGGGGATCTCATGGAGAAGGTTGAACCCTACCTCCGTCCGCTTTACGACGCTTTTTTCGACCTTCTTCAACCGGACAAGTTTCTTCGCTATATCGACAAAAGCGTCATCGAAATAGCCCCCCTTGCCTACATGAGGGGCAGGACGCTTAACGAAAGCTGTATCATCCTGGACGAAGCCCAGAATACGACGCCCGAGCAAATGAAGATGTTTTTGACCCGGATGGGGTTCGGTTCACAGGTCATCGTCACAGGGGACATCACCCAGGTTGATCTTCCGGCAGGCAAGGAATCGGGCCTCAAGATTGTCGAAAAGGTCCTGTCGGGAATCCCGGGCATTTCCTTCATACGCTTCGGCCATGGGGATGTCGTTCGCCATGAACTTGTGCAAAGGATCGTGCGGGCTTATGAATCCTATGAGCAGAAAAGGCAGGAGTAGTTTCCCTTCTTTCCGCCTTCATGCCGGGCTTAAACCGGACTACTGGATACTGAGGGGAGCCCTCCTCTCAGTTGTCGGGGTGCTGGTGCTGCTAGGCTGGTGGCTCGGGGAAGGGCGGCAGGGATACCGTCTTGGGGTTCCTTCTCCGCGCACGTACGTCGCCCTCATGAACACCACCTACATTGACACCGATACGACCCGGTTGCTTCGCCAGCAAGCCGCTGACAATGTTGTGGCCGTAATGACCAAGGACACGCATGCGGAAATGAGGATCCATGATGCCCTCGAGCAACTGAATAGGAGAAATGCGATTGAGGGACTCTCCCCAAGCCTGCACGATCTCCTGGCCTCGATGTTGCCCGCCAAGCGCGCGAGGATGTTGCACCTCGCAAGGGATCTTGGCCTCTCTATCCTCGAGGATGAGAACTGGGACAAAGATATCCAGACGAGCCTTTGGGACCGTATCATGCGTCTTCCCATTCCCCGTCCGGAACAGAACGCCGTTTTCCAGATACTCGAGGAGATTTTCCAAGAACCGGTCAAGATCGACAGCGAGGCTACGGAAAAGCTGAGAAGCGAAAGTTCCGCGAAAATCGAACCCGTGATTCGGGCCCTGTACCAGGGCGATGTCATCATCGAAAGGGGAGAAATCGTTACACCCCAGAAGTTGAGACTGCTCGAAGCCCAGGGATATCCGAAAGGAGACCTGCCTTACCGTTCACTTTTCTTCGTCCTCCTCGCGGTTTTCTCGTGGAGCCTTTGGCCTTCACTTTATTCCCTCAGGGGGGACGTCTCGGTTTCGCGCCGGGACATGGTCTACATCTTCTGCCTGCTTAGCGGAGGCTGGGCCATCCAGGTTGCCTCGAGCCTCCTGAAGGCGGACACGCTTGCCTTCCTTCCCCTGCTGGGATGGTTGAGCCTCACCCTTCCCGCGAACCTGGCCCTGCAGGTCGCCCTTGGCGGGGCCGTCATCGGGGCCATGCTTTCTTCATGGGGATCCACGTCCCAACTCGTCCTCTGGAGTTTTTCAGGCTTAACCGCGGCGGTGACAGGCTATATCCTTTTCAGGGGGTCCTCTTCGCGTATCGATCTCTGGAAAAGGCAGTGCCTAGTCGGCTTTTCCGCAGCGATTTCAGCCATCGCCATACGCTGGTGGCTTGGACTTCCGCTCGGCGGACACATTCTCGCCATTTACGCGATCTCGGTCCTGGCCTGGGGCACTCTAACCGTAGCGGTCCTGCCGATGCTCGACACGATGTTCGACATTCTTTCGCCGCTTCGGCTGATGGACCTGAGCCATCCCTCAAACCCCCTGCTGAAGCGACTTCAAATGGAAGCACCGGGAACCTACCACCACACGCTGATGGTCGGCACTCTTTCAGAGGCGGCTGCCGATTCCCTTGGATTGGACAGCCTCCTGGTGAAGGCTGGCGCCTACTTCCACGATATCGGCAAGCTCAAGCGGCCACAGTTTTTCGTGGAAAACCAGGTTGGAGGGGAAAACCTTCATGACGAACTGAACCCCTCCATGTCCGCCCTTGTCATCCTTTCCCACGTCAAGGACGGCCTTGACCTCGCCAGGCGGTACAACCTTCCTACCCGCATACGAAGCTTTATTTCGGAGCATCACGGGACCACTTGCCTGACCTATTTCTACAGGAAGTCCAAGGCCAGGGGCGAAGACCTGCCGCGGGACCAGTTCAGTTACCCGGGGCCGAAACCGGCTTCCAAGGAAACCGCCCTCGTGATGCTCGCCGATTCCGTCGAGGCCGCGGTCCGGGCGGCGGGAGGCAGCAGGAGGACGGTTCCCGAACTACGGGAAACAGTCGAGGGCGTCGTTGAATCCAAGATGCTGGACGGGCAGCTTGAAAGGGTCGACTTCACGCTCAAGGACCTGACCCTGATCAAGGAAAGTTTTATCCAAAGCCTGCGTTCGATTTACCATAAGCGGGACAATACAACAAATAGAAACGGGGTAGAGGATCAGGATGACGAAGGAGGAAGGGAAACGGATGAAATTAGCGGTTCAGATTGATGACGAAAGTGGATCCTTGCGGGAATCCGGCATCAACGAGCCTGACGCCGCCCGTCTCGAAGCCGTTTGGCTCGAGTATCTCGAGGCGAAATACCCCTCACTTGCTTCCGCGGAACAGGTGAGTGTGTCGATCAAGTACTGCCCGCCCTCCGAGATCAGGGACCTTAACTCTCGCTACAGGGACATGGATGAAACCACGGACGTCCTGTCTTTCCCCATGTGGGAGGCTGACGGAGTATTCACGGCACCCGAAGGTTGGGTTGACACGCCTCTCGGCGATATCGCGATTTGCCCGGAAGTCGTGAAATCAAATGCCCTTTCCGAGAACCGCGATCCGGAAACCGACTTCGCATTGATCCTCATGCACGGTTTTTTACACCTGCTGGCCTGGGATCATGACACGGAAACCCGGGAAATCGAAATGTCCAGTGAACAGGAGACTCTTTTAAAACGCTATCTAGAAAAGGTATAATCTCGTTACTTCCAGAGGAGGACTGATCCCAAGTTGGATACGGACATACCGAGTTTAATCAACCATGCACTGCTTCTTTTATTGCTCCTGACTCTATCTGCTTTGTGCAGTTTCAGTGAAACGGCCATAACATCCACGGGCAAGGGAAAGCTGATGGCTCTGCAGGAAAAGTACCCCAAGAGCAAGAATGCCCTCGGATGGCTCATAGGAAACGTCCAATCAGTCCTGACCGTAACCTTGGTCCTGAACAACCTTGTCAATATTGCCGCGACGACCGTGGCAACGGCACTCGCCATTCGTCTTGCGGGTGTCCGGAGCCTTTGGCTTTCCGTGATCGTGATGACCGCCCTGATCGTCATCTTTAGCGAAATCCTCCCCAAAACGGTCGCCGTTGCCCGCCCTGAAGGATTGCTCCTCAAACTCCTCTCACCCCTCAGGCTTGTCAGCAGGCTCATGTTCCCTGTCAATGCGGTCATTCTCGGCATCGTCAGGGGCATAGGCAAGCTTTTCGGGGTCGACCTCTCCTCACAGCATCCATTTGTCAGCCGGGAGGAAATCGAACAAATGGTGACAATCGGCGGGGATACCGGAGCGCTCGAGGAGGAAGAGCGAAAGATGATCCACGGCATCATCGCCTTCGAGGAAACACGGGCGCACGAGATCATGGTGCCGAGGATGGACGTCGTTTCAATCCCCCACAACCTTACCGTCGTCGAAGCGGCGGAGATCTTCCAGGAACACGGGCATTCCCGTCTCCCCATCCATAAGGGGAGCCTGGATCATGTCGTCGGCATACTCTACGTGAAGGACCTTATCGCTTCCCTCGTTTCGGGACAGGGAAACCAAACCGTGTTGAAACTGAAAAGGGAAGCCATGTTTGTCCCTGAAACGATGAAGATAGCCCAACTTTTCGGGATCATGAAAGGCAAGCGCGTCCATATGGCGGTCGTCGTCGACGAATACGGTGGAACGGCCGGTATCCTGACCCTCGAGGACCTCCTCGAGGAAATCGTGGGTGAAATCCAGGATGAATACGACGAGGAGAACCCGGACATCGTCAAGGAGGCGGGGGGCTCATTCCTCGTCAGGGGACATGTCAATCTTGAAGACTTGAGCGAAGCCCTTGACTATCCTTTCGAGTCAGAGGACGTTTTCAGCGTGGCAGGATTCATCCTCGCCCTGGCCGGCAAATTCCCGGACGAGGGACAGGTCCTCGAGTTCGGTCCCTGGAACATAGAAGTCATCGAGGTCGAAGACCACAGGATCAAGCTCCTACGGCTGGACCGCCAGCAGTCCTCAGGGAAAGAAGAGGATAGGGAATGACGCCAAACACGCTTAACGCGCCTTGCACCCCGGATTACGCGTCCCTGATGGAGGAAGCGAGACAAGCCCGGGATCTAGCTTATGCCCCCTATTCCCGTTTCAAGGTCGGGGCTGCCGTCTTGACCGACAAAGGGAAGATGGTCAAGGGATGCAACATCGAGAACTCCAGTTTCGGGCTTTCCATTTGCGCCGAGCGGGTAGCTGTTTTTGCCGCCCTCTCCGGCAATTCGGGAAATCCCGTCGCGATCGCCGTCGCCGGAACCCCCGGCACACCCTGCGTTCCCTGTGGGGCCTGCCTGCAGGTCCTGGCCGAATTTGCGCCCGACCTGGTCCTCATCCTTGAAAATAACGACTCGATGCTCGTCTACCGAATGGAAGACCTTCTTCCACACCGATTCCGCTTCGAGGGGGAAACACGATGACCGTCGACGAGCACCGTTCCGGCCTGGTCACCCTGGTCGGACGTCCAAACGTCGGGAAATCCTCCATCGTCAATGCCCTTGTCCGGGAGAAAGTTTCTATCGTGTCGGAAAGACCACAGACAACCAGGAACCGGGTCCGGAGCATCGACTCTTCCCCAAATGCACAAATCGTTTTCGTCGACACTCCTGGCGTCTACCCGGCCAAGAACAAGCTCGGGGAGTTCCTGCTGGAAGAAGCACGCACAGCGCTCGAATCAGTGGATCTGGTCCTCTACGTGGTGGAGGCGGGGCCTTTTTCCCCGGAACCGGAAGAAGAAACCCTGCTCGCCCTGATCGCTGAACTGGCAACCCCGGTGCTCCTTGTGGCAAACAAGGCCGATAGGCTAAGGCAAGGCGTTCCCCTCGACGTGGTCCTAAGTCCGTACATTTCGACCCTGAAACCGATCGAGACCATTGCCGTTTCGGCAAAGACCGGCTTCAACATCGACGTGCTTCGGGATAGGATCATCGAGAACCTCCCAAAGGGGCCCAGCCTTTTTCCGGAAGACATCCTCATGGATCACCCCGAACGTTTTCTCGCGGAGGAACTGATAAGGGAGCAGGTCTTCAGGCTTACGCGGGAAGAGGTTCCTCATGGTGTTGCCGTACATGTGGAGACCTTCAAGACCCCTTTTGAGTACCCGGAACGCGACAAGGCGCTTATCCAGGCGACTCTCTACGTCGAAAGGGCTTCCCACAAGGGAATCCTTATCGGCTCACAAGGCCGGATGCTCAAGGAAATCGGGCGCCTTGCCAGGCTCTCGCTTGAATCACAGCTTGGATGCCCTGTGTTCCTCGAGTTATGGGTCAAGGTCCTTCCCGAGTGGAGGAAATCGCCCCAACAGCTCAAGCGCTTCGGTTACGGGCGGTAAAGCGATGACCCAGTCTCCGCTTCTCCCGCAGGGACACTACCGCCAGGTTGGTGTCGTCCTGAAAGCAAAACCTTCAGGAGAAAAGGGGAAAACGCTTTTCCTGCTTTTGCGTGAGATAGGCCCCGCATGGGTTTCAGCGCCAGGAGCCGTGGGAGGCAGAAGCCGCCTTTCAGGTGCGACTGAACCGCTTGTATGGGGCTATTTCAACCTTTACCGTTCGCCGAGGAAGATTTTCGTCAAGGATGTGGAAATCCAGGAGGATTTCTGGAGCCTCAGGCAGGACCGCGAAAAGCTCCTGATGGCCCTGCGCCTTTGTGGGCACGTTGTTCGTTTCGCCCTGCCGTGGCATCCCCAGGATGATTTGATCCCCCTCCTTTTCTGGTCACTCAAAGCCCTTGAGGCAGGGACCGCACCTGAAGCGGTGGAATTCCGCTTTCTTTTCAGGTGGACCGCTTCACTCGGGATTTCCCCTCGGATAGACCAGTGCGGTATATGTGGAAACCCTTTATCCCGGGGATTCCTTGGAACCGAGGGGATCGAATGTGACGCCTGCTCGGTAAGTCAGCCATTGTCCGGCGGATTCCCACTCGAGGAAATGGAATTGAATCGCTTGAAAAAGGCTGTTATGCTCTCTGGCAAGGAATTTCGGGCGGAAACTTTCGGCGGAACGGAAAATCATCTTTTTTCCAGGGCTTCCGCCTTGTTCCTAAGGCTGCTTGAAAGCAGTGTCTAGATTTCGGGAGGTGTAAGTCGTGAACTTCCAGGAAGTTATCATGCGATTGGAACGCTTCTGGGCGGAACAGGGTTGCGTTATCCAGCAACCTTACGATATTGAGGTGGGGGCAGGAACCATGAACCCCGCCACGACTTTGAGGGCTCTGGGGCCGGAACCCTGGCGGGTCGCTTACGTGGAACCTTCCCGGCGTCCGACCGACGGCCGTTACGGTGAAAACCCCAACCGTTTGCAGCATTACTACCAGTACCAGGTCATCATCAAGCCCGCACCGGACAATATCCAGGAAGTCTACCTGGACAGCCTGAAGGCAATCGGCATCGATCCGGCGGAACACGATATCCGCTTCGTTGAAGACGACTGGGAATCCCCGACGATCGGCGCCTGGGGATTGGGTTGGGAAGTCTGGCTCGACGGAATGGAAATCACCCAGTTCACCTATTTCCAACAAGTCGGTGGAGTTGACATGAACCCCGTCCCCGCGGAAATTACCTATGGACTCGAGAGAATCGCGATGTTCGTGCAAAAGATCGACAATGTCTACGACCTCAACTGGGTCGGGAAGGTCAAGTACGGGGATATCCACCACAGGGGAGAAGTCGAGTTTTCCACATACAACTTCGACCTTGCCGACACGGACATGCTTTTTTCCCTCTTCAACGCCTATGAGGCCGAGTCTACGCGCCTTCTCGAAACGGGCATGGTACTTCCCGCTTATGACTACGTGCTGAAGTGCTCCCATACCTTCAACCTCCTTGACGCCCGCAACGCGATAAGCGTGACCGAACGGACGGGGTACATTTCACGTGTCCGGGCGATGGCATCCCGCTGTTGCCAAGCCTTCGTCAAGCAGCGTGAAGAGATGGGACATCCCCTGATGAAGAAATTCTCCTGATGGAGGAAGTGTTGAAAATGAAGGATAAAAGAGATTTTCTGCTCGAAATAGGCACCGAAGAGATCCCTGCCCGCTTCATGCCCTGGGCTCTGGAGGAAAGCCGCCGCCTCTTCAGCGAAGCACTCCGGGAGGCCCACATTGAACATTCCGAGGTCTTTACCTACGGGACCCCGCGCCGTCTTGCGATCCTCGCCCGGGATATCGCCCAAAAACAGGAAGACCGGGTGGAGCAGTACCGCGGACCGCTCTGGTCCCAGGCTTTTGACGCTACAGGCAACCCGACCAAGGCAGCGATGGGATTCGCGAAAAGCAAGGATGTCGATATCGACGACCTTAAGTCAACCTTCGTGAACGGACAGGAATACGTACTCGCGGAAGTCCGACAGGAAGGAAGGGAGACCGTTTCAATCCTGCCAGACATTTGCCTTGGCGTCATCAGGCGCCTTGTTTTCCCGAAGAACATGTTCTGGGATGATCCAGCCATTCGATACGCCCGGCCGATTCGATGGCTCGTGGCTTTATGGGGCGATTCCGTCCTTCCCTTGCGATTCGGCCAGCTGGAAAGCGGAAGAAAGAGCCGGGGTCACAGGTTCATGGGAGACAAGAACCTTGAAATTCCAAGCCCCAAAGAGTACATGGACATCCTTTTTGCCAATTTCGTTATCGTCGACCCGTCGAAGAGAAGAGAAAAAATGCTAAGCGCAGTTTCTGCGATCGAAAAGGAAATCGGGGGAAAGGCGGACCTCGAGCCGGAACTTGTTGAGGAAAACCTCTTCCTCGTCGAGTTCCCTGTGCCTTTCGCGGGAAGTTTCGATCCTGCTTTCCTGGAAATCCCTGAAGAAGTTCTTACAACTTCAATGAAACACCACCAGAAATACTTCCCCGTCCGGGACAGGAACGGGAAACTCATGCCGAACTTCATCGGGATCAGCAACAACCAGGCAACGAGCATGTCCACGGTACGGGAAGGAAACGAAAGAGTCCTTAGGGCCCGTCTTTCGGATGCCAATTTCTTCTGGAAGGAAGACCAGAAGAAACCCCTCGCTTCGAGGGTTGACGAGCTTAAGGCGATTGTTTACCAGGAACAACTCGGATCCGTCTACGAAAAAGCGATGAGAGTGCGCGCCACGGCTCTCGGTCTCGCTGACCGGGTTTCATCTCTGGCCCCGTTCAAGGGAACCATCGAGCGCTCGGGCTTATTGGCCAAGGCCGACCAGGTCACCGGCATGGTCTACGAGTTTCCGGAACTGAAAGGCGTCATGGGCCGTGAATACGCCCTCAGGAACGGAGAGGAACCCTCTGTCGCCCAGGCAATTTACGAACAGGTCCTTCCACGTTTTGCAGGTGACGCGCTTCCGGTTTCCCCCGCGGGCGCGGTTCTCGGCCTGGTAGACCGGGCTGACAGCCTGATTAGCTGCTTCAAGGTGGGACTCGTTCCCACGGGCTCACAGGATCCCTACGCACTGCGAAGGGCCGCCCGTAACATTAACGAAATCATTTGGGGATGCAATCTCGACATCGACCTGGCCCCCCTCTTCTCTGACCTGGGAAAATCGATCAATGCGGGCGATGAAACAATCCTGCAGGTACAGGATTTTTACACCCAGCGCCTCCAGGTCCAACTGCGCGAAAAGGGCTTCCCCCACGGCCTTGTGTCACTAGGGGTACAATTGTTGTGGAATCGGCCTTTACAGGTCCAGAAGATCCTCGACAGCTATGCGCAAGTACAGGGGGAAGGTTGGTTCAAGGCGCTTGTCGTGGCCGCTGTGCGGGTCAAAAACATCCTTTCGAAGGCCGGGAATTTCGAAGCGGAAGTCAAACCAGAGCATTTCCGTCAAGAGGAAGAGCGATCGCTTTTCGCTACCGTGACGGAGCTCAAGCCGAGCGTAGAGGAAGCCTTGGGCCGCAACGCATGGTCTGAGGTCACCGGTCTTCTCTACAAGCTTGAGCCTGACATCACGCTTTTCTTCGAAAGGGTCCTCGTAATGGACGAAAACACTGCCGTCAGGGAAAACCGTCTCGCCTTGCTGAACCAGTGCAACGACCTTTTCAAGTCTGTAGGAGACCTCGGGATACTGAAAGAATAGGATGGGGCAATTCATTTTGCACAGATAAAGGAGGCGGATTCCTGAATGGCCATTGATGTTTTCGTCGTATCTGACTTCACGGGTGAAACCGCGGAACACGTCGCCAGGGCTGCCTATAGCCAATTTGGGGCGGATGCGGCCCGCCTTTCAAGGTTCCGCTACATCAGCACGGAAGAGAAAGTCGAGGATGTACTCCAAAGCGCACAGGAAAAGAGCGCATTGATCATCTGCACAATGGTCGACCACAAGCTGCGGCGCTATTTCGTCGACAGGGCGGCTGAGAGGAAATTGGAAGTCATAGACATCCTCGGACCGATTCTCGGTTCGCTGGAAAACCGCCTGGGAAGGCCTCCGCTTGAGACTCCGGGCCTCCTTAGAAGGATGGACGAAGAGTATTTCCGCAGGGTAAAGGCAATAGAGTTTTCGATACGGTGTGACGACGGCCGCAGCCCGGACCTGTTACCGGAGTCCGACCTCGTCATCATTGGCGTTTCCCGGACGAGCAAGACACCGCTTTCCATGTACCTCGCCCACAAGGGGGTCATGGTGGCAAACATCCCGATCGTTCCGGAAGCAACCCCTCCGGAAGAACTTTTCCAGGTTTCTCCCGAAAAGGTCATCGGGCTGATGGTAAAACCGGAACATCTTATCCAGATTCGCAGGGAGCGTCTCCGCGTCCTTGGCCTTGACGCCGATGTTTCAACCTACGCCCAATGGGAGCGCGTCGAGGAGGAATTGGGCCACGCCAGGAGCATCATGCGCAAGATCGGGTGTCGTTGTTTTGACGTCACAAACCGGGCAATCGAAGAAACCGCCCAGGAAATACTGGACCAGATAAGGGCCTGAAACTAGGGCAAAGGAGGAGTGGCGATGTCCGCGACAGGGAATAAGCTTCTTTACGATTTTTCTGAAGGCAGCGCCGAGATGAAGGCGCTGTTGGGCGGGAAGGGAGCGAACCTTGCACAAATGATGCGGATCGGTCTCCCGGTCCCCCCGGGTTTCACCCTGACGACAGAAGCCTGCCTTATGTACATGAAAAGCCCTTCCGAAACAATGGACACCGTTTGGCCTGACGTCGAAACAGCAATGCGTCTCATGGAAGAAAGGACCGGAAAGACTTTCGGCGGACCTGGAACCCCGCTGCTGGTTTCGGTCCGGTCAGGGGCGCCTGTGTCCATGCCGGGAATGATGGACACGATCCTCAACCTGGGCCTGAACGATGAAACCGCTGAAGCCCTCGCGGAAACTTCAGGAGACCGAAGGTTCGCGCTTGACAGTTACCGCCGTTTCATCCAGATGTTTTCAGACGTGGTCCTGGGTGTTGCCCACGAGGAGTTCGAGAATATCCTGACAATGACCCGAAGAAAATTATCCGTCCAGTTTGACAACGAGATACCGCCTGAAGAAATGGAAAATGTGGTCAACCAGTTCAAGAAGGTTGTCCGGAAGACGACGGGCAAGGATTTCCCTTCGGATCCCTGGGTGCAGCTCAGGGCAGCTACGGAAGCAGTTTTTCGAAGCTGGAACACTCCCAGGGCGGTAACCTACAGGAAAATCAACTCGATTCCTGATACGCTGGGCACAGCTGTCAACATCGTCGCGATGGTTTTCGGAAACCTTGGGCAGGATTGCGGAACGGGGGTCTGTTTTACGAGGAACCCTTCAACCGGGGAAAAAGGCCTTTTCGGCGAATACCTGATCAATGCCCAGGGGGAGGACGTCGTTGCGGGGATACGTACGCCCGAACCCATCGTGAAAATGGGAGAGAAAATGCCCGAAGTTTACAAGGAGCTCCTTGAAACCGCGGAGATCCTTGAAAAGCACTACCGGGACATGCAGGATATCGAGTTCACCGTCGAGCGCGGAAAGCTGTACATGCTCCAGACGAGAAACGGGAAAAGAACGGCGAAGGCGGCGGTACAAGTTGCCGTTGACATGGAAAGCGAAGGCCTGATCGACCGTAAGACGGCGGTGTCTCGTGTCACGCCTGAACAGGTTGAAAGGCTCCTGCACCGCCAGATCGACCCCTCGATTCAGCTTGAGATCCTGACGAAGGGACTACCCGCCTCACCGGGAGCCGCTGTAGGCCAGGTCGTGTTCGACGCGGACGAAGCCGAGAAACTGGGGCATGACGGTAAACCCGTCATCCTTGTCAGGCCTGAAACGACCCCCGACGATATCCATGGCCTGTTTGCGGCCCAGGGCGTCCTGACCAGCAGGGGAGGAATGACCAGCCACGCTGCCGTAGTGGCGCGGGGTCTCGGCAAACCCTGCGTTTCGGGTTGCGAAGCCCTCCAAATAGACCTTGCGGCACAATCCCTTTCAGTGGACGGCCGGTCCTTCTCGAGGGGTGACTGGATAACGATCGACGGCAGCCGGGGACTGGTGATTCCGGGAAAGGTCGAACTCGTCCAACCTTCCTTCGCGGACGATATCAGGACACTCCTTGATTGGGCGGACGAACTCGCGGCCCTGGAGGTCTGGGCAAACGCCGACACACCCGAGGATGCGGAAAGGGCACGATCCTTCGGCGCAAAGGGGATTGGGCTCTGTCGAACGGAGCATATGTTCATGGCTGCCGAACGCCTGCCCGTCATGCAGGAAATGATTATCGCGTCGGGCAGGGAAGAGAGGCTTGTCCCGCTTGAGAAACTGCAGGTCATGCAACGAGAGGATTTCGAGGGCATATTCGAAGCAATGGACGGCCTTCCGGTCACCATTCGGCTCCTTGACCCGCCTCTTCACGAGTTCCTTCCCAAGGAGCACGAACTCAAGAAGGAACTCGAAGCACTTGCCGACGCAGGGAAGGAAACGGGCCCGGAAGCTGATGCCCTCCGCCAGAAACTGGCGAAGGCAGCCGCCCTGCACGAGAACAACCCGATGCTGGGCTTCAGGGGATGCCGCCTTGGCATGGTTTACCCCGAGATCTATGAAATGCAGCTCCGTGCAATCTTCCAGGCTGCATGCTCCCTTTCCTCGCGCGGCGTTAAGGTCATCCCCGACATCATGATGCCCCTTGTCGGGACTAAAGAGGAAATGATCCGCCTACGCGAAATGACCGAGCGCGTGGCGGAAGAACAAATGACTGCCTTCGGTTGCCGAGTCCATTACCTTGTCGGAACGATGATCGAGGTGCCGCGGGCTGCCCTGGTCGCCGACCAGTTGGCGGAAGCGGCGGAGTTCTTCAGTTTCGGAACGAATGACTTGAGCCAGACCACCTTCGGTTATTCCCGTGACGATGCCGAAGGGAAATTCCTCGCGGAGTACGTACGCCAGGGCATCCTGCCGGCCAACCCCTTCCACACTCTTGACAGGGAGGGCGTCGGGCAGCTGATGTCCCTTGCCGTGGGAAAGAGCCGCCCGGTAAGGCCCGCGATTCAGATCGGCATCTGCGGGGAGCATGGCGGGGAACCGACAAGCATCGCGTTCTGCCACTCCCTCGGATTACGCTACGTCAGCTGCTCTCCGTTCAGGGTCCCGATCGCGCGCCTTGCGGCCGCCCATAGCGCAATCGGGTTGCTCAGCTAGACTCGGGCTCGCCAGGCAAGGGGACCCTCAGGGTCCCCTTGCCCTTTTAAGGGAGGGATTACCATACGGCAGACAAGAGAACGTTGGGAAGAGATCGAGAGGTCCATACTCGCGAGCGGCGCCTGCGCAAGCCTTGACAGCAAGGGGAGGCAGAGGAAGGAAAGCGACTGCCCCTTGCGGACCTGTTTCCAGGTCGACCGTGACAGGATCGTCCACTCGAAGGCTTTTCGTCGCCTTAAACATAAAACACAGGTTTTGCTTCTTCCAGAAGGAGACCACTACAGGACGCGCCTCACCCACACTTTGGAAGTCGCCCAGATCGCACGAACAATTTCCCGGTGCCTTCGGCTGAACGAGGACCTGACCGAAGCGATATCGCTCGGGCATGATTTGGGGCACACGCCTTTCGGCCACATGGGAGAGAGGATTCTTGACCGAATCGCCCGAGCCAACGGGAAAACCGGTTTCCACCACGCCGCCCAGAGCCTGCGAGTGGTGGATCTTCTCGAGAAAGACGGGCAGGGCCTGAACCTGACCGAGGAGGTCCGTCTCGGTATCCTCCAGCATTCGAAAGGACAGGTCGATATCAGGCGCTCTTTTGATATGCAAAACCCTTCGACCATGGAGGCCTGGGTTGTCAGGATCTCCGACTCGATTGCCTACCTCAACCATGATCTCGACGATGCCTTAAGGGCTGGCTTCATCAAACCCTTCGAAATCCCGGCTATAGTCCTGGATCGGTTGGGTAGCACTCACGGGGACAGGATCGGCAGAATGGTCGCGGACGTTGTTGAGCAAAGCCAGGAAACCGGGAAGATCGTGATGGGTCAAAGCGTCATGGAAGCCGTCGAGGCCCTTCGAGAAACCTTGTACAGCAAGGTCTACGCCTCCCCCAGGGTTCTGGACGAAGAACCCAAGGTCGGCCACGTCCTGAAAACCCTCTTTCAAACCCTTGTCGAAAAGCCCGAAATGACAGGTCTTCTTAAAATTGAAGAGGACCCCGTGACCAGGGCCCTCGATTTCCTTTCCGGCATGACTGACCGATATGCTCTACAGTTCTTTGACGATATTGCCAAGCCCTCGCCCTGGCCAGCGGCTTGAAATCAGTTCGTCAGCCCGTACTGTTTGAGGAGTTCCTGGTACCTTTTCTCGACGTCAACGGCCTTGCTCGGATCCTTCTTGTAAGGCTTTTCAACAGGGCTCGGCGTCTTCGGAGGCTGAGCCTGAGGTGATTTAAGCACGGGCGACGGAACCGCGGGAGTTGCCGGCTTTTCGGTTGTCACTCCATCCGGTTCATCCGTCGTGGCCAAAGCCGTCTGTCCCTTCGGCATTTCTTCGTCCATCGGAGAAAGAAGGAGCCGCGGGGCCAGGGAATCCGCCCTTGCGGCACCGAGTGATCCCCCATGAAGCGGGCATAACGCGGTCGGGGCCTCACCTGCCTGCACGAGTATTTCCGCGACAGGACAGCCCTGTGCGGCAAGAAAGCCCGTGTGACGGCAAACCCTGACGATTTCGACATCCGCCCCGTCCGGAACGGGGAATGTCTTTTCCAGGTTCAGTCGCGACGCAGCCTTTGAAACAAAAGCTTTCCAGACCGGGGAGGCCACTCGCCCCCCGGTCATCCTGTCTCCCAGGGGCTTGTGGTCGTCATTGCCCGCGTAAACGATCGTCACGAGCCCCGGGACCCCGCCGCAAAACCATGCATCGCTCCAATCATTGGTCGTTCCCGTCTTCCCGAAGGTCTCGTAACCCGGGATCGCGGCTCCCCTCCCGGTGCCCGCCCTGACCACTTCCTGCAGCATCGAGCGGATCATGACGGCAACCCGGACGGGAATTCCATCCGAGACCACCGGTCCGTTTTTCTCCAGAACCGCATCGCTGTTGTCCCGAACCTCCCTGACCGCATAAGGCGCGACTTTCTTGCCGCCATTTTCAAAACAACTATAGGCAACAGCCATTTCCAGAGGGGTCACACTTGTCGAGCCCAACGCAAGTGAAAGGTCATTCGGCAGGTGGGGTGTCGTGATCCCCAGGTTACGTGCCATGCGGGTCACGTTCTCGAGACCCGTCAAATGGGCCAGCTTGACGGTGGGGATGTTGTAGGAATAGGTCAGGGCCTCGACGAGCGAAACTTCGCCGTGGGATTTCATGTCGTAATTCCCGGGTTTCCAGCCATTCGGGAATTCGAGCGGATAATCGAGAAGGTGATCGACAGGGCGATAACCCGCTTCGAGCGCCGCGGCATAAATAACTGGCTTGAAGGCTGAGCCCGGCTGGCGAAAAGCCTGGACGGCGCGGTTGAACTTGCTCTCTTCGAAGTTTTTCCCGCCGACCATGGCAAGGATCTCGCCTGTTGAAGGATCGATGGCGATTATCGCCCCTTCCGAGGGCAGCCGCTTGATCGCTTCTTCGGCATCCCGCTGCAGGTCCGCGTCTAGGGTTGTGTAGATCCTCATCCCGCCTCGATAAATCGCGTCGCTTCCGTATTTCGGCAGTAAATTCCCGAACAGTAGGTAGGAAATGAAATAAGGGGCATCGGCGAAAGAAACCGAAGACTTTTTGACACTCTTTAAAGGAAGTTTCGCATCCAGGGCTTTCTGGGCTTCCTCTCTTGAAATCCAGCCCTTGGAGACCATTTGCCCCAGAACGTACCCCTGCCGAACCTTCGCACGATCCATGTGGCGTATGGGAGTGTAGTATTCCGGAGCCGCTATCAGGCCTGCGAGCACCGAAGCTTCCGGAAGGTTGAGCTGGCTTGCCGTTTTACCGAAATAGGCCTGTGACGCCGCTCCGATACCATACGTCCCATGCCCGAAATAAATCGTGTTCAGGTACATCTCCAGGATCTGGTCCTTCGAATAGGTTCTCTCCATCCTGACGGAGAGGATCGCTTCCTTCACCTTGCGAACGAGAGTCCTTTCCCGCGTCAGGAAAAGGTTCCTCGCCAACTGCTGGGTTATCGTGCTTCCCCCCTGGCGTGTCGCCTGGTGTGTCACATCCTTGATGAAGGCCCTCAGGATCGCCGTCGGATCGATCCCGCCGTGCTCGTAAAAATCAGCGTCTTCGGCGGCGAGCACCGCCTTCACCATGTTCGGCGATATCGCTTCGAGCTTGACCCATTGACGGTTTTCATAATAAAGGTTCGTAATGACCTTCCCGTTCCTGTCATAAACGACCGTTGCCAGGTTGGGCCTGTGGTTGGCCATTTCTTCCGAAGTCGGCAGCTCCCTCGACAGGATCCAGACATAAACCGCACCGCCCACCGAAGCAACCGCCGCGCAAAGCAGCAGGATGACGAGAATCAAGGTTCCCAGACTGCCGAGGAACCCGCCCTGATCCTTTCTTTTTAGCATTTTTCCCGCGTTTCCTTCTTCTTTTTTCATTTTTTCATACTCATCCCCGAAAGGTTTGCTCCTACTGGGGCAATCCCGTGTCAAAAATCCAAGGTATTATAGCATGCAGCATCTGCCGGTTTTTCCTCCGGAGGGGGGTTGCATCACCCACGAAAGCGTGGTATAGTCTCGTTCGCCGCCCGCTGGGCGGCCGAACCTTGCCAAAAGAATACAGCGCGTGAAGATGTTCGAGTATTCGCAAGAAAGCCATGGAGAGTTTGATCCTGGCTCAGGACGAACGCTGGCGGCGTGCTT
>DAIMJI010000011.1:0-35030 GCA_036722335.1 Synergistales bacterium | reverse complement strand
TGGCGGTCCCAACGGGATTCGAACCCGTGCCGCCGCCTTGAAAGGGCGGTGTCCTAGGCCACTAGACGATGGGACCGCGATGGTGAGTCGTGAGGGATTCGAACCCTCGACACCCGGATTAAAAGTCCGGTGCTCTGCCAGCTGAGCTAACGACTCAGCTCTAAGGGCTAGGACAATATAGCGACCCTCGGCCCGTCTGTCAAGGTTGCCCCTGGAGAGGATCGTCTAGATTTCGATCGACGGCCCCGGAATGGAGGAAAGGGTCCCTTTGAATTCCGCGAGCCCCTTACGGGCACGGTCGCGCTGGGCGCTCACCTGGGCAAATCCGGTCCCGCCGTAGGTTTGCCTACGGGAGACGGACACCGTGACATCGAGCAGGGGCAGGAGGTCCTCCTCCGCTTCCGGAACCAGCCTTTTCCACTCGTCAACGGAAAGGCTCGTCAGCGCACGGTTTTCCCTTATGCACCAGGCTACTGCCTTCCCGACCTTTTCATGCGCCTGGCGAAATGGAACCCCCTTCAGCACGAGGTACTCCGCCACATCGGTAGCCAGCAAAAGGCCATTCTCGAACCCGGTTTTTGCCCTGTTAGCCTCGACTTCGACCTTTCCCAGAAGGGGGGTCAGGACCGCGAAGATCGATTCCATGAGGTCCAGGCTTTCCCAAAGCCCCCTCTTGTCTTCCTGGAGGTCCCTGTCATAGGTCGAGGGCAGCCCCTTCAGGTTGACCAGCAGGTCAACGAGGTGCCCGACAAACTGCCCAGTCCTTCCCCTTACCAGTTCCAGCACGTCCGGGTTCTTTTTCTGGGGCATCATGCTCGAACCTGTGCAATAGGCGTCAGGCAGGCGAATCCAGCCAAACTCCTGTGAACTGTAAAGGATCAGGTCTTCGGCCAGTCGGCTCGTGTGAATCCCGAAAGTCGAACAAAAACCATGGATGTCAAGAAGGTAGTCCCTCTGCCCGACAGTATCCAGGCTGTTCTCCGTGGGCTTGGGGAACCCCAGTAACTCTGCCGTGAAGGAACGGTCCAGGGGTAGGGTTGAACCTGCCAGGGCACCGCTTCCAAGCGGGGACTCGTTTAAGGATTCAATGGCAAAAAGCAGCCTTCTCGCGTCCCTGGAAAAGGCCTGGTAGTGTGCCAGCCAATAATGCCCCATGCTGATCGGCTGAGCCTGCTGAAGGTGAGTGTACCCGGGAACGAGGACTTTTTCGTCGCGCTCGGCAAGATACAGCAGCGCTTCCTGGAGATTCGCAAGGAGTCCTCCGATCCGGACCAGGGTTTCCCTCAGGTAAAGCCTCAGGGTCGTGGCAACCTGGTCGTTGCGGCTTCTCCCCATGTGAAGCCTGGCGCCCAACGGCCCCAGGATCTCTGTAAGGCGGGATTCGACGTTCATATGGACATCTTCGAGATCGACCCGGGGAATGTAGTTTCCCGATTCGATCTCCGCCGCGACTTGCCTCAGGCCTCTTTCAAGGTCACTGCTTTCCTGCTCTCCCAGCAGCCCTACGCGCCCAAGCATGCGGGCATGAGCGATGCTCCCCATGATGTCGCATCTTGCAAGTCGCCAGTCAAGGTCAAGAGAATGGCTAAACCTTAACACCTCATCGGCGGTTTCGGCGGAAAAACGCCCTTTCCACATGCCAACCCCTCCTCAAAAAGCCCTTTTCATCGTCTAGCAGCGTTCAAGCCAAGCCCCGGCGCAATCAAGATCTCCCAGCTTTTCTTCCAGCCATTCCCCTGCCGGGTGAAAGCCCGTTCCAAGCCAAGCCGCAACCTGCAGGTGAAGGCACTTGACCCAGGGTTTTTCTCCAGCCTTTATTCCTCCTATGCCCAGGTGCCTCAGGTTTTCCATAAGGGCGGGTTTCTCTTCCAGCAGCCCTAGTTTCTGTTCGCATGACAGGAGGCTTGCCCTGAGCATGGAAAGTTTCTCGTTAAAGGCAATCCAGGCGCCATGCATGGCAGGTTCGGAAAGGAGCCCCTCGAGTTCCCCGACTCCACCTTCCGACTCCAGTTGGCCGCACTTGCGGTCCAGAAAGGGACAAGTCAGCCAGAATGTCGTCGGGAAAGGCTTACCGGCCTTCAGGGGGGAACAGACGATAACCTGGGGTTTCTGCCATCGACAGCGCTTCGCGACTCCCCGAACAATGGAAATATCGAAGGCACGGCCCTTCATTTGCGCGAAGAGGGCCTGGGCATCCCGAGGCTCCAGGTTTTCAAACAAAAGCGGGGGGGTTTCCCCCCCGCCGTCAATGAAGCCATTCATAGGGTTACGAGCGTTTCCCACCCTGGCCGCCGCCGGCGCCGGAGCCTCCCCCACGCTTCTTGTTCCCGCGGGGATCCTTCAGCTTGTTGTTCAGGTCGGCGATCTTTTCCTCGCTGCTTTTCAGGAAGAGTGAGAGTTTTTTCTCGAAATCGTCCTCTCTCTTTCTCGGAGGCCTGTTCTCTTTTGCCTGGAGAACCTTTATCGACAGGTCGATGCGGTTCTTCTCGTCGATCTTGATGACCTGCGCCTGGACTTCCTGGCCAACCGCGAGCACATCTTCCACTTTCTTGACAAAGCTTTGTGACAGTTCCGAAATGTGGATCATGGCCTTCTGGCCGGTGGCCAATCTTACAAAAGCCCCGTAAGCCGCTATGTGTTCAACGGTGCCCTTGACGATGTCGCCCACCTTCACCGGTTCCGCCGTTACGCTTCTTTCCTCCGCCATGTTTCCCTTTTAGCCTCCGCTCGTTAGGTTTTTGCAAAGCCGCCGGAAATAGAGTGATTATAAAGAATCAACCCGCTTTTAGCCACCCCGCGGGGAATGGGGGGAACTCCTCCCGATTCTACTCGAAGACCCGCAGGTCCTCGATGAAGAGAGGGCTCATCACCTTGATGTGGGTTCCCTTCATGCCCAGGCTCCTGCTTTCTATGATCCCCGCGCTCTCTAGCTTGCGAAGGGCATTGACGATAACGCTTCTCGTCACTCCGACCCGGTCCGCGACCCTGCTCGCGACAACGACTCCTTCGGAACTGCCGAGCTCCCTGATGATGTGCTTGACGGACTTCACCTCGGAGTAGGAAAGGGCCCTCATCGCCATTTGGACGATCAGGCGCTCCCTGGACCGGTCTTCTATTGACCTGGCCCTTTCATGGAGAATCTCCAGTCCCACGACCGTAGCAAGATACTCCGCCAGGACAAGGTCCCTCGTGTCGAACTCGATCCCGAACCTGGCCAGGATCATGGTGCCAAGGCGGTCTCCGGCCCCGTTGATCGGGACATAGACGACATGCTTGTCCGAGTACATGCAGGGAACGTCCGCGTAAGCGCAGGCTCCGTGGTCAGTGTAGTTGAGGACCGATTCATGGTACTGGTTCAGTTTCTCCACGTAACGGTCCGGCATTTTCCCGTCCTTGAGCTGGTCCGTCATAATCGGACAATCGTACTGGCTGATCCAGGCATATCCAAGGACTTTTCCCTCGCGGTTGATAATGTAGACATTCGCGGCCGACAGGTCGCAGAGCAGGGAGGCAAGCCTCTGGTAATCCGGCTGGCTGTCTCCCTTGCGGTTTTCCAGGGCCCGGCTGACGATTCTCGTTTTCTCGAGCAGATCTTCCATCGCGGACGGGTTAAGGATTTTCGGCCTGCTCTCCAGTAATTCCTTTGGTGTCCTCATAGTCATCTTTATCCCTCCATGCTCCAATTCGGGTTCCAGCTTGATCAGATCAGGTACTTCCTCACGTCGGTATCCGAGGCAAGGTGCTCCAGCCTGCTTTTCACGAACGGGACATCCACCCTCACCTGGTTTCCGCTCATGTCAGGAGCCGAAAAGCTCACCTCTTCAAGCAGGATTTCCATGATGGTGTGGAGCCTCCTGGCCCCGATGTCCTCCATCTCCTGGTTCATGCGCGCCGCCATCGAGGCGATTTCCCTTATGGCGTCATCCTCGAACGTCACCTTGACTTCCTCTGTTTCCATGAGAGCCTGGTATTGCCTGACCAGGCTGTGCTCGGGCTCGACGAGGATCCTTGCGAGGTCATCCGCCGAGAGGGGCTGCAGTTCCACCCGTAGCGGGAACCTGCCCTGGAGTTCCGGAACCAGGTCGGCAGGCTTGACCTTGTGAAAGGCACCCGCGGCGATGAAAAGTATATGGTCGGTCCTGATGGGCCCGTATTTCGTCTGGACGGTGCTTCCCTCGACGATCGGGAGGAGGTCCCGCTGGACCCCTTCCCTGCTCACATCCGGACCCTGCCCGCCACCCGAGGCCGCGATCTTGTCAAGTTCGTCCAGAAAGATGATCCCCTCTTCCTCGGTTTTCTCAAGAGCTTCCCTGGCAACGGCCTCCATGTCGACCAGGCCTTCCGCCTCTTCGGCCTGCAGAACATCAAGGGCTTCCTTCACTGCCATCTTGCGCCGCCTTGTCCTTCTGGGCATCATGCCGCCCAGGACTTCTCCAAGATTGATCGCCATTCCTTCCATTCCGCTTCCCATCATGGGAAAACCCAGCTGGGGCTGCTCCGAGACCTCGATTTCCACTTCCCGGTCATCAAGCTTTCCGGAGGCGAGCATTTCCCTCAAGCGCTCCCTCGTACCCGAGGAAGGTTCCGGGGAGGGAACTTCTTCCTTTTCCTCCCCTCCCCCGAGCAGGCTTTTCATGAAATCAGGCATTGCCGGTTCCTTCTTCGGGCGTGGGAGCAACGCATCCAGAAGTCTTTCTTCGGCCCTTGCGCGCGCCTGTCCCTGGACTTCACAGACCCTTCTGTTCTTGACCATCTGGATCGCCGACTCGGCGAGATCCCTCACCATCGATTCGACATCCCTGCCGACGTAACCCACTTCGGTGAATTTCGTCGCCTCGACCTTGATGAAAGGGGAATCGACCAGCGTCGCCAGGCGTCTCGCGATCTCCGTCTTGCCTACGCCAGTGGGGCCAACCATCAGGATGTTTTTCGGGGCGATCTCCCCCGAGAGTTCCGACGAAAGCCACCTGCGGCGGATCCTGTTGCGCAGGGCAATCGCAACTGCCCTCTTTGCCTTGTCCTGACCGACTATAAAACGGTCAAGGGTCTGGACAACCCTGGCAGGAGTCAGGGATTCGGCCAGTTTCCCGGGTTGAGTCATTAACCGATCATCTCCAGAGTAATGGACTTATTGGTGTAGATGCATATTTCTGCCGCGGTCTCAAGGGAAACCCTGGCGATTCTCTCCGCGTCCCAATCAGTGGCCATGAGAAGGGCCCTGGCCGCGGCAAGTGCATAACCCGAGCCCGAACCTATTGAGGAGGCATCGCCTTCCGGCTCAAGGATGTCACCTGCGCCCGAAAGAAGCAGGGTCTGTTCCGAGTCCGCCACCAGCATCATCGCCTCCAGCTGCCTCAACGCCTTGTCCAGTCGCCAGTCACGCACGAGGGACGTCGCGGCCCGAAGGAGGTTGCCGTTCTGTTCGTTCAGTTTCGTCTCGAAACGCTCGAGGAGGGTCATCGCGTCTGCCGTGCTCCCCGCAAAACCGGCCAGGACACGACCGTTTTTCAGGGACCGCACCTTCCTGGCGGTAGCCTTGATGACCTTGTCCCCAAGTGTCACCTGCCCGTCTCCCGCCATGGCCACAGTCCCGTTCCTCCTGATGCAAAGCACGGTTGTTCCTTCAAACATCGTCTCCACCATCCCCAGCCCTCGGGTGGGCTTCCCTGACCACTCGCTGCAGGTGATCAGCCGAAATCTTCAAATAGCGCTGTGTCGTGAGCAGGCTCTCATGCCCGAGCAACTCCTGCAGGACCCTCAGGTTCGCCCCTCCTTCGAGGAGGTGAGTCGCGAAGCTGTGCCTCAGGACATGAGGCGTGATCCCCGAAAGTCCGCAGCGCTTCGAAGCACGGTCCACGATCCGGGTCACCGTACGGACAGTCATGCGTTCCCCTCCTGACCCGGGGAAAAGCGGCCCCCTGCAAGTCGAGCACTCTTCCGCCCAGGCCTTGAAGGCGGCCAGCGCGAACCGCCCAACCGGGACGATCCGTTGCTTGTCGCCCTTTCCCGTGACACGGACCCATCGCTCCTGGAGGTCCAGGTCTTCCCAATCAAGGGCAACCAGCTCAGCCACCCTCAGGCCGCTTCCGTAAAGGAGCTCAAGGGCGGCGCGGTCCCTTACCTCATTTTTCCCGGTGGGACCGTTTTCGAGAAGGTTCTTTACGTCCTCCAGGCTGATCGCCCTAGGCAACCGCAAAGGCAACTTGGGCGACTGGACCCTGCAGGCCGGGTCCTCCACAATGACATGCTCACCCTTCAGGAAAACCATCCAGCTCTTGACGGCGGAGAGCTTGCGGGCAGCTGAAGCCTTCGCGTAGCCAAACGCAAGCATTTCCCTCAGGTATCCCCTCACATGGGCTGGCCGGATCGATTCCGGGGCATCCAGGCCCTGGGCTAGAGCGAACTCGACGAATTGAGCCAGGTCAATGGCATAATTCGTTACGGTATGCTCAGAAAGCCTGCGTCCGTGGCGCAAGTCCTGAAGATAGGCATCCACGAGGGATGACAACTTTTCTGCCATGCACCGTATATTACCACTTTTGTCTAGATTGTGGATAATATTCAGGACAATTTTTACGATCCGGAATAACCCGGCATCTCGCTGGATAGTCTTTCAAGGAAGGCATCAAAACTCTTTTCGGCGCGCTCGGCTACCGATCGGCATCTGTCCATTCGCGATCGAATCCTGGTTTCCAGGGGAGGGAAGATCCCGAGGTTGACGTTCATCGGCTGGAACGTCTCGGGGATGGCGCTGGAAAGGTAATGAAGAAGGGATCCGATGGCTGACTCCCTCGGCCAGGAGAGGGTTCCCCTGCCCTCGAGAAGGCGTTTTACCGACAGGGCAGCCACAACCCCCATGGCCGTGCTTTCCATGTACCCCTCGACCCCGACCATCTGTCCGGCAAGGAAGAGGTTTTCTTTTCCCGAAACGCGAAGAGCCCCGTCCAGGACCTTGGGGGCATTCACGTAAAGGTTGCGGTGCATGACTCCAAGCCTTACGAACTCAGCTTCGCCCAAAGCCGGGATAAGGCGGAAAACCCTTTCTTGTTCTTTCCACTTCAGGTTTGTCTGGAACCCGACCATGTTGAAGAGGGTCCCTTCAAGGTTGTCCTGCCTCAACTGCACAACCGCGAAGGGTTCACGTCCCGTGGCCGGGTCCGGGAGCCCCACCGGCCTAAGGGGCCCAAACCTGAGGGTGTCCCTCCCCCTCCCGGCGATCACCTCGACGGGAAGACATCCCTCGAAATAAGGCTGTTTCCTTTCAAATTCGTGTTTCATCGCTCTTTCAGCCGAGACGAGCGCCGCGACCAGGGCATCGTACTCGGCCTCTTCAAGCGGGCAATTGATGTAATCTTCTCCCTGGCCGTACCGGCTTCCCTTGTAGGCCCTGTTCATGTCGATGCTCTCCCTAGTCAGGACGGGAGCGACCGCATCGTAAAAATACAGGAAATCCTCACCAGCGAGAGTTTTCAGGCACTCCGCCATCGGGCCGCTTGTCAAAGGGCCTGTCGCCAGGATGCAGGGGTCTTCCGGTATCGATAGCGCTTCCTCGCGCACGATTTCCACCAGCGGATGGCCTTCCAGTTCACGGGTTATACAATCCGCGAAACGTTCGCGGTCAACCGCAAGTGCCCTTCCAGCAGGAACTGATGAACCGTCCGCGGCCCTCATGACGAGACTGTTCAGCTTCCGAAGCTCGGCTTTCAGGATCCCGGCAGGGCTTGTGAGAACATCCGCACCGAGGGAATTGCTGCAAACAAGTTCCCCAAAAAGCCCTCCCGTGTGAGCGGGCGTCATCCGGGCCGGCCTCATCTCCACCAATAGGACGGGAACGCCCCGGGTGGCCAACTGCCAGGCAGCCTCACTTCCGGCAAGCCCCGCGCCTATGATCACGACCCTTTTCATCTCTTGGTGACCGCTTTCTTCTTCCCGGAAGTCTCCCTGGGGCGGCAGGCGGGACAGAAGGGATCCCCCTTGCCGCGGACAACCATCGGGGCTCCGCATTTCTCGCAATGCTCGCCGGTCGGAGCATCCCAGGAAACGAAATCACATTCGGGGTACCTCTCGCAACCGAAAAATGTGCGCCCCCCCTTCTTGCTTCTTCTCCTGACGATCTGTCCCTTCCCGCATTTAGGGCAGGTGACCCCGATCGACTTGAGTATCGGCCGGCTGTAGCGACATTTCGGGAATGCCGAACAGGCGATGAATTCTCCAAAGCGGCCTTTTCTCCTTACCAGCGGGGCACCGCAATCGGGGCAATCCTCGCCGATCGGTTCCGGTTCCTCCTTTGGGAAGTTCATCGCTTCAACGGTATGCTCGACCTCTTCCAGCCTGGGCTTGAAGGAGGCCCAAAACTCCCTTGGGACCTGGATCCACGGGAAAGTCCCGTTTTCGACCTGGTCCAACTCTCCCTCCATGCGCGCCGTAAAGTTGACCTCGATGACATCCGAGAAATGAGACACGAGGAAATCGTTCACGACAAGACCGAGCTCGCTCGGTTCCAGCCTTCTGTCCTCGTTCAGGGCGGCATAGCCTCGGTCCTCCAGTGTCTGGACGATCGAGGCATAAGTGGAGGGGCGGCCGATTCCGTTCTCTTCCAGGGCTTTCACGAGCCCCGATTCGCTATAACGTGTCGGCGGCTGGGTGAAACGCTGCTCTTTGGCCACTTCTTCCAGAAGCAGGCGTTCGCCCTTGGAACTCTTTGGAACGGGAGCCTCCCTCATGTCCAGGGGCCAGGCCTTTCCCCACCCCTCGAAAAGGACCGTGACTCCCGACTGCTTGAGCAAAAACGGCCCGCAGCCAACCTCAACTGTCGTTCGTGCGACAATGGCCGGCGACATTTGGCAGGACACGAAGCGCTTCCAGATCAATTCGTAAAGCCTGGCCTGCTCCGGCTTGAGGAAGTCCTTCACGATTCCCGGCTCAAGGCGAACGTCAGTCGGCCGGATGGCTTCGTGGGCATCCTGGCTTCTTCCCTTTGGGACGTAGGAATTCGGGGTTTCGGGCAGGTAATCCCTGCCGTACCTTTCGAGGATGAAATCCCGGCCTGAAGCCAGGGCCTCGTCCGACAACCTCAGGCTATCGGTTCTCATGTAGGTGATGAGCCCCACAGGCCCCTTTCCGGGAATGTCTATGCCCTCGTAGAGATCCTGGGCGATCCTCATGGTCCTTTGGGGTGAGAAGCCGAGCCTTCTGGAAGCCTCCTGCTGCAGCGTGCTGGTCTTGAAGGGGGCAAGGGGCGGGCGCCGGCTTTCCCTTATCTTGAAATCCTCTATGACCAGCGGGTGGGAAACCAATTCCTTCTCGATCTGCTCGGCTTCCGAAAGGGAACCAATAACAAGGTTTTTACCGTCTCTCTTTTCCAGCCGGAGCGTATACTTCCTGTCTCCCTCCCCGGAAGCCGATATATCCAGAAGCCAGTATTCCTGGCTTTCAAACTGCTGTATTTCCCTCTCGCGTTCCGCGATAAGCCTCAACGCCACAGATTGGACACGTCCGGCCGTCAAGCGCGACCGAACCTTTTTCCAGAGGAGCGGGCTGAGCTTGTAACCGACAAGCCGGTCCAGTATCCTGCGGGCTTGCTGGGCATCAACCTTGTCCTGGTCGATACGAGCCGGTTTCTTGACCGATTCCTTGACGGCTTTCGAGGTGATCTCGTACATCCTGATCCTGCAAGGCGTCGTCGGGTCGATCGAAAGTAGGTGGGCAAGATGCCAGGCAATGGCTTCCCCCTCCCGGTCAGGGTCGCTGGCGAGAAGAACTCGTCCGGCTCCTTCGGCCTTCTTCTTCAGTTCCTTGATCACCGCGGCTTTTCCCCTTACGGGGATATAGTCCGGCTTGAAGTCATCTTCAATATTCACGCCGATCCGGCTCTTCGGCAGGTCCCTGATATGTCCCATGCTTGCCTTTATCTCGTAATTGCTCCCAAGGATTTTCTTCAGGGTCTTGGCCTTCGCCGGAGACTCCACGATCACCAGGGTCTTGCCTTTCCTGTTCTTTTCAGCCATATTCCCGCTCCTCTTCGGATCGAATGAAATCCCTTTTCCCCGTCAGCTTTTGCCGGCGCTCCATCTCCCTGGCCCGGAGCGCCGAACCAATCCAAAAGCTTCCATTCGGCTCAACTCGACCAGGATATCAGCGGCGCCCATTTTAACCTGAGAAGCAAGAATGTCAACCGTCTGGTCACCGAAAAGCCTTAAGGCCTGAAGAATTCTGGATGAATTTCCTCCCGGTCCTTCTTCCTTGAAGAGGGTCCCCTGGAGCGTTCCGTCGAAGCGAACGAGGTCCTCGATCTCGACAAGGGGATGGGCGCCGTCCCACAACAAGGCGTTCGACCCTTTGCAGACCCATTCATCGATCCTCCCGGGAACAACCCAGACTTCCCTCCCGATCTCCATGGCAAGCCTCGCCGTAACGATGGCCCCGCTTTTCGACGGAGCCTCGACAACAACCAGACGATCGGCAAGAGCCGAAATTATCCGGTTTCTCCTGGGGAAACGCCATGGCCTTGCCTCCGTTGAAAGAGGGAATTCGCTAACGAGGGTTCCCTCTTCGGCTATGCGCGAAAAGAGCTTTTCGTGACCCAGTGGATAGGTTACGTCAATCCCGGTCCCAAGGATAGCCATTGTTTTCCCGCCCGCTTCGAGCGCTCCGGTGTGGGCTGCCCCGTCGATCCCCAGGGCTCCGCCGCTGAGGACGCAATAGCCGGATTCCGCAAGCCGGGTTGCCACTTCCCTGCCGACGCGGGCCCCATAGGGCGAACATCGCCTTGTGCCGACGACGGCATCCGTCCTCGGCACCGGGGGCCAGCTCCCCTTTGCATACAGGACCGCAGGGGGTCTGGGCAGGTCCAGGAGCTTTCCGGGATAATCCCCGTTCCCCCATAGGACCAGGCGGACTCCCATGGAAAAAGCCTTGTCCGCCTCACGCCTTCCCCATGATCCTTCCCTTGACCGATCGAGAAGCATCCGGCATTTTCCCGGCAGGCCGGCTTCCTCCCACAATGCGTCGTTCCCCTTCAGGACGATTTCCGGCGAAAGCCCTTTCGAGTCCCAGCCGATAAGGGTTCGGGCGGAAAACCCCTCCCAGGCGTTAAGCGTCAGGATGGCGATCTCACGGTCGTTCAGTTTCAACTCCCCCTCCCCTGTAGGCCAGGGCCTCGCAGACATCCTGGACTTCCACTTCTTCTCCTTGCCTGATGTCTGCCACGGTCCTGGCAACCTTGAGAACCCGGCTTATCCCACGCCCTGACAGCCGGATGTTCCGGACTGCCTGGGACAGGAACGGACGAACATCCCTTGACAGGTGGAGGGCGGATCTTACAAGCCTTTCAGGGACCTCCGCATTGGATCGGAACCCTTCCTTTTTCCACCTGGCCCGCTGGGCCTCCCTGGCAGTGGTGACCAGTTCCCTCAACTCGGCACTTGACTGCCCATGCCGTCCCTCCAGGCAAACCAGTTCCTCCGGCGTCAGCCTTGGAACCGGGACGTGAAGATCGATCCGGTCCAGGATCGGGCCTGAAAGCCTGCTTCGGTACCTTTCAAGGACATGAGGCGGACAACGACAGGGTTCGACAGGATCCCCCCAGTAACCGCAGGGACAGGGGTTACAGGCACAAACAAGGAGGACTCTGGCGGGATAGGTCACCGAGCCCGAAGCCCGGCTTATCGTGATGATTCCGTCCTCCAGCGGTTGGCGAAGGGCCTCGAGGAGATCACGGTGGAACTCCGCGAACTCGTCGAGGAAAAGGACTCCCCTGTGGGCAAGGCTGATCTCCCCGGGCTTAAGGGCCGTTCCCCCTCCACATAACGAGATTGCGCTGGCGGTATGGTGAACAACCCTGTAGGGACGCGTGCGCCCGAAATTCGACCTGAGCCCTAACGTGCTTCTGACAAGCAAGGTCTCGAGCCTCTCATCGTCGGTCAACGGAGGCAGGATCCCTCTCAGCGCCCTTGCGAGCATCGTTTTGCCTGAGCCGGGGGAACCGACAAGCAGCAGGTTATGGTGCCCTGCCGCCGCGATGACCAGTGCCCTTTTCGCGGCCGCCTGTCCCTTGATATCGCTAAAATCGGGATCGGCTTTCTGCTCTTCGCACTCTCCATCCGTCGCTTGAACCGCGGGCAAAGGCGATTCGCCCCTCAGGTGGGCCAGCAACACCGCGAGATCAGCGGCGGCAAAGGCACGCACATCCTTCACAAGGGAAACCTCCCTCGCGTTTTCGGGAGGAATATAAAGGGGAACCCCCATTTTCCTGGCCAGCAATGCCGCCGGGACGGCTCCTTTTGTACCCCTGAGCCGACCGTCCATCGCAAGTTCCCCCAGGAAAAGGGAAGGCTCCGCGACATTGACGGCCCCCGATTCCCTAGCCAGGCCGACAGCCATCGGGAGGTCCAGCAGGGATCCGACCTTTGGTAAATCCGCCGGGGCAAGGTTCATCGCGATCCTTCCCCTGAGGTTAATACCGTTGGCCCTCAAAGCGGCCCGGACCCTTTCCCGCGCTTCTTTCACGGCCGTATCGGGAAGACCGACCACGGCGATCGTGAACAAGCCCCCGGTGATTTCGACCTCGATATCGATCGGTATGGCCTCAATCCCCCTGAGGGTCACTCCAAGGACTGGGCCCATCAGGCTTCTATCCTTCCTGCCGTGATATCGGGCAAATGGATCAATTGTGGGGATCCGTCGGGGGCCAGGTTGATACCGATAAGGTCTATTCTCCAGGGCCCGGTCCATCGGCACTTTTCCACGAAAATCCTTCCCGAGCGGACGAGTGCACGGAGCTTGCGGGGGCCCACGGTTTCCTCAGCCGGCATCAGCTTTCCGACAGACCGTGTCCTGACCTCCACGACGACAAGCTCTCCCTCCCCATCAAGGGCAACCAGGTCCAATTCGCCTCCCTTGACGCGAACATTTCCGCCGACAATAGTCCATCCCTTGCCCCTGAGATATCTCTCGGCAAGGGATTCGCCCATGCGGCCTGTTTCAATGTGATCCAAGACAACGCCTCCCTTGGAGGCCCGTCCGGGAAAGGGCTCTGGTGGGCTATAGGCTCAGGAGAGGATTTTCCGGCAATACGAAATTCTGTGGATTTCGCACGGGCCTAGTCGTTTCAAGGCTTCCCTGTGTGCGGCAGTCGGATAGCCCTTGTGTACCCCGAAACCGTAATGCGGGAATTGACCGGAGAGGGTTTCCATGACACGGTCCCTGAGGACTTTTGCCACGACAGAAGCCGCAGCGACGGCAGGAACCAGTCCGTCTGCCCTGGGAATGGCTTTTTGCCTGACCGTGAGTCCGGGTATGGCCTGGTTCCCGTCGACGATAACCAGGTCGGCTCCCGGGAGGAGTTTCTCGACGCTCAGCCTCATGGCCCATAGGGTCGCCTGGAGGATGTTGACCGAGTCAATGCGGGCGGCCGTAGCAGCCTGGGCTTTCCAGAGGACTCCGAGGCGCAGGATGCTCTCGAAAATTTTCTCGCGTTTTCGCGGAGTCAAGCGCTTTGAGTCGTCCAGTCCCATCCCGACCAGGATGCCGCGCTGTTCCCGCGTAAGGACGACGGCAGCTGCCACCACCGGCCCCGCAAGGGGCCCCCTGCCGGCTTCATCGACACCCGCCAGCCGTATCAAGGCAATTCATCCTCCGCCAGCGGGTTTTCAGGGACCTCCAGCGTAATGCGGCCCAGCTTGCCCGCGGAGAAACTCTCGACAAACTTCCGGGCAGCCGCCTCCGGATCGACCAGGCCTCCGGCAACCAGGCACCCGAGCCTCCGCCCAAGAGCATCCAGGACCCTCTCCGCCTGCCCCTCTTCCATCTGTACCCCCCAGGCGCTTTCAACCATTCGCCATTGGCCGCTCTTCCCCAGGAAGGAGATCAGTGATAGGGCGCTGGCCTCATAGGAACCGATGACGTCCGCCCGGTTACAGCCGAGCCAGGAAAGCGCACGACCGATCCTGACGCCCGTCCTCGCGCCCAGGATGCCCGGCGAGTCAACCACCAGCACGCCCTGCCCCCGGAACCATTCAACCCCCCGGGTAATGCCGGGCAGCGCACCCACCCGAGAGGCATTTCGCCCTACCAGGCCGTTTAGGAGGAGGGATTTCCCCACGTTCGGGATGCCGACGACACCGAGACGCAAGTCCCGGTGAGCCGGCTTGTGGCGTGAAAGTTCGCCCTTGAGCTGGTCTAGCCGGTCATTCCTAAGGTTGAAGGCCAGGGAGGAAAGCCCTTTCCCCCTGAAGTGCGACAGCCAGCGGGAGGTTTTTTCTTCTTCCGCGAGGTCTTTCCGACTGAGCACGATGATCACAGGTTTTGTCCGGGACAGCCGCTCGGAAAGGGGTGAGGCGGTCAGGCAAGGAGCCCGCGCGTCCCTAATTTCAATGAGGGCATCGAGGTCCGAGATAACTTCGAAAAGCCTTTTCTGCCCTCGGGCCATGTGGCCCGGGAACCAGACTGTTCTGCCCATTGAATCAGTCCAGGAGCCCTATCCGGGAAAGCGGCCAATACCTCAGGAATGCCGGGCCCTTGATGAAGGACTTGGGGACGAAGCCCCAGAACCTGCTGTCCTGGGAGTTGGGCCGGTTGTCTCCCATGACGAAATAATGCTTGTCAGGAACCTTCATCTCGGGCATGTTGAAGTTGTCGTGGTTCACGACATAAGGTTCAGCCAACGAATTGCCATTGACGAAAACGGTGCCGTTTTCCATGCGGACCGTATCACCCGGAAGTCCAACGATTCGTTTCACGAAATCCCGCGAGGGATCGACGGGATACTTGAAGACAATGACCTGTCCCCTTTTCGGTTCGGCCACGGCATACCAGAATTTCGCCACCAGGACCCTGTCTCCCGGATCCAGTGTTGGGATCATGGAACCGCTTGGTATCCAGAAAGCCTGCACGACAAAGGCCCGAAGGATCAAGGCAAGGACAAGGGCCCAAAGGATGGTTTCAATGGTTTCTCGCCACCAGGGTTTAACCGGCATTTTTCTTCCTCCTCCAGCTAAAAAACGGTACAAGGATACACCCGTTTTTCACTTCACGGAAGCGCAAGGCGTACCCTGGCATAGGGCGAGACGACAATTTGCCTGGCCGGGCGCCTGGAGCCGCAAGGCAGCACATAGAGCGTGAAACCGGGTGAAACCGAGTGATAGGAGGGGTTATACGCAACCGTGGAGAGAGTCCCTCCCTTGACGCAGAAATCGCACATCCCGTGAGCGTCGTAAACATCGCGGTCAAGCGCTCCATGCCCTTGCCAGGTCAGGAAAATCTTTTCCGAGGGCGTGGCGGGCAGGTTCAAAGTGAAGGCTTTCTGCTCGAGAAGCCCCTCCTCCAGCCGGGAATCAAGCCACCTCTGGACGGCTTCCGCCTCTCGTGCTGCAGCAGTTTCGGGATCGGTCCAGGGCCAATCCCTCGAGAAGGAGAGTGCCGCCGCCCCGGCCAGGATCCCGCATATCCCCAGCACCAGCAGCAATTCCACGAGGTTGAACCCACAATGACTGGAGGGAAGCGGGAAACCCGCTTCCCTCCAGTTGATCGCGTTGCCAGTCCTGGTCATTTTCCGGCGAAATACCCGTACCCGAGTTCCACCGCCTTGAGGTTGTCGGCCCTGAATTTGGCCGGGGCAAGCTTCTCCACCGCGTCACGCACCTCTTCGATGGAAACGTTGCCCGCTTTCGCGCCGCACATCGCCCCAAGCATCAGGACATTCATGAAAAGGAACCGGCCTCCCATGTGCTCTCTCAGGAGTTCGTAGCCGGGAAGAGCATGGGATTCGATCTGCCTCTCCTGTATAAAGCGCTTAAGGTGGGGATTCTCGAGCGCGCCCGCCGAGTGAATGTTCAGGACCGCCTTGCCGCCCGGGTGGAGGAAGTGGAGATTCCTGATCCCTTCGTTCTGGTCGAAGGCCAGGAGAAGATCAGCGCCCCCGGTGAGGACAAGCGGGCTGGAATAGTCACCGACCTTGAAATGGCTTATGACCGACCCACCCCTCTGCGCCATGCCGTGAACCTCGCTCCCCATGACCTGCTCTCCCCTGGACACGGCAATGTGCCCCAGGACCCTGCTCGTGAAGAGGATGCCCTGCCCGCCAAGACCAACGATGATGTACTGCATGGTTACGCCTCCTCTCCCTCGACGGCCTCGATCGCCCCGTGGGGGCAAACCTGGATGCAGACTCCGCACTGCACGCAGAACCGCTCGTCGATGAAGGCCTTCTTCGCGTCCTCGTCGAACGGGAGGCCCGGGCAGTTGAAGAAGTTCGTGCAATACTTGCAACCGATGCACTTTTCAGGGTTGACCCGGACCTTCACCTTGGCCTGCTTTGACTTGAGGAGCATGCAGGGGTGCCTCAGGATGACCACCGCGGGTTCACGGTTCAGCCGGGCGTGTTCCCACGCATCCTTGAAGAGTTCCGCGGACGCGGCCGTGTCGTAAGGTTCGACGACCTTCACGAAAGACACTCCACATCCCCTGACGACCTGCTCGATGTCCACCTGCCTGCCCTCGTCCCCCTGGCGGAGTTTTTCTCCGATACTCGGGTTGGACTGGCCTCCGGTCATGGCGGTAATGCGGTTGTCGAGGATGGCAAGGACGAAGGCATGGCGGTTGTAGACGGCATTGACCAGGCCCAGGATCCCCATGTGGAAGAATGTCGAATCGCCTATCGTGGCCACCACCGGCTGGTCCTTCCCGTCCGTCTTGTATGCCAGGTAGAATCCCGAGGCCGAGGTCAGGGAAGCGCCCATGTCGATGGTGGTATCGACATCCCTTTGGTTGACACCTAGCGTGTAACAGCCGATATCGGAGGGATAGATCCCCGTCGGAAGAGCCTTCCTCATGGCAAAGAAGGAGGCCCTGTGAGGGCATCCGGGACAAAGCATGGGGGGTTTCGGGGTAACCTTGAGTTCCTCTATCGCGGCCTTGAGCTCGGTCACGCTAACCTCCGGGAGCGGTTCGCCGACCGCTTTAAGGATCAGGTCGCGGATCACTTCTGGAAGGAGCTCGCCGGCCCTGGGGACAAAACCGTTCCAGCGTCCCTTGATCGGGGTCCGGTCCGGCAGCTGCATCTCTATGACTGGGTAGGTTTCTTCCAGGACAAGGACATTGTCGTGCCGGGCGATGAAATCCTGGACCATCTTTACCGGGAGGGGATGAGGCGTCCCGATCTTCAGGACCGATATGTCGTCCCTCTTCCAGGCTTTCAGGAGATCCATCACGATCGAGAAGGAAACTCCGCCTGCGATGATCCCCAGTCGCGCCTTGCCCGAAGCGGGGACCTCGAAATTATAGCGCCCGTACAGGGCCTCGAAATCCTCCCTGACGCCGTCGATCTTCGCGTTCAGCTGGGGATGGCTCACCCTGACATGGGCCGGCAGGCAGACCCAGCGGCGGATGTCCTTCTTGAAGTCGGCTTTTCGGCCAAGATCCCTGGCCTCACCCAGCTCGACATCCTGGCGGCAGTGGTCGACGCGAACCGCGGGCCTGAGCATGACAGGCATGTGGAATTTCTCGGAAAGATCGAAGGCGTCGAAAACCATGTCCTTGGCTTCCTGCGCCGAGGAAGGATCGAAACAGGGGACTTTGGCGAACATCGCGAAATACCGGCTGTCCTGCTCGGTTTGGGAACTGTGCGGCCCCGGATCGTCAGCCGACACGATCAAAAATCCTCCAGCCAGTTCGAAATGGGCAACGCTCATGAGCGGATCGGCGGCAACGTTCAATCCAACCTGCTTCATGACCGCGCATGTACGCTTTCCCGTAAAGGAGGCCGTCGCCGCGACTTCAAAAGCGACTTTCTCGTTCACGGCCCACTCCACCGCGGTCTTCGTCCCCAGTTCATCCGCGTATTTCGCCACCGCCGGCAGGATCTCCGACGAGGGCGTGCCCGGGTAAGCCGCGGCCACTTCACACCCCGCTTCGACGATCCCTCTCGCGATCGCCTCGTTTCCAAGAAGAATGACCTTGTTACCCACCTTCAACCACCCCTTCCTCATGGGACATATTGACGATCTTTTCAAGCCACCCGAAAAAAGGTCGGGGAGCTTTTAAAAGCTTACCATTTGCGTCACAGAACCCGTGTTTCGTTTCCCCTTCTGCCAGCAGTTTCCCGTCATCCAGCCTGGAAACCCTGTAAGAGAAGGTCACGGTATAAGCCGTCAAGCCGGAAATCGATGTACGGATCTCGAGCAGGTCGTCATATTTTGCCGGACGCTTGTACCGGCACCTCGCCTCCACGGCGGGAAGGAAAACACCGGCATCCTCCCATTTCCTGTAAGGGAAGCCCATGGACCTGCAGAACTCCGTCCGCCCCAGCTCGAACCATACCAGGTAGTTCGAATGATAGGCCACTCCCATTGCATCCGTTTCCGAATAACGGACCCGCACCGTAGTCGCTTGTGCCTGTTCCAAATTCCTTCACCTCGATCCCTGGGAACACCATAGATTGTACAACATAAAGGGGAGGGACAAGCCCTCCCCTGAAAATTCGCGAACGCTTCCTGCACTCTCCATCTAAGCCCACTCAACGCGGTCGCCTACGGAAACCCTTCCCCCTTCCACAACGCGGCAGAAGATCCCCTTGCGAGGCATGATGCAGTCTCCCGTGGTCCTGTATATCTCGCATTTCGTGTGGCATTCCTTGCCTATCTGCGTGATTTCGAGCAGGATTTCCCCGACCTTGAGCCGCAGGCCAACCACCGAAGCCCCCAGGTCGATGCCTTCGACCGTCAGGTTTTCCGCGAAACTTCCAGGCCTGAGGGTCGGCAGTTTTTCTTTCGCCGCCACGATGTCTTCCATGGAAATCAGGCTGACCTGCCGGTGGGCGAATCCCGCGTGGGCATCACCTTCAAGCCCGATTCCTTCCTTGAAACATCCCGTGCCGATATCGTCTTTCGGGACCCCCTTGCGGTCCGACCGGCAGACTGCGACGACACGCCCCTCAGCCACCGTGCGTTTCCTCCCCGTCGGCAAGGTCGTGGTGGCATACGGCTTCGTGGCGGGGCGGAAGAGGGGGCAAGCCTTCCTTGCGCCTCCTGTAATCCTCAACCGCGGCATGGATGCCCTCCTCGGCCAGGAGCGAGCAATGGATCTTTTCGGGCGGAAGTCCTCCCAGGGCTTCCGCGACATCCCGGTTCGTCAGCTTGAGAGCCTCCTCTATGGTTCGCCCCTTCACCATCTCCGTGGCCGTAGAGCTCGTCGCTATCGCCGCGGCACAACCGAAGGTCTCGAAACGGATATCCTCTATCCGCTCGTCCCTGACCCTCAGGTAGATCTTCATGACGTCACCGCATCTCGGGTTTCCGACTTCACCTACCCCGTCCGGGTTTTCCATCGCCCCGACGTTCTTGGGATTCATGAAAGCGTCTATGACCTTATCGTTATACATCGACATGGATTTCCCTCCCGGTTAAGCGTTTTTCTTGAACGGCGACATGGCCCTGAGCGTCTTGACGATCGGGGGCAGAGTCTCGACGATGTAGTCGATGTCCTCTTCCGTCGTGTCCTTGCCCAAAGTAAGCCTGAGGGAACCGTGGGCGGTTGCGTGGTCCAGGCCCATGGCCAGCAGGACGTAGCTGGGCTCAAGGCTGCCCGATGTACAGGCGGAACCGCTGCTTGCCCCAATCCCCGCAAAATCGAGCCTCAGGAGCATCGCCTCTCCCTCGATGTAGCGAATGCAGAAACTGGCGTGAAAAGGAAGTCGGAGTGTCCTGTGCCCCGTAAGGGATACGTCTTCGATACCCGAAAGGATTCCCTCTATCAGCCGGTCCCTCAGTCTCCGTTCCTCATCGATGCCGCCCTCTGCCATTCGGTTCACGGCAAGTTCTGCCGCTGCTCCGAAACCGACCAGTCCCGCGGTATTTTCAGTACCCGAGCGCAAACCGAATTCCTGGCCGCCGCCATGGACGAGAGGCGCGAGCCTGACACCTTTTCGTACGTAAAGGGCCCCGACGCCCTTCGGTCCATACATCTTATGTGCTGCCATCGTCATGAGGTCAAACGGCAGGTCTTTCACGTCAATCGGGATATGCCCTGCCGCCTGGACGGCATCCGTGTGGAACAGGATTCCCCTTTCCCGGCAGGCCATCCCCATCTCGCGTACGGGCTGGATCGTCCCCACCTCGTTGTTGGCAAACATCACGGTCGCCAGGATCGTGTCCGCCCGGAGGGATTTCCTGAATTCCTCGACGTCCACCAGGCCTTCGCCGTCCACAGGCAGTACGGTCACGTCGTACCCGTGTTTCCCCAGCCATTTCACCGTGTCCAGGACTGCATGATGCTCAATGGCGCTCGTCACGACATGACGCCCCTTGTCTCGAAGGACTTCCGCCACTCCCTTGATCGCCAGGTTGTCGGCTTCGCTCCCCCCGCCCGTGAAGAGGATTTCGCGAGGCTCAGCGTTTATAAGCCTGGCCACGTTCGCCCTGGCCTCTTCCACGGCGGAACGGACTTCCCGCCCCCATGCATGGACGCTGTTGGGGTTTCCGTACTTATCGGAAAAGAAGGGAAGCATCTTCTCGAGAACCGACCGGTCGACGGGCGTCGTTGCCGAGTGATCCATGTAGACCTTTCGCATTGCCAAGGCCTTTCACCTCTTTATCAAGAATTAGGTGTGCCTAATTTACGGATTGATCCTATCAATCCGCGGCAAAATCGTCAAGAGGGGAAATTCATCTTCTTCAACGGGTGGCCTAGTCCCTCGCGGCGCAATCCGTTCGATGGGTCATCATGAGGCAGGCGCCCGAAAAAACGGCGTACCCTTCGGAACGAAGGCGGCTTTCCGCATCCGGGTTTTCCGCCCCGGGCTGCATCCAGATGACGGGTTTGTAGCCGATATCCCCGAGATCATTCAAGACGGTTTCCTGGTTCTTGGCCGCAACGAAAAAAGCGACGATATCGACCTTTTGCGGAAGGTCGACGAGGCGCTCATAGCATTCCATTCCAAGTATCTTTTCGCCCGCGTAGGCGGGGTTGACGGGAAAAAGCAAGAACCCGCTGTCCGCCAGGTACGCCATTACGCCCGAAACAGGCCTTCCCGGGCTACGGGAAGCCCCCACGACGGCGACCGAGGACGGGCGGCATACCATATCCCTGATGATCCTGTCCTTTTCCACGCGCATCTCCTCCCTGGACTAAAAAAGGGGCCCGACGGACCCCCTTCTGTTCAATTTCAAGTCCCGGCAACCCCTTGAAAAGGTGAGACCCGGATCGTTCCTGGTATCTTCGCGACTTTCAACGTCAGCTTAACCTCGGCCCGCTCTTCCGGACGGATTCTCGAAACCCTGCTTCTCCCGACGCCGGACCCCAGGTCCTTTCCTTCGCTATCGACCAGCGCGACGGCGATCCCGGGCCCCACGACATCGCTCTTGGAAACGTTCAGGACCTCGGCCTCCAGCCTCAAGACACCCGTTCTCGGATTGAAATCCCAACTCAGCTTCGTCACCGCAAGATCGATGCTCGGGTCGACAGCACAGGCCCCCTCAAGGTCCTGAACGAAGAAAACCAGCGCCGCGAATGCAAGCAGCAAGGTGGAAACCAGCGCCTTCCCGGCTCTCATGAGCATCCCCTCCTTCCATTACCGCTACATGCCTATTTTACAGCACGCGGCCTCGCCCGGCCCTGCACTGGATGATATAATGTCTTCTCGCGGAGGGCTGGCCGAGTGGTCGATGGCGGCTGACTTGAAATCAGTTGTGGGGTGACTCACCAGGGGTTCGAATCCTCTGCCCTCCGCCAGTTCGAAAAAAACGAGGACCTTGCGCCGCAAGGTCCTCTTCGTTTCCTAGGCTTTCCAGTTTTTAAGGATTTTCTCCCATTTCCTGTCCCGGTCCCCCGTAATGAGTTCGACCTCGTGTTCCTTCAGGTGCCTGAAGCGGGCCTGTTTTTTCAGGTAGTCTTCCACAGGCGAGAACGCCTTCGGTTTCCGGTTCAGCTTAAATTCGCCATCTTCATACTCGGCAAGATACCAGAGTCCGCAGTCCACGGCCATCTTCCCCATCTCGACCGTTCGCTCGACGGGGAAACCCCAGCCGGTGGAACAGGGTGCCAGGACGTGGATGTAGGAAGTCCTGCTGCACGTGGCAGCCTTGCTGATCTTCCTGAGGTAATCCTCCGGGTAGCCGATGCTGGCCGTTGCGGCATAATCGATCCCATGGGCGGCAACGATCTCGAACATGTCTTTTTTCCTTCCCGTCGCTCCCGGGATATTCCGTCCCGCCGGGGAAGTGGTCGTCCTCGATCCGAAGGGGGTCAGGCCGCTTTTCTGGATCCCGGTATTCATGTAAGCCTCGTTGTCATAGCAGACATAAATGATCCGGTCCCCCCTGTCTATGGCCCCCGAAAGGGCCTGTATGCCAATGTCAGCCGTGCCTCCGTCCCCCGCAAAGCCCACGACCCTGTAGTCCTTCAAGCCAAGAGCCCTGGCTCCCGCCTCTATTCCGGACAGGACGGCCCCGGTGGCGGGAAATGGGCTGATCATGCAATTCGTCGTGAAGGAAATCTGGGGATAGAGGAAACTGACGGCTGACATGCAGTTCGCCGGGATCGCGACGAACGTTCTCGGCCCGAGGACCTTCATCGCAAGCCTCAGGGCAAGGCTGCCCCCGCAGCCGGCACAAGCCCTGTGCCCGTACAGGTATTCGGTGTTCGTCAATTCCGCCGCGTTCGTGACCATTTTTTCATCCATGATAGGCACACCCCACGTTAATGAACTGGATTCTTTCCCTTTGCTCCCCGCGGGCCGCGGCAAGAAGCTCATCGAACATCTCCCTGATGTGTCCCTTGGAGATATTCCTCCCCCCAAGTCCTCCGATGAAATTGATCCGCGGAGGAGGGGATGCCATGTCGCAAAGGGAGGCACTGACGTTGGTATGCACGATGCCCTGGTAGCCCACGGAGATGTCCTTGTCAATCACCCCCAGGGCCTTCACCCTGCCGGCGACCTCCAGGATTTCCTCTTTCGGGAAGGGGCGCATGAAACGGAGCTTGAGCACCCCCACCCTGTGCCCTTCACCTCTCATGGCGTCAACGACAGCCCTTGCGGTGCCCGTTACCGTCCCGAGGCTCACCAGCACGCCCTCGGCATCCTCGCACCGGTAGGCTTCGATCATTCCCCCGTACGCCCTGCCGAACCTGTTCGCAAAATCCTTTTCCACCTCGGCGATGACAGCCGGGGCTTTCCTCATGTCGAGTTCCTGTTTCAGGTGGAATTCCATGTATTCGTCCATCGCCGCGTAACAGACCGTTTTCGGGTCGTCCAGGTCCATTCTGTTTCCCGTCCTGTAAGGGGGAAGGAATTCGTCGACTTCCTCCTGCCCCGGAAGGTCAACCATTTCGTAAGTGTGCGTCAGGAGGAAGCCGTCCAGGTTGACCATGGCGGGAGCCATGACTCTTGGATCCTCCGCGATGCGGTAGGCCTGGATAATCATGTCCAGCGCTTCCTGGGCATCCTCGCAATAGACCTGCATCCACCCGCTGTCCAGCTGGGCGAGGGAATCCCGGTGGTCGGCCAGCAATGCCCAGGGAGTCGCAAGCGTCCTGTTGGCGTTCATCATGACGACCGGCAGTCGGGCACCGCTCACGTAGGGGAGAAGTTCCGCCATGTAGAGCAGCCCCTGGGAAGAAGTGGCCGTGAACGTCCGGGCTCCGACCGCGGCCGCACCCAACGCAGCCGACATCGCGCTGTGCTCCGATTCGACATGGAGATATTCAGCCTTGAGTGAGCCGTCCTCCACGAATTCGGATATTCTCTCCACAGCTACGGTTTGGGGGGTAATCGGGTAGGCTGAAATGACCTGGGGCCTGGTGAGGCGGACGGCCTCAGCCACGGCCTCGTCACCTGAAACGAAGATCCTTCTACCGGGCATCAGCCTCATCCCCTTCCCGCACCATCTCGATGGCCTTGAGCTTGCACTCGTATGCGCAAACCCCGCACCCCTTGCAAAAACGGTAGTCGATCTCCAACCTCTCCTGTGACTTGTCGATGACGCCGTCCGGGCAGACAAGGAAGCAGCGCAGGCAACGGACGCACTTTTCATGGTCAATCACCGGCCGGAAAACTCTCCAGCCCGCATTGCCCTGGACGAGATGCCCTGCCTTGAAAGCCCCGCACGGGTACTCCTCAAGGCATGCAGGCTTCTCGTAATTGACTAGGTTCGGCCTCTCCATGCTCATTTCCCTCCTGCCATTTCATAAGCCCTTTCGACGACGGTGCAGTTCTTTTCTGCCATGGCACCGCTCATGCCCTGCGTGATCGCCGCCTTTACGGAGGCTAAGGAAACCATCCTCGAAACCGCCACGAGGGCCCCCAGCATGGCCGTGTTGGTGATGGGCTTTCCCAGGACCTGCATGGCAAGCCCCGTGGCATCGATGCCCATGACTTTCCTGTCGGTCATTCCCGCGTACTTTTGCGGGTCCCTGCTATTCACAAGGACGATCCCCTTTTCCCTCAAGCCTCCCAGGACGGCGGAACCCATAAGGGTTTCGTCAAGAACGACCGCGAAATCGCATTGGTCCATCATGCTGCGGTCAGTTATCCGGCTGTCGCTTATCCTGGTGAATCCCAGGACGGGGGCCCCCCTTCTCTCAGGGCCGAAGGAAGGGAACGCCAGGGAATATTTCCCTTCGAAGACCGAGGCAGCCATACCTAGAAGCCTGGCAACGGTGAATCCCCCTTGCCCTCCCCTTCCATGCCATCTGATCTCGTGCAAGTCAAAGCCCTCCGCTCTTTTGGATTTTTAGGCTGTTTTCGAATATACCCTAGTCCGTATTCTGCTGGCAACCTTTTCCGGAAAAAGCCCTTTCCCTCGAGCCCGGCGGTTCACAGTTGTGCCCCCATGCATTAAACTTAAAGGAAAGACTCGATCGTCTAGAATCGGGGGCTGGAAGGCTTTGGTTGATTTCCTTTTCTTCGACGCGTCTAGCGAGCCCTTTTCCTTTCCTCCCGTTCCGGAGGATAAGGAAGGACATCGTTTTTTACCGGAAACGGTCCACTCGATCCCCGAGGCAAAGGAAGCTTGCGGGAAAAAGAGCTTTGACGCCGTGTTGTTCAGGGGGCCTTCCGAAGGCTTGCCTGGACTCTCCGCAACACTCCGGACCTCGTTTCCGGATACTCCCCTCGTCCTGCTGTTTGATAACCATCAATGCTCCACCGTGGGGAAGGTCCTCCGGGAAGGAGCTTCCGGCTGCCTTTGCTCCGAGCGGGTTTCCTGGGCCGAAATGGAGGAGGCCATCCTCCACGCTTCCAGGGCCCGGAAGGGCCTGGCCCGGGCAAAGGCCCTTGAGGCGGAACTTGAGGAAGCGCGGCTGGACGTGGAATCCCACAGGAAAGCCTATCGCCGCATATCCGATGACCTGCGTTCGGCCGTGAAAGCCCTCGCCAGCATGGGTGAATTCAACCGGCTTTTCTTTCACTCCGAAGACGAAAGGTCGACCGTCCGCAATTTCTGCCGCGCCCTTGTCAAGGGCCATGGTTACGTTATGGCATGGGCCGGCCTCCCTGAAGAGACCCCGGATGGATTACGCCTTGTGCCGATCGCCCATGCGGGCGATGAACAGGGGTTCCTGTCAAAACCTCTTGAATGCGGGAAAGGCGGCAAGGCAATCCTTGAAGGACACCCCTGGGTCATCAACGAGTTCAGCCCGGAGATGAAGGGGTGCCCATGGAAGGACGCCGCCGTGGAACGAGGATACCGTTCGATGGCAGCCCTGCCCTTCGGAGGCAGCCAGAACGCGCCCGAGGGAGTCCTTTGCGTGTTCGGTAAAAAGGAGGGCAACTTTTCCGCGGACAGGCTCGCGATGCTGGCCGACATGGCCAAAATGCTTGACGCGGGACTGGGGATACTGAAGGAAAAAATCCGGCAGCAGGCCAACAAGGCTACCATGGAACTGATGAGCCAGGCCGTCAAGACCTCTGTAAGCGGGTTCGTCATTTTCAGCCTGGAAGAAGGCATTCAGTTCGTGAACGACGCGGCCCTGGCCCTGGCGGGCTACGCGAACCAGGAAGAGGTGCTGGGTGTTCATTACCGAGAATTCGTCCAGGTGAACGAAAAGACGCCGGAAGTCCTGAAAACCGTGTTCGCCGGTGGGAACTGGACGGGCGAATTCGACCTCATCCAGAAAGACGGAAGGCTTCGTGAGGTCTTCTGCAGCGTCAGCGCCGTCAAAAGGGAAGGGAAAGAAGTCCTTTCGGTCCTCGTTTCTTTCACCGACCAGAGCGAGAAGAGGAAGGCCGAGCGGGACCTCCTCGAATCAAGGGCACTCTACCAGACCATCATCGAGGAACAGACCGACATGATTTTGCGCTTCCTCCCCGACTCCCTTGAAATCACCTACGCCAACCTGCCTTACGCGAGATACTACGGAAAAACGCCCGAAGAGTTCCTCGGCCAGTCCTTCAGCTGCCATTACACCCCTGAAGAGGAAGAAAGGATCCGGGAACACCTCGCGAAACTGACACCGTCGAACCCCTCCAGGGAAATCGAGGAACGGGTTCTCTTGCCTGGAGGGGGAGTCCGCTGGCAGCAGTGGGTTGACCGCGGAATTTTCGATTCTTCGGGCAATCTCGTGGAAGTCCAGGGCGTGGGCAGGGACATCACGGAACTGAAGGCGGCGCAGGAAGAGACCACGAGGGAAAAAAGACGGATCGAAACCCTTTTCGAGAACTCTCCTGACGGAATCGTTTTTTGTTCCGCCGATCAAATCATCGAAAACGCCAACGGCGCCTTCCTCAAGCTCTTCGGTTACAGTACCGAAGAAGTGACGGGCAAGCACATCGACGATATCCTGGGAGAGCCGCCGGAGGAACGGGAGGCTGCCCTGGAGCTGAACCGAAGCGGAATGGACGGGCTCATCCGGTCCATCGAGGGAACCCGCACGGGAAAGAACAGGATGCCCGTTTTTGTCTCCGTTTCGGTGATACCCCGTACGGAAGCGGACGGACGCATTTCGGGAACCTACGCCATCTATCGCGACCTGACAGAAAGGCGCCAGAAGGAAGAAGCGATGAGAATCAGCAGCACGATCATCGAAGGCAGCCCGGCCGTCGTTTTCCGCTGGAAAGCGGAGGAAGGATGGCCCGTGGAGTACGTGTCCGAAAACATCCGGCAGTTCGGCTACACCCCCGAGGAACTGACCCGCCCGGGTTTTTCCTACAGTTCGCTCATCCACCCGGATGACCTGGAACAGGTGGAGGCGGAAGCCGAGGCGTTCGAGAGGGGAAAAAGCAACTCGTTCTGCCACCAGTACAGGCTTCTGCTGAAAAACGGGGAAACACGCTGGGTCGTCGAGAGGAACAGGGCCGAAAGAGCCGCGGATGGACGCCTGCTGCACCATTTCGGCATCGTCATGGACGATACCGAAAGGCGCAGGACTGAAATCGAGGCGAGGGAAAACCACGAAGCCCTCCAGAAAAGCCTTCGCCAGCTCGAAAACTCCTTCAGGAAGACGATCGAAGTCCTCTCGTCGACGACTGAAGCCCGGGACCCGTATACCGCGGGACATCAAAGGAAGGTTGCGTCTCTTTCCGAAGCCATCGCCCAGCGGATGGGACTGCCGGAAAAGACTTGCGAGGGGATTTACCTGGCCGCGATGGTCCACGATGTGGGAAAAATCTCGATACCCGCGGAAATCCTGAGCAAGCCGTCAAAGCTGAACGATGTCGAAATGGCGCTGATCAAGACCCACCCTGAATCCGCCTACGAGATCCTCAAGAACGTTGAAACCCCCTGGAACCTTGCCGAGATCGTGCGCCAGCATCACGAAAGGCTTAACGGGACAGGATACCCCCTGGGGCTCCGGGGAGAGGAAATCCTCCTCGAAGCAAGGATCATTGCTGTCGCGGATGTTTTCGAAGCGGTGGCATCCGATCGCCCCTACCGGCCCGGGCTGGGACTGGAAGCGGCCATGGCCGCCCTTGAAGACGGAAGGGGCGCCGAGTTTGACCCCCTAGTGGTGGAAAACTGCAAGGCCCTCCTGGAAGAGGGGTTCGAATTCGACCGCGAAAACTGGCAATTCCAGGTTACCAGGGAGGGCTTGGCTCATGCGTGACAGGCAAAAGCCGATCTTGCTTTTCGCGCTGGTCGCGATTGGTATAATGGGGGCCGCGATCTGGGCCTTCCTCAGGCTAAACGAGGCAGGGACAACCGGAGGAAAATTCGAAAACCAGGGAGGAACGACCATGGTCAAGCTGGAAACGAACAAGGGTGATATCCTGATCGCCCTCGACGCCGGGAAAGCCCCGGAAACATCGGCCAATTTCATCCAGTACGTCAGGGACGGTCATTATGACGGAACGATCTTCCACCGCGTCATCAACGGCTTCATGATCCAGGGCGGGGGCTTCGACAAGGACATGAACCAGAAGCAAACCCGCGGCACGATCAAGAACGAGGCCGACAACGGCCTGAAAAACGAAGCCTACACGATAGCCATGGCCAGGACATCGGATCCCCACTCCGCGACAGCCCAGTTTTTCATCAACGTCAAGGACAACGATTTCCTGAACTTCTCTTCGCGCAGCCCGCAAGGCTGGGGTTACGCGGTATTTGGCAAGGTGACCGAGGGAAAGGACGTCGTCGATGCCATCAAGGCTGTCAAGACGGGCAACCGGGGATTCCACCAGGATGTTCCCGTGGAACCCGTCGTGATCCTGAAGGCGACGGTCGTTGAACCCTAGCCTGCGTGAAGGAGTTTAAGGCAGTGGGGCGGGGGAAATTTCCCCCGCCCCACTGCCTTAAACTAAGGATTCTTCCGATCCGGCAAGAGGAAAACGGCCGAAAGCGGCGGTAGCACCAACGACAAGGACTGTTCAAAACCGTGGAACGGAACCGGCACCGAGGCGACCTTTCCCATGTTCCCGTGCCCGCTTCCACCGTAATCTTCCGCATCGCTGTTCAGCTTCTCTATCCAGGGCCCGGGGAAAGGAACACCCACCCTGTAGTTGAAACGGGGAACCGGGGTGAAGTTACAGGCGACGAGGACCGGGTCCGGGTTTTCTCCCGGGCGCTTGCGAAGGAAGGCAACGACGCTTTTTTCCGAATCCTTGAAATCGATCCACTCGAAACCGGAAGGTTCAAAATCCCCTTCATGCAACGCGGGTGTATCCCTGATGAACCGGTTCAGGTCGGCAACCCATCGCCGAAGCCCTTCGTTCTCCGGGTTCTCCAGCAGTCCCCAATCGAGTTCCCTTTCATGGTTCCACTCGTCCCACTGGCCTATCTCCCCTCCCATGAAGAGAAGCTTCTTGCCGGGGTGCCCTGCCTGGAACCCCAGCAGGAGCCGAAGGCCCGCGAATTTCCTCCAGGAGTCGCCGGGCATCTTCCCAAGGAGCGATCCTTTCCCGTAGACGACCTCGTCGTGGGAAAGCGGAAGAAGGAAGTTTTCGGAGAAGGCATACCAAATGCCGAAGGCCAGCTTGTCCTGGTGGTATTTCCTGAAGATGGGGTCGTTGCGGAAATATTCCAGGATATCGTGCATCCAGCCCATGTTCCATTTCAGGCCGAAACCCAGCCCCCCCAGGTGGGCCGGGCGCGTGACCATGGGCCAGGCCGTCGATTCCTCGGCTATGGTCTGGATTCCTGGGAAATCCCCATAGCAGGCGATGTTCAGCTTCCGGATGAATTCGATGGCATCGAGGTTCTCCCTTCCTCCATAACGGTTCGGAATCCATTCGCCATTCTTCCTCGAATAGTCGAGGTAGAGCATCGAGGCCACGGCATCCACGCGGAGCCCGTCCGCATGGTAGCGGTCGATCCAGAAACAGGCGCTGCTGGTGAGGAAGGAACGGATTTCGTTCCGGCCATAGTTGAAAATCGCGCTCTTCCAATCGGGGTGGAACCCCTGGCGCGGGTCCTTGTGTTCGAAAAGGTGTGTCCCGTCAAACTCGGCAAGCCCATGGGGGTCGTTCGGGAAATGGGATGGAACCCAGTCCAGGATGACGCCTATCCCCGCCTGGTGGAGAGTCTCGACGAGAAACATGAAATCCTGGGGAGTGCCGTACCGGCTCGTGGGGGCAAAGTACCCCAGGGTCTGATACCCCCAGGAACCGTAAAAGGGATGTTCCATAACGGGCAGGAACTCCACGTGGGTAAACCCCATCTCGCTGACATACCCGGCCAGGAGGGGTGCCATCTCCCTGTAGGTCAGGAAACCGCCGTTTCCTGGAGAACGGCGCCAGGACCCCATGTGGACCTCGTAAACGGTCATGGCGGATTCCCTGTCCTTGCTGGTGGAGCGGGCATCGATCCACTCACGGTCTTTCCATTCGTTCGACAGGTCCCAGACAACAGAGGCCGTTCCAGGGGAAATCTCCGAGAAAAAAGCAAACGGGTCGAGCTTGTCCGGAAGGAGCGCCCCCCCTCTTCCCGTGACATGGAACTTGTATCGGTCCCCCTGGGAGGCACCCTGGACATATCCTTCCCATATGCCGGAATCCCGGCAGGGCATCCCGAGGATGTTCTTTTCCGGGTCCCACCCGTTGAAGTCCCCGATGACGGAAACCCGCTCCGCGTTCGGGGCCCATACCCCGAAATGGACTCCGGATACTCCGTTTTCGACCAGGACATGGGCTCCCAGTTTCTCGTAAAGCCGGCGGTGCGTGCCCTCCCTGAACAGGTAGAGGTCCTGTTCCGAAAAAAGCGACCCCGGTATGGGCCCTTTGCGGATATCGGCGCTCATGCCCTTCCCCCTCTCGATTCGGCGGTCTCGCGGAGAAGCTCAAGGATCCCGCGAACCGGCAGTTCCAGCCAGTCGGGCCGGTTGTTCATCTCGTATCGCAGTTCGTAGAAGGCCTTTTCAACCGAAAAGACGTTGATCAGGCTCTGCCTTTCATGTGCGCCGGCCGGAACGAAGCGTTTCCCGTCAACAGCCTCGAAATACCCCTCAAGGAAAGCCGAAGAGGTTTCCCTTCTCCAGGACTCGAGCCATTGTCCAAGGACCTCGCCTTCTTCCGGCCGCCTTTGTGCCCTGGCAAGAGAAATCCTCCACGCCGCGTAGTCAAAAGATCTCAACATGCCTGCCAGGTCCCTGAAGGGAGACCTTTTCAGCCTTCGCTCGCTCAGGGGCCGCATTGGCTCTCCCTCGAAGTCGATGATGAAGAAATCTTTCCCCGTAAAAAGGACCTGCCCCAGATGGTAATCGCCGTGAATGCGTACCTTCAGCCCCCCAAGCTTCTCCCTCGTCAGCGGGAGCAGGATTGAGAGAACGTCCTTTTCCGAGGAAAGGACTTCCTGGACTATCCCGGAAAGATTGCTGTCCAGGGAAGGAAGAAGTTCCCTCAAATCCTGGAGGCTTTCCCGAACAAGGCTCCTTATGGACTGGTATACCGACCGCTGGTAAAGCATGGAAAAGGGCTCCGGGGCGAAAGCCGGGTCGTCGGGACAGGAGGCAAGCGCCCCGTGCATCTCCCCCGTGCGCTTTCCAAGCAGGGCCGCCATTTCGAAGAAGAACTCTCCCGCGATGTTCCGGGTTTCGGCCGTTCCCTGATCGACCTTCCTCGCCAGGGCGTTTTCGCAGAACTGGTCCAGCGCGGAAAGGAAAAAGTTCCACGCGGTCCCCTGGTTGCGCACGAATTCATGGAAGGTGCCCAAGAGGAACTTTCCGCCCGGTGCGTCGTACTCCAGGGCTCCCAGGTACTGGGGCGTATTCGCGAATCTCCCCTTTTCGGTCAGGAACTGGCTGGTTTCCCTGTCGGGGTTGACCCCTTCCTCCGGTTTCCGTATCACCTTCAGGATGAATTCCCCTTCATAAATCACGGAGGAGTTGCTTTGTTCCTCCGAAAGGACACGCGTCAGCGGGCTTTCGGCAAGTTTGAGCCGCAATTGCCTGAACGTCTTGTTTGCCTGCCCTGCCATTTCCCCCTTTTTGCCCCTTCGTCTCCTTCGCCCCAGGACGAATTCCAGGACCGCCATGTGAAACCGGGGGGAGGAAACGGCATCGTAAATCAATCCCGCCTTGCCGCCGACCGAGGCCCTGGCGACGGGAACCGACTGGCTTCCATCCCCGGAAAGCTTCTCTTCCGGTCCGGGAGCAAAGCCCAGCGGGATGAAATAGGATTCCCCCATCCCCTCCACGTAGCTGACCGAGGCGAGGATCAGCTGGGTCCCCTGGGCGGCATCCTCCAGGAAAACGGCATCTTCTATCGAGAGTGAACGGATTCTCCGCGCCTTCGACCCGAACCATCGCTGCTGGGGCAGGAAGCCCTGGAGTATCCCTTCCATGGCTTTCCTGCTTTCGGGGGAGGAAAGGACATCCTTCCAGGCCCTGGAAGTCCTGAACTGCGGGAGGATTGCCTGCTGTCCGGTCATTTCACCCGAGGCCTCGTCACGGATAAGCTGCAGCCACAGGTAGTCATGGAATCCCAGCGTGAGAAGGTACGGCTTGGCGCTTACAGGCGGGAAACGGTTCCCGCTGAACACTTCGACGGGGACTTCCCCTTCGTGTCCCGAAAGGTCCAGCTCGACGACCTGCGCGAAACGGGAGAGGTTCGCCACGACGAGGACGACCTCGTCCTCGAAAGACCTAAGGAAAGCCAGGACCTTCGGGTTCTTCGGGTGAAGGAACCGTGTTTCCCCCCTGCTGAAGCAGGGATGCCTTTTCCTCATCCCGATGATTCTCCGCATCCACCACAACAGCGAGGACGGGTTTCGTTCCTGGTTTTCCACGTTGACGGCCTCGTAGGCATATTCCGGGTCGGTCACTACCGGCAGGTACAGTTTCTGGGGGTTGGCTCTCGAAAAACCGGCATTCCGGTCCGGACTCCACTGCATCGGGGTCCTGACACCGTTCCTGTCGCCGAGGAAGTAATTGTCGCCCATTCCGATCTCATCCCCATAATAAAGGCACGGGGTTCCAGGCAAGGAAAGAAGGATAAACTTCAGCAGTTCCACCTTCCGCCGGTTCTGCTGCATGAGCGGAAAAAGCCTTCTCCTTATCCCGAGGTTGATCCTCGCTCTCGGGTCCCTAGCGTATGTCCGGTACATGTAATCCCGTTCCTCGTCCGTCACCATTTCCAGGGTCAGTTCATCGTGGTTTCTCAGGAACATGACCCACTGGTTGACGTCTGGAATGGGAGGCGTCTGTTCCATGATGTCGATGACAGGGTGGCTGTTTTCCATCCACAAGGCCATGAAGATCCGCGGCATGATGGGGAAATGGAACGCCATGTGGCATTCGTCCCCGTAGCCGAAATAGGCGACGGCGTCCTCGGGCCACTGGTTGGCTTCCGCCAGGAGCATCCTCCCTTCGTACTTCTCGTCTACCCTCCCCCTGAGCTGCTTCAGGAATTCATGGGTTTCGGGCAGGTTCTCGCAATTGGTCCCCTCCCGCTCGAAAAGGTATGGGACGGCATCCAGCCGGAGTCCGTCAACACCCATCCCCAGCCAGAAATCCATGACTTTGAAGACGGCTTCCCGGACCTTGGGGTTGTCAAAATTCAGGTCCGGCTGGTGCGAGTAGAACCGGTGCCAGTAATACGCTTTCGCGACAGGATCCCATGTCCAGTTGGAGGTTTCGAAGTCCTGGAAGATAATCCTCGCGTCCGCATATCGGCCGGGGTCGTCACTCCAAACGTAAAATTCGCGCGCCGCAGAACCCGGTCGTGAGATTCTTGCCTTGCGAAACCAGGCATGCTGGTCTGAAGTGTGGTTGATGACCAACTCCGTGATCACCTTGAACCCTCTTTTGTGGGCTTCCTTAAGGAAATTTCTGAAATCCTTCAGGCTCCCGTAATCCGGGTGAATTCCGTAGTAATCCGCGATATCATAACCATCGTCCCTCATCGGCGAAGGGTAGAAGGGCAAAAGCCAAAGGGCCGTCACCCCGAGATCGTGAAGGTAATCCAGCCTGGAGGTCAGCCCCCTGAAGTCCCCCACCCCGTCTTCGTTGCTGTCGCAGAAGGCCTTCACGTGGAGTTGGTAGATGACCGCGTCCTTGTACCAAAAACTGTCGGGTTCTCTCATCCCACCACCTCCCTACATGAAGTAGTCAAAGTCATACTCCCTCTTCAGGTGACGCCGAAGGGAGAAAACCCGCGCCGGCAACTCGAAGGGATCCAGTTCGAGCCGGTTCCATTCCCCTTGCCAGATGACCCTTTCCCCACCCAGAAGATCGTGGAGGAGGAAAGGCTGGGTAGCCACCATCCCGAGATCGGAGAGCGGCAGCCGGAGGTTTCCCGCCTGGGGGCCGAACGGGTCAAGCGTGACAACGACAAGGAGCGTGTTCTCCCCGGACGTTTTCAGGAAAGCGATGATCCTGTCGTTATCGCATTCCACGAACCGCAGGTTCCTTGTTTCCTGAAGCGCGGGGTTTTCCCTGCGAATCCGGTTCAGGTGGGTGATCATCTCCCTGAGGTTGCCGCCTTTTTCCCAATTCCAGGCCTTCGCCTCGTATTTCTCGGAATCGAGGTATTCTTCCCTGCCGGGAAGGGCTTCACCAACGAGGAGTTCATAGGGAGGGCCATAAAGTCCCCAGCATGATGAAAGGGTCGTGGCGAGCACAAGCCGGATCACGAAAGCCGGTCGCCCTCCGAACTGCAGGAATTCCGGCAGGATATCCGGCGTATTCGGCCAGAAGTTCGGCTGGAAGTACTCGGCCATCTCGGTCATCGTCAGTTCACGCATGTACGTTTCCAGTTCGTCCCTCGAGTTCCGCCAGGTGAAGTACGTGTACGATTGCGAGAAACCGATCCTGGCGAGCCGCTTCATGATTTTCGGCCTCGTGAAAGCCTCCGCGAGGAAAAGGACGTTTGGATCCCGGCGCTTCGCTTCTCCGATCAGCCACTCCCAGAATCCGAACGGCTTGGTGTGGGGGTTGTCGACCCTAAAGACCCTGAAGCCCTCCCCCATCCAGAAAAGCACGATCCTCAGGAGTTCATTCCAAAGGGACTTCCAGGCCTCGGTCTCGAAATTGAAGGGAACGATATCTTCATATTTCTTGGGAGTGTTTTGGGCGAACTGGATCGAACCGTCAGGGCGCCAGCGGGACCATTCGGGGTGGTCGCGGACGGAAGGATGGTCCGGTGAACAGTGGAAGGCCAGGGCCAGGGCAAC